>JAXMHQ010000029.1:0-72529 GCA_046346665.1 Verrucomicrobiota bacterium
AGGATTCCGCACTCCGAGTTCCGCACTCCGCATTTCATAGGTCCGGATTGTGCTTGCTGATGGTTTCGGCCATTTGTCATTCTGCTTGCCGCTTCGATATGAAAATCCAACACCTGTTGTTCGCCGCGCTCGGCCTGGCGGCGTTTTCGGTCCGGGCGGATGTGGTTCCCAACCCCCTGTTCAGCGACGGCGCCGTGTTGCAGCAGGGCATCCGGGTCCCGATCTGGGGCACGGCCGCCCCGGGCGAGAAAGTCACCGTCGAATTCGAAGGTCAATCCGTCTCCGCCACCGCCGGCGCCGACGGCAAATGGTCGGTCGACCTGGCGCCGCTGAAAGCTGGCGGCCCGCACACCCTCACCATCGCGGGGAACAACAAGATCGTCCTCAAGGACATTCTCGTCGGCGAAGTCTGGGTCTGCAGCGGGCAATCCAACATGGAACGCCACCTCGGATTGCAGGACGGACAGAAGCCGATCACGAACTGGGAACTGGAAGTCGCCGCCGCCACGCACCCCGACATCCGGCAGTTTTACGTGAACAAGAAAACAGCGCTGACGCCGCTGTCGACCGTCACCGGCGGCTGGTCGATGTGCTCGCCCGAAACCGTCAAGGATTTCACGGCGGTGGGTTACTTCTTCGGGCGCGACCTGTATGCGGCGATGCATGTGCCGATCGGGTTGATTCACAGTTCCTGGGGCGGCACGCCGGCGGAGGCGTGGACGAGCGAGGCGGGATTGAAGGCGCTGCCGGAATTTGCCGGCCAACTCGAATCCGTGAAACAGCTCGCCGCAAACCCGGAACAGGCGAAGCAGGCCTACAAAATTCAGCTCGACGCCTGGTATCGCGCGAAGGATCCGGGCTCGGACGCCAACCCGCCCTGGAGCGCGGAGACGCTGGACACCGCGGGCTGGAAGCCGATGACGCTGCCGACATTTTGGGAGGCGGTGGGTTATCCGGGGTTCGATGGAATTTTCTGGTTCCGGCGGACGATCGACCTGTCCGAAAGCTGGACGAATCATGACGCGGAACTGCACCTGGGGGCGATTGACGACATCGACACCACGTGGGTGAACGGCGTGCAGGTCGGCGCCACGAGCGGGTACGATCAGCCGCGGGTTTACCACGTGCCGGCCGGGCTGCTGAAGGCGGGGGCCAATGTGATTGCGGTCCGCGTGCTGGATACCGGCGCCGGGGGTGGCCTGTATGGCGGCAAGGACACGATGCGGCTGGCGGGCGCGGGCGGGGAAGTCGTGCTGACGGGCGACTGGCTGAGCCGGCAGGGGCCGGCGCTGGCCCAGGTGGGCTGGCCGCCGCAGGACATGAGCCAGAGCGCCGGCGCGCCGACAGTTCTCTACAATGCGATGATCGCGCCGCTGCTGCCGTATGCCATTCGCGGCGTCATCTGGTACCAGGGCGAGGCAAACGTGGGCCGCGAAAAACAATATCAAACCCTGTTCCCGGCGCTGATCGCCGACTGGCGGCGGCTGTGGGGCGAGGGCGATTTCCCGTTCCTGTTCGTGCAAATCGCGCCTTACAACGGCATGACGCCGGAAATTCGCGAAGCGCAACTGCTGACCTGGCGGCGCACCACCAACACAGCCATGGCCGTGACGATCGATTGCGGCGATGCGGACGATATCCACCCGGCGCACAAGCAGCCGGTGGGACAACGGCTGGCACTGGCCGCGCTCGCGCTCGCTTATGGCCAGAAAATCGAATACTCCGGCCCCGCCTACGAATCCATGACCGTCAAAGGCAAAAAAGCGACGCTGAATTTCTCGCACCTCGACGGCGGCCTGGTCGCCAAAGGCGGGACGCTCACCGGCTTCACGATGGCGGGGCCCGACAAGGTGTTTCATCCGGCGAAAGCCGTGATCAAGGGTAAGACCGTCGTGGTCACCTGCGACGCGGTTTCGAAACCGCAGGCGGTTCGCTACGGCTGGGCGAATGTGCCCGAGGGGAATTTGTTCAACGGCGCCGGGCTGCCGGCTTCTCCGTTCCGGACGGACGCCGACTGATCGCGGGCTGGATGAACCTGATTTTGACATCCACCAGCGGCGGGCTGGACGCCGCGGCGATCGAGCCGTTTTTCTATTCGTTGCGGCTGTCCGGCTGCACCGCGCCGGTGGCGGTGTTTGCCAGCTCGGTTTCCGAGGACTGCCGGCGCCTGATGCGGGAGCACGATGCGAGCGTCATCGATTACGATTACCGCGGCATTCGGACGCTGCGCTCGTTTTCCGCGCGCGCAAAGGCCGGCGCCGGCGCCGTCTGGCGCTATTACCGCCACCACCGCGGCGAACCGCGGGATGAACGCTATCTCTTCTTCAACAACGCCCGGTTCTACGAATACCGCGATTACCTCCTCGGCCTGAAGGAAAAACCGCGCTTCGTCTTCCTCGTCGACATTCGCGACGTCGTGTTTCAATCCGATCCCTTCGCCTACCCGTTCGAACCGGGATTGTCCGTCGCACTGGAGAACCGGGTGAAACGCATCCGCCACTCGTGGTGCGGCGTCAAAGGCATGGTCGAAGCCGCCGGCGTCGCCGAGATGCTCCGCCTCCAGAATCAAAACATCGTCTGCGCGGGTACGATCCTGGCGGATTACGACACGATGATGCGCTACCTGGACCTGATGACCGGGAGGATCCGGCAGCGGTTCTTTTTCGGATTGCTGGAGGGGATCGACCAGGGATTGCACACGCAGTTTGTGCATCGCGGGCTGCTCTCGCCGATTCATGTTTTCGAAAACTGGAACGGGCCGATCCTGACGCTGGATAGCGAAACCGTGACGCCGGAGCGGAAGACTCGCGAGGGTTACCTGTGCAACCGGGACGGGTCCACCGTGCCGATCGTCCATCAGTGGGATCGCATTCCCGGCCTTTACCGCGAGGGGGACAAAATCCCAGCGTGCTGGAAACTTTGCGTCACTCCCGGCCGGCGCTCCTCCGCGTGAACTCATGAAGACCTTCATTGCAGGCGGCGGGCTGGGCGACTGCGTCCTGATCCTGAACAAATACCGGCAACTCGCCGGCCCCGACGACCGGCTCGTCTATTACCTCGCCGACAAACAAAAGAATTCCCTCGGCGTCATCCGCGAGTTCTGGGACAGCCAGAAGGTTCCCTGCGACATTCAAATCGTCCCCGAGATCGCCACGCCCCTCGGGAATTACGACCGTCGCTCGACGAAAAAGCTCAACCCGCTGATTTACGGGATGGGCTGCATCATGGTGGAGCGCTGGAAATTCGTCCGCTACCCCTTCGACGCGTTCGCCACGCCGTATCTGAAGTTCGAATCCACCCCGCCGCCCTTCTCGCGTTATTGCGTCATTCAATCCGACGCCGGCACGATGAAATATCGCGGGCACAAGAACTGGCTGAACACGGGATGGATCGAGGATTTCATTGCGGGCGCGAGGCAGGCCGGATTGAAATGCGTGGTGGTCGGATCCCGTGACGTGGGCATCCGCGGCGCCGATCACACGTGCTACAACGTCCCGTTGAAGGAACTGTTCGGCATCCTGGAGAACGCGGAATTCGTGCTCGGTCTCCAGGGATTCATCACGATCATCGCCCTGTTCATGCGCCGCCCCGTCCTGTTGAAACGGGAGAATGTCCGGGTGATCCTGAATTATTTCCATCCCCGCTGGCGGCACCACGGAAAAATCTTCACTGAACCCGACCCATGGCCCGAGGGGAAAACCCAAAAACTCCTGGATTGGACCCGGAGTCATTCAGTTTAGGAGTTTAGGAGTTTAGGAGTTTGAGAATTTGAGAATTTAGCGGCTCCCCCACGCCGCGAGGATTCCGCACTCCGCACTCCGCATTCCGCACTGGACTCAGTGGTATTCCTGCAGGGTCCGCACGCTGTATCCCGACTTCTTGAGCGCGGCGATCCCGCGCGCGGCGGCGCGCGCGCCGCTGAGCGTCGTCATGATCGGCGTGCCGGTGTAGACGGCGGTGGTGCGGATCTTCACCTCGTCCGCCCGCGGCGCCTGGCCGGAGGGGGTGTTGATGACGAGCTGGATTTCCTTGTTCTTCAGCAAATCGATGGCGTTGGGGCGGCCTTCCTGCAGCTTGAAAATCCGCTGCACCTGCAGCCCCGCCTTCTCGATCACCGACGCCGTTCCACCGGTGGCCACGAGTTCAAACCCGAGCTCGACAAACTGCCGCGCCACCTCGGCCGCCTCGGTCTTGTGCTCGTCGCTCACGCTGATGAATACCCGCCCGCCCAGCGGCAACGGCGACCCGGCCGCCATCTGCGATTTCGCATACGCCGTCCCGCGGTCGGCATCGAGCCCCATCACCTCGCCGGTCGACCGCATTTCGGGCGACAACAAAATATCCTGGCCATGGAACCGGTTGAACGGGAAGACGGATTCCTTGATCGCCCAGTAGGTCGGCCAAATTTCCTTCGTGAACCCGAGTTCCTTCAGCGATTTTCCCGCCATCACTTTCGCGGCCAGCTTGGCGAGCGGGAACCCGATGGCTTTGCTGACGAACGGAACCGTTCGAGAGGCACGCGGGTTCACCTCGAGGCAATACACCGTGTCGCCCTTGACGGCATATTGCACGTTCATCAGGCCGATCACCTTCAGCTCGCGCGCCATCGCGTGCGTGTATTCGCGGATGATGCCGATGACCTTTTGCGACAGGGTGTGCGGCGGCAGCACCATCGCCGCGTCCCCGGAATGCACCCCCGCGAACTCGATGTGCTCCAGCATCCCGCCGATCACAATCGTGCCGTCCGCCGGATTCTCGTAGCGCCCCGTGTCCGCGATGCAATCGACGTCCACCTCCGTCGCGTCCTCGAGGAATTTGTCCACCAGCACCGGGCGTTCCGGCGACGCCTCGACGGCGAACCGCATGTAGTGCTGCAACTCGGCGTCGGAATACACGATCTGCATCGCGCGGCCGCCCAGCACAAAACTGGGCCTGACCAGGACCGGGTAGCCGAGGTCCTTCGATGCGGCGAGCGCCTCGGCTTCGTTCGTCGCCAGGCCGTTCGGCGGCTGCGGGATGTTGAGCTTGCGCAGCATCGCGGCGAAGAGTTTCCGGTCTTCCGCGATCTCGATGCCCTGGGGCGAGGTGCCGATGATGTTGACGCCGTGTTTCTGCAACCCGAGCGCCAGGTTCAGGGGCGTCTGGCCGCCGAATTGCGCGATCGCTCCCCAGCACTTTTCCCGCTCGTAAATGTGCAGCACGTCCTCGAGGGTCAACGGCTCGAAGAACAGCTTGTCGCTCGTGTCGTAATCGGTCGACACGGTCTCCGGGTTCGAATTCACCATCAGCGTTTCAAACCCGTCCTCCTTCAGAGCAAACGCCGCGTGAACGCAGCAATAATCAAATTCAATCCCCTGCCCGATCCGGTTCGGCCCGCCGCCCAGGATCATCACCTTCTTCCGGTCCGACGGCCGCACCTCGTCGTCCCCGCGATCGTAGGTGGAATAAAAATACGGCGTGTAAGCCTCGAACTCCGCGGCGCAGGTGTCGACCAGGCGGTAGCTCGGCACCAGCCCGAGACGCTTGCGCTCGGCCCGGACGTCGTCCTCGGTCCGGCCCGTGAGATGGGCGATCTGGCGATCCGAAAAACCGAGGGACTTTGCTTTGGCCAGTTGTTCTGCGTTCATGTCGTTTCTGCGCGCTTCAAATCCGGCAAATCAAACCGGAACCCGGACCAAAACTCAAGGCAGAAGGTAGAATGCAGAATGCAGAAAGCCCGGCGGTCTGCGCCATTGCCTCGTAGCCGCAATCGTCAGATTGCGGAAGGTCCGCCAACTCACGTTGGCGGCTACAGGCCCGGCATTCTGCATTCTGCATTCTTCATTCTGCCTTTCCACCCCCCACTTCCTGCTTTCTCTTCCACCCCGCCTGCGCCAATATTCCGCCCCATGCGCAACCCGATCTTTGTCGCCCTCGATGTCTCCACCCCGATGCCGCCTGGGAACTGGCACGGACCGTCGCCCCGGCCGTGGGCGGATTTGCACCTGGTGGCGAACTTTTTACCAGCGCCGGACCGGACATCGTCCGGCGCATCCGCGGCACCGGTGCGTCGGTGTTCCTCGACCTGAAATTTCATGACATCCCCAATACCGTGGCGAAATCCGTCGCAGCCGCCGTCCGGCTCGATGTCCAGATGCTCACCCTCCACACCTGCGGCGGATCGGAAATGATGCGCGCCGCGGAGCAATCGGCCCAGAAGACCGCGACCGAACTGGGCCGCGCGGTCCCGCTGGTGCTCGGGGTGACCGTGCTGACGAGTCACGATGCGAACACGCTGGCGCAGACCGGCTGCGAGGCGAATGTCGGCAAGCAGGTGGAACGACTGGCTGCTCTGGCGGTGCAGTCGGGGATCCGCGGCCTGGTTTGTTCGCCGCTCGAGATCACCGCGCTGCGGCAGGCGCTGCCTGCGTCGGTGCAACTGGTGACGCCCGGCATCCGGGCGGGAACGGAAAAGGCCGACGACCAGAAGCGCACGCTCAGCGCGCGGGAGGCGGTTGCGGCGGGCGCGAACTGGCTGGTGATCGGCCGGCCCATTTATGCGGCGCCCGATCCGCTCGCCGCCGCGAAATCCATCCTCGAATCACTGGGTTGACCGCAGCCGGTAAAAGCACGGGGCCGTCGTGAAATTCGTGACGACGACGGGCGATGCGGCCCCGGCGACGTCGCTGTAGGGTCCGCGAAGTGCCGGGGCCGACTGGAGAATCCCGTCTGCCCACCACAGTTGCATCCGCCCCGGCGAAACGTTCACGAAGAGCTTCAACGGCGGCGGTGCCGCGGTATAACTGAACACCTCCTCGCTCGCCGAATAAGTCCCGGTCGGCAACCGCCGCCACCATTGGACCGAGACGTTCAATCCATCGACCGTCACCATCACATAGCCAAACACGGCCTCGTGAAAAATCCGCACCGGAGTCCAGGCGCCGTTGTCGCCGTCGTAGGGTGCATCCCCGTAAATTGGAGAACCCCCGGTGCCGACGATGAACTGGTGCAGGTCGTTGTCCGGGTTGCCATCGCCGTCGTCGAGGCGCATGTGATCATAGAAATGGTCGTGCCCGGCGAAGTAGAGCCGTCCGCGGGCCCGTGCCAGGCTGCGCCAGAACGTGTCGCGCGCGGCCGGATACGTCCCGAGGCAATCAGCATGAAGCACCTTGAAAGCCGGTTCGTGGCCGAACGCGAACACGTGCGGCTGGGTATTGGTCAACAGGACCGCGTCCATCCATGCCTGGTTCAACAGGTGCGGATGGACGTTGTGGTCGAACGCCAGCACCAGCGAGTTTGAAACCACCAGGGAGTAGGTCAGGCTGATTTCGCCGGCGGGGCCGTTCGACGGCACCCAGGGCCCGAACACCGCCGCGTAATCCGTCAGGTCCGGCGCGTCATGGTTGCCCGCAATGGGATAGACAGCGATGCCGGCGGCCCGGACGGGAGCGATGACATTGGTCCAGATCTCGAAGGATTCGAGGCTGCCGGAGAGGACGAGGTCGCCTGCCACGAAGGCGAACGCAGGCGATTGCCGGATGATTTCGGCGGACAACTCGGCGAGGATGTTCGTGTTCACCGGCTTGTCGGCATCCCGCGTGTCGCCGAACATGAAGAACTTCCACGGGGCGGCTCCGCTCGTTTGCGCCAGGCTGAACAGGCAGAGAAAAATGGACAGAACTCGAGCCACACCTGAGATTACCGCCTGGCGGGAGACCATTGCAAGAACACCTGTGATGGACTTCGAGTTTTCGGCGCTAATTAATGGATTGTCAAGGGACGCCTTTTTTGCCATGC
The DNA here is from genome assembly GCA_046346665.1 of Verrucomicrobiota bacterium. Taxonomy (GTDB): domain Bacteria; phylum Verrucomicrobiota; class Verrucomicrobiia; order Limisphaerales; family JAXMHQ01; genus JAXMHQ01. The sequence continues at coordinate 7,777 of JAXMHQ010000029.1, forward strand.
TCCGACAGTCGTCAGGGATGCTCAACCTTGGATCATGATGAAACCTGGCTCTCTCCCACTCCTTTGCCGATCCGCCCTGCTGTCCCTGGCGCTCTCGGTGCCGCAATCCATGCCCGGCGCGGGCACGGTCACCAACGCGGACGAATCCAGCCTGCGCGCCGCGCTGGCCGGCGGCGGCGCCGTCATGTTCGATTGCGACGGAACCATCGCGCTCACCAACACTCTCGTCATCCGTGCCAATACGGTCTTTGACGCCTCCGGCCACAGCATCACGCTCGACGGACAGCAGTCGGTTCGGGTGTTGTCGGTGTCAAACGCTTCGCTGACGCTGCTGCACGTCACGGTTGCGAACGGGCTGGCGACGGGCACGAATGGGGTGGCCAGCCAGCCTGCCGGTGCGGGCCAGGGCGGCGGGATCGACGTTCAATACGGACAACTGGCCGCGCTGGATTGCCGGTTTGTTTCCAATAGCGTCCGGGGTGGACCGGGTGGAACCAACGATCCTTACAACGACTCTGCCGTCGTGGGTGCCGGGGGTCCGGGCCATGGCGGCGCCATCCGCATTTCCAACGGCACCCTGACCGTCAGCAACACCGTTTTCCAAGACAACGTCGCTGCCGGCGGCAACGCGGTGAATTTAAACGGCGGTAACTCGGGTGATGCGTTTGGTGGGGCAATCCATGCAGCGGATTCCACCACGCTTCTTGCAAATTCCCGGTTCGAATCCAACCTGGCCCAGGGAGGCTCTTCATTGTTCACCCCGTCGCTGATGGCCTACGGAGGCGATTTCGGAGGCGGAAACGGAGGAGCCATCTCCACCGTCCGCGGGAGTGTTCGATTGACGGATTGTGCCTTTCAGGGAAATCAGGGGCGGACCGTCGTTTATGCATGGTCGCGATTCTCCTCGGGACATGCGGGGAGAGGCGGGGCGGTTCTTAACAACGGTGGATCCCTCCAGGTCTCCGGTTGCACGTTCGCGTCGAACACGGTCAAAGGCGCTTCGGCGTGCTCCTACCACGGCACACCCGGACCCGGCCAGGGCGGCGCCATCTGCAGCGCAGGTCCGCTGCAAGTCTTGCGATCCTGCTTCAGCGGCAACCAATCGGCCGGAGGCGACGTGGGTTCGGCGGACGGTGACGGGGGCGCCGTTCATTCCGATGCGTTCACCAGGATTGAGCAATGTCGGTTTGACGGCAACCAGGCCGTGGGCGGCGCGGGAACCACCATGGCGAACCTGGGTTTCTGGGGCGGGCAGGGATTGGGCGGGGCCATCGCGGGCTCTGGCGAGTTTGTGATCCTCGGGACTACGTTCACCAGCAACCGTGTTGATGGTGCCTATCCATCCAGTGCAGGAGTCCCGCCCGCGAACGCCCGCGGCGGTGCCGTTTATGTGACCGGCCTCTGCAACCTGACAAACTGCACCCTGACAGGCAACGTGGCCGCCGGGGCAGCCACGTACCTGAACACCGGATCGTATTGGCCCAATGGAGCGGACGGTTTTGGAGGGGGCATTTGCAATGATGGCGGCACGCTCATTTCGGTGAACAACACGCTGACACTGAACGATGCCCTCGGCGGCGCCGGTCTCACCAACGGGAATGCTTACGGCGGCGCCATTGCCTCGATCAATGGCCAGACCCTGATGATCAACACCGTCCTTGCGAACAGCCCCGGAAGCAGCAATTGTTTCGGGCTTCTCACCGACGGCGGATACAACCTCAGCTCAGACGCCAGTTGCCAGTTCACCAATGCCGGCAGCCTGAACAACACCAACCCTCTGCTGGCTCCCCTTGCCGACAACGGCGGACCGACGCCCACCCATGCGCTCCTGCCCGGGAGCCCGGCAATCGATGCGGCCGATGATGTCGCCGCGCCGATCGCCGATCAGCGCGGCATGCTCCGGCCCGTCGGCCCCCATTCCGATATCGGCGCCTTCGAATATGCTTCCTATGATCCGCCTTGCGTTTACTCGGTCGACACCACGAATGTTACCTGCAGCGCCGCGGCGCAGACCGCGGGCGTGACGGTGATCGCGGGGTATTATTGCGATTGGACCGCCGCCGGCGGGGCCGACTGGATCACGCTCTCGCCGACGAACGGTTCGGGGATTATACCGATATCCGTGAAGCTCGCGGCCAATACAGGACTCCTGCCGCGCCAGGTCAGCTTGACCGTCGCCGGGCAAACCGTCCTCGTTTCGCAAGCCGGCACCGATCTTACACCGCCGCGCGTGACGATTGCGTCTCCCGCGTCTTTTGCGCGATCCACGTCGCCCTTCGTCCTCGTCACCGGATCCGCCACCGACGACGCCAGCGGGGTGGGTTCGGTGGAGTTCCGGGTTGAAAACGCCTTGGGAACGAACTCCTACTCGACCGCCTCCGGGACCACCTCTTGGTCCGCCCTGGCGACCAACCTGGTCCCGGGAACAAACGTGGTGCGCGTGCGCGCCTGCGACCTTGCCGGCAATGTCACCACCAATCCCCCCAGCGTGACGGTGTTTTATGTCCAGACCAGCCCGCTGACCATCCTCAATCCGGGCGGGGCGAAATTGAAACCCGATCTCTCCGGTCATTCCCTCGAAATCGGAAAGACCTATACCATCACCGCTTCTGGAACCGGCGGAACCCTCTTCGATTCGTGGTGGCAAAACAGCCAACTGCTCAGCCGCGATGCGAGATTGACTTTTCAGATGCAGGATGGGCTGGTTCTTCGTGTCTCCGTGGTTGCGTATCCATTCGGTCCGGCGGTGGGAAGTTACGAGGGATTATTCTACGACACGAATGGCGTTGAAATTGACAGTGCCGGGTTCATCAAAGCCACCGTGAATGGCAAGGGGCAGCTGAATGGCAAACTGATTTCAGCCGGCAAGAGTTACTCACTCAAAGGCCAGTTCCGCAGCGACGGCGCCTGGTCCAATTCCATCCCCCGCAATAACTCGACCCCGCTCCAAATGGTTCTTCAATTGGATTTGTACCACGCCGACCGGATCACCGGTCACGTGACCGACGGCAATTGGACGGCGGAACTCACGGCCAATCGAAATCCGTATTCCTCATCCACAAATCCCGCGCCCCAGGCCGGCAACTATACCCTGGTGATACCCGCCGATTCCGGAGGCAACAGCTACGGCTCCGTTCAAATAGACATGGCTGGCCGGGTGAAATTCAACGGCAAAACCGGGCACGGAACTGCCATTTCCCAAAACACAATTCTCTCCGCCCAGGGCCAATGGCCCCTGTATGTTTCCCTGCAGTCAGGCAAGGAACTGCTCATGGGCTGGCTCACCGTTTACAACCGGACCATCCTCCTCGGCACGGTGGATTGGATCCAGTTGCCCGTGCCCCAATCCAGGTGGTATCAGGATGGATTTACCAATCAGAGCTTCGTCATGGGTTCGGCCTTGATATACACGCCGGGCAACCCCCTCGATTTCGATTACGGCGATGCCTGGTTCGAAGATCGCCTTGTCGCGCATTATGCCTATTGGGTTTCCGACAGCCAAATGGCGGGGGCCAACCGGTTCAACCTCACGATCAACAAGGGCACCGGGCTCTTCAAGGGCAGTGTCCTGGACACCGACTCGGGCCGAGTACTTCCATTCGACGGAGCCGTTTTACAGGGCTACGGTCGTGGTTATGGACGGTTCGCCGGCACGAACGGAAACGGCAATTTCACTTTGTCCTCCGCCACAACGACCGTGGAGGGAGGATCCGGAGGAGGAGGCGTGATTATCGTATTTCCGCCGGTAGACTTAACGCCAATCGGGCCCCTGCCTCAATAACTGCAAGTTGACGTCACCGCCGGCTTTCCTCAACATGCCGCGCACCCGGATGCCCGGGCCGAACCCGTAGCTGCCAACGTGAGTTGGCGGATGGTAAATTCATGAAAGCCGCCGGATTCTCCGCTCTCGCCGCCGCTCTCCTCGCGGCCGCATCCTCAGTTGCCGGATCCATTCAACCCTGCGTCACCAATGCGTTCACCCCCCAGGCCGTCCTGGCCACGATGAAATGCGTTGCCGACTGGCAGCTCGCCCAGCCGCTCCGCCATCCCGCCGACGACTGGACTTACGGCGCGCTTTACGCCGGCATGGAGGGGCTCGCCGGGGTCGCGGACGATCCGAAATACCAGGACGCCATGCTGGCCATGGGCACCCGCCAGCACTGGCAGCCGGGTTCCCGCGTCTACCACGCCGACGACCATTGCGTCACCCAAACCTATCTTGATTTGTATCTTCAATACCGCGACCCGGCCATGATCGGGCCGGTCCGGGAACGATTCGATTTCATCGCCGCGCACGGCAAGACCAACGAATTGAAATTCGAAACCGACGCCTCGTCGGAGCGCTGGCTGTGGTGCGACTCGCTGTTCATGGGGCCCGCCGCCTGGATGCGGCTTTACAACGCGACGGGCGACCCGCGCTACCTGGAATTCCTCGACCGCGAATGGCGCGCCACTTCCGATTTCCTTTACGATCCCGGGGAACACCTGTTTTTCCGCGACAGCCGTTATTTCAACAAGCGCGAGGCGAACGGACAAAAAGTATTCTGGAGCCGCGGCAACGGCTGGGTCATTGCCGGGCTGGCGCGCGTGCTCCAAAACATGCCTCCGGACCACGTCACGCGGCCGTTTTACATCCGGCAATTCCAGGAAATGGCGGCCAAAATCCTGTCGCTGCAACAGCCTGACGGCCTTTGGCATTCCAGCCTGCTCGACCCCCAATCGTATCCGCTGAAGGAAACCAGCGGCTCAGGCTTTTACACCTTTGCTCTCGCCTGGGGAATCAACCGCGGCCTGCTCGACCGCGCGGCGTACGAACCCGCGGTCCGCAAAGCGTGGGCGGCCCTGGTCGATTGCGTCACGCCGGACGGCAAACTCGAACACGTCCAGCCCATCGGCGCCGATCCGAAACGTTTCGACCCGGGTCACACCGACGTCTTCGGCGTCGGCGCGTTCCTGCTGGCCGGGAGCGAAGTCTACCGGCTCGCGCTCGACGAATCGCCGGCCGCCGCCTACGCCGCGTTCCAGCCGCAGCGCCTCGACGATTTCGCCTGGGAAAACGATCGCATCGCCTTCCGCGCCTACGGCCCCGCCCTCGCCCGCACCGGCGAAATCGGCAGCGGCATCGACGTCTGGGTCAAACGCACCCGCCGGCCCGTCATTGAATCCTGGTATTTCAAAGCCGATTACCACGAGGACCACGGCGAGGGACTCGACATGTACAAAGTCGGACCCAGCCGCGGCTGCGGCGGAACGGGCGTGTGGCGGAACGGAAAACTTTACGCCGCCGGAAATTTTCAGAGCTGGCGGCTTCTTGAAAACGGCCCTCAGCGGGTTGTCTTTGAACTCACCTACCCGCCGTACGACGCCGGCGGCATCCAGGTGCGCGAAATCAAACGCATCACGCTCGACGCCGGATCCAACCTGAACCGGATCGACGCGCTGCTCGACTGGGACTGGGACAAGCCGGAAAACCTCGAGCTCGCCATCGGCCTCGTGCGGCGCGGATCGGAAGGTTCGCTCCAGGTCGGCACGAACAACGCCTGGATGACCTATTGGGAACCCGAGCAGCTTCCCAACGGCACGATCGGCTGCGCCGTCATTCCCACCACGCCCGCCCGGCTCCAGCAAATTCCGGGAGAAGCCCTGCTGATCACAACCGTCCACCGCGGCGTGCCGGTGACGTATTATGCCGGCGCCGGCTGGACGCGCAGCGGCGATTTCCCGGATCGCGAGGCGTGGGTCAACGCCGTCGCCCGCCAGGCCGCGGAACTGGCCAAACGTTGATTTCTAAACTTATGGAAACCCGATATTCCGTTCACCCCGACGACTACGGCTCGCTCGGCACCGAGGATCTCCGGTCGACGTTCCTGGTCGAATCCTTGTTTCAACCCGGCAAACTCGACCTGGTTTATACGGACGCCGATCGCGCGATCGTCGGCTCCGTGGTTCCGCTCCAATCGCCGCTGCCGCTGGCCGCCGACGCCGAATTGCGCGCGGCGTTTTTCTGCGAACGGCGCGAACTGGGAATCCTCAACATCGGCGGCCCGGGCGCCGTCGAAGTGGACGGAATCCGGTTCGCGACAGACAAGCTCGATTGCGTCTATGTCGGGCGCGGCAGCCGGTCGGTCTTGTTCAGCAGTTCGGACCCGGCCAATCCCGCCGCGTTTTACCTGTTAAGCTATCCGGCGCACACGACCTATCCCACGTCGTTCGCCACGCAAAAAGAAGCGACGCCGGTGGAGCTGGGGACGGTCGCGGACGCAAATCGCCGGACGATTTACAAATACATTCATCCCGGCGGCATCGGGAGCTGCCAGCTCGTGATGGGCTTCACCCGGCTGGCGGAAGGATCGGTCTGGAACACCCTGCCCCCGCACACGCACACGCGCCGGTCGGAGGTGTATCTCTACTTCGACCTGACCCCCAATCGACGCGTGATGCATTTCATGGGAACGCCGCAACAGACGCGCCACCTGGTCGTCGCGAACCGGCAGGCCGTGATCTCGCCAAGCTGGTCAATTCACTGCGGCTGCGGCACCGGCGCCTACACCTTTTGCTGGGGCATGGGTGGCGAAAACCAGGTGTTCGAAGACATGGACCCTGCGCCCACGGACCAGTTGCGCTAACCTGCAACCCGCAACCTGCAACCATTAACCGGGACCCCATGATCCTCGATCAATTCAAACTCACCGGCAAAACCGCCCTCGTCACCGGCGCCAGCCGCGGGCTCGGCGCCGCCATGGCCGTCGGTCTCGCCGAAGCCGGCGCCGACGTGGCCCTGTCCGCCTCCGGCAGCACCGATGAAACCGCCCGCCGCATCCGCGCCCTCGGCCGCAAGGCGTGCTGCATTCAATCCGACCTGCTCCAGCCCGGCGCCGCGGTGCATACGCTGGAAACCGCCATTCGCGACCTCGGCAAGATCGACATCCTGGTCAACAACGCCGGCATCATCCGCCGCGCGCCCGTGCTGGAATTCACCGAGAAAGACTGGGACGACGTCATCCAGGTGAACCAGAAGAGCGTGTTCTTCCTGAGCCAGGCCGCCGCCCGCCACATGGCCGCCCGCAAAGCCGGCGGCAAAATCATCAACATCGCCTCGCTCCTCTCTTTCCAGGGCGGCATCCGCGTCCCTTCCTACACCGCCGCCAAAAGCGCCGTGCTCGGCCTGACCCGCATTCTCGCCAACGAACTGGCGCCGCTCGGCATCAACGTCAACGCCATCGTTCCCGGCTATTTCGAAACCGACAACACCGCCGCCCTGCGGGCCGATCCGAAACGAAACGCCGACATCCTCGCGCGCATCCCGGTCGGGCGCTGGGGCAGGCCGGAGGAACTCCAGGGCGCCGTCGTGTTCCTCGCCTCCGCCGCGGCCGATTACCTGCACGGAACCGCCCTCGCCGTCGACGGCGGCTGGCTCGGCAGATGAATCGAGCTCGGAATGCGGAATCCTGGCGGCGACGGTGGGGCGAGACTCGAGCCCTGGAACCCGGCGGAGTGCTGGAGTCATGGAGTGGTGGAGTGCTGAAGGGACGCGCGAGTTCATTTCCATGTCTCCAGAACTCCAACACTCCATCGCTCCATTCCTTTCGAGGGCTCGACGGAGTCTCGCCCCGCCGAGTGGGCTTGAATTTAATGCACGCGCCGCCGTCCAATTAAACCGTTGCGAATATCCGGTCATGAAAATCAAATCCATACTTCCTAACATTCATTGCATCCTTGCATGCCTGCTGCCCATGATCGTCGGAACGGCCGGCGGGGCTGCCGACCTTCAATCAACCAACACCCCCTTCCGTCCGCCGTCCGTGCCGCTGGTCGCCTGCGATCCGTATTTCAGCATCTGGTCGCCTTCGGACACGCTGCCGGGGGCGGACACGGTTCACTGGACCGGCAAGCCGCAGCGGCTCACCAGCCTGGTGCGGATCGACGGCAAGTCGTTCCGGCTGATGGGCAACGAGCCGGCCAACATCCCGGCGGTGCCCCAGTCCGGGCTCGAAGTGCTGCCGACGCGGACGATCTATACCTTCGCGGGACCGGGCGTGAAGCTGACGCTGACGTTCATGACCCCGGCATTGCCGGATGACCTCGCGATTTATTCGCGCCCGGTCACCTACCTGACCTGGACGGCCACGGCGCTCGACGGCGGGCATCACGCCGTGCAGGTGGAATGCGACCTGGGCGCGGAGCTCGCCCTGAACGACCCCGCGCAACCCTGCGCCTGGGAGGACCTGGCCTTTGCCAATCTGCGCGTGCTCAAGGTGGGCTCCACCGAACAGCCGGTCCTCAAGAAAAAAGGCGACGACCTGCGCATCGACTGGGGCTGGCTCTACGCCGCGGCCAGCGCAGGCCAGAAAAGCCTTCAATCCACGATCGGAAAACCCGCGGAGATCCGAAGCCGGTTTGTTCAAGCGGGATCGATCCCGAAATTCTCCGGGCTGCCGAAACCGGGTTCGCCCGAAGCCGGCGCGGATGTCATGGCGTTTCGAATGGAAATGGAAACCGGCCCGGAGCCGGTCTCTCGCAACTTGATCCTGGCCTATGACGACGAATATTCCATTCAATATTTCGGCGTGAATCTGCGGCCGTACTGGCGCCGGAACGGGGACGACGCGGAGGCGTTGCTGAAAAAATCCGCCGCCGAATACGGCGCGCTGGCCCGGCGCTGCGCCGCGTTTGACGAGGAGTTGATGGCCGACCTGCGGCGCATCGGCGGCGAACCCTACGCCCGCCTGTGCGCCCTTGCCTACCGGCAGTGCGTCGCCGCAAACAAGGTCGCGGCCGACCCCAACGGCCGGCCGCTCATGTTCCCGAAGGAGAATTTCTCGAACGGCTGCATCGGGACCCTCGACGTGATCTACCCGATGGCGCCGCAGTTTCTCCTGTTCAGCCCCGCGCTCACCCGCGCGATGCTGGTGCCGATCCTGGATTATGCATCGTCGCCCCGCTGGAAATTCCCGTTTGCGCCACACGATCTCGGGACGTATCCGCTCGCCAACGGGCAGGTTTACGGCGGCGGCGAAAAGACCGAGAAAGACCAGATGCCGGTCGAGGAGACGGGCAACATCCTGATCCTGGTGGCGGCGCTGGCGCAGGCGGAGGGCAACACGCATTTCTGCGATCCCTACTGGCCGCTGCTGGAGAAGTGGGCGGGTTACTTGAAGGAGAAAGGATTCGATCCGGAGAACCAGTTGTGCACGGACGATTTCGCGGGGCACATGGCGCACAATGTGAATTTGTCCGGCAAAGCCATCGTGGCGCTGGCGTGCTTCGCGCAACTGGGCGAGCTGCGTGGGGACACAAACGCGGCCGCTTACCGTGGCGTGGCGGAGGAATTCGCGCGCCAATGCGCCGAGGGCGCCCGGGATGAAGGACATTACCGGCTCGCGTTGGATAAACCCGGCAGTTGGAGCCAGAAATACAATGCCGTTTGGGACCGCGTCCTCGGACTCGACCTCGCGGGGCCGAACGCCTGGCGCGCGGAGATGGATTGGTACCGATCTCACCTGAATCGGTACGGCCTGCCGCTCGACAGCCGGAAGGATTACACAAAACTCGATTGGACGGTCTGGACCGCGACGTTGACGGGGGATCGCGCGGACTTCGACGCGCTGCTCGCGCCGGTTTACGTGTGGGTAAACGAGACGCAGTCACGCGTGCCGCTGACGGATTGGTATGACACGAAAACCGGGCTGCAGTCCGGCTTCCAGGCGCGGTCGGTGGTCGGCGGACTGTTCCTGCCGGTGCTCTATGACCGCGAGACCTGGAAAAAATGGGCCGGGCGCGGAAAATAATTGGGGAGGGCCGGCGTCCCCGCCGGCCCGAACATCCGCGGCTTTCAGATGGGGACGCCGGGGACGGCGTCCCTCCCGATCGGGGCAGAATTTGCGGGGTGAAATGCAAAATTCAGGGCTGGTCTCCCCCGGCTGAAACCCGCATCTTTCCCGGACTATGACACAACCCCAGGTCCTGGCCGGCGAACCTCGGCCGCGCTCGGATGTCATGACCCGCGTTCGCTGGGTGATTTGCGGCCTGCTGTTTTTTTCCACCACCATCAATTACCTGGACCGCCAGGTCATCAGCTATCTCAAGGAATTCTTCTGCACACCGGTGGACCAGGGCGGCTTCGGCTGGTCGAACACGGATTTCGCCAACCTGACGTCGGCATTCACGGCGTTCTACGCGGGCATGACGATCGGGGCGGGATGGATCATTGATCGCATCGGCACGAAGCTCGGCCTCGCCCTGTCGCTGATTGTCTGGTCGGTGTTCGGCATCGCCAACGCCTTTGTCGGCCGGCTGGTTCTCGCTCACATTGTCGTCCGCAGCGCGTTCGGCATCGGTGAAGCCGGGAATTTCCCGGCATCGATCAAGACCGTGGCGGAGTGGTTCCCGAAGCGGGAACGCGCCCTGGCCACCGGCATTTTCAACAGCGGCTCCAATTTCGGCGCCATGATCGCCGCGCTGTTCGTGCCCTGGTGCATGATCCATTTCGGCGACCAGCGAGGCTGGCAAATGGCCTTCATCCTCACCGGCGCCAGCGGCTTCCTCTGGCTGTTCTTCTGGTTCTGGCTCTACGAATCCCCCGGCAACCACCCCCGCGTCTCCCAGGCGGAAATCGATTACATCAACGTCGACGAGGACGCGCGCTCGAAATCCCCGGACGCCGCCGCTCCCGGCCGGATTTCGTGGTGGAAACTATTCGGCTACCGGCAGGGCTGGGCTTTCTTCGTCGGCAAATTCATGACGGACGGCATTTGGTGGTTTTACCTGTTCTGGCTGCCGGATTATCTGAAGAAACAGTTCGGCATGGACAAGCACGCGGTGATGCTTCCGACCTTCATCGTCTACGGGGTCGCCATCGTCGGCAGCGTCTACGGCGGCAGCATCCCGATGACACTCATCAAAAAGGGCATGGCCGTCTACCGCGCGCGGATGACCGCCATGTTCCTCATCGCCATCGTGCCGCTCGTCGTCCTGTCCACTCAATACTTCGGTAACGTGGATCGCTTCGGCAGCCTGGCCGCCGTGTTCGCCGTCGCCACCATCTGCCTCGGCGCCGCCGCCCACCAGGCCTGGTCCGCCAACCTCTTCACCACCGTCTCGGACATGTTCCCCAAACGCGCCGTCGGCTCCGTCACCGGCATCGGCACCGCCGCCGGCGGCATCGGCGGCGTCATCATCCAGAAACTCGCCGGCGGACTCACCGACGCCTACAAGTCCAATCCCCAAACCGCTTACCTGGTGATGTTCGTCATCTGCGCCCTCAGCTACCTCGCCGCCTGGGGCCTCATCAAACTCCTCGTCCCCCGGCACCAGCCGATCACGGATCTCTGAGCCTGTCCGAGGTTGCTTCTTTGGTAGGGCGCCGCTCCGCGGCGCCGGCTGCGCAGAGCGCAGCCCTGCCCCAGCCGGCTCTGTTACGGATGAACCTGCACCCCACCTGATTTTCCTCGCGGCTGAAGCGGGCCTTGGGCAGATTCGACCCCACGGCCATCGCGGCCTGCCCTGTTATCATGCGCATCCAAATTCTGACGACCCTCGCCGTCCTGGCCCCACTCGCGCCCGCAGCCGCCATCGACCCCCACCCGGTCAGCTATAACCGGCTCGAACTCTGGTACCGCCAGCCCGCCGCAGAATGGGAGGAAGCCCTGCCCGTCGGCAACGGCCGGCTCGGCGCCATGGATTACGGCGGCGCCGCCCGCGAACAGATTCAAATCAACGAAAACACTGTCTGGACCGGCGGCGGCCCCACACCAATCCCCGACGGCGTTTACAAAATCATTCCCGAAATCCGTTCCCTGCTGTTCCAGGGCGACTTTGCACAGGCCGAAGCCCTCGTCAAATCAAAGGTCCTCATCGGCAAAGCCGATGGAAACAGCTACCAAACCCTCGGCGACATTTTTCTCACCGAACCCGCCTCCGGCGAACCCTCCGACCTCCGCCGGTCGCTCGATCTCGACACCGGCATCGCCACCACGCGCTACATCCTCGACGGCGTCGCGCGCGAACGCGAAGTTTTTTCCAGCGCACCCGACCAGGTCATCGTCGTCCATCTGCACGCCGATTCACCCGCCCGCAACAACCTCGCCGTGGAATGGAAACGGGCCGATTCGGAGTATTCGACCCTCGGGTCCGACACGCTGGTTGTGGCACGAACCACGTGGGGGGTGAAATTCTTTGCCGCACTGAGAGCCGTGACGGAAGGCGGCAGCGTGGCACTCCAGGGAAATTCACTCACCATCACCAACGCGGGCGATGTCACCTTGCTGATCGCGGTGGCCACCGATTACAACCGCACCAACCCGCTGCAGCCGCTCACGGGCGATCTCCGCGCCCAATGCCTCGAACGACTGGCCTCCGCCGCCCGCAGAATCGCTCCGTCCAATCCCGCGGATGCGCTGAAGGCCCGCAGCATCGCGGAACATCAGCGGCTGTTCCGACGGATGACCCTGGAACTCGGCCGCGAACTGGAGCCCGACCTGCCGACCGACCTGCGATTGCAGGCGTTTCAACGCGGCACAAACGATCTCCGCCTTGAGACGCTCTATTTCCAATACGCCCGATACCTGCTCATCAGCGCGTCGCGACCCGGCAATCTCCCGTCCAATCTCCAGGGCATCTGGAACAAGGATCCCTGGGCGCCCTGGGGCGCGGATTACCACATCAACATAAATATCCAGATGGATTATTGGCCCGCCGAAGCCGGCAACCTGTCGGAATGCCATGAGCCGTTCTTTCATTTCCTGGAAACCTACGCGGCAGTGAGCGGGCGGAAAGCGGCGCGCGATTTTTACGGCGCGCGCGGATTCGTGGGGCATTACACCACCGACGCCTGGATGTATTTCCCGTCCGGCGGCCAGGCCAAGTGGGCGCTCTGGCAAATGGGCGGCGCCTGGTGCACACGCCATTTTATCGAACACTACTGGTACACCGGCGACCGCGCGTTTCTCAAGGACCGCGCCTACCCCATGCTCCGCGACGCGAGCCTGTTCCTGCTCGACTGGCTCGTCCCGGATCCGAAAACCGGACGGCTTGTCTCCGGACCCAGCGCGTCGCCCGAAAATGAATTCATCGGGCCGGACGGAGAAAAACACAGCGTCTCCATGGGCGGCTCGATGGACCAGGAAATCGCGTGGGACACGTTCCGGAACTTTCTCACGGCAGCCCATGAACTCGGCATCGAGGACGATCTCACCCGGCAGGTGCAGTCGGCCTTGGACAAACTCGCCTGGCCGGCTATCGCGCCGGACGGACGGATCCAGGAATGGGCGCGCCCCTACGACGAACCCGAACCCGGCCACCGGCATGTGTCGCACCTGTTCGGGCTTCATCCCGGCGACCAGTTCAACGCCGCCGTCACGCCCGAATACCTCGCCGCCGCCCGCAAAACTCTCGATTACCGCCTCGCGCACGGCGGCGGCCACACCGGCTGGAGCCGCGCCTGGATCATCAATTTCTGGGCCCGCCTCCACGACGGCCAAAATGCCCACGACAACCTCGTCGCCCTGCTCCAGAAATCCACCCTGCCCAATCTCTTCGACAACCACCCACCCTTCCAGATCGACGGCAATTTCGGCGGGGCGGCGGGCATGATGGAAATGCTTGTGCAAAGCCAGCAACGCGTCGAGGGTCGAGCGTCGAAGGTCGAGAGCCGCGTCCTGGAGCTGCTGCCCGCGTTGCCGGCGGCCTGGAGCGTGGGCTGGGTGAACGGACTGCGTGCGCGAGGCGGATTTGAAATCGACCTGCACTGGGATGAGGGCCGGCTGACTTCGGGGCGCATTCATTCGCTGCTCGGGAATCCCTGCCGCGTGGTGTTCAACGGCAGGACGCAGGATCTCCAAACCGAGGCTGGGCGCGATTACGTCCTGGAGAACGGCACCTTCGTCGTCCGCCGCTGATGTAGCGCAGACCGCCGGTCGGCGCTGTCGCGCAACGGCGCAGGCTGGGCAGCCTGCGATACGGCAGGCCGGGCGGCCTGCGTTACAGCGCGCAGCCGCAATGGTGAGATTGCGGCATCGGCCGGCGCCAAATCCTCCGCGATTTCACAATCGCGGCTGCCACCTCCTTCACCGCCGCAATGGTGAGATTGCGGTCCCCTTCATTTTCCAATGGACAATCGGGCCTAAGTAACCGATTAGTTATGCGCCGTCCGTCCCGGGGTGCACCCGTCCATGCGGGTTAATGCATCGGGCAATAATGCCCCGGCGGACACAAAATTCAGTTCAGGAAACGTTTATGGACGAACCGCAGCGTCAGGAATCGCCGCCGCCCGCCGGGCCCGGCCAGGCCGCACCCTTCTGGCTCCGCCGGTCGACCATCATCATCGGCACCGCCGCTCTCGCCGCCGGACTCGTGTTCGCCCTCGGCTATGTCGCGGAAAGTTTCACGCACGAATCCACCGACGACGCATTCGTCACCGCCGACGTCGTGTCCATCGCCCCGCGCATCTCCGGCCAGGTTAAAAGCGTCGCAGTGGAAGACAACCAGCTCGTTCACGCGGGCGACCTGCTGGCGGAAATCGATCCCCGCGATTACGACGTCCAGGCCGAACAGAAGCAGGCCGCGCAGGCGTCGGCCGAGGCCAATGTCAAATTGATGCTGGCCAGCCTCCAGTTGCTCGGTGCCCAGGTCGAGACCGCGCAGTCGACCGCGCGCGAATCGGAAGCCAAGGCCGCCGCCGACAAGGCCACTGCGGAGAAGGCGGAGGCCGATCTTAAACGCGCCGAGGAGTTGATGAACAAGCGCATCATTTCTTCGCAGGAATACGATTCCGCGAAGGCGGCGGCGGTCGCCGCGGACGCCACGCTGACGGCGGCGCAGCAAAAGGCCCTGAGCGATCAATCCAAGGTGGCCGAGACCCGCGCGGAACTGGAGGCGGGCAGGCAGGCGTGGGAACGCGCCATCGCCCAGGCGCAGCAATCCCGCGTCGACGTGAAACAAGCTTCGTTGAACCAGTCCTACACGCGCATCACCGCGCCGCAATCGGGTCGCATCACGCGCAAGTCCGTGCAGCCTGGCGATTATGTCCAGGTGGGCCAGCGGTTGATGGCGCTGGTTTCGACGAATGTCTGGGTGGTGGCCAATTTCAAGGAAACCCAGCTCGACGGCATCCGCACGAATCAGCCGGTGAAGATCGAGGTCGACGCGCTCGGTGGAAGGACTTTTCCCGGCCATGTGCAAAGCCTCCAGGCGGGCAGCGGCGCGGCGTTCAGTTTGTTGCCGCCGGAGAATGCGGTGGGCAATTACGTGAAGGTGGTCCAGCGGGTCCCGGTGAAGATCGTGTTCGACACGCCGCCGGACAGCTTGCACACGCTGGGGCCGGGAATGTCGGTCGTGCCGCTGGTGCGGGTGACGTCGTTTGTGATTCCGGAGGCGGCGACGATCGCGGCCGGGCTGGTGCTGGCGGGGATTGCGGGATTCACCTGGTGGCGGCTCGCCGATCGCAAGCATGGCCGCCGCTGAGAATTCCATCCCGGTGCCCGCCGCGCATGCGCCCTGGAAACCGAGCCACAATCCCTGGCTGATCGCCCTGGCCGTCATGCTGGCGCCGTTCATGGAGGTGCTCGACACCTCCGTCGCCAACGTCGCCCTGCCCCACATCGGCGGCAACCTGTCCGCCACGCCCGAGGAAGCCACCTGGGTTCTCACCAGCTACCTCGTGTCCAACGCCATCGTGCTGCCCATGACCGGCTGGCTCGGGAATTATTTCGGCCGGCGCCGCCTGCTCCTGATCTGCGTCGCCCTGTTCACGGTCGCCTCGGTGCTCTGCGGAATGGCCACCAGCCTCAGCTTCCTCGTCTGCGCCCGCATTCTCCAGGGCCTCGGCGGCGGCTGCATGGTCCCCATCGCCCAGGCCATCCTGCTCGAAAGCTTTCCCGTCTCCAAACGCGGCGCCGCCATGGCCGCCTTCAGCATGGGCATCATCGTCGCCCCCATCCTCGGCCCCACCCTCGGCGGCTGGATCACGGACAATTATTCCTGGCGCTGGATTTTCTACATCAACGTCCCCGTCGGCATTCTCGCCTTCCTCCTGGCCGAGGAACTCGTCGAGGATCCGCCCTACATCGGACGCAACCGCTCCGCGTCGGTCGACTGGGCCGGGTTCGCCCTGCTCGCCCTCTGGCTCGGCACACTCCAAATCGTCCTCGATCGCGGCCAGGAAAAGGACTGGTTTCAGTCCGACTGGATTTGCTGGATGACCGCCATCTCGGTGGTGTCGTTCATCGCCATGTTGATCCGGGAATTCACCGCCGAACACCCGGTGGTGGATCTGCGCGTGTTGAAGAATCGCAATTTCGCGACGGGCGTGGTGCTGATCACGATGGTCGGGGTCGTCCTCTACGGCACCACTGCGGCCATTCCCATTTACCTGCAAACCCTCATGGGCTATACCGCGCTCGGCAGCGGCCTCACCCTGAGCCCGCGCGGACTCGCGGCATTCGCCGCCACCATCGTCGTCGGGCGGCTGATCGGCAAAGTCAAGAATCGCTACCTGCTGTTCACGGGATTCTTCCTGGTGGCGATGTCGTCGTTCCTCTTGTCGCGAATCAATTTATCGGTCGACATGTCGGCCGTGGTGTGGCCGAGCCTGGTGAATGGCCTGGGCATCAGCTTCATTTTTGTGCCGCTGACCACCTCGACGGTGGCCTACCTGCGGCAGGACCAGATGGGCAACGCCACCGGCCTCTACAATCTCATGCGCAACATCGGCGGCAGCCTCGGCATCGCCTTCGTCACGACCATGCTCGATCGCGACGCGCAGATTCATCAGTCCTCCATGATGGCCCACGTGACCCCCTACGATCCCGCCTACGTGCAGCAGCTCGCCGCCGCGCAGTCGGCTCTATCGGCCCATGTCGATCCCGTCACCGCAGCCGCCCAGGCCCAGTTCCTGATCTACAACCAGGTCCTGCAACAGGCCAAACTATGGGCGTTCGTGGATAATTTCCGGCTGTTCGGATTCCTCTGCCTCGCCTGCATGCCCGTGGTGTTCTTCTTCCGGAAAGTGAAACCGCGGCCGGGCGCGCCGATGGATGCGCATTGAAAGCGGATGGGGAGATCGGTGGATGACTCGGTTCATCGTCTGGCCCGGGACATTTCAAGGGACTCGCGATTGCCGGCGGGAACTGAACACCTGGGAGGGCCGGCGTCCCCGCCGGCCCCAACTTAGCTGTTCCGCATGGATCTGTCTCGGAGTGTCGGACCGAAAGGTAGTTTGGGCCGGCGAGGACGCCGGCCCTCCCTGGGCTCTACACGAACTTCTTCGCGATGACGCTGACGTTGTGGCCGCCGAAGCCGAAAGAATTGTTGAGGACGGCGTTGATCTTCATCGGACGCGGCGTGTTGGCCACGTAATCCAGGTCGCACTCGGGATCGGGCACCTGGTAATTGATCGTGGGCGGGGCGACGTCGGTTTGAAGCGCCTTGACGCAGACGATCATTTCGACGGCGCCGGCGGCGCCGAGCATGTGGCCGGTGGCGCCCTTCGTGGAGCTGACCGCCAGTTTGCGCGCGTGATCTCCGAACACGGTCTTGACCGCCTGGGTTTCGGCAATGTCGCCCTGCGGCGTGGAGGTGCCGTGGGCGTTGATGTAGGAAATATCGGTCGGATTCAGCCCCGAATTGCGAAGCGCCATGCGCATGCAGCGAGCGGCGCCTTCGCCGCCCTCCGAGGGCGCCGTCAGATGATACGCGTCGGCCGTGTTGCCGTAGCCGACCACCTCGGCATAAATCCGCGCGCCGCGGGCTTTGGCGTGCTCCAATTCCTCAAGGACCAGCACGCCGGCGCCTTCGCCCATCACGAATCCGTCGCGTTCCTTGTCGAACGGACGCGAGGCATGGGCCGGGTCGTCGTTGCGGGTGCTCATTGCTTTCATGGCGCAGAACCCGCCGATGCCGATCGGCACGATGGTGGCCTCCGCGCCGCCGGCCAGCATGATCTGGGCGTCACCCATTTTGATCGTGCGCCAGGCTTCGCCGATGGCGTGATTGGACGTGGCGCACGCGGAGCAGGTGGCGAAGTTCGGCCCGCGCAGTTTGAAATACATGGAGACCAGCCCCGACGCCATGTTCGAAATGAGCATCGGGATCATGAACGGCGACAGCCGCCCCGGCCCGCGTTCAAACAGGATTTTCAACTGGTTGCTGGTCGTGTCCAGGCCGCCAATTCCCGAGCCCAGGTAGACCCCGGCTTCGTCCCGGTTCACTTTTTCCAGGTCGAGACCGGAATCCTGCAGCGCCTTCCAGGCGGCGTAGACGCCGAACTGGGAATAGCGGTCGGTGCGGCGGACTTCCTTCGGGGACGGAAACGCGGGCGCCGGGTCGAAATTCTTCACCTGCGCGGCGATTTGCGTGTCGAAGGCGGCCGCATCGAACGAGGTGATTTTATCCACCCCGCACTTCCCGGCCAGGATGGCGTCCCAGAAGGGGCCGACTTCGTGGCCGAGCGGCGTGACGGCACCCAATCCGGTGATGACGATCCTGCGGTCTGTCCAATTGGAAGGCATACAATAAGGGGCAGCTCAAAGCTGGCGCCAGTTTAAGCTGCCCCTGGGGAAGTTAGCAACAGGCGATTACTTCTGCTGGAGATCTTCGATATACTTGATGACATCGCCGACGCTCTGGAGCTTTTCGGCCTGTTCATCGGGAATTTCGTTGCCGAATTCCTCTTCGAGCGCCATGACCAACTCGACCGTGTCGAGCGAATCCGCGCCCAGGTCCTCGATGAATTTTGCCTCCGGGGTGACCTGGTCGGCATTCACGCCCAACTGCTCGACGATGATATCTTTGACTCGCTGTTCGATTGTTTTCTCAGCCATGGTTTTCTCCGGTTCTCTGATTCGTTTTGCCAGTGTGTCTATGCCACCCTTCAAGGGGCGTCAAGTCCCGATTGAGATTATTTTTCCGAAACCCGGCATTCTTCGGCCGGGGTTCACATCACCATCCCGCCATCCACCGTCAGCACCTGGCCGGTGATGTAGCGCGCGCCCGGCCCCGCCAGGAACAACGCCGCGTTCGCAATGTCGTCCCCCTGCCCGAAACTGCCCAGCGGAATCTGCTTCAATAACGCCGCCCGCATCTCGTCCTTCAATACGGACGTCATGTCGGTCTCGATGAACCCGGGCGCAATCGCGTTGACCGTGATCCCGCGCGATGCCAGTTCCCGCGCCATCGACTGCGTCAACCCGATCACTCCCGCCTTGCTCGCCGCGTAATTGCACTGCCCGGCGTTGCCGATCAACCCGATCACGGACGAAATGTTGATGATCCGACCCGAGCGCTGCTTGATCATCGCCCGGCAGAAACCCCGCGCCACAAGGAACGCCCCCTTCAAATTCGTGTCCACCACCGTGTCCCAGTCCGCATCGCTCATCCGCATCAGCAACCCGTCCCGGGTCACCCCAGCGTTGTTCACCAGGATGTCCACCCGGCCGCAGTCCGCCAGCATCTTCTCCGTCGACGCGACCACCGCCGCCCCGTCGGCCACATCCAGCGCCACGGCCCAGGCCTTCCGCCCCAAGGCCCGCACTTCCGCAGCCACCTTCTCGGAATTCTCCACCGTCCGCGACACGCACACCACGTCGGCGCCTTCGGAGGCGAATTTCAAGGCGATCGCCCGGCCGATCCCCCGCCCCGCCCCCGTTACCACCGCAATCTGGTTCTCAAGTTGTTTCATGGGACTGTCTGTTTAACCGCGAACGGACTCAATTGCACCCGAAAAATCAGGGTTTCTGGCCACGGATGGCCAGGATAAAACACGGATCAAAGTCTTGACACGAATTTACGCGAATTTTCGCCAATTCCACGCAGGTGGGGCGAGACTCCGTCGAGCCCTGACATCCCCACCCGTCCATCGGGATTAATTCCCCAAAGCTTTCACCGTGGCTTCCAGGCTGGCGGGATCGGCCACATTGAGCATCTGGGCGGTCTTGTCGATGCGTTTCATGAACCCGCTGAGCGCCGTTCCGGGCCCCAGCTCGATGGAGCGCGTGAAGCCCTGGGCAAGGAGGTGGCGCATGGATTCCTCCCAGCGCACCGAGGCGGTCACCTGCTCGACGAGCCGGTCGGTAATCGCCGCCGAATCGTGCGCCTGGGCCGTCACATTGGCGATGACCGGCACGCGGGGGACCGACAGTGTCACCCGGCCGAGTTCGGCGCGGAGTTTCGGCTGGGCGGACGCCATCAGGGGCGAGTGATACGCCCCGGCAACCGGCAGCGCGATGGCCCGCTTGGCGCCGCGCGCCTTGGCGAGCTCGACGGCTTTTGCAATGTTCTCCGAAGCGCCCGAAATGACGAGCTGTCCGGGGCAGTTCAAATTCGCCAGCACCACTCCCGCCTCGGCGCAAACCTCGCGGGTCGGCCCCTCCTCCAGCCCGATCACCGCCGCCATGCCGCCCCGAGTGGCGTCGCAAGCTTCCTGCATGAATTTCCCGCGCTGCCGCACCAGCCGGAGGCCGTCCTCGAAAGAAATGGCCCCCGCAGCCGCGAGCGCCGTGAATTCGCCGAGCGACAGCCCGGCCGTGGCGTCGAATCTCAATCCCGGCACCCGTTCCTTCAACAATTCAAAAGCCACCCAGCTCACCAGGTAAATCGCCGGCTGCGCATTCTCGGTCTTGGTCAATTCCGGCTCCGGCCCGTTGAAACAGATGGCGGCCAGGTCATAGCCCAGCGCGGTGTTCGCGCGATCAAACCAGGCTTTGGCCGAGGGTGCGGCGGCGAGTTCTTTGCCCATGCCCACGGTCTGCGCCCCCTGCCCGGCGAACAATAATGCGGTCTTGCTCATAAGCGGCGCATACTAAACACCAATCGCACCCCAGGCGAAAGCGCGATTTTAAACTTTTCACGTACGGGGTGGCGTAAGAGTTCTTGTGTAAAAGCTGTGGAGGGGGTGTATCTGGGTTTCATGCAAATGAACAACCCTAAACCTGGAAAGGAAGATACACCCATGAGAGCAAGCGAAGCCCTCACCTTTGAGCCTGCCGCCTGTTGGGAGCGGCTGCAAGCAGCAAAAAGTGAGTTTTTCTTTGAGGATCTGGATGGATTGATGAAAGAGCGGCACCAGCAGTTTCTGGAAGAACTGATGAGCTACGAGCGTCAGTGTTTTCTCAATGCACACCCCTACGAACGGACTGAGCAGCGAGTGGACCAGGCCAACGGCTTCTACCGTCGAGGCCTGACTACTCGGCTGGGGGCCTTGGAACTGCAAGTGCCCCGAACTCGGTCTGGGCAGTTTCAGACACAGGTCTTGAAACGTTACCAGCGCCGGGAGCCGGTGATCAACGAGGCGTTGAAACAGGTGTTTCTGTTGGGCGTCTCGACCCGTCAGGCCGGCCGTGCGCTGGCCACGCTGGTGGAGGACGCAGTGAGCGCCTCGACGGTCAGCGCGGTTGCCAAAGCCCTGGATCAATCGGTGCATGCGTTTCATCGGCGCCGCTTGCCTGATCACTACCGCTATTTGCTTTTAGATGGGGTGAGCGTGCGGATCCGGCTGGTGGGCAAGGTCCAGCGCCGCATGGTGCTCTGCGCTTATGGCGTGACCACCGAGGGCAAACGCGAGCTCATCGACTTTCACATCGTCAATGCCGAGGGCCAGGAAAGCTGGTTTGATTTCCTGTGGGGTCTGTTCAATCGAGGACTGCATGGAGAGTTTCTGGAGCTGATCGGCACCGACGGACAAGCTGGGTTGGCCAAGGCCATTGATCGGCTTTGGCCGGCAGTGCCGCATCAGCGCTGTTGGGCCCACAAGCTGCGCAACCTGGAGAACAAACTCAAAGCCTCTCAAGCGCCCTGCCTGGAGGAGGCCAAGCTCATTTACCAAGCCCAGACCCGCACGGAGGCCATCCAACGGTTTCGTCAGTGGCGCCGTCGCTGGCAAGCACGGGCTCCCAAGGCCGTGGCCTGCCTCGAAGCCGATCTGGAGGAACTGCTGGCTTTCTTTAGTTGCCCAAAGACCCAATGGAAACGCCTACGCACCACCAATGTCATCGAGCGCCTCTTTGTAGAGGTTCGACGCCGAATCCGAACCATGTGCGCCTTTACAACCCGCGACAGCTGTGAACGAATCCTATTTGCCGTCTTTGACCGCATGAACCAGCACTGGACCCGTCACCCCCTCCCAGCTTTTACACAGAACTCTTGACGCCACCCACGTACGGACGGGATGCAACCTTTGTGTCACACGTACGACAAAAAGGTTGCATTCATCTCATTGCGCGGTCTGACTGAAGTAACGCATTGGCTCTGAGTTGGTTGCTCCCGGAACGAGGTCAAAATTGGGCATTGGGGGCGTTTTTCGGGCCTCAAAATCGATTCCAAGGCAGATCGAGGCGGTTGCAACTGACGGTTCACACCGCACAAGCGATTTTCGGCCTTCAAAATCGCGTGTAAGGCCTCGAACCCGCCTGGAATTTGGCGCATCTGAATCGTATCGCGAGACTTGCTTCGGTGCGACCGCGGGGTGAGTATGCGGCATGTTCTCACACGTTGTCATTTTCTGGACCGACCCGGCGCGGGCGGATGCGGCGGATCTCCTGGTGGCGGGGGCGGAGCAGTATCTCAAGGACATCCCGGGTGTGCGTCAATTTCATGTTGGGAAAATGGTGACCAGCCCGCGACCGGTGGTGGACCAGTCGTACCAGGTGGCGTTGAACCTGGTGTTTGCGGACCAGCAGGCGCAGGACGACTACCAGGCGCATCCGCGGCACTTGGAATTTGTGGAAAAGGTGTTCAAGCCGCTCTGCAAGAAAGTGCTGATCTACGATTTCGCTTGAGCGGGTGGAACCACTGGGCAACAAACATGTTGACGCGAATTATCGCGAATTGCCGCCAATTTTTTCGATCAAAAATTCGTGAAATTCGCGCCAATTCGCGTCAAACCATCTTTTCCGTATCCGTGTGAATCCGTGTCCATCCGTGGTTAAATCGGAGCCGCGAAACGGGTCAGGATTTTTGCGCGAGGTGAACCGTGAGGCGGTTGAGAATTTCGCGGAGTTCGCGTGAGCGGGGAGGTTTGCTCAGGACGCCGTCAACCTGTTCCGGCAGCGCGTCTTCTTCTTTCATGATGGTTCCCCAGCCGGTGAGCATGACGATCGGAGTTTCGGGCGACTCGCGTTTGAGGGTGCGGGCGACCTGGCGTCCGTCGACGTAAGGCATCCCGAGGTCGGTGATGACGAGATCGAAGGGGGCGCCGTTGGCGCGGGCCAACTGGAACGCCTCGATGCCGGCCTGACCGCTGTCGCAGACCTGGACTTTGTGGCCTTCGCGTTCAAGCAATTCCTTGAGCAACTCGCGCAGGAGCGGTTCGTCGTCGATGCAAAGGATGCTGAGCGGGCGGCGATTGGCACCGGGGTCGGCGGATTCGGTTCCGGGCTGGATGAGTTTACGGACCGGGAAAAAGAGGGAGAAGGTGGTGCCCTGGCCGAGGGTGCTGGCGACCTCGATGCGGCCTTCGTGTCGTTCGGTGACGCCGTAGACCATGGCGAGTCCGAGGCCGGTGCCGCGTTTGCCCTTGGTGGAAAAGAACGGTTCCAGGCAGCGCCGGCGGGTTTCCTCGTTCATGCCGACGCCGTTGTCGGCCACTTCGAGGATGACGTAGCTGGGGTATTTGGCCGGGTTGCTGGAGACCTCGCGTCCGGCGGCGCGGGTGCGCACGGTGATTTTGCCGCCATGCGGCAGGGCGTCGACGGCGTTGAGGACGAGGTTGGTAAGAGCTTCGCGCAATTCGCTTTGAATGCCGGCGAGCGTGGGCAGTTCAGGGGCCAGCTCGGTGGCGACCTCGATGGTGATGCCGTTGGCCTGCGGGATGTCGCGCCAGCTTGGGCGGGTCATGTCGATGACCTGTTCGGCGAGCTGGTTCAGGCTGAGTTCCTGGAGGGACTGGCGTTCGTCGCGGCGCCGGTAGAATTCGCGGAGGCGGGCGACGATGTGTCCGATGTCTTCGCCGGCGGTCTTGATGTGCTGCAGGTATTTCTTGCCGTTGGGCGACATGGACGGCTCGGCCTGCATGAGGAGGTCGGCGAAGCCGACGACGGGTGAGAGGGCATTGTTGATGTCGTGGGCGATGCCGCTGGCCATCTGGCCGAGGGCCTTGAGGCGTTCCTGCTGCATGACGGCGTGCTGGGTCTGTCGCAGCTCGTTGTAGGCGCGTTCGAGTTCGCTGTGCAACTGCGCCTGGTGAGCTGCCAGGGCGACGTGCTCGCTCAGCATCCGGAGGAATTCCGCGTCCGCGCTCGAAAAATCGTTCGGCTTCAACCGCGCCGCAAGCAGGACGCCGAAGAGTTTTCCATCCACCATGAGGGGGACGGTGACGGCGGATCGGAGCCCGGCGCCGGCGAGTTTTTCGGCGAGGACGGCGGGGGCCTTGAGGGTGTCGACGACGGAAACGGTTTGTCCGAGCAGGCAGGGTTCGAGGCCGGTTTCGCGGAGGGGCACAACGACGCGTTCGGCCCAGTCGAGCTTGGCGGCGAGCAGTGGGTTTTTGAGCCGCACGGCGGCGACGTTGAGGGTTTCGGCGGCGGGGTCGAAGAGGGCGACGCTGCCGAGGTCGAGGTGCAGGTGGTCTTCGAGTTGCCGGAGCACGACGTGGAGGATGCTCTCGGTGTCCTGGCGTTCGGAGATGGCGTGGGTGATCTGGTTGAGGAGGCTGATGCGGGTGACCTGTTCGAGCAGGGCGGTTTGGGCGCGTTGCCGTTCGAGGATTTCCTTGCTGAGATTCCGGGTGCGTTCGAGCACGCCTTCCTCGAGGCTGTTGTTGATTTCCTGGAGTTCGGATTCGCGCTGCTGGATGCGATCGAGGACGGCGTTGAAACTTTCGGCGAGCCGCCCGAGCTCGTCCGATCCCCCGACCTGGGTGCGGACGGAGAAATTCTTCTCGAGAACGACCTTCTGGGCGGTTTCGGTGAGGGCGCTGACGCGGGTGAAGATGATGCGCTGGAGCAGTGCGGCGAGGGCGCCGGCGGCGATGAGGGCGGCGATGATGACGAAACCGACTTCGAGGGTGAGGCGCTGGAAGTAGAGGATGCCGCCGGCGACGACCAGGAGGGCGGCCGTGCTGACAGCGATCATGACCAGCATGAGTTTTCGCCGGATGGAAATGTCCTGTAAGCGCCGCACGGTTGTCTTAGATTAATGCATTGGCCCGCGTTTTTGTGTCCAAACCCGCTCAATCAGACCACCGGAACACGCTTTGGGCTGCGTGTTTGGAAGTAAAGCGAATTCCGTTCCGACCCGGGAGACGGCCCGGACGCCGGGATGCGAATGGACGCGAATTGGCGGGTGGGGCGAGACTCCGTCGAGCCCTCGAAGAACGGATGGGTGGCTCAATGGATTCCTGGATAAATGGGAAGACTCTCGCGCGGAACCATCCAACAATCCATATCCAACAATCTTCGCGGCCCTGGTCAGGGCTCGACAGAGTCTCGCCCCGCCGTGGGGAAACGGGTTCACGCCCTGGGGTGGAACCGGCGGTGGATATCGCGCAGGCGGTTTCCGGCGACGTGGGTGTAGATTTCGGTGGTGCTGATATTGGAGTGGCCGAGGAGTTCCTGGATGACGCGGAGGTCGGCGCCGTGTTCGAGCAGGTGGGTGGCGAAGCTGTGTCGCAACATGTGCGGAGTGAGCGGGCGGGTGATGCCGGCGAGCCGGGCGCGCTTCTTGATCCGGAGCCAGAGGGTGACGGCGGCGAAGCGGGTGCCGCGTCTGGTCAGGAACACCTGCGCGGTGGACTTGGGAGTGACGAGTTTGGGGCGGCCGGCGGCGAGGTAGCGGTTGAGGGCTTCGACGGCTTTCCGGCCGGCCGGGACGACGCGTTCCTTGTTGCCTTTGCCGATGACGTTGATGAAGCCGGCGTCGAGGTGGAGTTGCTCGAGCCGCAGGTCCCGGAGTTCGGAGAGGCGCAAACCGGAGGCGTAGGCCAGTTCCAGCACGGCCTGGTCGCAGAGCGACGCCGGTGTCTCGGGAGCGACCGGCTGGAGCAGGCGGGTGATTTCGTCGTGGGTAAGGGCCTTGGGCAGGCGTTTCCATCGGCGCGGCAGCGAAAGATTTTCCGCGACATTGTGCGGCAGCAATTTTTCGGTTTCGGCGTAGCGATAGAAGGCGCGGAGGGCGGCGATGGAGAGGTAGACGCTTTCGCTGCTGAGGCGGCGGGTGGAAGGGGCGCCGGGGACCTGGACGGGCCGTGAGCGTTCCTGTTCGAGGAACGCCATCAGGTGGCGCAATTCGACCTGGCGCCAGTCGGCGAGCGATTGTTTGCCGGCCCAGGCGACGAAGCGGTTGAGCAGGGCGGCGTAAGTGCGCTGGGTATGATCGGCCTGCCCGCGTTCGTGCCGCAGGTACTGGAGAAAATCTTCAACAAGCGTCTGCACCGGCGGCGAGTCTAGCCTCAAGTCCCGGCGCGGGAAAGGCTGGACGCGAACGGACGCGAATTGACACGAATGCTCACGGCGAAAACAAACCCCGAATTCAAACACCAGGAGCGGTTATCTGGCGGGACCGAAGGAAATTGCGTCCAACTGGTTTGGATGGGGACGCCGGGGACGGCGTCCCTCCCGTGGAGATCCGTGTCCATCCGTGGTTAAAGCTTCGTTCCCGTTAGCCGCTCGTAGGCTTCGAGGTATTTGGCGCTCGTTTTGGAGACCACGTCGTCCGGGAGTTTCGGGCCGGGCGGGGTCTTGTTCCAATCCAGTGTCTCGAGATAATCGCGGACGAATTGTTTGTCGAAACTGGGCTGCCCGCGGCCGGGCTGGTATTGGTCGGCCGGCCAGAACCGGGAGGAATCGGGCGTGAGGACTTCGTCGATGAGGATGAGTTTGCCTTCAAAGACGCCGAATTCGAACTTGGTATCGGCGATGATGATGCCGCGCTGGCGGGCGTAATCGCGGGCGGCGGTGTAAATTTTCAGGCTCAGGTCGCGGGCCTGGCCGGCGAGTTCGGCGCCGGTGATGCGCGCGGCTTCCTCGAACGGAATGTTTTCGTCGTGGCCGGTTTCCGCCTTGGTGGACGGGGTGAAGAGCGGCTGGGGGAGTTCGGCGGATTCGGCCAGGCCGGCGGGCAGCGGGATGCCGCACACGGTTTGGGATTTTTTGTATTCCTTCCAGCCCGAGCCGGAAAGGTAGCCGCGCACGATGCATTCGATCGCGAGGGGTTTGGCTTTGCGCACGATCATACTGCGTCCGGCGAGCTGCGCGGCGAACGGCTGGAGGCCGGCGGGAAGCGGGTCGCGGGCGCCGGCGAGCAGGTGATTGGGCACGATCGACGCGAACCGCTCGAACCAGAAATGGGAGATTTGCGTGAGGACCTCGCCCTTGCGCGGGATGCCGTTGGGCATGATCACGTCAAACGCCGATATGCGGTCGCTGGCGACGAGCAGCAGGCGGTCGCCGAGATCGAAGATTTCGCGCACCTTGCCGCTTTTCAATTTTTTGATCCCGGGCAGGTCGAGCCCGAGCAGGGTTTCGTTTGGCATGGGCGAAACTATGCCGGGAGCGGCGCCAACATTCAACAATCAACATGAAGCGCGGAGCCACACACCCGGGAGGGACGAGCGATGCGAGTCCCCATCCACCACACACCCGGGAGGGACGAGCGATGCGAGTCCCACACTTCACGTCCTTGATTTTGGGACTCGCATCGCTCGTCCCTCCCGGGTGTGAATGTGTTTTAGCCCCTCGACGGCAAGGCGGGAACGTTTGGTAGCGTTCGCGCGTGAATTTCCTTGTGACTGGCGGAGCCGGCTTTATTGGCTCGCACGTGTGCGAACGGCTGTTGCGTTCAGGGCATGCGGTTTGGGCGCTGGACGATCTCAACACGTTCTACGATCCGAAGTTCAAGGAGCGGAACCTGCGCGAGGTGCAGGCGCTGGGCAAGGCGTTTCAGTTTGTGAAGGCGGACATCACGGACCGGGCGGCGGTGGACGGGGTGTTTGGGTCGGTGAAGTTCGACCAGGTGATTCACCTGGCGGCGCGGGCCGGGGTGCGGCCGAGCCTGCAGGAGCCGGCGCTCTACCAGCGGGTGAACGTGGAGGGCACGGTGAACATTCTCGAGGCGGCCCGTTTGTCCGGGGTCCCCAAAATCACCATCGCGTCGTCCTCGTCGGTTTACGGCACGAATTCCAAGGTGCCGTTTTCGGAGAGCGACCCGATCTTCACGCCGATTTCGCCGTATGCGGCGAGCAAGCTGGCGTGCGAGGCGCTGGGGCATGTGTATCATCATATTTACGGGATGGACGTGATCATGCTCCGGTTTTTCACGGTATACGGGCAGCGGCAGCGGCCGGACCTGGGGATTTTCAAATTCGCGAGCCTGATCAGCGCGGGCAAGCCGATCCCGGTGTACGGGGACGGGACGACGGGGCGCGACTACACGTTCATTGCGGACATCCTGGACGGCATCATCGCCTGCACGGAGCGGCGGTTTGGGTTCGAGGTGTTCAACCTTGGGGAATCGCAGATCGTGAAGCTGCACCGGATGATTGAACTGCTTGAGTTGGCGTTAGGCAAAAAGGCGGTCATCGACCGGCAGCCGATGCAGCCGGGCGACGTCCCGGTCACGTTTGCGGACGTGAGCAAGGCGCGGGAGAAGCTGGGGTACCAGCCGCGCGTGAAAATTGACCAGGGGATTCCGATTTTTGTGGACTGGTTCCGGAAGAACATCATTCAGAGCTGAACCTGATTATGCGAAAGACTGCGCCCTTTGTGCGACCGACGTTTGCGGAAGCCCGGAAAGCCTGGAAAGCCCTGCTGGCGGAGCGGGGATTTTCGACCGAGCTGCTGTGGGTCTTTGAGGAGAATCTTTGTTTTGAGAAGGACGCCTCGGGCGGGTTGAAGCTGGGTTACCAGACGCAGTTCACGCCGCCGCCGCCGGACGCGGAGCAGATCGCCTACGACTATTTCGCGGGGTCGGAGGCGCGCATCGTGTTTTACCGGCTGGGATCCAGCCGCGGGAAATCGGTGTGCGCGGTCCTGTGCGACGGCTGGTTCGAGGGCAAGGGGGAAAAGGAAGGCTACGTGCGCCGGGACGAATGGCTGGTATCGATGAACCCGGGCGGAAAGGATGAGCTGGAGGAAGTGGCGGACGAGGCGCGGTTCAAGGGGCGGGTGTTGAGGGACCGGCCGATTCAGCCGCTGGATTTCTGCATGACGCTGCGGTCGATTCACGAAACGCTGGCGCACGGGCGGGTGTTGAATTCGTACGAGCATTACGCGCTCAAGCTGATGAACACCTGGCGCCGGATGCTGAGCCAGGGGGATTAGGAAAAAGGCAGGAGGAGGGCGGGGCGAGACTCTGTCGAGCCCTGACTGGGGCCGCGGGATTGTTGGATAAGTGGATTGTTGGATTACTGGATAACTCCGCGCGGCGGTCCCCCCATTTATCCATCAATCCAGAAATCCATCAATCCAGCCTTTTCGAGGGCTCGACGGAGTCTCGCCCCACCTGAATGTTTCCCCGATCCACCGCTATTGTTTCAGGCGATAGATGCGCGCGGCGTTGGTGACGGGGTCGAGGACGACGTTGCTGCCGGTGGTGGTGTCGGGGAGGGCGGGGAGGTTCGACCAATTATTATCGGGTGACAGCGCGGGGATGTATTGCAGGGTGAAATTGCTCAGGGCAAGCGGCCAGGAGACCTGGACCTGGTTGGTGAGGGACGCGATGGTGAGAAACGGGGGCTGGGCGGTGGTTTGAATGGAGGCCGAGTTGTTGCCGGGCACGAGGTCCGGGTTGCTGCTGGCGGCGGAGGCGGAATCGGTGAGGGTGCCGGCGGACTGGGGATTCACGGTGAGGAGGATGGTGGCGGAGCTGCCGACGCCGAGCGTGCCCAGGTTGCCGAGGACGGGATTCGCGTTGGTGTTGAGGCTGCCCTGGGAGGTGAAAGCCCCGGTGAGAGCCACGCCTGCGGGGAGAAAGTTGGTCAGGGTGACCCCGGGCGCCGTCAGTGAACCGTTGTTCAGCACCGTGATGGTGTATTGGATCGGGGTGCCGGCGAACGGCTGGGACGGGGCGGCGGCAAGCTGGACGGAGAGGTCGCTGCCGTCGGACGTGAAGCTGTTGGCGGAGGTATTGGTGCCGGCGACGCCCATCACGGTGACCGGTCCGGGGACGGGATTGGTCGGCGCGACGAAACCGAGCGTGGTGTTGTTCGTCACGTAAAAGGTCACGTTGGTCCCGCCGACGAGAACGCGGGTCGTGCCGAGGAAATTGATCCCGGTGACCATGACATTGGTGCGGGGAAGCCCGTGCTGGGGCGCGAAGGTGGTGATGGCGGGCGGGCCGTAAAACACGAGGCCGGCATTGGTGACGGTGCCCGCGGGGGTGGTGACGCTGATGGGCCCGGTCACGACGCCGGCGGGGACGGTGGCGCCCAGGACGGTGTTGTTCGTCACGGTGAACAAGGCGGGTGTGCCGTTGAATTCCACGTCCGTTGCGCCGAGGAAATTCTGGCCGGTGACCGCGACCCGGCTTCCCACGCCGCTGTTCGTGGGGGTGAAACTGGAAATGGCGGGCGGCATGGAAAAGATCTGGCTCGTGGTGTAGGTGCCGTTGGTGGTGGCGACGGTGATGGGGGCATTGGTGGTGCCGGACGGGACGGTGGCGGTCAACTGGGTGGCGGTCGCGCCCGACACCGTGAGCGACCGGGCGCCGCCGAAGTAGACATTGGTGACTCCTTCGAGGTTGATGCCGGTGATGAGGATGTTGGAATTGACGTTGCCGTGCGCGGGGGAGAAGCCGGTGACGGTGGGTTGGACGACGAAATTGCTCGAGGAAACAATGGCGCCGGCGGGAACCGTGAGGCCGAGGATGCCGGTGGAGGCGCCGGCGGGCACGACAGCGACCAGGGTGGTATTGTTGGTGGGCGGCGTGAAGCTGGCGGGAACGCCCCCGAAGGTGACGGCGGTTGCGCCGAGAAAATTCGAGCCGGTGATCAGGACGTTGGTACCGGGCCGTCCGCGAGGCGGGGAAAACCCGGTAACGGCGGGGGTGACATAGAAGTTCGTGGCCGTGGTGATGAAGTTCGAAATGGTGGAAAACGTGCCCATGCTCGATTTCAGGATGATGGGTCCCGTGCTCACACCGGGAGGAGCGGTGACGGTAAGCAGGATATCCTGGTTCACGCTGAGGCCTGTGCCGCTGATCCCGTTGAAGCTGACATTGGTCACAATGGCCGGGTAGAGAAAATGTTCACCCTGGATGGCCACCGTGGTGCCGGCGGCGCCGGAGATCGGGATGAAATTCGTCACGAACGGCCCGGGCCCGATCACGGTGAAATAGTCGGCGCTGTAGATCCCGGAGCCATTCGCCGAAACATAGATTTGTCCGCGGCCGAGGGGCGTGTTGGGCCCGACCCAGCAGGTGGCGCCGAGCAGGTTGGTGTTCACGTCGCGCGCGGCGACCCCGTTGAATTTGATCACCAGGTTGCCCGCCCCGAAACCGGAGCCGTAGATATTGATGTAGGTATTGTCGTTGGTGCCGCCGAACACGGGGTTGAAGGAGGTGATGGACGGGGCGGCGCCGGCCGGCAGGCCCAGGAGCCAGGCGGCGCAAAGCGCGGGCAAATTCCTGATGTTCATGTGATTCTATCGCCCTTTCCAGAAACGGGGCTCTTCGCCTCCAGGACCGGTTTCCAACCTTGACCTTGATAGCCGAACCGGGCCACGAAATCAATCAGGATTCCATTGCCGGGACCATTGACTTTTGGCTCCTCGAATCTAAGCTGTCCGACCTGATTTGCGAGGAATCGCCGGCCATGAAGGCCGGCGGCACCCGAATCCGTCGGAGAGGATGTGAGTTGAATTGACAGAGATCAGATTGAAAAGAGGCGAGCCCGTGGATCGCGCGCTGCGCCGGATGAAGAAAAAACTGGATCGCGAAGGCACGATGAAAACCGTGCGCGGCCGCCGGCAGTTTGAGAAGCCGAGCGAACGCCGCCGCCGCAAGGAGAAAGCGGCGCGGTTTTCCGCGATGCTGAAGGCCCGCTACGCGGACGCGTAACGGGCGCGGCGTGATCGCCGCAGCTTGCGAACCGCTGAATCGTGGATTCGAGGATTCGAGGGACGGTTCAGCGGTTCCATTTTTCGACCGCAACGACATGTATTCATTTTCCACCTGCTGGAATTCCCACCGTCACACCGACGGCCGGGCCATGCTCCGGGAAATCCGGGAACTCGGATTCGACCACGCTGAGCTGAGTCATGGCACGCGGATCAGCCTGGTTCCGGGGATCGTGGACGCGGTCGAGGCCGGAGAGATGCGCATCTCCAGCCTGCACAATTTCTGTCCGCTGCCGATGGGCGTGAATTTCGCCGCGCCGAATCTTTATCAATTTTCCGACGAACGCCCGCGACAGCGCGAGCTCGCGGTGCGTTACACGCTCAAGACGCTCGAGTTCGCCACGCGCGTCCGGGCCCCGCTGGTCGTGCTGCACAGCGGCAGCATTGACATGAAGGATTACACGGAAAAGCTCCTCGACCTGGCGGCGCGCGGCGGGCGCGAGCTGCCGAAATACCAGAAGCTTTGCCTGGAAGCCGAGGAGAAGCGCGAGGCCAAAAAGGAACGCTACTGGGAGCACACGCTCGAATGCCTCCGGCACATCGTCCGCGAAGCCGAAGCCCGCGGCATCCGGCTCGGCATCGAAAACCGCCAGTCGCTCGAGGAACTGCCGGTCGAGACGGATTATCCCTTCCTGTTCCGCGCCATCCCGAGCCCGAATCTTTGTTACTGGCACGACACGGGCCACGCGCAGATCAAGGAGAACCTCGGCTTCCTGCGGCACCCGATGCACCTGGAATCGCTCCAGGACCGGCTCGCGGGCTTTCACCTGCACGATGTCCAGTTCCCCGGAAAGGACCACTGCCCGCCCGGGAGCGGCACGATTGATTTCGCCGCGCTCAAACCGTGCGTCCGTCCCGAGCACATCAAGGTATTCGAACTCAGCCCGTCCCTGACCGTCGCACAGGTCCGGCAGGGGGTGGAACACTTGAAGGGGATTTGGGGAGAAGGGTGACGGCAATTTGCGGGTTTAAAAGTTTGGGAGTTTAGGAGTGTGGTGGGGCGAGACTCCGTCGAGCCCTGACTGGAACCGTGAGGATTGTTGGATAAATGGATTGTTGGATTGCTGGAGGACTCCGCGCGGCAGTCCCACCATTTATCCAAAAATCCAAAAATCCATCAATCCGTTTCGAGGGCTCGACGGAGTCTCGCCCCACCTTATCCACGAATCCACAAATCCTGCATTTTTCCCCATTTGCTTTGCGCTTCGTGCTGAGATCGTGAATCGTACCGCCATGTCCAGCCCGCGCGACACTGCGGTTGAGATAGTCCGGCGCCTGCAGGAGGCCGGGTTCGGCGCTTTCTGGGTGGGCGGCTGTGTGCGCGATCTTTTTCTGCGGGAAGAGCCGGACGACTACGACATCGCAACTTCGGCGAAGCCGGCGGAGATTGAAAAACTGTTTACGCGGACGCTGGCCGTCGGGCGAAAGTTCGGGGTCATGGTGGTGCTTGAGGGGGAACGCCAATTCCAGGTGGCCACGTTCAGGGAGGAAGCGGACTACCGGGATGGGCGCCGGCCGGAGCAGGTTGTTTTTTCCAACGCGCGGGCGGACGCACTGCGCCGGGATTTCACTGTCAACGGCATGTTTTACGACCCGGTCCGGGAGGAGCTCCACGACTGGGTGGGCGGGCGCGCGGATTTGGAAGCGCGCGTGATCCGGACCATCGGATCGCCCGCAGAACGGTTCCAAGAGGACCATTTGAGGCTGCTCCGGGCCGTGCGTTTTGCGGCGAGGCTTGAGTTTGAAGTCGAACCCGCCACGTTCGAGGCCCTGCGCGCCGTGGCGCCGCGCATCCGGGACATCAGCGCCGAACGCGTCCGGGACGAACTGGTGAAACTGTTCGCACCCCCGGGACGCGAGCCCGGCGCGGCCGCGCGGCATCCCCTGAACCCGCCGGCGCGCGGACTCGAACTGCTGCGTCAAAGCGGCCTGCTGCCGGAGGTGCTGCCGGAGGTCGCCGCCACTGTCGCGTGCGAACAATCGCCCGATTTTCACCCGGAAGGATCCGTGTTCAATCACCTGGTGCGGATGCTGAATTTCATGCGGCCGGGATCGGATCCGCGCCTGCCCTGGGCGGTGTTGATGCACGACATTGCCAAGCCGGCGACGGCGTCGCGCGATGCCCGGACGGGGAGCATTCATTTTTACGAGCACGAGAAGATCGGCGCGGCCCTGGCGGAGGAGATCCTGGGAAGGTTGCGATTTCCGCGGCGCGAGATTGAGGCGGTGGCGGCGGCGGTGCGGCATCACATGCAATTCAAGGACGCGCCCGAGATGCGACGGGCCACGCTGCGGCGGATGTTGATGCGTCCGACATTTCCGTTGGAGCTGGAGTTGCACCGGCTGGACTGCCTGGGATCGCACGGGCGGCTGGAGATCCATTCATTCCTGGAGAGGCAGCGGGACGAGCTGGAACGGCTGCCCGGGATCCGTCCGCCGTTACTGACGGGAAACGACCTGATGGCGCTGGGGATGCCGCCGGGTCCGGAGCTGGGAAAATGGATTCAAGCGTTGCGGGAAAAGCAGTTGCAGGACGAATTGCGGACACCGGACGAGGCGCGCGAATGGATCCGGAAGCAGACCGGTTTTCAACAGGATGCTGGCTAGAATTCACTGTCGTTTTCTGCACAGTCCGCTATCTTGGACCCGACAAGAAATGTGCCGATGAGCAAGCTCCTGTTAATCGACGACGAAAGCGACGTATTGTATTCGTTCCAGCGAATCTTCGATTCGCCGGAGATTGAACTGTTGACCGCCTCGAGCGGCGAGGAAGGGCTGAAGCTGATTCCCAAAGCGAAGCCCGACCTGGTCATCATGGACATCCGGATGGGGGGAATCACGGGGCTGGAGACACTCCGGCGGATCCGGGAGATCGATTCGCGGCTGCTGGTGATCCTGATGACGGCGTATGGGACGACGCAGACGGCGATCGAGGCGATGAAGCTGGGGGCTTACGATTACCTGCTGAAGCCGTTCGACGTTCCGAAGCTGAAGGAGATCGTGGCCAACGCGCTGAAGGCCGCGCACGACATGCGCCAGGTGGTTTCCTTCCAGCCGCTGCTGGAGTCGGACGACTACGAGCAGGGCATCGTGGGCCGGAGCGAGCCGATGCAGCAGGTTTTCAAGATGATCGGCCAGGTGGCCGGCAGCAACGCGACGGCGTTGATCACGGGGGAAAGCGGCACCGGGAAGGAACTGGTTGCCCGGTCCATTTACCAGCACAGCGAGCGCAGCACTCAGCCGTTCCTGGCGGTCAATTGCGCGGCCATCCCGGAGCAGCTTCTCGAAAGCGAACTGTTCGGGCACGAACGCGGCGCGTTCACCGGCGCCGCCATGCAGCGCATCGGCAAGTTCGAACAATGCAACGGCGGCACGATTTTCCTGGATGAAATCGGGGACATGACCCCCGCCACCCAGACAAAAATCCTGCGCGTGCTGCAGTCCGGGACCTTCGAACGCGTCGGCGGCAACCAGCCGATCCAGGTCGACGTGCGGGTCATCGCGGCGACGAACAAGCCGCTGGAGGAGGCCGTCGCCGCACGCCAATTCCGCGAAGACCTTTTCTACCGGCTCAACGTCGTCCGCATTCACATCCCGCCCCTGCGCGAACGCCGCGAGGACGTGCGGCTGCTCGTGAATTATTTCCTCAAGAAATTCGCGCACGAACAAAAGACGCATCCGAAGTCCGTGTCCCCGGGCGTGATCAAGGCGCTCGAGAATTACCATTGGCCCGGCAACGTCCGCGAACTTGAAAACATCGTCCGCCGCGCCCTGGTCGTCGCCAAGGGCAGCGCCATCCTCCCCGGCGATCTCCCCCCGGAAATCCTCAACCAGGGATCCGGCCGCGGCGACGGAGCGGCGGCCGCGGCGCCCGTGTCGGCGACGGGAGCGGAGAGCGCCACGGGCACCGACGTGACATCGCTGGCCCGCCGCCTGTTCCAGTGGGCGCGCAAGGAACCGAAGCTCAAGATCATTCCCGCCGTCGAACGCGAACTGGTGATCCAGGCACTGAAGGAAACCAACGGCAACCAGGTCCAGGCCGCCCGCCTGCTCGGCATCACGCGGGCGACGCTCCGGAAACGGATCGAGAAATTCGAGATCCACCGGGAGTTGAATCTCAAATAGTTGAATGGTTAAAAAGTTGAATGGTTGAACGGTTGGACTATTTAACATTTTAACCATTTAACGATTCAACCCGCCCCGCCAGGATTGATTTTCGGCCTGTTTCTGGTAAGTCATACGCGTGACCGACCCCAGCCTGCTGCTCCTGATTCCCGCGTACAACGAGGAAGACCGGATTGAACCGGTGCTCCGCGATTACGCGCGGTTCTTCCAGGAGCATTACCGGGGCGATTTCCAGCTGGTGGTGGTTCTCAACGGCTGCCGCGACAACACCCTCGGCGTCGTGCAGCGTGTTGCGGCGGATTTCCCGTCAATCCGCTGGCTGGAATTCAAAAACCCGATCGGCAAAGGCGGCGCATTGATCGAGGGGCTGAAGCTCGCCTCGGAAACGGAACTGTGCGGCTATGTGGATGCGGACGGCGCCACCCCGCCGCGAGCATTCCTGGATCTCGTCCGGCGCATTGGCGAGCCCGATTGCGTGATCGGATCGCGCTGGCTCCCGGGCGCGGTGCTGCACCAGGAACAGACGCGGAAACGGCAGTTCGCGAGCCGCATGTTTCACCTGATCGTGCAGTGCGCCTTCTGGATGAACATCCGCGACACCCAGTGCGGCGCCAAGGTCATGCGCAGCCGCGCAGTCGAAAAAATCCATCCCTCGCTTCGCATCGCCGACATGGCGTTCGACATCAACCTGCTTTACTCGCTCAAGCGGGCCGGGTTCAAGGTGCTGGAAGTGCCGACGGAATGGACGGATAAGATTGGATCGAAGGTGGCGCTGGGGCGGACGTCGTTCGTAATGTTTTTGTCGGTGGTCCGGATCCGGCTGATTTACTCGTGGTTCAACCCGCTGCTCCGTCCGTTGCGTCCGCTGGAAGGCTGGTTGTATCGGAAGCTGAATGCGCCGCGGCCGCTGCCGGGAAAACCGGCGGATGAGGTGTAGGCAAGAGATTTAACCACGGATGGACACGGATAAACACGGATCAAAACTCATGCCCGGCTTTCGCACCGGCCCTTATCCGTGTTCATCCGTGTCTATCCGTGGTTGAAACTGAATCGTTCCGGCTAAGCCGTTTTGGACCGGGCCGGCGGGCCCCAGGTGAACCAGGCGCAGACGCCGACGAGGAGCGATCCAAAAATCCCGATGGTCTGAATCACGACCTTGAACGTGTCGTGGTGGAGGTAGAGCGACAAGGCGTAGCCGCCTGCGACGGCGAGCAGCCAGGGGACCACCGAGAACCGCGAGCTGGCCATGAGGCTGTTGATGAGCACGGTGGACAACGTCAGGGGCAGCATGCACCAGGCGAACCAGGGCACCAGCGGGGTGGAGATCGCCAGGAACGATTTGTCGTAAACGAGCCGCAGCGGGAGTTCGGGAAAGATGCTGCAGATCACGGCGCCGCTGCCGCCAGCCAGCAGCGTCAACAGGAGGGTCAGCTTGAGGGCGTTGGTGCCCTGCCCCAGCGCGGCCCCGCGCGCCACCTTGGGAAACATCACCGCCGTCAGCGGCGCGGTGAAATAAATCAACGCCCGCCCGATCATTCCCGCCGCGGCATAATAACCGGTCTCCTGTTTCGAGAAAAATTTCTGCACGAAAATCATGTCGGCGCTGAGCATGAACGTCCCCACGCCGAGGCCGAGCGTCAGGGGCACGACGCGGGCCAGCCAGCGCCGCCAGTTCATGGGGTCCGCCGGACCGGTCAGACAATCGCGGCTGAACCAGCCGCCGATCACGATGACGAGGGTGGATCCGAGCAGCACGGCGCTGAGCGCGCCTGCGGCGTAGGCGCCGAGCACGCCGACGAACAGGCACACGCCGAGAAACCGGGTGGCGCCTTCGCCGATGGCCGACCAGCCGCACCAGAGGAAATTCTGGCGGCCCTGCATGACGCCGAACACCACGGGCCGCCAGAGCATGAGAAGCCCGATGCCGACGGTGATCCAGAGCGTGGCCGGATTTGAAATGCCGAACGAGTTGGTGATGCCGTTCCGGAAGAAAAGCACGGTGGCCGCCATGAGCAGCCAGACCAGGGCGGTGGCGCGCAGCACGCCGCGGAAAACGCCGGCCAACTCTCGTTCATGCTCCGGATTCAGCGACGCCGCCGCCTGCTGCATGAACACGCCCTGCAAGCCGACCGACGGAATGCCCATCAACGCCACTGTCTGCAGCATCGTCATGAACACGCCGTACTCCTCCTTCGGCATCCGCTGCGCCACCATGTGAACGCAATACATCAATCCGCCCCCCAGCGTGGACGCGATCATCATCCAGCCGCTCTGCCGGAAAAAGGTGAGGTGATGTTCCTGGGCGGGCGCGGCGGGGGTTTTCACAGGCTCGGCAATCACGGGTGTTGGACCGGTTTCAAGGGTTGTCGTTCAAGCCAGGGATCCGAGAAACCGCCGCAACAGGCGGCTGCCCCGCTCCAGCGACTCGAGGGAAATCCACTCGTCCGCCGTGTGCGCCTGGGCGATGTCGCCCGGGCCGAACACAACGCTCGGAATGCCCCCGGCAGACAGCACGGCGGCATCGCAGAAGAAATTCACCCCCAGCGGCTTGCGCTGTCCGAGCGATCCCAGAAACTCCCGCACCAGCGGCAACTCCGCGTCGGTCTCCATCGGCAGACACGGCGCCAGCTTGGTCGACGTGAAGGTCACGGACAACTTTCGGGTCGACAGGAACCGCTCGATTTCACGACGCACACCGGGCTCGGTTTCACCGGGCAGGGTGCGGCGGTCGATAACGATGGCGCAGCGGTCGGGCACGATGTTGGGCTGGGTGCCGCCGTGGATGGCGCCCACGCTCACGGTGGCCGGGCCGAGGAGCGGGTGGCGCCGGCGGCGCAACCGGGCGGCGTAACCGGTCTCAAGCGCGTCCACCACCCGGGCCATGGAGTGGACGGCATTGATGCCTAATTCCGGTTGGGCTCCGTGCGCGGATTTGCCGCGCGTCTCGAGCTGCAGCCAGAGGCTGCCCTTGTGCGCCGTCACGGCGGCGAGCCGCGTGGGCTCCCCGACAATCGCCAGCTGCGCGCGAAATCCGCCCGCCACCAGCGCCCGCGATCCGGCCTGCGCGTTTTCCTCGTCCACCAACCCCGCAAAAACAATCTCCGTCGACCGCGGCCGCGCGCCCGAACGGGCCAGCTCGATCATCGCGGTCAGCATCGCCGCCACGGAACCCTTCGTGTCGCACGCGCCGCGTCCATGCAACCGCCCGGCGCGCCGCACCGGGACGAGCTGGCCGTCGCCAGCCGGAACGGTGTCCAGGTGCGGGGCCAGCAGCACACGGCGGCGCACCATTGAGGTCGGGGATAACCGGGCGATAAAGTTGGGGCGCCCCGGCAGGACCGGCTGAAGCTGCACATCGAGGCCGGCGCGGGCCGCGGTTGCAGCCAGAAATTCGGCGACGCGCTGCTCGCCCGCGCGGGGGTCGTCCGCGGGCAGAAAGGCGGGATTCACGCTCGGCAAAGCGATCAATTCCCGCAGCAATTTTTCGGTTCCGGTCACAGCGACGCCAAATGGGCCAGGAAGCTTAAAAGGCACCCCGATGGGTGTCGAGCGCCAAGGGCACGCAAAACAGGGTCGAGGGTCGAGAGTCGAGAGTCGAGTGCCCGAAGGGGGCGATTGCGCGAATCTCCTGGCTCTCGACCTTCGACGCTCGACCCTCGACTGCCTTTCCGCCAAAGTGGGGGCGTGAAGAAGAGCATTGCGATCATTGGGGCGTCCAACGACCGGGCCAAGTTCGGCAACAAAGCCGTGCGCGCCTACCTGCGGCAGGGTTACGAGGTTTTTCCCGTGAACCCGAAGGAAACCCAAATCGAGGGACTGACGGCGTTTCCCGGAATCCGCGACGTTCCAAGGCGGCCGGACCTGGTGAGCGTTTATCTTCCGCCGCCGGTGTTGTTGAAGGTGCTGCCCGACATTGCGGCGCGAGGCTGCGATGAATTGTGGTTGAACCCGGGAACGGAGTCCGACGCGGTGCTGGCCGAGGCACAGCGGCTCGGGCTGAACGTGATCCAGGCGTGCAGCATTGTTGCGATCGGCACGTCGCCCAGCGAGATGGATTAGCCGGAACGATTCCGTTTAAACCACGGATGAAACGGATTCACACGGATACAGAATGGTGAAAGCCAGTTTCCGGGGGTGCTTTCAATTCACCGTTTGGTCTGCGTTTGATTCTCCCAGTGCGGCGGCAGAGGGCATGCCAGGCGCCGTGCCGCTTTCCGCCCGCTGATACGCGGGCGGGGACGCCGCAGCGCGGCGTCCCTACCTCTGCATTCCACGATCGCGCGCCGCTTTCCACATTCGATGCGTCGGCCCTGGAAGGATCCTCCTCCCCGATTGCGCGCGGGGTTGAGCAGGGGTATGTTCGGCTTGGAAGGAGTATTTATGAAACAGGACACCGAACAACAGGCGCCGCAGCCGAAGCCGTTCACTCCCGGCCTG
Organism: Verrucomicrobiota bacterium; assembly: GCA_046346665.1. Taxonomy (GTDB): domain Bacteria; phylum Verrucomicrobiota; class Verrucomicrobiia; order Limisphaerales; family JAXMHQ01; genus JAXMHQ01. The sequence goes on from JAXMHQ010000029.1 coordinate 48,375, forward strand.
AGCAAGGCCGCCGTCCGGCAACATGCGTTTGAGCTGTTCCAGGACAAATTGCCGGACCGCCCGCTGACACTCGAAGACTGGGTCTACGCCGAGAAGGATCTCGTCAAACAGTTGGAGGAAGAACAGTAGAAATCGGTCGAGCGTCGAGGGCCTGGGTGGGGCGAGACTCCGTCGAGCCCTCGAAGACTGGATTAATGGATCAGTGGATTTCAGGATAAAAGGGAAGACTGTCGCGCGGGGCAATCCAACAATCCAAGTATCCATTTATCCAACAATCCTCACGGTCCAGCCAGGGCTCGACGGAGTCGCGCCCCACCTTGGTATCAGCCTGCCTTCAAGATCGCCGTGCCGTAATCGCGGTTCATTTTGGCGATGAAGTTCAGGCTGATTTCCTTCGGGCAAACGGCTTCGCAGGCCCCGGTGACAGTGCAGCTTCCGAATCCTTCCGCATCCATCTGCTTCACCATGTTCAAGGCGCGCCGGTCCTTTTCCACCTTGCCCTGCGGGAGCAGGTTGAGGTGGGAAACTTTGGCGGCAACGAAAAGCATGGCCGAGGCGTTCTTGCAGGCGGCGACGCAGGCGCCGCAGCCGATGCAAGCGGCCGCATCCATCGCGGCGTCCGCATCGGGCTTCGGGACCGGCAGGGCGTTGGCGTCGGGCGTGCCGCCGGTGTTCACCGAAACAAAACCTCCGGCCTGGATGATGCGGTCGAAGGCGCGTCGATTGACCACGAGATCCTTGATGGCGGGGAACGCCCTGGCGCGCCAGGGTTCGATGGTGATGGTCTGGCCGTCGTGGAAATGCCGCATGTGAAGCTGGCAGGTGGCGGTGCCCTTGTGCCCGCCATGCGGAATGCCGTTGATTACCAGCGAGCACATGCCGCAAATGCCTTCCCGGCAGTCGGAATCAAAAGCAATCGGCTCCTCGCCCCGGCCGATCAATCCCTCGTTCACCACGTCCAGCATCTCGAGAAACGACATGTCCTCCAGGACATCCGTGGCAGCGTAGGTTTCAAAGCGGCCGGGCGACGCGCCGTTCTTCTGCCGCCACACTTTCAAAGTCAGGTTCATTGGCTATCGGCTATTGGCTATTGGCTATACACGAAGTGTCACTTGTAGCTTCTCTGCGCCAGGTGGACTTCCTCGTAGACCAGCGGTTCCTTGTGGAGCACGGGCGCCTGGCCGGCTCCCTTGTATTCCCACGCGGCCGCGTAGGCGAAATTCGCGTCGTCGCGCTGGGCTTCCCCGTCCGGCGTCTGAAATTCCGTCCGGAAATGGCCGCCGCACGATTCCCGCCGGTGCAGGGCGTCCTGGCACAGCAGTTCCGCGAATTCCATGAAATCCGCCACGCGCCCCGCGTACTCCAGCGCCTGGTTGAAATCATTCGATTGCCCGGTCACGGTGATGTTCTTCCAGAATTCCTCGCGCAACTCCGGGATGCGCTTCAGCGCCTCTTTCAATCCCGCCTCGTCCCGCGCCATGCCGCACTTCTCCCACAACAACCGGCCGAGCTCGCGGTGCAGCGACAGGACGGTGCGTTTGCCCTTGATGGACAGCAGCCGCTGCGTCAGCGCGCGGATGTCTTCCTCGGCTTTCTTGAACTCGGCGTGCGACGTCGCCGGCTTCGGCTGCTTCGACGTGGCGAAGTAGTTGCCAATCGTGTAAGGCAAAATGAAATAACCGTCCGCCAGCCCCTGCATCAGCGCGCTGGCGCCGAGACGGTTCGCACCGTGATCGGAGAAATTGGCCTCCCCGATCACGAACAACCCGGGCACGGTGCTCATCAGGTTGTAATCCACCCAGCTCCCGCCCATGGTGTAATGCACCGCGGGATAAATCCGCATCGGCACCTGGTAGGCATTTTCGCCCGTGATGGTCTCGTACATCTGGAACAGGTTGCCGTAGCGCTCGCGGATTTTGGGTTCGCCGAGGCGGCGGATTGCGTCTCCGAAATCCAGGTAGACACCCAGCCCGCCCGGCCCCACGCCGCGGCCCGCGTCGCAGGCTTCCTTCGCCGCGCGCGACGAGATGTCGCGCGGCGCCAGGTTGCCGAAGCTCGGGTATTTGCGCTCGAGATAATAATCGCGGTCGGATTCCGGGATGGCCGCCGGCGGCTTGCCACAGTCCTCCTTTTTCTTCGGCACCCAGACGCGTCCGTCGTTGCGCAGGGATTCGGACATCAGGGTGAGCTTGGACTGGTGTTCGCCGCTGACGGGAATGCAGGTGGGATGAATCTGGGTGTAACAGGGATTGGCGAAGAAGGCGCCCTTCTTGTAGGCGCGCCAGGTGGCCGTCACGTTGCAGCCCTTGGCGTTTGTGGAGAGGAAAAACACGTTGCCATAACCGCCGGTCGCGAGCACCACCGCGTCGCCGGCATGGGATGAAATTTCGCCCGAGACCAGGTCGCGGACGACGATGCCCTTGGCATGGCCGTCGATGACGACGAGGTCAAGCATCTCGGTGCGGGGAAACATCTGGACGTTCCCCAGCCCGATCTGGCGGCACAGCGCCTGGTAGGCGCCGAGGAGGAGCTGCTGGCCGGTCTGGCCGCGCGCGTAAAAGGTGCGCGACACCTGGGCGCCGCCGAAGGATCGATTGTCCAGCAGCCCGCCGTATTCGCGCGCGAACGGCACGCCCTGCGCCACGCACTGGTCGATGATGTTCACGCTCACCTGCGCCAGGCGGTAGACATTCGCCTCGCGCGACCGGAAATCGCCGCCCTTGATCGTGTCGTAAAACAGCCGGTAAACGCTGTCGCCGTCGTTTGGATAATTTTTGGCGGCGTTGATGCCGCCCTGGGCCGCGATGCTGTGCGCGCGGCGGGGGCTGTCCTGGAAACAGAAGCATTTGACCTTGTAACCCAGCTCCGCCAGCGACGCCGCCGCGGACGCGCCCGCCAGGCCGCTGCCCACCACCAGGACGTCAAACTTCCGCTTGTTCGCCGGGTTCACCAGCTTCAAGTCGAACTTGTGCTTGTCCCACTTCTGCGCGATGGGACCGGACGGTGTTTTGGAATCAAGTGTCATGGACAGAAATCCGGGAGTGTCGCCGGGTGTTGCAGGTTGCAGGTTGCAGGTGCTTCGCGCGGGACTCCGCACTCCGCATTCCGAATTCCGCACTCACTTGAGCGCCTCCTTTCCAAAGCCCAAAAGGATCGCCGTCGGAATCGAGGCATACCCCAGGAAAATAAGGCCGGCAACGAGGCCCGCGGCAAATTCCACCGTCCGCCGGTAAGCCGGCAGCGTCAGGCCGAGGGACTGCACCATCGCGCTGATCCCGTGGCTCAGGTGCAGGCAGAGCAACCCCATCGCCAGGATGTAAAAACCGGAAACCCACGGATTCGAAAAGCCCACCACCAGCATTCTGAAAATGTCGTGGCGCCCTTCGGAATCGAAAAATTCCGGGCGCGACATGAAATCCTTCCCGGTCCCGTTGATGGCGGAGATCACCAGCGTGTAATGCATCAGGTGATAGACGATGAAAGCCAGGACAATGACGCCGCTCCACATCATGGTGCGCGAGGCGTAGCTGGCGCCGGCGGGCTGGTAGTCGCCGTAGGGCACCGGGCGCGCGGAGCGGTTTTCGAGAGAGAGCCGGATGGCGGACCAGATGTGCAGGCCGACCATCAGCAGCAGCACCAGCCGCGCGGGCCAGATCACCTCGAGGTTGGATTGGAGGAAGTGGCCGTAGCGATTGATCGATTCCGGCCCGAGGAAGACCTGCAGGTTCCCGACCAGATGCCCCACGACAAACAGGAACAGTACGCAGCCGGAAATCGCCATCACGTACTTTTTGCCGAGTGACGACCCAAAGATGTGTCCGATTAGTTTCATGAAACCTGCTTTGCGAGTGGCGCAATCTAATGAGGAATGCTCAACGCCGTCAACGGGCCGAACACAAGTATTAGGCCGCCCGACAAACCGCGTTACGGACACTAATCCGTTTTTGCACTGGTGTTAGCAATAAATGTAATGATGTCGGCGAGCGAATTCAGTTCGGCTTCTGGACCTGGGGCGGCCGCAGATTTCGCAGATTGCACAGATTCTGAAAGACCGTTTCCTGACGACAGACCATATTCGCCAAGGCCTGGTCGTTCAGGTTCGTCTGTGGAATCTGTGTGATCTGCAGATGTTTTCCCTGCCCTGCGCGCGATGCGCCATGCCTGGAACCCGGCCGCCCGCGCGCCGGCCAGGTCGAATTCCGGGTGATCCCCGACGTGCAACAGGGCGCCCGGCTCCAGCCCGAACGCGGCCGCCGCGCGCTTGAAGATCGCTTCCGCCGGTTTGCGGCATCCGGCCTCGCAGGAAATCATCACCACTTCGAACCGGCGCAGCAAACCGAACCGGTCCAGCAATTCGCGCAACCGCTCGTCCCAATTCGAAACAATCCCAAGTCTCACCCCGCCCGCCTCGAGTGCGTCGAGTGTCGGAAGCACGTCGTCGTAGAGGTGCCAGGAAGCCGGATCCGCAAACCGGTCATAGAGTTCACTGAAAAACTTCTCCTCCAACGGGCCGCGGTTGAAACACTCTTCAACAATGCCGCACCAGCCGGCGCGGGTGTAATCAAACTCCGGCCGCCGGCGCCAGGCGGCCTTGAATCGCTCATTCAAAACTTCCGGCGCGGCCTGGATCCCATGCCGCCGCGCCACCTCGGCATAAATGTGGCCCACGGACGGACGGGGTTCGATCAGGGTGCCCCCGACGTCGAAGGTCACGGCCTGGATTGGGGAGCGGCGGTCAGCGGGGGCGGGAGGCATGCGATGCAGGAGACCGGATGAGCGCCGGCCGGCAAGCGGAACGCTGCGCGGCAAGGTAATGGCGGGCCAGCCGGCCGAATATGAATATCCCCAGGAAATCCGCCGCGAGATCCTTCAGATCGAAAGTCCGCGTGGGGAAAAATTTTTGGGAACATTCCTCCAGGACTACGAGAATGGCGAGCAGCAGGCTTCCCCGGAGCACCCGGGCGGGGCCGATCCGGAACTCTGATCCGCGCCAGAGCAGGTTGATCAGGAACGAAAGCGGCCCGAACAGGGCGAAATGTCCGAGCTTATCGCCGCCGGGGATGCGCTGGATCATCGCGAAAAATGCCCGGCCATGGCCGGAGTCCGCCAGGATCGTCATGCCGACAATGAGGAGAAGCAGCCCGGCCAGCGCCAGCTTTGCCCGTCGAATTCCGAAATACGTCATAGGTTACTTTGACATCCGAAGCGTGAGGAACGTTCGTTACTTGTCGCCCCGGGCTGCGGGCGGATGCCATTGGTTCAATGCCTTCTCATCGCGGGCACGCGGCGGCGCGGCCTGCAGCAGCTCCAATGCTTCACCTATCAGGTACAACGAACCCGCAACGGCCACAAACGAATCGCCCCCGGCCGATTCCAGGGCGCCGGCCAGCGAATCGGAAATTGAAACTTCCAATCCCGGGTTGATTTCACGGCAAAGGTTCACCAGCCGCGCCGGATCTTCGCTGCGATCGCTGTGCACCGAGGTCAGAATCATGCGGCCCGCAAGCGGCGCCAGCAGCCGGCACATTGCGGCGGCATCCTTGTCCTTGAACACCCCGAAAATCAGCGTCGGCCGCCGGCCCGGATACTCGGTTTGCATCGCGTCCCGAAGCGCCTCGGCCCCGGCGGGATTGTGCGCGGCGTCGAGAAGGATGTTTTGTCCGGACGCAGTGCGGATGCACTGCATGCGGCCGGCCCATTCGACATGCGCGAGGCCGTCGCGGATCGCGGAATCCGGAACCGGCAACACTCCCGTCAGCGCCCGCACGGCGGCCACCGCCGTGGCGGCATTGACCCGCTGGTGCGGACCGTGCAGCGGCAGATCGATCTCATCCAGCGGCGGCTGAAGATTCGCCGACCCGACCCGGATGCAACGGGAGCCGCGTTCCCGCGCCGTGGCTTCGATGACTTCCAGTCCCTTGCCGGGGAGCGCGGCCGTCACGACCGGGATGCCGGGCTTGATGATGCCGGCTTTTTCCGAGGCGATTTTTTCCACCGTATCCCCGAGCCACTGGGAATGTTCAATGTCGATGTTGGTAATCACGCTGACCAGCGGGGTGACGATGTTGGTCGCGTCGAGTCGTCCGCCGAGCCCGGTCTCCCAAATCACCAGGTCGCATCCCTGTTCGGCAAAATAGCGGAGCGCGAGGATGGTGGCCGTCTCGAAAAATGTGGGCCCCTGTCCCTCCGGAAACTCGGCGAGCAACGGACGGATTTCTTCGACCAGCCGGACCACTTCGGATTCCGGTATGGGCTGGCGGTTCACCTGGATCCGTTCCGCGAAACTCACCAGGTGAGGCGACGTGAACAGTCCGGTGCGATGTCCTGCCGCCCGGTAAATGCTTTCCAGCATCGCGCAGGTGGATCCCTTCCCGTTCGTGCCCGCGACGTGGATGAATCTCAGCCGGTCCTGGGGATTCCCGACGCGGCCGGCCAGCCGCCGGGTTTTGTCCAATCCGAACGTCGCCCCAAACAAGCTGAGATCATACAGGAACTGAATGGCGTCGGAATAGGTCATTGCGTGAACGGTCCGGGAGCGTAACGCACGCGGGTTCCCCGCTCAACCACGGATGAATACCCTTGATGGGGCGAGACTTTGTCGAGCTCACGCTTCCCCTGGCTGAGTTGATCAATGGATTACTGGATTTTTGGCTCCGCGCGGCAGTCTCCCCATTCATCCAGCAATCCAGGAATCCATTCATCCGGTTGCGAGGGCTCGACGGAGTCTCGCCCCACCACGGCCACGTTAGAGCAGCGGCTTCTGGTGGAGCCGGGCATGGGCGGCGGCGATGAAGCCGCGGAACAGCGGGTGCGGCTGGTGCGGTTTGCTGTGGAACTCGGGATGAAACTGGCTGGCGACGTAGAAACGGTGCTTCGGCAGTTCGATGATTTCCACCAGTTTGCCGTCCGGCGTGAATCCGCCGAAAGCGAACCCGCCCTTCTCGAATCGTTCGCGGTAGGAATTGTTGAATTCGTACCGGTGCCGGTGCCGTTCCTTCACCACGAACGATCCGTAAAGCTGCTGGGTGCGGGTGCCCATGACGAGCTGGCACGGCTGCGCGCCGAGGCGCATGGTGCCGCCCTTCTTCGTCACGCGCGTCTGCTCGTCCAGCATCGCAATCACCGGGTGCGGCGTGTTCGGATCGAATTCCGTCGAGTGCGCCTTGGTGAGCTTCAAAACATTCCGCGCAAATTCAATCGTGGCGATCTGCATGCCCAGGCAAAGGCCCAGGTACGGCACGTCGTTTTCGCGCGCGTACTGCGCGGCCATGATCTTGCCTTCGATGCCGCGTTCGCCGAATCCGCCCGGCACGAGGATGCCGCCGATGCCCTTGAGATGTCTTTCGGCGCCGTCGCGCTCGATTTCCTCGGCGTCGATGCGCTGGATTTCCACGCCGCAATCGTTGGCGATGCCGCCGTGGATGATGGCTTCGTAGACGGATTTGTAGGCGTCCTGGAGGCCGATGTATTTGCCGACCACGCCGATGCGGACGCGGTGTTGTGGGGCGATGAGTTTGCGGATGATTTCCTGCCAGTGCGCCATGTTGGCGACCGGGGTGTCGAGGTGCAGCAGCCGGCAGACGAGGTCGTCCAGGCGCTCGCGCTGCAGCATCAGCGGCACTTCGTAAATGCTGTGGTCCACGTCCTTCTCCTCGATGACGCCCTCGTAGGGGACGTTGCAGAACATGGAAATCTTCTGGCGCAAATCCTTGTCGAGCGGCAGTTCGCAGCGGCAGATGAGGATGTGGGGGGCGATGCCGATTTCGCGCAGCTTGGCGACGGACTGCTGGGTGGGCTTGGTCTTGAGTTCGCCGGCGGCCTTGATGAACGGCACGTAGGTGACGTGCATGAACACGACGTTGCCGGTGCCGGCTTCCAGCGCAAATTCGCGGATGGCTTCCAGGAACGGCAGGCCCTCGATGTCACCCGTCGTCCCTCCGATTTCCGTGATGATCACGTCGGCCTTGGACTGTTCGCCGAGGACGTGGATGCGATTCTGGATTTCGCCGGTGACGTGGGGGATGACCTGGACGGTTTTACCGAGGTATTTTCCCTCGCGCTCGTTGTTCAGGACCGTCTGGTAAACCTGGCCGCTGGTGAGGTTGTTCAGCCGGGTCAGCTTGACGTTCGTAAACCGCTCGTAATGCCCCAGGTCGAGGTCGGTCTCCGCGCCGTCGTCCAGCACGTAAACTTCGCCGTGCTGGTAGGGGTTCATGGTGCCGGGATCGACGTTGAGGTAGGGATCGAACTTCTGCAGGACGACCTTGAGCCCGCGGTTTTCGAGCAGCGTGCCGAGCGCCGCCGCTGTCAGGCCTTTGCCGAGCGAACTCACCACGCCGCCTGTAACGAAAATATATTTCATTGCAAAACCATTTTAGCCACGGATCGAACACGGATGAAACACGGAAAAGCCGCCACCGAAACATCCGTGTTCGATCCAAGTTTCATCCGTGGCCGAGAATTCTTTCAACCCTCGCCACATCGCCCGGCACATCCACGCCGACACTGTCGTAATCCACCCGCACCACCGCGATCGGAATGCCGTTTTCCAGCGCACGCAACTGCTCCAGTTTCTCGGCCGATTCCAGAGGGGACACCGGGTGGCGCACCAGCCGGAGCAGGGTTTCCTTCCGGTACCCGTAAATGCCGAGATGCTTTAAAAAAGGAAACGCCGCCAACTGTTCGCCCACCGAACCAGTGGCGGCCTCGCGCAAATACGGAATCGTGCGCCGGGAGAAATATAGGGCGCAGCCGGAGGCGTTGACAACGACTTTTACGACGTTCGGATTGTCCAATTCCGAGGGATCGCGAATGGGGGCGGCGGCGGTGGACATTTCCTGCCGCTCCAGCGCGGCGGCCACGGCGTTGACCACGGCGGGATCCATCAGGGGTTCGTCCCCCTGGATGTTCACCACCCCGTCGCACTCAAGCCGCGCGGCCACCTCCGCGATCCGGTCCGAGCCGCTCGGGTGATCCGCCCGCGTCATCTCCACACGGCAAAACTCCCGCGCGCACGCCGCAATCCGCTCGTCGTCGGTCGCCACCACCACGTCCGACAGCGCCCGCGCGCCGCGGCATCGCTCAATCACATGCCGGATCAGCGGCTTGCCCGCTATCAACGCCAGCGGCTTCCCGGGAAACCGGGTCGAGGCATACCGGGCCGGAATGATGCCGACAATTTTCATCACCCGCGGATTTAGCCAGAGATCCCGTCCTGAGGGAATATCGAAGTGGCGAGGATCGGAACCAGGGCATGTAGGGTTCCCGCTGTCCCGGGGCGCTGCCCTGGGTTGAATTATCAAGGCCTTTCAGGCCAGGTGATCCACAGACGTCACAAAAATACCTGCGACTGCATTTCGCGAGCCCCAACGGGGCGTCATAATCCAACCCGGGGCAACGCCCCGGGCCCACCCCATACATCGCGAAAGCCCTGAAAGGGCGACATAACCTCAATCCCAAACATAACGTTCATCAAACGGAATTTGATACCGGCCCAAGAACGCCCGGTATTCCTCCTGGAACGTGATTTTCCGATGATGCTCCGCCTGGTTGGCAATGTATCGCTCAACAGAATGCCAGTTGGATTGGCTGACGGAAAAGGCTCCATACCCATTCTGCCAATGGAATCCACGATAATGCAGTCCCTTCGTCTTGATCCACTTGGAGGAACCTTTCTTAATCTCCTCCACAACCCGGGCCAGTGAATGGTTTTTGGATTGGCAAAAGAGAACATGCACATGGTCTTCGACGGAGTTGATGCGGATGGCCGGCGAGCCAAACTCCTTGAAAATGGCCGCCATATATTTGTGCAGTTCCGCGCGGCAATCATCGCGCAAAAGCGGCTCACGGTACTTGGTGCTGAACACAAGATGAACGAGGATTTTTGCAAGGGATTGCGACATGATTAAAGCGCCCTTTCAGGGCTTGACGGGTTTAAGGCGGTTTTCCCCAGGGCGCTGCCCTGGGTTGGACTATGAAGGCCTTTCAGGCCTCGTATGCCACGATCGACTGAAAATTACCCATGCGCGCATTTCCGAGCCCCAACGGGGCGTCATAATCCAACCCGGGGCAACGCCCTGGGGAAAATGGGCATCAACCGACCGTACGTTCATCACCCCCGGTTCCGCACAATCCAGTCCGCCGCCGCCGCGAGATCGTCCACGATCAAGGCAGCGCCAAGCTTCGCGTCGGCCGATTGCTCGAGCTTCGCGCCGTAGCCCGTCCGGACCAAAATGCTCTTGCGCACGCCGGCGTTCCAGCCGCATTCGAGGTCGATCATCTTGTCCCCGATGAAATAGCTCTGGCCGAGGTCCAGGTGGAATTCCTTCTTGGCGTCGAGAAGGAACTGCGGCGACGGTTTGCGGCCGCGGCTCGGATAATCCGGTGCCTCAGGCGCGATGTAAATTTTATCGAACCGAACCCCGTCCCGCGCCAGCTCGGCCAGCAGGTGCGCGTTGACCTTGTCCACGTCTTCCATGGTGAAATATCCGCGTCCGACGCCGGACTGGTTGGACACGATGAACAGCCGGAACCCGGCGTCCTGCATGCGCCTCAGCGCGGGGCCGGCTCCGGGAAAAATCTCCACCTGCTCCACCGTGTGCAGGTAATGCTTCTCAGCAATCAACGTCCCGTCGCGATCCAGGAAAACGGCCAGGTTCATGCCGCCAGAATCACGGGAAACCCCGGGCGCGGCAACGCTAAATCATTTTTCGGGAGGGCCGGCGTCCCCGCCGGCCCAGTTGAGTCGGGAACGCCGCGGACGGCGTCCTTCCCGGCACATCAATTCGCTTTCAGCCGGAAATAGAGCTGGTCGGAATCCATCGCGCGCGTGTGCGGGCTGGAGGCGCCCGGCACATTGGTGAACGGACCGGCGGCATTTGGCGATGCCTGCAGCACAAAGGCCGGGTTGCTCCAGCTCAACACGGCGTTGTTCCCGGATTTCTGAAGCGCCAGCGGAATTGGGGCCACGACCCCGGACGGGCCGAACGTCAGGGCAACATTGTCGATTCCCACCGTGTCCCGGCTGCCGCTGCCGGTGGAGGGCGTGAGCGAGACCAGCCGGATCCAGACGGGCTGATCCTGGTTGTTCAGGGCCGCGCCGAAATCGAACGTCCGCCGCACCGCGCCGAACACCGCGGCGTCACCGTTCGTGCCGACCGGGACGAAGTTGGTGGGATCCGCCCCCAGTCCGTAATCCACGATCCAGCAGTTCGTGCGGCCCTGCACACTCAGGAGGTTGATGTCCAGCGCGAGCTGGAACCCGGCGTGGCCGAGAGTGTTTTCGAGCTGCAACACGAACGCGGCGCCGGGATCGCCGAACGACCCGGTCTGGCGCATGGCGAGGCAACGATTCGTGCAGGCGGCCTGGACGGTGGTGCTCTCGTTCGTGCCGCAGAAGTTCGTGCCGTAATTGCTGAGGGTGGAAGCGTAATTGGCGAACTGCCCGCTGCTGCTGCCCCAGCTGGTCGCATTGGTGGTGAAGCCCGCCTCGGTTCCCAGGCCCGACGCCGTGGCATTCGTCCGCACCGTCCACCCCTCCGGCAAACCCGCGGCAAGCGTGTCGAACGACTGCTCGTAGCGGTTGCCGCTTAACTGGATTTGAGCGGATGTGTGGACGGCAAACAACACGGTGACGGCCGATGCGGACAGAACCTGGCTGACGATGGATTTCATGGATTTGGTTTGGTTGGAGGAATTCCATGAAGATCCGAACAGAAGAAGCCGGCCGGGCGGGCACACCGCAGCCCCAGCACCCTCCACAGTGTGCCCAAAATGCCCACGCCGACAAAAACCCAATGACCCCTGAGCGTCCGACTGGCCAAAGCAATTCCCTTCCATCCCCGGATCCCCCGGGAATTCCACGTTTACTTTGGCCGGGCTTAAACGCCAACCCCGGCCGGGCGGACCCGACATGGACGGCAACCCGACAGACAATTCCTGCCAGCCCCGCCAGCCCATTCGATCCACCCCAACTCCCGGGATCACCCAAAATTCGTCCCGCAACAAGGCGCGAAAAAAATCGCGCCCTGCTAAATACTGCGAAGGAAAAATCCTGGAACCCTAGCTCGAACAGACGCCCTTTGATCCCAAAAGCTGGCCGATCAAATCAAAAAGCCGTGAAAAGGTCAAGAAGTTTGTCAGAAAAAAATGAGCTTTCGCAGAAGCTTGCCTTACAAGCTATTCAACACGTCGATCATCTGCCGCAGCCGCCCGTAATCGCGCCGGTTGAACCCGAACGCCAGCCGCGGCAGGTCCACATGATCGTTGTCCGCCCGCTCCTCCGCCGACGCCTCCACGCGCCGGATCGCCGGCCCCGTAATGATGTCCGCAAAATCCTCGTTCATCGCCGCAATCGCCGTGTCCGACGGCGCATGCTTCAACCGCAAAATAAAAAGATCCTTCACAAACCGGCTGGAATGAAAATTCCGATAAAACCGCGTGATGATCTTCACCGCCTGGTCGGTGTCGTCCGTGATGTGGTACAAGGTCAAATCTTCCGGCGATATCAACTGGTCCCGCAACAGGTGTTCCCGGATGTGTTTGTCCCAGGTCTTCCAATAGGTCCCGCCCGGCCGGTCCACCAGCACCAGCGGCATCAACTGGCTCTTCCCCGTCTGCATCAAGGTCAGCGCCTCATACCCTTCGTCCATCGTCCCGAACCCGCCCGGGAACAACGCAATCGCATCGGAATGACGGATAAAGATCAATTTGCGCGTGAAGAAATACTTGAACGTGATGAGTTTCTTGTCCTCGCGGATCACGGGGTTGGCGCCCTGCTCCCAGGGCAGCCGGATGTTCGCGCCGAAACTGTTCTCCGGACCCGCGCCTTCGTGCCCCGCCTGCATGATCCCGCCACCCGCGCCCGTGATCACCATGAATCCCGCCTGCGCAATCTTCCGCCCAAACTCCGCCGCCTGCTGGTATTCCTGCTTGCTCGGATGCGTCCGCGCCGAGCCGAAGATCGTCACCTTCCGCATCCCCGCATACGGCGCGAACAACCGGAACGCATAGCGCAATTCCCGCAACGCCGTCTGGATCACCCGCACATCCCCGCTGTCCCGCACGTCCGTCAGGATCTTCAGCGCGTTCTCAATGATGTCCGCCACCGCTTCCTGGTTCGCGCCGCCTCCCTTGAATTGAATCAACTCCTGTATCCGGCGCCGCAACTCCGGGTCCGCCGCCTGTTTCACCGCTTTGGTCATGCGCCAAAAATAACGCGGCCGCACTGCGCAATTCAACCGTGGAATCCAGAATTCAGAATTTAGAATTCAGGAGCGATGAACCCGGAGCACCTCGCCACCCCGCCTTCAAGAACCTGCAACCTGTACCGCGCAACCCGCCTCACCCCTCCATCTCCGCAATCGCCTTTTGCACAATCTCCAGGTCGCTCACGCCTCGAAAACCACTGTAGCCAACCGATAATTTCAATTCCCCGTTCACCACAATCGGCTGCCCGCCTTCCCATCCGATGAAGTCAGGCCGAATGATTCCGAACTGATGTTCGTTGAGCTTGCCGGCGTAAACCTGCTTCTCGAATTCGCCGGTCTTGAGCCCCGTGATCCACACCTGGCTGGCTTTCGTCCAGGCCACCCGAAAACATTGCCGCTGCCGGATTTTGTCCGCGCCAAACATCTTCCCATGCACCGCCCCCGCCTCATCGATAATGCACAGCGCGCTGTTGCCGTCATTCAACTTCCGGTCGGCCTCCACAGCAAGGTAGTCGGGTACATGCCTTTCAACGGCCGCGATGAGTTTCTGAATCAGCTCCGCGCGTTCTGTCGAATTCATGGGGGCCAGAGTCCGGCGGCGGGAAAGGAAAGGCAAGCGCGTTCACTTGAAATTGCCTGGCTCGCTGACACCGCGCCGGGCGAGCCGGGATGCACCAAGTGTTTGCGCCCATCGACAACTGGTTCTAAGTTCGTCGCGAATCTGATTAATAGCTGAAGTCTTGAAAATTATGCCGACCTTGTTTGATCCTGTCCGCATCGGCGACTGGCAACTGCCCAATCGCATCGTCATGGCCCCGCTGACCCGCTGCCGCGCCGGCGCGGCCCGCGTGCCCAACAGCCTCATGGCGGAATATTACCGCCAGCGCGCCTCGGCCGGACTCATCATTTCCGAAGCCACCTCGGTCAGCCCCGCGGGCGTCGGCTATCCCGATACTCCCGGCATCTGGTCCGAAGAACAAGTCCGCGGCTGGAAACTGGTCACCGACGCCGTCCACGCGGCCGGAGGACGCATGCTGCTCCAGCTTTGGCACGTCGGCCGGGTGTCCGACCCTTCCTATCTCAACGGCGCCCTGCCCGTCGCCCCCAGCGCCATCGCGCCCGCGGGACACGTCAGCCTGATCCGGCCGATGAAACCCTTCGTGACTCCGCGCGCTCTCGAGCTCCACGAAATTCCCGGCATCATCGAAGCCTACCGCAAGGGCGCCGAAAACGCGCAGCGCGCCGGGTTCGACGGCGTCGAAATCCACGGCGCCAACGGCTACCTCATCGACCAGTTTCTCCAGGACAACTCCAACCGGCGCACGGACGCTTACGGCGGCCCGATTGAAAATCGCGCGCGCCTGGCGCTCGAAGTGACCGATGCGGTCATCGGCGTCTGGGGCGCGGGTCGCGTGGGCATGCACCTCGCGCCGCGCGGCGGTTCGCATGACATGGGCGATTCCGACCCGGCGGCCACGTTCGGTTACCTGGCGCGCGAACTCGGCCGTCGCCGGATCGCGTTCCTGTGCGCCCGCGAATCCCTCGGCGAACCGCGTTTCGGACCGGGCCTCAAGAAGGCTTTTGGCGGGAGTTACATTGCCAACGAAAAATTCACGCTCGAGACCGCCACCCGAATTCTTGCCGCCGGCGAAGCCGACGCGGTGGCGTTCGGCGTGCCGTTCCTAGCCAACCCCGATTTGCCGGAACGATTCCGCCGCAATGCCCCGCTGAACCCGCCCGACCAATCCACCTTCTACGCCCCGGGCCCGAAGGGTTACACGGATTACCCGGCCCTGTAACGCAGGCCGTCCAACGGGAACGGAGTGCTGGAGTCTTGGAGTCGTGGAGTGTTGAAAGGGACCATCGCGCGAGAGTCCGTTCACCACTCTATTACTCCACATCTCCCCGGCTCCATGGCCTCCCCCGGATTCCTCGTCCGCGCAAGGGAAGCGTGCGCGCGTTGAAATCCGCCCCGCACGGCGAGCGGCCGGAGAACTGAGAAGGTCTGCTGGACGCGAATTGACGCGAGTTACCACGAACTCGGGTTCAGCAGAAAAGGATTTCTTCCCAATCCGTGTCCATCCGTGGTTAAGAAGACCCGATGCAATTGCCACAGGAATTAGCGGTCATTTGCGTCGATTCGTGTCAAGCCGCACTGGAACCCCAAACATACCTGTGTTAGGGTCTGGCCCAATCACAGGACAAACTGAATGAATCGACTCATCGTTTCGCTTTTGGCGGGCATCCTCGCGGGCTGCGGCGTCGCAGACGCCGCCGAAAAACCGAATGTCATCCACATCGTCGCCGACGACCTCGGCTGGAAGGATGTCGGGTTCAACGGGTGCGCGGACATCCGGACACCCAACCTCGATAAACTCGCGCGGGACGGCGCCCGGTTCACGCAGTTCTACGTGCAGCCCATGTGCACCCCCACGCGCGCGGCGCTGTTCACCGGGCGCTACCCGTTCCGATACGGACTCCAAACCGCCGTCATCCCGTCCGTCTCGGCTTACGGCCTCGACACGAACGAATGGCTGCTGCCCCAGGCGCTGAAATCCGCCGGCTACGACACCGCCATCATCGGCAAATGGCACCTCGGCCACGCCGACCGGAAATGGTGGCCGCGCCAGCGCGGCTTCGATTACCAGTACGGCGCGATGATCGGCGAGCTCGACTATTTCACCCACGAAGAGCACGGCGTGCTCGACTGGTACCGCGACAATCAACAGGTGCGCGAACCGGGTTACACGACGGAATTGCTCGGCCAGGACGCGGTCCGCTACATCGAACGCCACGATCCCGCCACGCCATTCTATCTCTACCTCGCCTTCAACGCCCCCCACACACCCTACCAGGCGCCGCCGGAATACATCGATCGCTACAAGAACATCCAGGATCCCACCCGCCGCACCTACGCCGCAATGGTGACCTGCCTGGATGACCAGGTCGGACTCGTCGTGTCGGCGCTGGAGAAAAAAGGCCTGCGCGGAAATACCCTGATCCTGTTCAACAGCGACAACGGCGGAACCAAAAACGCCATGTTCGCCGGCGTCATGGCCGACATGTCCAAGGTGAAAATCCCCTGCGACAACGGCCCCTACCGGGATGGCAAAGGCTCGTTGTACGAAGGCGCCACGCGCGTCCCGGCTTTCGCCAACTGGCCGGGCCACATCCAACCCGAAATCGTCAACGGCCTCATCCATATCGTCGACGTCTACCCCACCCTCGCATTTCTCACCGGCGCCTCAACCGGCCCCTGCAAACCGCTCGACGGAACCAATGTCTACCTCACCATCGCCCAGGCAAACCGTCGCTGCGCACGGGTATCGTCTACAACATCGAACCCTCTGGCGCCGCGATCCGGCAGGACAATTGAAATCCATCTGGCGCACCTGCTCCCTGCCAGCGTCGATCTGCATGATCTCTCCGCAATCGATCCCTCCGAACAACCAACCTCGCCGCCCACCCGGACTGCGTCGCCGCCCTGCAACAGCAACCAGTCGCTCTCCACCGGCGCCCAAAACCCCCTGTTCCTCCAGGACCAGTTCAAGGTGGTCATGCGGAACATGAACGGCGAGCCGGTCCTGCCGACTGACGAATATCTGACGCGGAGAGCGATTAACCAAAGGGCCTTCGGGGAGAGTAGAACCCATCTCTGCTGGGGCTCAGGGCAGGTGCGCGCTGCAGGTTTTGACCCGGTGCAAGGCGCGAGGAAGGAGATTGCAGGGCGCCAGCGCACGATTCCATTTGGGGCAACTCGCTTGCAGGGCTTGGGAAGCCCATATCCGAATGGATCTTCGACTGACGAGCAACGCAGCAGCAGGTCAAAAGATCGGCAACCCCTGCGGGCTGGAGGCTATTGGGCGTCTGGCGGCGCTGCTCCTCAGTCACAGAGCCGTGGTTGCCGGCAGCCCTCGTCGCGCCTTGCCAGACGCCCAATAGCCTCCAGCGCACCCCTTGCCTATTTATGAGATGGGTTCTAGCCCGGCAATGAAGTGCCGGGTTCACTCCCAAATGAGTTGCATTCCGGGTCCAAAAACGGCTTAATCAGTCAGTCCTCTAGTTCCAAACGACGGAACTAATGAGCTGCGATGAGCAGAGCAGGGAGTACCCCGGCACCACGAAGCCCAGTACGTCCATGACATTGAACATTCTGATTTATGCTGAGAGCTGGAATTGTCGGCCTGCCCAATGTGGGCAAGTCCACTTTGTTTAACGCCCTGACCCGCACCCGCAAGGCGGAAGCGGCGAATTACCCCTTCTGCACCATCGATCCCAACCTGGGCATCGTCACCGTGCCCGATGAACGCGCCGAGGTCCTGTCCAAAATCGCCCGCACCTCCGTCATCATCCCCGCCGCGGTCGAGTTCGTCGACATCGCCGGGTTGGTCAAAGGCGCCGCCCAGGGCGAAGGCCTCGGTAACAAATTCCTCACCCACATCCGCGAAGTCGATGCCATCGTCCAGGTCGTGCGCTGCTTCGAAGATCCCGACATCCACCACGTCGTGGGCGACATCGATCCCATCCGCGACATCGAAACCATCCTGACCGAGCTGGTGCTGTCGGACCTGGAATCGGCCCAAAAACGCCGCGACAAAGGCGCCAAGGACGCGAAGCGCGGCGACAAAACCGCCGTGGCCGAGGCCGAGGTGCTCGACCTGCTGATCCCGCACCTCAACGCCGGCAAATCCGCCATCACCCTCCGGCTTTCCCCGGAGCAAAAAGCCATCGCCAAAGGATTCTTTCTGCTCACGGACAAACCCACAATCTTCGCCGCCAATGTCAAGGAATCGGATCTCGCCACGGCCGACTCCCAATGTCCATGTCCAAAAGGTGCGCGAGTATGCGCGGACGCACATCGCCTGCGAAACCGTCGTGATCAGCGCCCAGATCGAGAGCGATCTCATCGATCTCACCCCGGACGAGGCCCGTGAATTTCTCAAGTCGCTCGGCGTGGAGGAATCGGGCGTCGGCGCGCTCATCCGCAGCACCTATCAATTGCTGGGATTACGCACCTACTTCACGGCGGGCGAAAAGGAAGTCCGCGCCTGGACCATCTCCGCCGGCGACACCGCACCGAAGGCCGCGGGGGTTATTCACAGTGATTTTGAGCGCGGATTCATCAAGGCCGAAACGGTGGCCTACCGGGACCTGGTCGAGTGCGGCTCGGTGCCCGCCGCCCGGGAAAAGGGCCTCTACCGGATCGAGGGCAAGGAATACGTGGTCCAGGACGGCGATGTGCTGCTCTTCAAGTTCAACGTCTAGGAAAATCCAAAGTTTTAACCACGGATGGACACGGATGAACACGGATTGAAACAGCCGCTTGCCTTCAACCTGGTGTCGCCATACCAAGTGTTTTTGCTTCAGTTACTTCAGCAGATTCGGAGCCCGTTTTAAGGCTTATGGAGCGATTTTTGACCCTGTTTTTTGCTCCATAGCCGGTCGAGCAGCCCAAAATCGACAGCAATCCATCCCGAACCCGGCTTCCGAATTCCGCCTTGGCGGTTTAACATAAACCGTAGCCGCAGGTAGGACGCCGCGCTGTGGCGTCCGCGGTCGGCGCAGCGCGCGACCCTACCTTTTGCGGCTACGACATTTCTTGAGCCGCTCTATGGGCCAAAAAACAGCCCCAAAAATCGCTCCATAGACCCATTTTCAGCCCCATTTTTGATGTAAGATCCTCCCGATTAGAAACATGCTCTGGTCAGACGAGACCGGCGATTGGGAAGTCGGAGTTCGGAATTATGCTTGCGCTGGAAGGGCGGGCAGTGGCACACCCATGGACGGAGCTGGCGGGCATTCGTGATGCTGCCAACCGGACCTGCTCATGTGTGTGGTTTTTGCCATGGTGGTGTTTGCGGGCGGCCTGCTGATGCGCAATAACAGGCAAGGCACGTCGCGTCCCCTCCCGAGATCCCACCGGGCGCTCCGCGGCAGCCTCATGTGGAGGTGATCCACCGGATCACTGGGCCAGCAATCCCCGGTAATACGATTGCGCAGCGCCGGCGGGCACGAAAAACTCCGAGGAATTTCCCGATAGCTGGTTCGTCGCCACCGAAGTCCAGCTCACCAGGTCGGTGGAGGTCTGCAGATAATATGTCCGCCCTGCCTGGCCGTTCAGCACGATCCCCAGTTGCCCCGGCGGGCTGCCGGCATCGCACGCCAGGCTGAACGCATTGTTCGCCGGCACGACAAAAAGCGTGATGCTCTGCGCCGGCACGACGTCGCTCAACACCCCGTTCGTCAACGCCACATCCGCCAGGTGCGTGATGACATTGGACGCGGTCAACTGCCACCGCTGCGCCGTTCCCAGCGCCGGGAAATTGCTCAAGCCCGCCACGACCGGCGTCGCATTGGTCAAATCCTTGTTCAACACCATCAATGTCAGCGCGCCGTCCGACGTCCGCACCGACCCGAATGCCGACAGGTAATCCGGCTGCGGCACGCTGGTCCGTA
Organism: Verrucomicrobiota bacterium; assembly: GCA_046346665.1. Taxonomy (GTDB): domain Bacteria; phylum Verrucomicrobiota; class Verrucomicrobiia; order Limisphaerales; family JAXMHQ01; genus JAXMHQ01. The sequence continues at coordinate 68,039 of JAXMHQ010000029.1, forward strand.
CGCTCACGTCCCCGAAGCCCGACTTGTTGCCGTCGTAATTCCGATACATCTTCATCGCCTTGTAAGTGGGCGTGCTCGGATCCGGCAGGCCCCAGCGTGTGGACAGATCGAGGCCTTCACGCCCGAAAATGCCATACGTGTCCGCCTGGGCGATGGCGCCGTTGATATTGCCCACCGCGCCGTAAACGTATTCCGTGATCCCGATCTTCAGCCCGGGATAGTTCGAGGCCACCCAGTTCTTCATCCGCGGGATCATGTAGATCTTCTGGTTGATCCAGCTTTCGTCCACGTAATTGGTGTCCCATAACGCGCGCGTGACCCGGTTGCGGAACAAACAGCCCGCCGGCGTGGTGTCGTCGAAGTTAGGCTCCTGCGGATACCAATGAACCGTGAAATAATCGATGGTTCGCCGCCCATTGACGACGTCGTTCGAATGCACCTGGCTCAGCAGCCACGGCATGAAATCCGCCCCACCATGCGCCTTGCGATCCGTGTTGCCCGGATTCTGCTGGTCATACCCGCTGTTCAGGAAACCGTTCCAGCCGTATTCCTCGCCCATGCAAACCAGCGAATTCGGATCGATGGACTTCACCATCGCGCCGTACTCAAGCACTTTGTCCCGGATCTCGTCCATCGTCGCCCCGACCGGGTGCACATCGCGATGGGTCCAGCACCAGATGCTTAGTTCGTTGTCCAGGATGTAGAATTTCACCCCGCCATTGGTCGCAGAACCCCAGCGATTGGTGAGGTGCTGCACCCAGCCCTGTTGAAAAACGGAATTCGTATAGAAATGGGCATCCGTGGGATCGTTGGTAGTGATGGTCCAACTGGTGTGCGTGACGGGATTGGTCCCGATCCCGTTGCCGGCATCGGAACGCCACGGGTCCGTGCCGGTCTGCGGGCCGTACTTGCTGACGGAGTAGCTGTAGCGATCCTCGCGGTTCGGCCCCAGCTTCGGCATCCAACCCATGATCGGGATGGTGATCATCGGCTCCGCCGCACCGCTCTTCGTGTCGGTGATGAAGTTGTCATCCGAGAGCCCGGGAACCGCGGCGCCGTCGCTCAGACTTTCAAAATACCAGTCGCTGGCCCGGTTGCTCGCGTTGAGCAGCCAGTTGTGGCGCGTCGACGCATTGCCGCCGCCGCGATTGATCGTGAAATTCAAATCCAGGAGCTGGCTCGGCGACGCCCAGTTCAAACCGTAAACAAACGCACTGATCGCATGCCGGTCGGCGAGCGCATCCAGCCCGATGGACACAGGCGCGTTCGTGCCGCTCGTGCCTCCGCCGCCCGCGGACACCAGCGAAATGTCGTCCAGGTAAAACGTCGGCTGGCCCGTTCCCGCGCTGTCCTGGATCACAAACCCACTGAAGGTCGACTGGTTCGCCACGCCGATCGACGACAGCGGAACGGTGAACTGCTGCCAGGTATTGGCGGCGATCGATCCCAGCGCATAGCGCGCCGACTGCCCGGAGCCGTTCAGCAGGCCGTACACCTGGAGCTGCTGGCCGCCGCTGGACCCGCCGTGGAGCCAGAATTGAATGCTGGCATACGGCGTCGAATCCATGTTCGGATGATACAACTGGATTCCCTGCCAGCCGCTCATCGTGACGCTGATGGAATCCGCCCCACTGTGGACCGGCGAGGTGTTGGCGTAATTCAACGTGGCCCAGCCCCAGTTCTGCCAACTGTTTTGCAGCGCATCGTCGTAAACGACCTGGTCCGCACGCAACGAAGGTGACAGCAACAGGAGGACGGCAAAGGAAAGGCAATAGCGAGGCGCAAGACAGATGTTCACGATGACCACTGGTATTAACACATTTGAGAACGAAATGGACCTCGCTAATTCTAACGATCCCGCAACTGGAGTCCGTGAAGTGAATCAAAGTGGCGCGCCCGCCGCGATTCGAACGCGGGACCACCTGCTTAGAAGGCAGATGCTCTATCCAACTGAGCTACGGGCGCGACCGAGTTGCACGCCGCAGAGCTTAAACCGGATTGCATGGTTTTGAAACCCCCGATTTGTCTCCGGTTCCTATCTACAGATGTCGCCGATTTCGGAGAGGACCTTTGACGTGAAGTCGGTGGGGCGAGACTCTGTCGAGCCCTCGAAAGGACTGGAGTGATGGAGTTTTGGAGTTCTGGAGTAACGGAAATGAACTCGCGCCTCTCTGCAACACTCCACCACTCCATGACTCCAGCACTCCGCCGGGATCCAGGGCTCGACGGAGTCTTGCCCCACCTTCGAGCTCAGGGCTTCGATGCCGGCCGGTAGCCGGCGGGCAGGACGGAAATTTCGGCGGCGCTGGTCCAGCCGTTGCGGTAGATCTCCTGCAACGCGGTGAATCGGAAATAGCGCGCGTCGACCGGGTCGAACACGGCCTCCTGCGGTCCGGGATTGTTCCGAATATTGGCGAATGTGCCGCCGGCGATGTTGGTCGTCCAGTGAGTCCCGTCCGTGCTGGTTTCGAACCGGTATTTCTCCACCGTGCCGTTCGAGTTCCCATCCTGCCGCGGCAGGTAGGCGAATCCCCCGATCCGGTTTGTCGCGCCCATGTCGACCGTGATGAAATGCGGCAGGGCCAGGTTTTCATTCCAGCGCGTGTGCCAGAACGTGCCGGGGTTGCCATCGATGGCATTGGACGCCGCGCATGCTGCGCCGGAGGTTTCCTCGCTGTCGACGGCGACCACTTTCCAGCCGGACGGCACGAGGCCGGCGAACGATTTCGAGGCCTCGATGCTGACCTGGCCGTCGGGCAGCAAGCAGGCGGCCTGGACGCGACCGCCAAGCGGGAGCCGAAGCGGCGCGGAGTAAACACTGGAATTTTTCCCCGGCGCGGTACCGTCCAGCGTGTAGACCATCGGGCAACCCGCGGGATTCGCCAGGCTCACACGCCCGTCGCGGTCGCGATCTGAAATGTCCGGGGCCATGGCGGCGGGCGATTGTTTGAACAAACCAACCTCGGCCAGCGTGGGTTCGAGCCGGGATCCGGTGATGCGAATGCGCACGCGACTGGTGCTCACGGGCGCTTTCAACCGGAGCAGGCGCCGGTGGCCGATGGTGGTGAGCGCGTCCGATGGAATCATTTCCACAGCAGCCCAGCCGGATCCGTTCCAGCTCTCGATGGCGAAGGATTCCATGCGCTGCCCGCGGTGATCGACGGCTTCCTGGAGCGATACCACGTCGAACGTGGTGCTTCGAGGAAGCGTGAGCGTGAGGGCGCCGTTGGTGCGGCCGGGCGCGGTTTCCCACCAGGTGTCCAGGCTGCCGTCCACCGCCCGCGCGGCGCCGTGCGTGTCGCCGGTTGTGTCGGCCTCCGCCGTCGCGCCCGCGGCGAGGTTGGTGGCGAACGTATCCCGGATCACGCGCGACATCCGGTTCAGCGCCTCGAGTTGATTGTCCGGAATCAAACCGCGTTTGTCCGGCGACAGGTTGAAAATCAAATTCGCGTTGCGGCCGATCGAAGTGTAATAAACGTCCACCAGTTGCGCGAGGCCGCGGGGATGTTTCCAGGTGCCCCAGAACCACTGATCGTCGGCGAGGATGGTGACGTTCACCTCGGCGGGGTACCACCACAAATGCGATCCCGGCTTCAGCTTCGCGCGGCTGCCGAGGTCGCCGTCCTGCATGTCGGGCCAGCCGAACGTGTCCGGCGAAGAACTCAGCGGGATGACGCTCCATTCCGTCGTGCGGCCGATACCGGCTTCGTTGCCCACCCAGCGGCCGTCCGGGCCCTTGCCGAAGATGATCGCACCCGGCTGCAGGCGCCGGATCAGGTCGAACCAGGCGGCGTAATTGTAGGTCTCGTGAACGCTCGGATCGGGATTCGCGCCGTCGAACCAGACTTCCTGCACGGGCCCGTACTCGGTGAGCAATTCGTAAAGCTGGTTCAGGAAATAGCGGTTGTAATCGTCGACGTCGTAGGTGTAATTCGTGAATCCCGGCGACGGGGCCCGGCCGGTTTCGGGATGACTCAGGAAGGCGGCGGGGTCTGTCGGGATCACCGAAACCTTGTTGCTGCTGCCGTCGCCGTAGTAGCCCGCGGGGTTGTTCGGGTTCGTCCGCAACTGGTAAAGGTCGGCGGGCGACAGATACACGCCGAGTTTCAATCCGTGTTTGCGCGCCGCGTCGGCCACGGCTTTCACGACGTTGCCTTTGCCGTCCATCCACGGACTCGACGCGACCGAGTGGCCGGTGTAACGGCTCGGCCAGAGGCACAGGCCGTCGTGATGTTTGCAGACCAGCACGATCATCCGGCCGCCGGCCTTTGCCATCGCGTCCACCCACTGTTCCGCGTCGAACGCGGTTGGATTGAACAGGGCCGGTTCCTCGCGGCCGCTGCCCCATTCGACATCGTGGAACGCGTTCGGCCCGTAATGCAAAAAGAACGTCCATTCCAGGCGCATCCAATCCGACTGGTTCGGCCGCGGCAGAACCTTCGCCGCTTTTTCGGCGATGACGGGATCCGAATCGCCGGCGGCGATGACCTG
>JAXMHQ010000003.1:0-168829 GCA_046346665.1 Verrucomicrobiota bacterium
TCCAACAATCCAATGATCCATTAATCGCCCCTTGAGTTCCCTTTCCCGCCTCCGTGTTTTTCCGTAGTTAAAATTAGGGATGGCATCGTTCCCGCCCTTTGTTTACAGGCACTTTCTGGACTTCCGAGCGGATAGGCAGCCGCCTGCTCGATTCGATTTTGAAGTTGAATTCCAAGCGGCTCCGGAGGAGCATTTCGGCAGTTCATGAAGTCCTCCGAACGCCGCACCCCCCCGATCCGTTTCGTTTCCACCCTGGCGGTCTTGCTGCTCGCCGGGTTCCACCACGGCGCGCGCGCCCAAACACCCGACGTCGTGATCAACGAAATCGACTACGCCGCCGGCGACGCGGGCAACCCGGCGGAGTTCATCGAGCTTTACAACAATTCCACCAACAACGTCGACCTGTCCGGGTGGAAGTTCGACGCCGGCATCGATTTTACATTTCCGGCCGCGACGACCCTGGCGGCGCACGGCTACCTCGTCGTGTCCGGCAACCCAGCGGCGTTCGCCACGCGCTGGGGATTTTCACCGCTCGGCCCCTGGACCGGCAAGTTGAACAACGACGGCGAACAGGTCCGACTGCGGGACGCGGGCGGCAACACGGTGGACAGCGTCACCTACGGCGCGGGATTCCCCTGGCCGACCGCGGCGCGCGGCGGAACGGCGTCGATGGAGTTGATCCACCCCGGCCTCGACAATGACCTGGGAGGATCCTGGCGTTCCTCCGGCCAGGCCGCGGGCGGGGACGAGGCGCAGGTCTACCTGCCGGCCAACGACGCCTCGTGGCACTACCGCAAAGGCACCAGCGAAGCCTCAAGCCCCGTGTCCGCATGGCGCAACATCGGATTCGCGGAAGACTCCTCCTGGCTCGTCGGCCAAACCTCGATCGGCTACGGCGACAACGACGATTACACCATCCTGACCGATATGCAGAACAGCTACTCGTCGTTGTTCCTGCGCCGGATTTTCAACATTGGCGCCGGGGACGTGCCCGCAGCCCTGAAACTCCGAGTCCGCGTCGACGACGGCTGCATTGTCTGGATCAACGGACAAGAGGTCGCCCGGTTCCATGTGGATCCATCCCTCGTCCCGGCTTACAACTCGTTCGGACAGGACCACGAGGCGGGCCTGGTGACATTCGAGGAAACCAACCTGCCCAACGCCGGCTCCTTCCTCGTCGAAGGCAGCAACATCGTCGCCGTCCAGGCCTTCAACGCGACGCTGGGCAGCAGCGATCTTTCCATCGACGTCTCGCTCGAGGAGGTCCGGAGCATCTCAAGCACAACCCCCACCCCGGGCGCCGTCAATTCGTGCTACTCCACCGGCGCGCCCCCTGCCATCCGCCAGGTCGCCGCCGCGCCCGCACAACCCGCCGCCGGACAGCCGGTCACCGTCACAGCCAAAGTGACCGACCCCGATGGCGTCGCGTCCGTATCGCTCAAATACCAGGTCGTTTCTCCCGGCGCCTACATCCGCAAAACCGACGCCGCCTATACAAATAATTGGACGACCGTTCCGATGTACGACGACGGCACGCACGGGGACGCCGTGGCCGGGGACACGATCTACACCTCCGTCATTCCCGGGACGGCTCAGGTGCATCGCGGGCTGGTCCGTTACCGGATCGCCGCGGCCGACAGCCTCTCGGATTCGATCGAGGTGCCCTACGCGGACGATGACTGCCCGAACTTCGCCTATTTCGTCTACAACGGCCTGCCCCCGTGGTCGGGCGCCTTCAACCCGGGCGTGACGCCGGTGATGGCCTACGGAACCAACGTGCTGGGATCGCTCCCCGTTTACCAGTTGATCGCCAGCGGCGCGGACGTGGTCAGCAGCCAGTATGATTCGGGCTACAACGGCCAGCGCTTTTATGGAACCCTCGTCTACAACGGGCAGGTCCTGGACCATGTCCAGTTCAACAATCGCGGCGAATATTCCACCTACGTGTCCGGCAAAAACAAATGGCGGTTCCATTTCAACACCGCGCATGACCTCCAGCCCGTCGACAACTGGGGCCGGCCTTACCCGGAAACCTGGAATGAATTGAACCTGAACGCCTGCGCCAGCCCCTGGTGCGCCGTCCATCGCGGCATGGCCGGCGTCGAGGAGGCCGTCTCCCTCCGGCTCTGCGAACTCCTCGGCATGGCCTCTCCAAAATCACACTTCCTCCACTTCCGCGTCATCGACGACGCCTCGGAAAGCGGCACCACCCAATACCAGGGCGGCGACCCGTCCGGTGTCAACGGAGGCGACCTGTGGGGCCTCTACCTCGCGGTCGAACAGCCGGACGGATCGTTCCTGGACGCGCGCGCGCTGCCCGACGGGAATGTCTACAAGATTGAAAGCGATCTCGGCGACCTCAAACACCAGGGCTACGGACAGTCAACGAACGGATCGGACTGGACAGCCTACCTCTCCGCCTGCCAGCAAACCCAGAGCGAAGCCTGGTGGCGGACGAACCTGAACCTCGCCGCCTACTACAATTTCCACGCCGGCAACCGCATCCTGGGCAACGTCGACCTGCGCGCCGGCTACAATTACTACTTCTACCACTCGCCCGATCAACTCTGGGAGGTCATCCCGTGGGACCTCGACATGATGTTCATCGCCAAGAGCCATAACAACGAATGGATCGACCAGTCTCACTGCATCGATGTTCCGGCCCTCATGATCGAGCTCCAGAACCGCGAGCGCGAACTGCTCGACCTCGTGTGCTCCGATGCCGGCACCAACGGCGGGCAGATCGGACAACTCATCGACGAATACGCCCGCCTCGTCGCCCCCGCCGGCACCACCACCAACTGGGCCACCCTCGACGCCGCCATGTGGAATTACAACCCGCGCACCTCCGGCGATCCCAACAGCCACTCCGGCCAGACCAGCCACAAGGGCAATTTCTATTACACCCCGTTCACCGACAGCCGCTGGGGCGGCAACTGGGTCCGAACCCTCGCCACGTCCGATTTCAACGGCTCCATGAAATACCTCCTGGACTACGCCACCGACACCTTCCCCGGCACTTCAACGTGGGCGGTCAACAACGGCGACCAGCGCGGTTACGGGTACCATTACCTGCTGTCCGAATCCACCGACGCCGGCGCCCCGCAACGGCCGTCCGCCACCTACCTCGGCGCCCCGTCGCACCCGGTCAACGACCTTCGATTCAGCGCCAGCACCTACGCCGGCGCCAACGGCTTCTCAGCAGCACAATGGCGGATAGGCGAAATCTCGGCCCCGGGCATCCCCCTCCACGATCCCTCACGGCCGCGCGTGTACGAAGTCACCGACGTCTGGCGCTCCGCCGAATTGACCTCCAACGGCATCGTCACCCTCCCGCCCGCGTCCCTCCAGGTCGGCCACACCTACCGCGCCCGCGTCCGCCACAAGGACGCCACGGGCCGCTGGAGCCGCTGGTCGGACGCCGTCCAGTTCGTCGCCGCCGCCGCGCCCGCAACCGTGACGTCCAGCAATCTCGTCGTGAGCGAATTCATGTACAACCCGCCCGCGCTGAGCCCCGCCGAAACCAACGCCGGCTATTCCGACAAACAGCTGTTCGAATATGTCGAGCTTCTCAACATCAGCACCAACTCCCTCGACCTGAACGGGCTCGCCTTCACCACCGGCATCACCTTCTCGTTCAGCCCCGGCACAATGCTCGCCCCCGGCGAACGGATCCTCGTCGCGAAGGACACCAACGCCTTCGCCCTGCGCTACGGTGCCGCGGGCCGCGTCGCCGGCGCTTATTCCGGCAACCTCGACAACGGCGGCGAACGCGTCGTGCTGTCGTTCAACGGCCAAACCGTCCAGGATTTCACCTACTCCGACGGCAGCCACCCCGCCGGCACCGACCCCTGGCCGGCAGCGCCCGACGGCAACGGCCCCAGCCTCGTGCTCATGAATCCCGAGCTGGCACCCGATCACAACCTCTATTCCAACTGGCGGCCCGGCACCGCCACCAACGGCAGCCCCGGCCGCGCCGATCTGATCACTTACACCGAATGGTCGCGCCGCTACCCCGGCCTCGGCGCTTCCAACGGCGACGACGACCAGGACGGCTGGTCCAACCAGGCCGAATATGCCTTCGGCAGCTCGCCCGCGTCGGCCGCCGCCCGCCCAGTCCCCGTCTCGGGAACGCTGGAATCCCTCTCCGTCGCCTCCCAAACCAATCTCTACCTCGTGTTCACCTGCACCCGCTCCTCCGAAGCCGGCGACGTGGATTACTTTGTCGAATTTTCTCAGGACCTGGCGGCCTGGGCTCCCACCGGGGTCCTGCTGGACACGACCAACAACGGCAACGGCACCCTCACCCAACGCTGGCGCTCCGCCCAACCGGTCGCCCCCGCCGGCCTCCTGTTCGCCCGCCTCCGCGCGCAGGTCCATTAGGCTGCATGGAGTGTTGGAGTCTTGGAGTCTTGGAGTCTTGGAGTTTTAAAAAGGCGGCGGGAATTTTTGGCAATACTCCAGCACTCCAATACTCCAACACTCCGTTCGTGCTAATGAAAAGGGGCGGGATCGATGGATCCCGCCCCTCGTGAATTCGGTTGGCCGTTTACGGCGCCTGCACCGGGTAGCTCGAGATGGCGCGCATGTACTGGGCGCGCTCGAAGCTGCTCGGGTTTTCGCATTTCTTCTGGCTCAGGCTCCCGCGGAGCTGCTGCACGGATTCATACTCATGCTCCTGCATCCAGGCCGACAGGTCGCGCTCGATCGCCGTGATCTGCGGGATGCCGTGCCGGATCAGCGTCGAGCACAGCATCGTCACGTCGGCCCCGGCCATGAGCATCTTCAACACGTCCGTCGCCCGGTGCACGCCGCTCGTCGCGGCCAGGCTCGCCCGGACGTGATCATACAGCAGCGCAATCCAGCGCAGCGGCACGCGCATCGCCATCGGGGTGCTCAACAAAATGTTGGGCCTGATCTCGAGGCTCTCCAGGTCGACGTCCGGCTGGTAAAACCGGTTGAACAGCACCAGGCCGTTCGCCCCGGCTTCGTCCAGCTTCTTCGCCATGTTCGCAAAGTTGCTGAAGAACGGGCTCAGCTTCACCGCCACCGGGATCGTCACCTCCGCCTTCACGGCCTTCAGGATGTCGATGTAGGTGTCCTCCACCGCCGCGCCGCTCAGGTTCAGGTCGGTCGGGATGTAATAGATGTTCAGCTCAAGCGCGTTCGCCCCCGCCTGCTGGATCGCCTTCGCGTAGCTGGTCCACCCGCCCGCCGACGAACCGTTCAGGCTCGCGATGATCGGGATCTTCACCGCCTTCTTCGCCTCCGCGATGTGCTTCAGGTATTCCTCCGGGCCCAGGTTGAACTCCTCCGGCTCGGGAAAATACGTCAGCGCCTCGGGAGTGCTGAACGTCCCCTGCTCCAGGTTCTGCGCCAGCTCCATCCGGTCCCGGCGGAGCTGCTCCTCAAACAGCGAATAGATGACCACCGCGGCCGCCCCCGCGTCTTCCATCCGCTTGATCTTGTCAATGTCTTCGGACAACGGCGATGCGGCGACCACCAGCGGCGTGCGCAGCTTCAACCCCATGTATTTCGTGGTAAGATCCATATTTCGATTCAGTTGTTTCGGGCTGCGGTTCAGGGTTGTTGATCCACCGAGGCCGCCGGCTTCGCCGGGGCCGCCGCCGCGGCTTTCACGTCGCGCTTCGCCAGGAAATCATAGAACTTCCAGCGCCGCTCCGCGTCCACCTGCGCCTGCGCGAAGAACTTCTTCGCATCGTCCGGCTTGCTCTTGGTCAGCATCTTGAACCGGTTTTCCGACATCAGATAATCCTGCACGCGGCCCTTCGCGGCGCCGCAATCCATCTGCAACGGATTCTCCCCCGCCTCGGCCCGGCGCGGGTCGTACCGATACAGCAGCCACTGGCCGGATTCGACCGCGAGCTTCTGCTGCCGGGCGCCGATGCCCATGTCGAGGGCGATGCCGTGCGCGATGCAATGGCTGTATGCGATGATGAGCGACGGGCCGTTGTAGGATTCCGCCTCGACGAACGCGCGCAGCGTCTGCTCGTCCTTCGCGCCCATCGCCACGCTGGCCACGTAAACATTCCCGTAGGTCATCGCGATCAGCCCCAGGTCCTTCTTGCCGATCGGCTTTCCGCCCGCGGCAAACTTCGCCACGGCGCCGCGCGGGGTCGACTTCGACATCTGTCCGCCGGTGTTGGAGTAAACTTCGGTGTCCATGACCAGCACGTTGACGTTGCGCCCGCTGGCCAGCACATGATCGAGCCCGCCGTAACCGATGTCGTAAGCCCAGCCGTCCCCGCCCAGGATCCAGACGCTGCGCTTGACCAGCGCATCCGCCACCGGCAGGAGCAGCTTCGCCTCGGGGGCGGTGATCTTGGCGAGCTTGGCCTTCAAGGCCGCCACGCGCTCGCGCTGATCGTAAATGCCCGCTTCATCCGACTGGTCGGCCTTGAGCAGCGCCGAAGCCAGGTCGTCGCCAATCTGCGACCCCAGCTTCTTCACCAGTTCCTGCGCGAACTCGGCCTGCTTGTCGATCGATACCCGGAATCCGAGGCCGAATTCCGCGTTGTCTTCAAACAGCGAATTGCACCAGGTCGGACCCTGGCCCGCCTTGTTCACCGCGTAAGGCGTCGTCGGCAGGTTGCCGCCGTAAATCGACGAGCAGCCGGTCGCGTTCGCAATCACGGCGCGGTCGCCGTATAGCTGGGTTAGCAGCTTGATGTAAGGCGTCTCGCCGCAGCCGGCGCACGCGCCGCTGAACTCAAACAGCGGCTGCAGCAACTGCTGCTGGCGCAATTGCGTCGTCTTCACCTTGCGGCGGTCCAGCTCCGGCAGCCCCAGGAAGAAATTCCAGTTGTCCACCTCCTGCTTCCGCAACGGAGCCTGCGGGCGCATGTTGATCGCCTTCAGCTTCGCCTCGGTCTTGTTCCGCGCCGGACACACGTCCACGCACAGCGCACAGCCCGTGCAATCCTCCGCCGCCACCTGCAGCGAGAATTTCTGGCCCTTGAACTCGGGCACGCGCGCGTCGGTCGACTTGAACGCCGCCGGCGCGCCCTGCAGCGCACCCGCGTCGTAAACCTTCGCCCGGATCGACGCGTGCGGACAGATGGCCACGCACTTCAAACACTGGATGCAAACCTTCTCGTCCCAGACCGGGATGTCGAGCGCCAGGTTGCGCTTCTCGTACTGCGCGGTCGCAGTCGGGAACGTGCCGTCGATCGGAAACGCGCTCACGGGCAGATCGTCGCCCTCGCCCGCTGTCAGGCGGCCGAGCACTTCCTTCACAAACTTCGGCGCGTTCTCGCTCATCGGCGGCAGCAGCGGGCCGGTCCCGTTGAACTTGCTCGGCAGCGTCACCTCGTGCAAATGCTCGAGCGTGTTGTCCACCGCCTTCAGGTTCATCGCGACGATTTCCTCGCCCTTCTTGCCGTAGGTCTTCTTGATCGAATACTTGATCGCCTCGATCGCCTCCTGGCGGGGCAGGACCCCCGACAGCGCGAAGAAACAGACCTGCATGATCGTGTTGATGCGGCCGCCCATGCCGCTTTCCCGCGCCACCTTCGTGGCGTCGATCACATAAAGCTTCGCCTTGCGGTCGATCAGCGTCTGCTGCAGCGGCGTCGGAAGCTTCGACCAGATTTCATCCTTGCCGTGCGGTGTGTTGAGCAGGAATACCCCGCCCTTCACCAGGCTCTTGGTCATGTCATACTTCTCCAGGAACATCGGGAGATGGCAGGCCACGAAATTGGCCCGGCTCACCAGGTAGGTCGAACGGATCGGCTCCGGCCCGAACCGCAGGTGCGACACGGTCATGCTGCCGGATTTCTTGGAGTCGTAGACGAAATAACCCTGCGCAAAGTTCTCGGTGCCTTCACCGATGATCTTGATGGAATTCTTGTTCGCGCCCACCGTGCCGTCGGCGCCCAGGCCGTAGAACAACGCCCGGATCACGCTGTCGGGTTCGGTCGAAAATTCCGCGTCCACCGGCAGGCTCGTGTGCGACACGTCGTCGTTGATGCCGACAGTGAAATGATTCTTCGGCTCGGCCTGCTTGAGATTGTCGAACACCGCCTTGACCATCGCCGGCGTGAATTCCTTGGAGGACAACCCATAACGCCCGCCCACAATCCGCGGCATCATCTTCAGGTGCCCCAGCCCCGTCATCAATCCCTCCGCAATCGCCGTGATCACATCCTGGTACAACGGCTCGCCCGTCGCGCCCGGCTCCTTCGTGCGGTCCAGCACCGCGATGCTCTTCACCGATCCCGGCAGCGACTCGATGAACCGGCGCGCGTCGAACGGCCGGTAGAGCCGCACCTTCAACACACCCACCCGCTCGCCCTTCTTCATCAGGTAATCCACCGTCTCGTGCGCCGTCTCACAGCCGGATCCCATCAGGATGATCACCCGGTCCGCATCCGGCGCCCCGACGTACTGGAACAACTCGTAAGTGCGCCCGACCACCTTGGCGAACTTCGCCATGGCGTCCGCCACCGCCTGCGGACAGGCTTCGTAAAACTTGTTGCAGGCCTCGCGCCCCTGGAAAAATGCGTCCGGGTTCTGCGCCGTCCCGCGCAACACCGGCCGGTCCGGCGACATCGACCGCGCCCGGTGCCCGGCGATGAGCACGTCGTCCACCATCGCCCGCAGGTCGTCGTCGGTCAGCATCTCGATCTTCTGCACCTCGTGCGAGGTGCGGAACCCGTCGAAGAAATGAACGAACGGAATGCGCGACTGCAGGGACGCAGCCTGGGCGATGAGCGCCAGGTCGGCGGCTTCCTGCACGCTCGCGGACGCCAGCATGCCCCAGCCGGTCGAGCGCACCGACATCACGTCGCTGTGATCGCCGAAGATCGACAGCGCATGCGTGGCCACCGCGCGCGCCGTGACATGGAATACCGTCGGGAGCAGTTCGCCCGCGATCTTGAACATGTTCGGGATCATCAGCAGCAACCCCTGCGACGCCGTGAACGTCGTCGCCAGCGACCCGGTCTGCAGCGCGCCGTGCACGCTGCCCACCGCGCCGCCTTCACTCTGCATCTCCACCACCGAAGGGATCGTGCCCCAAAGGTTTTTCCGGTTCTCGGAAACCCATTGATCGCAGAACTCCGCCATCGTCGACGACGGCGTGATCGGGTAAATCGCCATCACCTCGTTCAGGCGGTAGGCTACGTGGGCCACGGCTTCATTGCCGTCCAGGGTCAGTTTCGGTCTCGTGCTCATGTCGTATATGCAAAATCCGTCTCAGTCGCTCGCGCATCCGGATGGTGTTGAACCAACGTTCCAACGCCCGGGTTCCAATAGATTTCCTGGACGCCGGATTCCGTTACATAAGGCTAGGTTAAGGTGCAGGAGCGGCCCCCACCTTTTTTGGCAAAGAAACAACATGGTTTGTCCGGTGGGAAAGGCGCGCCCGGGTCATGCGCTCGCGCAGGCCGCCATGACGAAGGAAATCACTCTGAAGGCGCTCCAGTTGCCGGTCCAGCAAATAGCCGGTCACCTTCACCAGCCCGGCGATGACATTGGCACAAATGGCCGGGTCCGGATGTTCGATGCCTTTCTTGAAAGTCTGGTAGTTGGCGCCAAGCGTGCGGTTGAGTTTCCGGAGGCGGAGTGCATAAGGATGGTTTGGCGCCCATTCCTCAATGCCGCGTTCGCGCATGAAGTCGCGGTAATCTTCCAGCAACTCCTTGAAGCTCCCGCGCGCAACACCCGTGAGCTTGATCTCGATCTCCTTGGAAGTGCCCGAGTCCGCGCTGCCCTCGACAATGTTTTGTTTCCCGGAACGCGCCGCCTGGACCATCTGGTCGCGAGTACGCGAGCGCGGTTCGATGAAGCGGTTGCAGAAATAAACCGTGGCGTCGTAAACGACGAGGGCTTTTTGATAGGAAAGAAGTTTCGCGTAACCACCGTGAGGAGGGATGAAGCCCGGAAGGGACCCTTTCGTCCCTTTCGTCCCTTTTGTCCCTTGCGTCCCTTCAGTCCCTTCCACCCGCATGCCCCGGAGCATGCTCTCTTCCTAACGCCTCGTCAACCCACCTTCGCCGCCTCTTTGGCCGGCGCATCCAAACACTTCCTGACAAGCCGCGCCAACTGCGACGGCAGATACGGCTTCGGCAGGAAAATCATGTCGTCCCGGCGCAAATCCTTTCCGGTCAGCTCGTCGCTGTAACCGCTGGTGTAAATCACCCGCAAGTCCGACTTCCGCTTCTTCAAATTCTCCACCAGCTCCATGCCGGTCATGCCGCCGGGCATGATCATGTCGGTCAAAACCAGGTCGAATTTTCCGCCGGCCTGGTCCCACAACCGCAACGCCTCCGCGCCCGATGCGGCCACGGTCACATTGTATTTGTACTCCCGCATCACTTCCTGCACGATCTCCCGCAGGCCGGGCTCGTCTTCCACAATCAAAATCGTCTCGCTGCCGCCGCGGATGGGCTCGGGTTTCACCACAAATTCCGTCGCGCTCCCCGTGCTGCCCGCGGCCGCCGCCGGGAAATACACCTTGAACGTCGTCCCAATCCCCAGCGAACTCTCCACCTCCACCCAGCCGTGATGCTGCTTCACAATGCCGTAAACCGTCGCCAGCCCCAGCCCCGTCCCTTTCCCCGGCTCCTTCGTCGAAAAGAACGGCTCGAAAATCCGCTGCAGCGTCTTGCTGTCCATCCCGCACCCGGTGTCGCCCACCGTCAGGCAAATAAACCTGCCCACGCGCGACTCGGGGTTGCGCCGCACAAAATCGTCATCCACGGTGATCGCCGCGGTGGTCACGGTCAGCTTGCCGCCCTTCGGCATCGCGTCGCGCGCGTTGACCGCCAGGTTCATGATCACCTGCTCGAGCATGCCGGTGTCGGCTTCGATGTTCTGCTTGTCGGCCGCGTAATGCGTCTCCAGCGCGATGTCCTCGCCCAGGAGCCGCGACAGCATGTTCTCCACGTTGTGCAGCACCGTGTTCAAATCCACCAGCTTGGTCTGGAACACCTGCTTGCGGCTGAACATCAGCAGTTGCCGGATGAACTTCGCCGCGCGCTCCGCCGCGGCGCAAATCTGTTTCAAGGACTTTTCCGATGGCGCACCGGGGGCCGTGTTGTTCAGCAGGATGCCCGCATGCCCCTGGATCACCGTGAGCACGTTGTTGATGTCGTGCGCCACCCCCGCCGCAAGCTGCCCGACACATTCCATCTTCTGCGATTGCCGGAGCTGCGCTTCGAGGTTCAGCCGCTCGCTGATGTCCTCCACCGTCACAATCATCCCGTCCACCTTGCCCTCCGCGTCGAGCAGCGGGGCGGCGTTGGTGGACAGCAACACGCGCCGGCCGCCGGCCTGGACCGCGTGATGCACGTCCTGCACGGGCTGGCCCGACGAAATAACGCCGCGCAACGGGGACGTTTTTCCGGAAACCGGGTTGCCATCCAGGTCGGTCAATGACCAGTCGAGACAACTGCAGGTGCGCTTGGCAACGGCTTCCTTGGCGAGCCCGAGAACTTCCTCGGCCTTGTGATTGGCGAAGGTGATGATGCCGGAGGCGTTGGCCATCAGGATCGCCACCGGGCTCGTTTCCGTGATGCGGCTGATCAGGTCGCGTTCGCGCCGGAGATGTTCCTCGGCCTGCGCGCCTTCAATCGCATACCGGATCGCCCGTTCCAGGGTGTCGGCGCTGAGCTGGCCCTTGACCAGGTAATCCGCGGCGCCGGCCTTCATCGCTTCCACGTCCACCTCGTGGTCGCCCTGCCCCGTCAGAAGAATCATCGGCGCACGGCACCCGAGCTGGCGCGCCTCCCGGAGCAGGTCCAGCCCCGTCATCGCGCCCAAACGATAATCCAGCAGACAAATGTCGTGCTCGCGGCGCTGCACCGCCGCCAGCCCGTCCTCGAAGTTGCTCTTCCATTCCACCTGGTACCGCCGGTCGCGAATGCGCGAAATCAAATCGCGCGAGATGATGTAATCATCCTCGTCGTCGTCGACCAGCAGCACTCGAATGGGCGTGTCGTGCATGCGAACGGCGGATTACGCCTCGTCCGGCGGCAGTTCCACCACTTCAAACCAGTAACGTCCCAGCACCTTCACGATTTCCACCAGCGACTTGAACGTCACGGGCTTCGTGATGTAGGAATTCACACCCAGGTCGTAGGTGCGCAGAATGTCCTCCTCCGCCTTCGACGTCGTGAGCACGACAATCGGGATCCGGCGGAATTCCGGGTGCGCCTTGATTTCCTTCAGCGCCTCGCGGCCGTCCTTGCGGGGCATGTTCAGGTCCAGCAGGATCAGGCCCGGCAGCGGCGTGCCTTCCAGCGCCTGGTACTTGCCGCGGCGATGCAGGTATTCCATCAACTCCTCGCCGTCCTCAACCGTCGCCAGCGCGTTGGCCAGCCGGTTCTCCTTGAACGCGTCCCGCGTCAACTGGCGGTCGTCCGGATCATCATCCGCCAGCAGGATGGTAATCATGTTGCCGTCGTGGGTCGTCAGGCCGTCTTTGGTCTGCTTGACTTCAGTCATCATACGCTTCCTTGGGGTTGTGTCACGGGCAACGTCACAATAAACGTCGACCCATGGCCGGGTTTGCTCCGGGCGGTGATCTCACCGCCGTGGTACAAAACAATCTTCCGGGCGATGGCCAGCCCCATCCCCGTGCCCTCATACTCGCTCCGCGTGTGCAACCGCTGGAAAACATTGAATATCCGGTCCAGGTATTTCTCCTCGAACCCGATCCCGTTGTCGGACACGCGAATCTCGCAGTAATCCGCCTCCGCCGCGTCCGACCGCGACCGCCGCAGTTTCACAATCACCGAGTCCACCCGGATCACCGGCGGCTCGTCCGGCTTGCGGAACTTGATCGCGTTGCCTAACAAATTCTGCATGAGTTGCCGCATCTGGACCGTCTCGCCCTCCACCACCGGCAGCGCCCCGATCTCTATCCTCCCGCCGCACGCCTGCAGCGCAGCCTCAAGGTCCGACGCCACATCCCTCGCCGTCCGCGCCAGGTCCACCGTCGTGAACGGTTGCGCTTTCGTCGTCACCCGCGAAAACGCCAGCAAATCCGTGATCAACACCTGCATTCGCGACGCCGCCTTGCGCATCCGCTCCAGGTAATCCAGCCCCTCGGGCGACAGGCCCTCCTGGCATTTCTCCCGCAGCCGCTCCCCGAACACCACGATCTTCCGCAATGGCTCCTGCAAATCGTGCGACGCCACATACGCGAAATCCTGCAGCTCGCGGTTGCTCCGCTCCAGTTGCGTCGTGAACTGCCGCAGCTTGTCCTCGCTCTTGCGCAGCGCCTCCTGCGTCAGCTTGCTGTGATGGATGTTCCTCGTGATGCCCGCCGTCCCCAGGATGTTCCCGTCGCGATCCTTCCACAATACCTTGCTCGCCGAGACCCAGTAACATTCCCCGGGCTTGCCATACACCGGGATGAATTGCTCCTGGTTCAAAATCGGCTCCCCGCTCGCAATCAATGCCTGTTCATCCGAGAAAAATTGCGTCGCCAGGTCGTTCGGAAAATAATCAAAGTCCGACTTGCCCACCATTTCCTGCGTGGTCTCCAGACCCAGCGACCGCGCATGGGCCAGGTTGTTCAACACAAACCGGCCGCGGCGGTCCTTCGCATAAATATGGTCGGGCAAATTGTCCAGGATCGCCCGCAGAAGTTCCTGCTCCTGCAGCATGGTCTGGCGCTCCGTCGCCGCGGTCGCGGCCCGCTGCACAAGCGAACGCCGATAGGTCAGCGCCCGCTTCGCCGTCACTCCCCATGCAATCACAAACATCAACACCAACGCCGTCCCAACCGCAACGGTCAAGTCCAGCACGGGCCCGGACGCGCGCAGCAGCCGGATCCACGGCCACGCAATCGCCGCCGCCGTCAGGAACAACGACAGCACCAGTAGACGTCCCGGAAAGACGGGGCCCGAAGCGGAAACGGCGGGGGTGCCCGGAGAATTTTCGCGGGCTTTCAATCCGGACATCAGAACCGGCACGGCGACAGCCTGTGCGGCCCCGTTGCCCATGTAATTACCGGGTTTCATTCGGATTCCGCCCTGACGTAGCAACTAAGATGCCCCGGCTAAACCACCTAAGCTCATCCTTGACCACGGTGCGCAGATTCCGACAACGCCCCGGGTCCGCCCCCGGCTCCACCCCGGGTTCTGCCGTTTACAAATCCGCCGGTTTGCCATTAATCTGGACATCGGTGTGCGTAAACCAATACACGTGATCGTCAAATCCGGCCCCCCGTCCGCGCCGTTCCTCCGTCCATGACTTCCCTGCCTGACACCCTCGGAATCATCGCCGGGAACCGCTCCCTGCCGCTCCTTTTCGCGCGCCAGGCCCGGGCCATGGGCGCCCGCCGCCTCGTCGCCGTCGGCGTCGAAGGCGAAACCGACCCCGCCCTCGCCGGCCTCGTCGACGACATGATCTGGCTCCGCGTCGGGCAGCTCTCCAAAATGATCTCCGCGTTCACCGACCGCGGCGTCGCCCATTGTGTCATGCTGGGACAGATCGCGCCCAAAAACCTGTTCGACATACGGCCCGACCTCCGCGCCCTCGGACTGCTTATGCGGCTCAAGGAACGCAACGCCCATTCGCTGTTTGGCGGCATCGCGGCCGAACTCCAAAAGGACGGCGTCACCCTCATCGAAGCCACCCCCTGGCTCCAACCCCTCATGCCCGGACCCGGATTTCAACTGGGGCCCCGCCTCTCCGCCGAACAGGCCGACGACGTCGCTTTCGGCCACCGCATCGCCAAGGAAATTTCACGGCTCGAAATCGGCCAGCTGGTCGTCGTCAAAAAAGGCACCGTGCTCGCCGTCGAAGGATTCGAAGGCACCGACCGGTGCCTGGCCCGCGGAGGCGAACTCGCGGGCAAAGACGGCGGCGCCGTCGCCGTCAAGGTGGCCAAGGCCGGGCACGACATGCGCTTCGACGTCCCCTGCATCGGCGCCCAGACCCTCGAAACCTGCGCCGCGTCCGGCATCTCGGTCCTGGCGCTCGAACCCGGCCGCACCTTGTTGCTCGAACAGGAAGCTTGCGAAAAGATCGCCGCTAAAAATAGAATCTCCGTCACCACGATCGGGTGATCGCCGGATTGAAACGCAACTTTATATCAACATGCTGACCGCCCACGAATTGTTCGGATTCATGTCCCCCGCCCTCGCCGCGGACATCCTCGCCTACATTTTTGAATCCGAGAAGCCCACCTACCGCGCCACCCTCAACGCCGTCGCCGAAGCGCGCCACCTCCGGCCCGTGTTCCTCGAACGCCAGGCCAAAACCCAGCGCCACGCCACCATGCTCGCCTGCCTCGCCCGGCCCAACCTCGAGGTGGTCTCCGGCAACCTCCTCCGCACCTGGCTCGTCAAAAAATACAAATCCATGCTCGTCGATTTCCTCAACGCCCTCGGAATCGAAAATAACGAAGGCGTCGTCGACGATCTCCCCGCCTCCATGGACGACGCCAAACTCGCCGCCGCCGTCGAAGTGCTCCTCGGCAAATACCCGCCCGAAACCGTCTCGGTCTACCTCCACGCCTTCAATGACATGAACGAGGCCAACTGGTCGAACCTCCAGAAAATGCTGGAAACCGACAAACGACTGCAACTCGGCGCCGCCGCCTGACCCGGCGCCGCCCCCGGCCGCCATGCCCAACGGATTCCGCCAAGCCTCGCGCTGGCTGGCCATCGCACTCGCCCTCTTCGCCGCCCTCGGCGTCCCCGCCGCACTCGCCTGGAAATATTCCCGGGAACCAAAGATCGCCTTCCTTCCCCGCATCGCCCCGTCGGAATGGATCGTCTATCCCGCCGCCACCACCGCCATCTCCATCCAGCCCCGCCTCCCCCTCGCCACGGAGTTCACCACCGAATTCATCCTCGACACCGTTCCCAGCAGCGCTTCGCTCCGCGCCGCCGCATTCGGCAACGCCTCCGTCCGCATCAACGGTCAACCCGCCGCCCTCGACTCAACCTCCAACTGGAAAACGCCGCGCGAATTCGATCCCGCCCCGCTCCTCGTCCGGGGCACAAATACCATTTCCGTCTCCGTCCTCAACAGCAACGGACCACCCGCCCTCTGGCTCGCCCTCGAAGCCGGCCCCGCCCGCATCCGGTCGGATGAAACCTGGCAGGCGTCCTATGCCGGCGCCACACCCACCGCCGCCCGGCTTGCCAGCCGGCCGAAATGGGACCCGCCCGGAAATCCTTTGCACGCAGGCGAACCCTCCCTCGGCGAAGCGCTCCGCGCCGCGGCCCCGTGCCTGGCTTTGTTCACCGCGCTGTCCGCCGCCCTCGTTTACCTCGCCGGAAAACGCCCCGCCGATTTTTCAAAATGGCTCCTGCCCGCGCTCGCCCTGGCCTGGGCCGCCCTGTTCGCCAACAACCTCGGCGCCCTGCCGCCCCGCGCCGGATTCGACGCCTCCGGCCACCTCGCCTACATCCGGTTCATCCAGGAACACCACGCTCTCCCCGCCGCGGACCAGGGCTGGGAAATGTTCCAGCCGCCGCTCTATTACCTCCTGTCCGCCGGATTGCTCGGATCGCTCGGGCTCACCGTGGCCGACCCCGCCGCCGTCACCGCGCTCCGCCTTTTCGGCCTCGCCATTGGACTTCTCCACCTCGGCGCGGTGAACGTCGCCCTGCGCGCGGTGTTTCCCGGCGACAACGCCCGCCGCAAATGGGGCCTGCTCCTGGCCGCCGCCATGCCGCCGCTCCTCTACCTGTCCCAATTCGTCACCAACGAAGCCTTCGCCGCCATGCTCGCCAGCGCCACCGTCGCCTGGACACTCCGGTTGCTCCGGCGATCCGACGATTCCTGGCTCTCACTCGCCGCCCTCGGCGCGCTGCTCGGCCTGTCGCTCCTCGCCAAAAGCACCACCGTCCTCCTCCTGCCCGTCGTGATCGGCACCCTCGCGTGGCACTGGGCCGACACCCGCGCCACACCCGCCCGCAACGCTCTCCCGCGCGCCGCCATGATCCTCGCGCTCTGCCTCGCCATCGGCGGATGGCACTACGCCCGGGCCTGGATGCATTATGGCAACCCGCTCATCGGCGTCTGGGACCCGCGCCTCGCCGACTGGTGGCAGGACGACGGCTACCGCACCAGCGCCTTTTTCCTGCCCACCGGCGACGGGCTCGCTCATCCCTGGTTCGCATCGCTGAAAAGTTTTCCCGACGGAATTTATTCCACGCTCTGGGGCGACGGGCTTGCCGGCGGCGCGGGCGATTTCTTCGGGCGCCCGCCCTGGAATTACCCTTGCATGGCCGCAAGCTTCTGGCTCGCGCTGCTGCCGACCGCGGGCATTTTGATCGGACTGCTGGCCGCCACGCGCCGCTTCCTGCGCCAGCCCACCGCCCAATGGTTCCTCCTGCTCGGCCTGATCGCCACTCTCGCCATCGCCGTCGTCCACATGTCCATCACCGTCCCCTACAGTTGCATGGTGAAATCGTTCTACGGCATGGCCGCTCTCGTCCCCGTCTGCGCCCTCGGCGCCCTCGGCCTCGAAACCCTCGCAGGCCGCGCCCGAGCCCGGCGCGCCGTCGTCGCGGCTTTATTTGGACTCTGGTGCCTGGCGAGTTTTGGATCGTTCTGGATCGTGCGTTCGACCACCCCGGCCATCATCGGCCGCGTGAACGCCCTCATTGAAAGCCGGCGGTATCCCGAAATGTTCGACCTGCTCCATGCCAGCCTCGCGCGGAATCCGGCCGACGCCGACCTGCGCTACACGCTCGCGCAGGTGGACACCTCGGCGGGAATGGCGGATGACGCACTGTCGGAAACGGCCCGGCTCACCCGCGATCATCCCGCGGACCCGCGCGCCCCGTACCTGGCCTCGGTAAACCTGGAGCACAAAGGCCAGGTCGACGAAGCGCTGGTTCAGGCCCGGCGATCGGTGGAACTGGCGCCTGGATTCGCGTCCGGCTGGGAACAACTCGCCCGCCTGGAATTACTGTGCCGGCAATATCCCGGCGCCGAAGCTGCCGCGCGCCGCGGCCTGCAGCTCGCCCCGTTCAATCCCAAACTCCGATTCGCCCTCGCCTGCAGCCGGGCCGCCGCCCGTGACGAGCCCGGCGCCCGCGAACAACTCGACCTCTCCCGCCGCCTCGGCCCCGCCTGGCCCGACGCCACCACCCTGCTTGATGCCGCCCGCAGTTCAGCAGCCCCGTAGCCGTTCGGCGCCCCGGGAATTGCGGCAACCCCTGCAAACCCTCAAATGTTGAATGTCTAGATGTGACACCCCGCCCCGGTGTCACATCTAGACATTCAACATTTGATGAGTTCTTGGACGTTTGAGGCGGCCATGGGAACGCCGGTCTCCTGTCGGAACATTCAGCACGCACCCTTGAAACGCGCCGGACGTTCCCGTCACAAAGGTCGAATGTTCGGATGGGACACCGGCTGAATTTCGGCTTTGCCTGTTTTTGCCCCTTGCTATTGTCTGAAAACACATCACACTCCGCAGGTCTTGATTACGTTTCTCACTTCCATGCGATGGTAATCGTCAGGTGGAGATGGTTCACTGAAGATTTGAAACCCGGCTGGCGGGAACAACATGGCGAGGGTCGAACTATTCGAAATAGTTTCAAGCTATGAGTGCGCAGTTCACAGTCGGCCACATCGCGCGGGAGCTCTTGCGGCAGCAGCAGTGAAGAGACACTGATTTCCGGGCGCGCGATTGCGGCTCTCCCGGGCGATTTGAAATCCGACTCCATTTCCTCGAGATTTTTTGGGTAACACACAACATTCCCCAGTCGCCGCCGGCAGGCCCGGAGCCGCGCGGCTGCCGCTCATCATCCAGGGCGGCATAGGCGTGGCGGTGTCGGGCTGGCGCCTCGCGCGCGCGGTGTCCGGCCAGGGCCAGCTCGGGGTGGTCTCCGGAACGGCCCTGGCGGTGGTGCTGGCGCGGCGCCTGCAGACGGGCGATCCCGGCGGCGAATTGCGCGAAGCGCTCGCCCGGTTTCCGTTCCCCGAAGTCGCGGAGCGGATTCTCAAGGCGTACCACATCGCGGGCGGCAAATCCGCCGCGACTCCGTTCCTCCTGACGCCGATGCCCACGCTGCGGCCGCGCCGCGACCTGGTGGAACTCACCGTGGCGGCCAATTTCGTCGAGGTGTTCCTCGCCAAACAGGGTCACTCGTCGCCGGTTGGAATCAATTACCTCGAGAAAATTCAGCTTCCCACCCTGCCCTCGCTTTACGGCTCGATGCTGGCCGGGGTGGATTACATCCTGATGGGCGCGGGCATCCCGCGCGCGATCCCGGGCATTCTCGATTTGTTCGCCCGCGGCGAACCGGCCACGCTGTCCATCGACATCGAGGGCGCGCGGCCGGGGGAACATCAGGTGACCAGTTTCGATCCCCGGGAATTCTGCGGCGGCGCCCCGCCCACGCTCCATCGCCCGCAGTTCCTGGGCATTGTCGCGTCCGCCACGCTGGCGATCGCCCTGGCCAAGAAATCCAGCGGCCGGGTCGATGGATTCGTGGTGGAAGGTCCGACGGCCGGCGGTCACAATGCCCCGCCGCGCGGCGCGCTTCAGCTCAGCACCGCGGGAGAACCCATTTATGGGCCGCGCGATGTTCCCGAGCTGGAGAAGATCGCCGCGCTCGGCCTGCCGTTCTGGCTCGCGGGCGGGTATGGTCTGCCGGGAAAAATCGAAGACGCGCTTCGGCTGGGGGCCGCGGGTGTCCAGGTGGGAACGCCGTTCGCCTTTTGCGAGGAATCGGGGATCCAGCCCGAGATCAAATGCCAGGCGCTGGCCTTGAGCCGCGCGGGCGCTGCGCGTGTGTTCACCGATCCGCTCGCCTCCCCGACCGGATTCCCGTTCAAAGTCGCGCAACTCGATCACACGCTTTCCGCGAACGCCGAGTACGAGGCTCGCCCGCGCATTTGCGACCTGGGTTATCTGCGCCACCTCTATCGCCGGGAGGATGGATCGATCGGTTACCGCTGCCCGGCGGAGCCTGTGGAGAATTATCTCCGGAAAGGCGGCAAGGTGGAGGAAACGGTGGGACGCAAATGCGTTTGCAACGGGCTGCCTTCCACCGTCGGCCTGGAACAGGTGCATCTGAACGGCTTGAGGGAACTCCCGCTCGTCACCGCGGGCGATGATATCTGTCATCTCGCGGAATTCCTCCCTCCCGGCCGCGACAGCTACACGGCCGCGGATGTCATCCGACGACTGCTACCGCCCGCCGCCGTGCACAACGCGCCGAACGGCGCATCGATGCAAACTGTCGCGAACGCCTTGTAACGCCGGCCGGCTCCGGCTCAGTGTTGGAGCTTGGTGATCTTGGAGCCTTCCAGTCCGATGCCCCCCATGAGCCCCTGCTGTCCGAAGATGAATGCGTAAACGCTTTCGGTGGCGGTGGTCGTGGTCATGGACTGGGCCATGCCGTTGTCGACCACGACGACGCTGGGCCCGGCCCCGACCTGCCATCCGCCGGATTTGCGCAGGTAATCCAGCGCGGAATCCGTCATGAAGAACATGGCATAGCCGAAGGTCTGGACGCCGGCCTGGAATCCGTAGGACGCGGCGGAGATGTTGTAATAGGCGGTGACGCGGCCGTGCTCGAGCAGGACGCCGTTGCCGGTTTCGCCGCCGAACATGAAGCCGGCCTTGAGGACGTCGGGGAAGATGAGGATGGCCCTGGCCTGGCGGCCGAGCGCTTCCGCGGCCGGCGTGGTGCTGTAGAGCTGCTTCAGGCTGGCCCGCGCCTCGCCGCCCAGGTTCGCCTCGCTCGATCCCGGCATGAAACCGTCGGGATCCATCGACGTGCACCCGCCGAACCCCGCCGCGAGACCGCCGGCCACCAGCGCGGCGGCCATCACCCGCCGGATCAACGTCCATTTGAAAGCAATACAATTCATAAGTGTTAGGCGTGCCGGGGCTGGTTATGAAACTGCCCGGCTTGCGGAAAGAATGGATTCAAACCGGCGCCGGGCGCAAATCGAAAATCAAAGGAACGGTGCTCGCCGGCGTCAGGCCCGCCCCCGGAGACAGAGCAGGACCTGCGCGTCCGTCGCCTGCGGGAAGTCGCGGTAGAAATGGCCGACGGACTGGAAATCCGGGTCGATGAGCGCGACATGGACGGCCACATGGAGGGCTTCGAGGCGTTCGACGGCGGAGAGGGAGGCAACCGGGGCGGCGACGGCGATTTCGGAGGCGCCGCGGCGGCGGGCGGACAGGACTGCGGCGGCGGCGGTGGCGCCGGTGGCGAGCCCGTCATCGGCGATCAGGACGGAGCGCCCGCGGAGATCGGGGGGCCGCCCGTCCGGATGGAACAGGGTTTCCTGCTGGTGAAGGTGTGCGCGTTCCGCGGCGATGACAGACCGAAGTTGATCCCGGATCGGCGGGTCGTCGCATGGAAAAATGGGGTCGAGGAATTCCACCCCGCCTTCGGCAATCGCGCCGAGGGCGAATTCCGGCTGGAGCGGATGTCCGATTTTGCGGGCGGCGAGGACACGCAGGGGGACCTGGAGGCATTGGGCGAGCTCGGCGGCCACGAGGACGCCGCCGCGGGGCAGGCCGAGAACAAGATCCGCCTTCACCCCGAGACCCGCGAGGTGCGCTCCCAGTTTGCGTCCGGCATCCTGGCGCGACTCATACCTCATTCCCACCGGTCGTCCCGATCGCGCAAAAAGGCAAGGCGGAACATAAGGAAAGGCGGAAGGAAGAATGTAGAATGCAGGAGAGAAACCGGCGGCGCCGCGTCGTTTTCTGCATCCTACATTCTTCCTTCTGCCTTCGAGCGATCAGCCGGTCACCAGGGTTCCGACCGTTTCGCCCATGACGACGCGGCGGAGGTTGTGGGGCTGGAACAGGTCGAACACGATGATCGGCATCTTGTTGTCCATGCACAGGGAGAAGGCGGTGGAATCCATCACCTTGAGCTGTTTCTGGAGGGCCTCGATGTAGCTGATTTCGGCGAAGCGTTTGGCGCGCGGATTTTTCTTGGGATCGCTGTCGTAGATGCCGTCGACCTTGGTGGCTTTGAGGATGACTTCGGCGCCGACTTCGTTGGCGCGGAGGGCGGCGGCGGTGTCGGTGGAGAAGTAGGGATTGCCGGTGCCGCCGCCGAAGATGACGACGCGGCCTTTTTCGAGGTGGCGGACGGCGCGGCGGCGGATGAACGGTTCGGCGACCTGGGCCATGGTGATGGCGCTTTGGACGCGGGTGGCGATGCCGATTTTTTCGAGGCCGTCCTGCAGGGCGAGGGAATTGATGACGGTGGCGAGCATGCCCATGTAATCGCCGGTGGCGCGCTCGATTCCCCGGGCGCTGCCGGGCAGGCCGCGGAAGATGTTGCCGCCGCCGATGACGATGACCACCTGGACGCCGAGGTCGCGCACTTCGCGGATCTGCTCGGCCATGCCGTGGACGGCGGCGGGATCGATTCCGACCCCACTGTCTCCGCCAAGGGCTTCACCGCTGAGCTTGAGCAGAATCCGACGGTACCGGGGTGCGGAACGTTTCTTCATAATCAATTGGGCCAGGCGCTGTCGCAGCTACTTACCATGCCCGCAGGCAGTTTGTCGAGAGTCGAGAGTCGAGGGTCCCGAGCCGGGAACCGCTGGCGCCAGGCTCTCGACTCTCGACTCTCGACGCTCGACTCTTCTTGACTTCCTCGCAGTGGCGTGGCAGGCCAAGCGGGCATGTCTTTCAAAAAGAAGACTCTCATCCTGTCCGCCATCCTGGTCGCCTGGGCGCTGGTCATGGCGGTGACCCTCACCCGGCGGCACCAGAACGCGACCTACGCGGACTGGCTGGCGCGCTACAAGACGCCGGAGAGCCGCACAAACGCGATGGAATTTGCGTTCACGGACCGGGACGACCCGGCGGCCATCCGGAGCAATTTCGTGCACATGCTGGACGTGATGTTGCGGGCGCGCATTGCCTATCAACCCAAGCGTTCCGGCGCGGCGGTGCCCGGGAACCTGCGCATGGCCTGGAGCGAGGGAGATGTCCTGTACATTCAGAATCCGGCCTGTTACCTCGACGCGCCGGAGAACCAGGAGAAAGACACCTGGGTTTCCTGGCTGGACCGGGTGAAGGCGCGGGAGAAGATGCCGGTCAACGACAGCGCCTTTTACCATTTCGCCCACCTGAGTTTCGACCGGGTGGTCATCAAGGGCGAAGCCGAGGGCGGCGGCGCCCGGTTTCCGGACGCGACGATCCCGCTCGGCTTCGGCGATTCCCGCGATGGGTCTCGGCTGAAATAATCTTACAGATACCATGAAAGCATTGTTCATCGGGGGCACGGGATTCATCAGCACGTCGGTCTCGCGGCTGGCGCTGTCGCGCGGGATCGAGTTGTTCCTGCTGAACCGGGGCCAGCGGACGGCGGCGCCGGCGGGGGCGCGCGCGATCGTGGCGGACATGCATCAGCCGGGCCAGGTGGAGGCGGCGTTGAAGGGGCAGCAGTTCGATGTCGTGGTCGACTGGATTGCGTTCACGCCGGAGGACATCGAGCGCGACCTGGCGCTGTTCCGGGGGAAGACGCGGCAGTTCATTTTCATCAGCTCGGCCTCGGCGTACCAGAAGCCGCCGGCGGATTATTGGATCACGGAATCGACGCCGCTGGGCAACCCGTTCTGGGATTATTCGCGCAACAAGATCGCATGCGAGGAACGGCTGCTGCGCGCGTGGCGCGAGGAGAATTTCCCGGTCACCCTCGTGCGGCCGTCGTTGACTTACGATCCGAATTTCCCGATCGCGATGGGCGGCTGGGGTTGTTACACGCTGGCGGACCGGCTGAAGCGCGGCCGGCCGATCATTGTGCACGGGGACGGGTCGTCGCTGTGGGTGGTCACGCACGCGGAGGATTTTGCGCGAGGATTCGTGGGGTTGATGGGACATTCTCAAGCGATCGGGCACGCGTTTCACATCACGTCGGACGAGGTGCTGACCTGGAACCAGATTTACGGGACCATCGCGGATGCGCTGGGCGTGGAGCCGGTGATGGTCCATATCCCGTCCGATTTCATCGCGCGGGTGTTGCCTTCGAAAGCGGGCAGCCTGCTGGGGGACAAGACCTGGAGCGTGGTGTTCGACAACAGCAAGATCAAGCGTTTCGTGCCGGGGTTCCAGGCGACGATCCCGTTCCGGGAAGGAATCCGCCGGACGCTGGCCTGGTTCGACGCGGACGAGAAGCGGCGCCGGGTGGATGCCGCGGTGAACGCGGAGATGGACCGGGTGATCGCGGCGTGGGGAAAGGCGGGGGATAAAGCGGAGTAATTGAGTGCCGGAGTTTTGGAGTGTTGCATGTGACCGTCCCTTCCAGCACTTCGTTCCCCCCAGACTCCGCTTGCCAACGCGCGGGTGTGCTTCTACTTTGCGCGCACTATGGAAAAAGTCGTGATTATCGGGACCGGTTGCGCCGGTCTGACGGCGGCGTTGTACACGGCGCGGGCCAATTTGAATCCGCTCGTGCTGACCGGCAAGCAGCCGGGCGGGTTGCTGACGACAACGAGCACGGTGGAAAATTTTCCCGGGTTCCCGGAGGGCATTGATGGTTATGAACTGATGACGCGGCTGCAGAAGCAGGCGGAGCGGTTCGGGGCGCGGGTGCAGTTTGCGACGCTGGACGCGGTGGACGTGACGAAGAGTCCGTTCACGCTGACGGTGGACGGCGAGCCGGTGCAGACGCGGACGCTGATCATTGCGACGGGTGCGGGCCACCGGCACCTCGGGCTGGAGAGCGAGCACAAGCTGGAAGGCAAGGGAGTGACTTATTGCGCGACCTGCGACGGCGCGCTGCCGGTGTTCCGTAACCAGCCGCTGGTCGTGGTGGGCGGCGGCGATTCCGCCTGCGAAGAGGCGCTTTACCTGACCCGGTTCGCATCGGTGGTTCACCTGGTTCACCGCCGCGACAGTCTGCGCGCATCGAAAATCATGAGCGACCGCGTGCTGGCGCATGCGAAGATCAAGCCGGTCTGGGATTCCGTGGTGACGGAGGTGCTGGATCCGAAGCTGGACAAGGTGACGGGGGTGCGGGTGAAGAATTTGAAAACGAACGCGGAGCACGTGGTGGATTGCGCGGGGGTGTTTGTGGCGATCGGGCACGTGCCGTCGACGCAGGTGTTCAAGGGAGTGATCGACATGGACGAGGCGGGTTACATCGTGCCGGTGCGGGGCGCGGCGACGAATGTGCCGGGGGTGTTTGTGGCGGGCGATTGCGCGGACCGCGTGTACCGCCAGGCGATCACGGCGGCGGGCATGGGGTGCGCGGCGGCGATCGAGGCGGAGCGCCACCTCGAGGCGCTCAACCAATAGAGAATTATTGCGGAGTCGCGGCGGCCGCCCGTTCCGGGTGTTTCCTGAAAATCCGGTCCAGCCCCGCGCTCATCTCCGGGTTGCGCGCGGTCAAATCCCACAACATCCGGCTGCGATAATTTTCAATCGCCAGCAGCATCGGCCCCACGTTGATGCCCCTCGCCATGTGATTCACCCACGGCCCGTTCAGGAACAGCGCGGGATACAGAGTCGGGTTGCCCTGCGGATCGTAAGGACCGCCGACGAAATGCGGGTCGAGGCTGAATGCGTCGCCGAATCCAAACAGCGGGTTCCAGAGGCCGGGGATTTCGAAATCGTGCCGCAGCGCTTCGAGGGCGGGGCCGGGCAGGAAATTGATGGAGCTGACGGCGCCGTAGACGGCGAGCGTGCCGGCCGAGAGGGCGCGGGTGCCGAACCGGATGTTTTCCTCGGTGGGCAGTGCGCCGAACGAAAAATACTCGCTGGGATAACCGGACGCGGGCGGCACAAGGTTGTCGCAGGCGGTCAATCCCCACGCGTTCGTTGCGTAGGTGGCGAAGCCCTGCGGGACGCCGCCGGGGTGCTCGACGCAAAAAAGCCGGTTGGCCGCGATCGCCAGCCGGTTGTCCTCCCATAAATCCTGCGGCGACACCGGGTCCACATCCTCCCCGCGATCCTGGAAATTCATCCAGCAGCTCGCGAAGAAATAATTGAAAAGCGATCCTCCCCAGGAGACGAGGAATTTCGGCAGCGATCCTTCGGGGTAGGATCCGAAAACGCGATTCCGGGCGAGGTAGGTTTGGAGGGACACGGGGTGCGTGGCTGAGCCGAGCGCGAGCACGTCCACCATGAACGCCTCGTCGGTCTGCCCGTCGACGTGTTTGAAAAACGCGCCGTCGGGCAACCCCGGCTGCCAGCCCAGGTGGAACTGGTTCTGGTTGGGGCCGGGCGCATGGTCGACGAACCAATCCCACTCGACGCGGTCGAACAGTTCGCGGCTCAGCTGCTGGATCTCGGTGTTGTTGGGGAAATATTCGCGGCAGGACAGCACGCCGTACATGAGCAGCATGGTGTCGTAGAGCGACAATTCCACGTTGCCTGATTTGCGACGGCCGCTGTTGGCGGCGAGGAAATGATAATAAAACCCGCGGTAGCCGCCGCGCACCTGCCCCGGCTCGGGGCCCATCGGGAGCCCCCGCAGGTTTTGCAGGATCCGCACCACGCGCTGCTCCAGCTCCGCCGGGTCCGCCCAGCCGCGCCGGTGCCCGATGCAATAGGCGCTCAATTGAAATCCAATCCCGCCCACGCTGACGATGTCCGAATACGTGGAGCGATCCAGCGCGAACCCAAGGTCGTCCGTGAACCGCATGAAATACGCAAACGCCCGCTGCTGCACCAGGTCGAGCAATTCGTCGTCGGCCAGCCGCGCCGGATCACAGGGCGGCTCGTCGGTGTCGAACGAAAAATCGTCGAGGTAAAGCCGGCCGACGCGGTTGCCGTTGCGCCAGTCTTCGAGGACCAGGACCACTTCCTTCATCTTCGAAAAATCGGATCCGTCGGACGACGCGAGCGGCACGTCGAACCGGGCCCAGTTGGTGGTGTTGGGAATGAGCACGACGGCGTTGGTGACGACGCCGACGGGGCTTTTGAACTCGATTTTCAATTCGTGCTGAAAATCGCCGTTGCCGTCGCCGCGCGCCCACAGGCTGAAGTTGGTGACGGCGACATGTTCGACCCGGGTGGGATTCCCGGTGCTGTTGCGGATCGGGCCGTAGAGATTCGTGAAGTTGAGGGTGTATTCCGGAAAGCTGGCTTTGCCGAGCAGCGATTGCCAGAGACCGCAGTAACCGGATCGAACGGAATAATCCACTCGCAGCGATGTTCCGTTCGTTCCGTGGAACACCTGTGCGTCATAACTCAGGGCAAATGTTGCGTCGCGGCTGGCAAATGTTCCGTTGTCGCCCGAGAAACAATTGAACGGCCCCTGGTCGTTGAAATCGGCGAAGCGCAACTCTGCCGCCTTTGAACCCGTTGCCAGGCAAAGAAAAGCGACAAGCACGCCGGCGATTGTCGCCGGTGAAAACACCGGGCGCCGCCGTGCCGATTTTCTGGGAAAAAACTGGCCCATTCAGGTCAATCGCGCAGGAGCATTTCTTGAGCCATCCAGCGGGGTTACAGCAGCTTCCGAAGCGGCGGAGTAAAAACTGGAGGTTGAGACCGGGAACGGTTGAGGCGTGTGGATGCGGCTACTCCGGCGCGGGGCCGGCTGCGGTTTTGGATTTTAGCGGGGAGAAATTGCCCTGCTCGCAGCAGGCCACGAAACCTTCTGTGACGGATTTGAGTTCCTCCCAGCGATCCCGGATGCCGCGCGCTTCCTCGGTGGTGATCTGGTTGTCCGAGGCCGCGGTGGCGATGACGGCAAGCAGGTCGGCGAATTCCTGGACGATTTCGTTCGTGGCGGGGATGAGGAACGACGGGTGGGGCTTGTGGGTTTCGGGGTTGAGAATGAAGAAGCCGCCGGCCCGCTGGCAGATCCACTGCACTACGCGCCGGTCGCCGGTGCAGCGAAGGAGCGATTCCACCCGGTCGAGCGGGTTGGCGCTGCCGCTGCCCGTGCCGTCGTCCGGCTCCGCCCACTTGTAAATCATGGACAGCGACAGTCCGAGTTCCGCGGCCACCTGTTTGGCGCTGCATTTCTGGAAGACCTCGCGAAGGAGTTCGTGAGATTGCATCCGTGGACATTGGAAAAGCGGGTTCCGATTGGCAAGGCCAATTCTCGGAAACGCAACTGGAGTTCAACACAAGCTGGTTCATGAAGGCGAAGGCGCGCGCAATATCGCACAGATCTGCAGCGCATCGAAAATTAATCTTGATCTGTCCCGACCCGCCGAGCAGGTTGACACGCATCGTCGCCATGACGCGTGTTCGCCTCTTTTTTGAAAAGCTGCTGTTTCCCGGCGCCCCCGGGCAACGACGCCGGCACATGCGATTCTTCCTCCTCGCCCTCGTTCTTGGCGTCCTCCTCGCCGTCGGCATCGGCGCCGCGCTGTACTACCTCAATTGCCAGGGGCGGATCTAATGCGGAGTGCGGAGTGCGGAGTGCGGAATCCTGGCGGCGCAACTCGTCCGCGTCCTGGATTGCGGCATCCACCAATCCGCAAGACCCGAGGACGACGACGTGGACGATCGCAATCCCCAAACTCTTAAACTCTTAAACCCCCAAACTTTTCGCGGCCTTTTCCGCCACCGCGCAACCCGACACAATCGAATCGCTCAATGACACGCCGTCCCGCGCGTGGCCTGCAAAGAATAATCCGGGATGCGCCGTTTCGAGCGCCGTGAACGCGTCGCGATATTTGCCGTAACCCACGTTGTATTGCGGGATCGCCTTCGGATAAACCACGACGTGCCGGAACACCGGCTCGCCCGTCACGCCCAGCAGCACCCGCAAATCCTCCAGTGTCACGCGCACCACGTCATCCGGCGGCAGCAGCGCCAGGTCCGGATACCGCTCGCCCCCCACATAGCTTGTCAGCGTCAAATGCCCCGCCGGCGCCCGGTTCGGAAACAACGACGACGAAAAAATCGTCCCCAGGATTTTGAATCCCTCGATCTTCGGAATCAACATGCCGAAGCCCGAACACGAATGCGCCACCTGGTCGCGCCGCAATCCGAGCACCACGCTGGCCACTGGCGGGTAGCGGATCTCCGAAAACACCGAGAGATCCGGCAGCGCCGTCGAAACCGCCGGCACCTCCAGCCGGAGCGAAGGCAACTGGTGCGCCGTTCCACAATAGATCACGGCGCTGTGCTCCGCTTCGCGCGCCGCGCCGTCCGCCACGATTCCCAGCTTCCAGTCCCGCCCGTCCCGCGCCACGCGCGACACCGTCGCCTGCAGTTTCAAGTCCGCCCCCAACCCCGCCGCCAGCGTGTCCGGCAACACCTGCAATCCCTCGTCGAACGAAAATTTCGGCGCGCGATCCTTCGCCACCTCGCCCCGCTTCCGGCGCTCGCGCGCCCCGAAAATCTGGCCGCGAATCATCGACCCGTAACGGTCCTCCAGGGCCTTTAGCTTGGGAAACGCGTGCGTCACGGAGAGCCGCCGCGGGTCCCCGGCGTAAATCCCCGCCACCAGCGCGTCGATCGCGTGATCGAGAAATTCCCGGTTGAACCGACGGACGACGAATTCCGCGATGCTCTCCTCCACGCCATCCTTGCGCCGCGGCACAAAGGGCTCGCGCAACACCGCCAGCTTCGCCTTCCACGTGAACAGGTCCGTCGTGAAAAATCCCGCCGGCGACGACGGCATCGAGATCGGGCGCCGATAACGCACCACGTAACGCGCCTCGGCCGAGGGATCGGGATCCTGACGGCGCGACTGGAGCCCGGCGTCGCGCACGAGCTGGCCGATGCGCGGGGAGGTTTCCAGCAAAGTGTTAGGACCAAACTCGGCCAGGAATCCGTCCTGCCGCAGCGACCGGATCACGCCGCCGGGCCGCGGGCCGGCTTCATAGACGGTGACCGGCGCGCCGTTGCGTTTCAGGTAAAACGCGGCGGTCAATCCCGCGATGCCGGCTCCAATGATCGCGACAGGCTTCAATTCAAATCGTCCTCGAATGCCGCCGCTCGCCCGCCGGCGCCAGGGTGTTGTCGAAACACATCGCGATGTTCCGGATGAACAAGCGCCCCGTCTCCGTCACCTCAAGCCCGCCCGCGGATCGCTTCACCAGTCCGTCCGATTCAAACGGCGCCAGCGCGGCGAGTTCGTTCGCAAAATGTTCCTCGAACCGGATGCCCAGACGCCGCGACATCGCGGCGAAATCCAGCGACAGATCGCACATGACGCGCATGATGGTTTCGCGCCGGACCTTGTCCTCGTCGGTGAGCCGGTAGGCCCGGTGCAGCGGCACGTTCCCGGCCTGGACCGCAGCGCGCCAGCGCGGCAGCTCCTTCTCGTTCTGCCAGTACGCCTCCGGGATCTGCGAAATCGACGACATCCCGAACGCGTAGATGTCCGATCCCGCCCGCGTGCTGTAACCCTGGAAATTCCGCTGGAGCTCCTTGCGCCGCTGCGCCACCGCCAGCTCGTCGCCCGGCCGGGCGAAATGATCCATGCCGATATACACATACCGGTCGCCCGCCGTGAGTTTTTCAATCACCAGCTTCAACACGTCCAGCTTCGTGGCGGCCGTCGGCAGATGCTTCTGTTGCTCGAGAATTTTCTGCGCGGGCTTGATCCAGGGCACATGCGCGTAGCTGAACACCGCCAGCCGGTCCGGCTGCATTTCCAGGACGGTGTCCAGCGTCTCGTTGAACGATGCCGCCGTCTGGTGCGGCAGACCGTAAATCAAATCCAGGTTGATCGACCCGTAACCGAGCTCGCGCATCCAGTCGATCGCCTGCTGCGTCATTTCGCGCGGCTGAATCCGGTGCACCGCCTCCTGAACGACCGGGTTGAAATCCTGCACGCCCATCGACGCCCGGTTGAACCCGATCTCGCGCAGCGCCACCAGGTGATCGCGCGTCAGGCGGCGCGGGTCGACCTCAACGCTCGCCTCGATGTCCGGCGCGAACTTGAAATGCCGGTGGATGATGTCGCCGAGGCGGCGGATTTCCTCCGGCCGCAGGAACGTGGGCGAGCCGCCGCCGAAATGCAGCTGGACGACCTTGCGATCGCGATTGAGACGCGGCGCCAGCGTCGCCACCTCGCGGCCCAGCGTGTCGACATACTCGCGCCCCTGGTCGTGGTTGAGCGTGATCACCGTCGTGCAGCCGCAAAACCAGCAGAGCGTTTCACAAAACGGGATGTGAAAATAAATCGAGAGATCGCGGGGTGACTGGTTGTTGGCGTCAATCAGCCCGGACAGTTCCGTCCAGGACACGGCGTCGGTGAATTTCGTGGCAGGCGGGTAGCTGGTGTAGCGCGGCCCCGCCACGTTGTATTTGTTCACCAGGTCGAGATCGACTTTCAGAGTGCTCATCGGAAGCTTTTGACCGTTTCGGCCAGCGCGGCGATGTTTTCCAGCTTCGCGCCGGGAGTCAGCCCGTGGCCCAGGTTGAAAATATAGCCCCGGCGGCCGCGCATGTCCTCCAGCAACTGGCGCGTGGCGGCGGCCGCCTGCTCCGGCGTGGCGTCACTCATCAGCGACGGCGCCAGGTTGCCCTGTAATCCCACCGTGCCCGGCAGCAGGCGCCGCGCTTCGGTCATCGAAAAATTGTGGTCAATGCCCAGCACCCGCGCGCCCGTCGACACGAGCTCGCTCCAGTTGCCGTGGGTTCCGAGCGAAAACGCGATGACCGGGACCGCGCGTTCCGCGGCGCGCGCGCGCGGCAGCGCCGCAATGATGTCCGCCATCCAGCGGCCGGAAGCTTCCGGGAATTCCGCCGCGGACAAATGCCCGCCGTGGCTGTCGAACAACTGCAGCGCGTCCACGCCGGCGGCGAGTTGAATCTCGAAATAACGAACGATCGCCTGCGTCAACTTCTCCGCCAGCGCGTTGTAGGTCTTGCGATCGGTCCGGAACAGTTCCAGCGCCCGCGTGTATTTCGGCGCGCTGCCGCCCTCCATCATGAACGTCGCCAGCGTCCACGGGGACCCGGAAAATCCAATCAATGCCGTTTGATCGCCCAGTTCCCGGCGCAAGCGCCGCAGCGCCTCGTCGGCATACTTCAATCGCTCCACCACACGCTCCACCGACAGCCGGTCCACATCCGCGCGCGAGTTCACCGCGAAATCCATCACCACCCCGCCCGTCTCGCGAAATCGATACGGCTGGCCCAGCGCCTCGGGAATGACCAGGATGTCGCTGAACAAAATGGCCGCGTCGAACCCGAACCGCCGGATCGGCTGCAGCGTCACTTCCACCGCGAGATCCGGCTGCTGGACGAGTTCGAGGAAGGTGTATTTCTCCTTGAGCTTCCGGTATTCCGGCAGGGCGCGCCCGGCTTGGCGCATCAGCCAGAGCGGCGGACGATCCGTCTCGCCGCAGAAACAGGCCTCGACGAACCGGCGGCGGCTCGTCAACGGTGGCGCCTGGGGCGCCGGGGACACGGATGCGCTCATGCTGTTAATCGCTCATGGACACGGCAATCCGTCGGGATGCAACCGCGTCTGCTGAGCGACGGGAGCTTAAGACCCACCGAGACTTTAGGCAAGCCGCCCCTCACGTGAGGTAGGGACGGCGCGCTGCGCCGTCCGCGCCGCGTCCAGCGGCGCAACGTTGCGTGGGCATGCCAGGCGCCGTTCCCCTTTCCGCCCGCTGATACGCGGGCGGGCACACCGCAACGCGGCGTCCCTACCGTCTATCTCCACTCCCGCGCCCTGTAAAAGCGCTGTGGAGCACTGCCGGCATCCGGATCCGTAACGGGCAGGCTGTTGCTCAGAGCCAGATTGGTCCCGAGGCCGGTCCAGGTGACCAGGTCGGTGGAGAATTCCACCACATTGCTCCGGCCCGGAGTCAGATTGCCGAGGTTGAAGCTGAACGCACCACCCTCCCCCGGCGCCGCGACGCTCAGCAGCGGCGGTATCGAATCGATCGCCCGCGCCCGGAAGAAAGCGGTGCCTGTGGCCGGCCGGTTGTTGGTCACCCGCAGGGTGCCCGAAGGCGAAGCCTCGCCCCAGGCAAACCCGGACCATTGGACCACATCCGTCGACTGCTGGAATTCATAATCCTGGCAAGGTTC
The DNA here is from genome assembly GCA_046346665.1 of Verrucomicrobiota bacterium. Lineage (GTDB taxonomy): Bacteria > Verrucomicrobiota > Verrucomicrobiia > Limisphaerales > JAXMHQ01 > JAXMHQ01. Next base: position 32,888 of record JAXMHQ010000003.1, read on the forward strand.
ACCCGTCAATTGCAGTTCAATTGCATTGCCGGACAACAATTGAATCGCCAGCAGAACCTGCGACGAGTCCGGCACGGCTGTGACTCCGACGATCACGATTCCCGGCGCCAGGCTGATGCCGTCGGCGCTGGCCTGGAATACAAAAGCGTCGTTCCCGAAGAAGTTGGTATCCGGCCGATACAAAAACTGTCCGGCGGGGCCCGCCACGACCGTCCCGTGCGAGGGGGCGGTAAGAATGGCGAACGAATAGAGCTGGCCGGAGGAATTGGTCGGGCTGGCGGGCAGCAGCAGCAGCGAACCGTCCTCGGGCGCGGTGAATGAGACGAGGCCCGTCGCCGGAAAATGAGTCAGCGAGAAAACCTGCTCCGCGGCGAAGGGCGATCCCGCGAACGCGGTGTCGATGGTTTGCACGCTCCAATAATAAGTGCCATCAGGCAGGCAGGCAGGCCAGCGGGCGGCCGGTCCGACGTTTCCGAAGCGGGCGACCCGCCGCCGGCCGGTCACCGGGTCGGCGTCGGGCGCGAGGACATCGATGCCTCCGGGCCTGGTGCCAATGCGGAGGTTGTAAGTCAGGCCTGCGGGGTTGGTCGTCTCGAGGTCGCTGCCGGCGCTCCAGGAAAGAACCTGGTTCGTCAGGAACGTCAGGCCGCCGGGGGCGGCGGGCGGTGTGTTGCTGCGAACCACAGCACTCCGGTAAAGGAAGGTTCCGGCGCCGCTGGTCAATCCGTTCGTCGTGCCGCAATAAAGGATGTCCAGGACGCCGTCGCCGTCGAAATCGCCCCAGGCAGCGCCGCTCCAATAGGCGCCGACCAGAGGCTCGCCGATGTTCGCCACGGTGCCGTCCCCGCTGTTGCGATAGATGAGCGCGGTGATGCCCGACGGGCCGGGAGTCAGCCCGGCCAGGAAAATGTCCGGCAACCCGTCATTGTCGAAATCGCCCCAGACACCCGCGCCGGCCTGCACGTTGGACATGTTGGTGACCACCACACTGAACGTGTCGTTGCCGTTGTTTCGGTATATGCGGGTGTAGGGCGTGTTGCCGTTGATGCCGGTCAACAGCAGATCTGGACGGCCGTCCTGGTCGAAATTCCCCCACGCGACCGATCCCTGCCCCACCGCCTGGATGCCGGCGTGAATGTCCGTAAAAACGCCGTTGCCGTCGTTCCGGTAAATGAGGGTGTTCGTTGGGCTCTTCTGGAGACCGTCCGCGCCGCCCGCAAGCGCCAGGTCCAGCCTGCCGTCTCCGTTGTAATCACCCCAGGCGACCGCGCCGGCGGAGGTCCCGGGCAGCGCAAGGCCGCTGTCGGTGAAGGTGCCATCGCCGTTGTTGTGAAAAAGCTTCGTCCCGATCGAGGAAGTCAACAGGATGTCCAACCGGCCGTCGTTGTCGGCATCCACCCACCCCCCGGCCGTCGGGGAGCGCGTGGTGGGAAACACGACGGCCATGTTGGTGAACGAGCCGGCATGGGTGTTGCGATAGACACCGCGCGAATTGGCGGCGGCCACCAGGAGGTCGAGATAGCCGTCATTGTCGAAATCGCCCCACCGGGCAACGCCCCCGCTGATGCCGGGCAGGCCCGCCCCGATGTCAACGAACCCGCCGGCGCAGGTGTTGCGGTAAATGCGGCAGACCGCGCCCACCCCGGGCAGGTTGCCCCATATCAACACGTCCGGCTTCCCGTCGTTGTCGAAATCACCCCACTCAACACCGCCCTGGTCAACGTTAGGCAACCCGGCAGCCTGCGGATCGAAACCCGCGGCCTGCACCGTGAACGAATTGGTGGCGGCGGCGCCCAACGGGTCGCTCACCACGATCCGGACCAGGCAGGTCCCCCGCTGGTTCGGCTTCAGTTCCAGTGCCAGCACCCGGTTCGAATCCGAGCCGGAGGCCGCCCAGCTCTGCAGCAGGTTCGTGTTCGAGAAAGCAAACGCCAGCGCCAGCCCGGAGGCCGGAGTCTCTGCGTCCCCGATCACAAACGCCACCGGCGGCACGGCCTCGCCTGGCCGCACCCGGATAACCGGCGACTGAGAGATGGCCGGGGCGGTGTTGGTGACGGTCAGCAACAGGCTGCTGCTCGCAGCCCGGCCTTGCGGGTCGGACACCGTCAGCGTGACCAGCGACGTTCCCACACTCAATGGCGCCGGGTTCAAGACCACGGTGCAATTCGATCCGGCCCGGCTCAAAACGATCCCCGCCGCCGGCAAAAGGTTGGTATTGCCCGAGGTGACGCTCAACAGGAGCTGGTCCGGCGGCGTCTCGAAATCGCCGATGGTGAAAGGCAACGGGGGCGTGGCGGTGCCGAACCGGACCGTCTGGTCGGCAAGGGCCGAAATGACCGGCGCGGTGTCCACGGCGAATGAAGTTTCGGCCGCGAAAGGGCCGCCGGCATAGGCGCTGTCGACCGCCTGGACGCTCCAGTAATAGTTCGTTCCCGGGGGCAGATTGAAAATGGCGAACAGCCGTTCGCCCGCATTGCCGCGCTGGGGCAGCAGGCGCCACCCCGTGGCGACATTCGCCATCGGACTCAGGATGTCGATCCCGCCGGGGGTGGTGCCGATGCGGACGTTGTAAGTCAGGCCGGCGCCGGGATTGGGGCTCGAAGCCGCCTGCCAGGAGAGCGTGACGAGGTTGTTGGATTGGACCGCGGTCAGGCCGGACGGTGCGGCGGGGGGAGCGTTCGACGCAGTCCCGTCGTTTCGGTAGATGTGCATCTCGGTGCCGATGCCGCCGATGCCGTTCGCCCCGAAACAAGCCACGTCCAGCGCGCCGTCGTTGTTGAAGTCGCCCCAGGCCACCGACGCGTAATACAGGGCGGGAAGCGCGATGCCCGAATCGACAAACCCGCCCGCCGTGTTGCGGAAGAGGCGGCTGACGGTCGGACCGCTGTTCGGGCTGCCGGAAGTCCACAAGTCCGGCCGGCCGTCATTGTCGAAATCCCCCCACGCGGCGGTGCTGCTCCACATGCCGGAAAAAAGATTGCCGGCGCTGACGAAAGTGTTCGTGCCGGTGTTGTGGTAGAGTGTCGCCTGCCCGCTGCCGGTCAGGAACAAGTCCACCTTCCCGTCATTGTCGAAATCCGCCAGCGGCGCCGCGCCCACGTTAATACCCGGCAGAACGCCGCCCAGGTAAGCAAAACTGCCGTCGCCAAGATTCCGAAAGAGATAGCTGCCCGACCAGTCGCAGAGAAGAATGTCCAGCCAGCCATCATTATCGAAATCCGCAACAGAAATGCTGGCGAACCCGGTCAGGTTTGGAAAAAAACTCTGGCCCGAACCGATAAAATTTGTCCCGGAATTCCAATAAACCATCGAACGGCCATCCACATCCGTGGCGAGCACATCGAGGCGGCCGTCGTTGTTGAAATCCCCCCACACAACCGGGGCGCCGTTAACGTCCGGGAGCGACGCGGCAAGACTGAGCGCCCCGTTGCCGTCGTTGTGATAAACTCCGCCCCCGATCAGGAGGTCCAACCGACCGTCATTGTCGTAGTCGCCCCAAAGGGCCAGGGTGAAGATCGCGGACGGCAGGTTGTTGGATGCGAGGGTGAACGTGCTGCTGCCCGCATTGCTATAAATCAACGTGTGATACTCAAACCCGGAATCCATCCCCATGGCCAGCAGATCCAGCCGCCCGTCGTTGTTGTAGTCCCCCCAGAAAAGCCAGCCTTCACTCAGGCCGACCAAATTGGTGCCGACATCGGTGAACGCAGTCGCATCGGTGACAGGTGGTTCACACAGACCGCCGAAGACGAGCAATGCGATAATGAAAAGCCGCTTCATGACGGATGACGGACGCGACAACGGGCCTGTGGGTCCGGCATGCTCCAAATCCAACCCTGCCCAATAGGCGTGGAAAGTCAATGATAAAGGGCCTGCAACAGCACGCCCCTCGTAGCCGCAATCGTCAGATTGCGGTCCCCGGCTTTCCCCACCTTCCATCCCTCCGCGATTTCACAATCGCGGCTACCTGGGCCGCGCCCGGTTGGCCGGCGATCCGCCGCCATTGAATGCGCCACCACCATTTCAGGCCGTTGACCGGAACGAGCGTCCTTTCGCCGGCATGATCGATGTCGGTTGGCTCGACGTGCATCCACGGCGGCGGGACCCGGTATTTCCTGGCGGTGAACGGCCGGACGCGCGAGGCGTGGCGATGGTGGATGCGGATGGATTTGGCCGGGTTGCGGACTTCGTAGCCGCGCCGGGTGAGAAGGTAGGCGAGCGCGTTGTCGCAACCGGAGCGGCCGAGGTGGAAATGCGCCCCGGCCGGCCGGATCGGCGCGCGGAACACCCACGCATCCTGGGAATCCTTGCGCAGCTTCCCCTCGCGCGTCGCGCTGAGCTGCCCGGTTTCCTCCGTCCGGAGCAGGGCGAAACATTGCATCGGCAGGATCCGCTCCGTCAACACGGCGGTTTCATCAAACCAAATGTCGCTGTTCGCAACGATGGCCACATCCCCCTCCGCGCACAGGCTGTTGGCCAGCGCGAACAGGTCCTCGAATGTGGGCTGTCGATCCCGCGAAAAAACGGAGAGTTTGGGGTGCGGCGACGGCGCGACGCCGTTGTATTGCCAGAGCACCACCTGTCCCAGGAAACGATTGTCCAGGTTGCGCCGCAGGCATTCGCTCAATTCCTCCTGGCGCTGCACGGAACCGGAATCGTAACCGATCGTAAAAAGCCGGATCATACTCCGATGAACACACGGGAGCCTTACCAGCAAATGGCTCACCTCGTCAATCCGAAAGCAAGCCTGTCCAATTGCCCGGTGGCGTAAGAGTTCTTGTGTAAAAGCTGTGGAGGGGGTGTATCTGGGTTTCATGCAAATGAACAACCCTAAACCTGGAAAGGAAGATACACCCATGAGAGCAAGCGAAGCCCTCACCTTTGAGCCTGCCGCCTGTTGGGAGCGGCTGCAAGCAGCAAAAAGTGAGTTTTTCTTTGAGGATCTGGATGGATTGATGAAAGAGCGGCACCAGCAGTTTCTGGAAGAACTGATGAGCTACGAGCGTCAGTGTTTTCTCAATGCACACCCCTACGAACGGACTGAGCAGCGAGTGGACCAGGCCAACGGCTTCTACCGTCGAGGCCTGACTCACTCGGCTGGGGGCCTTGGAACTGCAAGTGCCCCGAACTCGGTCTGGGCAGTTTCAGACACAGGTCTTGAAACGTTACCAGCGCCGGGAGCCGGTGATCAACGAGGCGTTGAAACAGGTGTTTCTGTTGGGCGTCTCGACCCGTCAGGCCGGCTCGTGCGCTGGCCACGCTGGTGGAGGACGCAGTGAGCGCCTCGACGGTCAGCGCGGTTGCCAAAGCCCTGGATCAATCGGTGCATGCGTTTCATCGGCGCCGCTTGCCTGATCACTACCGCTATTTGCTTTTAGATGGGGTGAGCGTGCGGATCCGGCTGGTGGGCAAGGTCCAGCGCCGCATGGTGCTCTGCGCTTATGGCGTGACCACCGAGGGCAAAACGCGAGGCTCATCGACTTTCACATCGTCAATGCCGAGGGCCAGGAAAGCTGGTTTGATTTCCTGTGGGTCTGTTCAATCGAGGACTGCATGGAGAGTTTCTCGGAGCTGATCGGCACCGACGGACAAGCTGGGTTGCCAGGCCATTGATCGGCTTTGGCCGGCAGTGCCGCATCAGCGCTGTTGGGCCCACAAGCTGCGCAACCTGGAGAACAAACTCAAAGCCTCTCAAGCGCCTGCCTGGAGGAGGCCAAGCTCATTTACCAAGCCAGACCCGCACGGAGGCCATCCAACGGTTTCGTCAGTGGCGCTGTCGCTGGCAACACGGGCTCCCAAGGCCGTGGCCTGCCTCGAAGCCGATCTGGAGGAACTGCTGGCTTTCTTTAGTTGCCCAAAGACCCAATGGAAACGCCTACGCACCACCAATGTCATCGAGCGCCTCTTTGTAGAGGTTCGACGCCGAATCCGAACCATGTGCGCCTTTACAACCCGCGACAGCTGTGAACGAATCCTATTTGCCGTCTTTGACCGCATGAACCAGCACTGGACCCGTCACCCCCTCCCAGCTTTTACACAGAACTCTTGACGCCACCAATTGCCCCTGCGGACGTGCGTCTGGCGTTTAAGCAAACTCTGCCGATTTGGAACCGCGAAACACCCGAAACACCCGAAAAGCGGAACGGATGCGAATGGGGGCTCGCATCGCTTGTTCTTCCCGGGGGGTTGAGATTCAAGCCCCATCGCCGGTTGGAAGGTCATTTTTCTTCTGGTGTTTTGAAAACGAAGCCGGTTAGCCTTTTTAAATCCGCAGCCCGGCCGAAATCGGCGCTTGTTCGCCGTCGGTTCATGGTATTGCCGGGAGCGATTGCGACACAGCATTTGGAACGGAACGGAAGTTTGGGACGCCGGGGACGGCGTCTCTCCCGTATATAACTGAAGATGGCCGAATCGATCGACCAGCTATTCGTCAATCTGAAGCACTGGATTCTGGGTTGGCCCCTGTGGCCCGAAACCCTGCTCCCGGTGCTGTCCGCGATTCTTTCGATCGCCCCGCTCATGATGACCTTCGCGTCGTTGTTCGCGGTGGCCACCATCCTCGAACGCAAGGGGTTGGGCCGGATCCAGAATCGTTACGGCCCGAACCGGGTCGGGCCGTTCGGCCTGCTGCAGCCGATGGCGGACGGAATCAAGACGCTGACGAAGGAGGACGTCGTCCCGCGTGTGGCGGACAAGGCGGTGCATTTCATCGCGCCGCTGGTGCTGGTGGTGCCCGCTTTCCTGGTTTACTCGGTCCTGCCGGTGGGCCGGAACATGGTGTTGGTCGATTTCGACGCGGGTGTGCTGTTTTTCTTTGCGGTGGGCGCGGCGATGCAGATTTCGGTCTTCATGGCCGGCTGGTCGAGCCGCAACAAATACTCGCTCCTCGGAGCGATGCGCGGGCTCGCCCAGATGATCAGCTACGAAATCCCGCTGATCCTGTCCGCCGTCACGGTCATCATGGCGGTCGGCTCGCTTTCGACGGTGAGCATTGTCGAGGCGCAGGGCGGCTATCATCATGGCTGGATGCCGAACTGGTTTGTGCTGACGCCGTGGGGTTTTGCGGCGTTCCTGGTGTTCATGGTGGCGGCCACGGCCGAATCCAATCGTTCCCCGTTCGACCTGCCGGAAGGCGAATCGGAAATTGTCGCCGGCTACTATATTGAATATTCCGGGTTCAAGTTCGCGCTGTTTTTCCTGGGGGAATATCTCGGGCTGTTTGCGATCAGCGGCCTGGGCATCACGCTGTTCCTGGGCGGCTGGCACGCGCCGCTGCCGTTCCTGGAATGGATCCCGTCCTGGGCCTGGTTTTTCGGAAAACTGCTCGCGCTGCTGCTCGTGTTCATCTGGGTCCGCGGCACGCTGTTCCGGCTGAGGCAGGATCAGCTCATGAATTTTGCCTGGAAATTCATGCTGCCAATGGCGCTGGCCAGCATCATTGCGCAGGGTCTGTGGCATTTCATGCCCGCCGGACCCGCCCGCTGGTTCGTGACCAGCGCCCTCATCGTCGCGCCCTACCTCCTGCTCGGCCGCGGGTTGATGGCGCAAAAACGCGTCGGCAAACGCATCTACCGCTACGCGGGCTGAACCCGGTCATGACATCTCCCATCCAGCCCACCGACAACCGATGACACCCGGCTTCCTGATCCTGGCATTCCTGGTCATCGGCGGCGCGGTCGCCGCGATGGGATTGCGCAACCTGGTGCATTGCGCCCTCGCCCTCACCGTCACCTTTGCCGGACTGGCGATGGTGTATCTCCAACTCGACGCCCAGTTCGTCGGGTTCGCTCAGATCCTGGTCTACATCGGCGCGGTGGCGATCCTGATTGTGTTTGCCATCCTGCTGACGCGCAGCAGCGAGCCCGGGCAGCACCCCACGGTCTCGCCCGGCTGGCTCGCAGGTTCGCTGGTGGCCGTCGCCGTCCTGGCCGTCCTGGCCTGGAGCATCGGCCGCAGCGCGGTCATCCGCACGCCCGAACCGCCCGTGCCGGCGGCGAGTGTCCGCGCCCTGGGCGAGGCGCTCATGAAGGATTACCTGTTGCCGCTCGAAGTCGCCGGGCTGCTGCTCACGGCGGCCATGATCGGCGCGGTGATCATCGCGTTGCAGGAAACCCGCGGTTCGCGCGGCCGCGCAGCCCACAAACCCCCGCCGCCTTCCACCCACGCATGAACCCGCTTGCCGGATATCTTTTGCTCGCCGCGTTCCTGTTCACAATCGGCCTCGCCGGCGCGCTGATCCGGCGCAATGCCATCGTCGTGCTCATCGGAATCGAACTCATGCTGAACGCCGCCAACCTGAATTTCATCGCGTTCTGGCGATTTGGAAATCATCCCGAACACCTTACCGGCGTCCTGTTCACCATCTTTTCCATCGGCGTCGCCGCCGCCGAAGTCGCGGTCGGCCTCGCCCTGATCATTGCCGTGCACCGCCATTATCGAACCGCCGACGTGGATGAACTCAAGGAGTTGAAGGGATGAGTTGGATTGCCCGGAACCTCTGGCTGATTCCCGCCCTGCCCGCCCTGGCCGCCGGGTTGAGCGCGCTCGCGCCTCGCCGCTGCCGGCGCTTCTCCGCGTCGCTCGCGATCGGCTCGATGACGTTGTCCTTCCTGCTCGCGCTGTGCGCGTTTGCATCGGCACTCGGCCACGGCGGCGAATCGGCCCGGCAGGTGTGCAACGTGCCCTGGCTGCGATTCGCCGCGGGCGACGCCGGACTGCTGCGACTCGGCTGGGTGCTCGACCCGCTCACCGCCGTCATGCTCGTGATGGTCACGTTTGTCGGCCTGTTGATCTTCATTTACAGCACCGGCTACATGGCGCACGACGACAATTTCACCCGGTTCTTCACGTTCCTGTCGCTGTTCGCCGGCGCCATGCTGGGCGTGGTGATCGCCAACAGCCTGCTGCTGCTCTTTGTTTGCTGGGAACTGGTGGGATTGACCTCCTATTTGCTCATCGGATTCTGGTTCACGAAACCCAGCGCGGCGGCGGCGGCGAAAAAGGCGTTCATCACCACGCGCATCGGCGACATGGCGTTGCTGCTGGGAATGGTGTGGCTGTACGCGCAAAGCGGCACGCTGCTGTTTTATGACGATGGCAACGGCTGCCTCGAAACCGCCGCGCTCGGCAGCCTCGCCGCCCGCACCACGGCCCTGGGCATCGGCGTGCCTGCCGCCATCGGCCTGCTGATCTTCTTCGGCGCCATGGGCAAGTCCGGCCAGGTGCCGCTTCATGTCTGGCTGCCGGACGCGATGGAAGGCCCGACACCGGTCAGCGCCCTGATCCATGCGGCCACCATGGTCGCGGCCGGCGTGTTCCTGGTCGCCCGCGTGTTCCCGCTCATGGCGGCCGGACCCGAGACGCTGAAGGTGATCACCTGGATTGGCGCGATCACGGCCGTGTTCGCCGCGAGCGTGGCGGTGGCGCAAAACGACATTAAACGCATCCTCGCCTACTCCACCGTGTCGCAACTGGGTTACATGATGATGGGGCTCGGCGCAGGCGGCGTCGCGGTGGGCATGTTCCACCTGATCACACACGCCTTTTTCAAGGCGCTGCTGTTCCTCGGCGCCGGTTCGGTGATCCATGGATGTCACGAGGAGCAGGATATCCGGAACATGGGCGGCCTGCGCAAATTCATGCCGATCACCTTCGCCACTTACGCCATCGGCATGCTGGCGCTGGCCGGGTTTCCCCTGCTCTTCTCGGGGTTCTGGAGCAAGGACGAAATCCTGCACGCCGCGCACGGCTGGCCGGTGTCGAAGCTGCCGTTTTACATGGGATTGTTCGGGGCCTTCCTGACGGCGTTTTACATGACCCGCCAGGTGGCGCTGGTGTTTTTTGGCCGTCACCGGGGAGGGACGAGCTCCTGCGAGTCCCCAACATCATCGGAACAGGGACTCGCGGTAGCTCATCCCTCCCGGCCGCACGAGGAGCCCCACGAAAGTCCCCGCGTCATGACGCTGCCGCTGGTGATCCTGGCGGCGTTCGCTATCGTGTTAGGATTTTTTGGAACCCCGGCCTGGCCCTGGTTCCAGGAATTCCTCGACGGCCGCCATGCGGAACTGAACTGGGCCGCCCTGTTCAACCGCGACGTGCTCGTGTTCCTGGGCATTTCCACGCTGATTGTGCTGGCCGGCCTGCGGCTGGGGTGGGCGTTCTACGGGCGATTCGTCCGATCGGAAAAGGACCCGCTGCACGCGTTCAGCCCCGACACTTACGCGCTCCTGGAGAACAAATATTACTTCGACGAACTCTACGAAGCGACCGTGATCCGGTTCAATGCGTGGTGGGCGTCGGTTTGCGATTTTCTCGACACCTGGATCTGGAACGGAGCGGTGGTGCTCGCCACCCAGTTGGTGCGCATACTGTCGGGCCTGGTGAAAATGTTTGATGAATGGGTCATCAACCCCGGATTCGACGAGGGTTGCCGCCGGATCCGCGACGGCGGCGGGATTCTGTCCACGCTGCAGGACGGGCGGGTGCAGCATTATTTGCGATTGATCGGGCTGGCGCTGGTGGTGCTGGTGCTGATGCTGGTCTGGGGAGGGCGCCGATGAGTTCATTCCCCTGGCTGACGTTGCTCACGCTGCTGCCGCTGGTCGGCGGCATCGCGGTGATGGGGCTTGGCGCGGCGGACGCGCGGCGGTGCCGCCGCATGGCGCTCGCCTTCTGCCTGGGCTCGGCCGCGCTGGTGCTGGGTTTGTGGCGGGCATTCGATTCCACGCAGGGCGGTTTTCAATTCCAGGAATCCCATGTCTGGGTTTCACAGCTCGGCATCCATTACCTGCTCGGGCTGGACGGGCTCGGGCTGGTGATGGTTCTGCTGACGGCGCTCGTGGTGCCCATGGGCATCGCCGCGTCCACGGGTCTTTTTGAATCGCCGAAACCCGGGGCCTCCCCGTCGCTGTATTACGGCCTGGTCCTGCTGCTGCAATCGGGCCTGTTCGGCACGTTCACGGCGCTGAACTTTTTCCACTGGTTCCTGTTCTGGGAACTCAGCCTGATCCCGGCGTTCTTCCTGGTGCGGCTGTGGGGCGGACCGCGGCGCGCGGCGGCGGCGACGCAATTTTTCGTCTACACCATGTTCGGCAGCGTGTGTTTGCTGCTGACGTTCCTGGCGCTGGTGCTGGCGACGGGGCATGTGTCGGATTTTCCGGCGCTCGCCGAATGGTCGCGCGACGGCCGGTTGTTCGGGGCCATCTCGACCAATCTCGGGTTCGGGCTGAGCGCCCGCGCGGCGGCGTCGCTGCTGTTCGCCGGCGCGCTGATCGGCCTGGCGGTAAAGGTGCCGCTCATGCCGTTCCATACCTGGCTGCCCGCCGCCTACACCGAGGCGCCCTCGGCCACGACGATGCTGCTGACGGGGCTGATGTCGAAGATGGGCGTTTACGGTTTCCTGCGCATCCTGCTCCCGATCTTCGCGCCGGAACTGCACTGGTTCCGCACGCCGCTGCTGGCGCTGGCCGTCATCACCGTCGTGTTCTCCGCCTGCGCCGCGTTCGCGCAGCGGGACCTCAAGCGCGTGCTCGCCTATTCGTCCGTCAATCACCTCGGCTATTGCCTCGTCGCCATCTTCGCCGTGGCCACGCCCGCCCCGGGCGTCGACGCCGCCCCGCTCCAGCAGGCCGCCGCGCTGAACGGCGTGATCCTGCAGATGTTCAACCACGGCCTGACCGCCGCGACGCTGTTCTGGTTCGTCGCGCTGCTCGAACAGCGCAGCGGCGGATTGCGCGGGCTCGATGATTTCGGCGGGCTGCGAAAAGTGGTCCCGGTGTTTTCCGGCCTGATGGGCATCGCGTGGTTTTCGTCGCTCGGCCTGCCGGGACTGAACGGCTTTGTCGGCGAATTCCTGGTGTTCAAAGGCGTGTTTCCGCTGGCGCTCTGTTCCGCCTCCATTTCCGTGCTCGGCCTCCTCGTGACGGCAGTGGTGATCCTGACGGTGATCCAGCGCGTGTTCCAGGGGCCGGTGAACGAGCGCTGGGCGGCGATGCCGGACCTGACGCTGCGCGAACGCGTGCAGTTGTCCGTGCCGATCGCGCTGATGTTCGTCCTCGGCGTCTGGCCGCAGCTCCTGCTCGGGCCGGTGAATGCCACGGTCACGGCGCTGGTGGCGCAATTGCGATTTTAAACCATGCTGGCCTGGACCATTTACATTTCGTTCCTGGGAGCGCTCGCGGTGATGCTGCTGCCGCGGCACGCCGCCGCGCTGGCGCGCAAGGTGGCGCTGCTGGCGGCCGTGGCGGACCTGCTGGTCTCGCTGGCGGGATTCGCGCAGTTCAAGTCCGGCGAACTGCTGACCGTCGCCCGCTGCCCGTGGGTGCCGTCGCTCGGGATCCAATATCACCTCGCCGCCGACGGCATCAGCATCACCCTGGTCCTCCTGACGGGCCTGGCGGCTGTCGCCGGCATCCTGTTTTCCTGGAACATCGAACATCGCGCGCGCGAATTCTTCGCGTTTTACCTGGCGCTGATCGGCGGCGTCTACGGCGTGTTCCTCAGCTTCGATTTGTTCCTGCTCTTCGTCTTCTACGAAATCGCCATCATCCCGAAGTATTTCCTGATCGCGATCTGGGGATCGACCCGGCGTGAATACGGCGCGATGAAGCTGGCGTTGTATTCGTTCGCGGGCAGCGCGCTGGTGCTGGCCGGGTTGATCGCGGCCTACGTGGTGTCGGGCGCGCATTCGTTCGATCTGAACGATCTCGCGGCGGCCGGTTTTTCGCGTTCGTTCCAGATGTGGGCGTTCCCGCTGGTGTTTGTCGGCTTCGCCATCCTGGCGGGCCTGTGGCCGTTCCACACCTGGGCACCGACGGGCCACGTCGCGGCGCCGACGGCGGCGTCGATGCTGCTGGCCGGCGTGGTGATGAAGCTGGGCGCCTACGGCTGCCTGCGCGTGGCGATGACGCTGTTCCCGGACGGGATGGCGGACTGGGGATTCGGCGTGCTGGGGCTGCATTCGTGGCGCGAGGTGTTCGCGCTGCTGGCGGTGATCGGGATTGTTTACGGCGCAATGGTGGCGCTGGTGCAGCAGGATTTCAAATTTGTGATCGGTTACTCCAGCGTCAGCCACATGGGTTTCGTCCTGCTCGGACTGATGACATTGAACCTGACCGGCCTGGCGGGATCGGTCCTGCAAATGTTTTCGCACGGCGTGATCGCGGGCCTGCTGTTCGCCGTGGTGGGCCGCATGGTTTACGACCGGACGCACACGCGCGACTTGCCGCAACTGTCCGGCATGCACCTGTCGCGCGCACTGCCGTTCGCGGCGGGAACTTTTGTGATCGCCGGGATGGCGTCGATGGGGTTGCCGGGGTTCAGCGGGTTCGTGGCGGAACTGCAGGTCGTGATGGGCGCCTGGAAATCGTTCCCGCTGATGGCGGTCGCCACCGGCGCCGGCATTTTAATCGGCGTCGCTTACACGTTGCGCGCGGTGCAACTGGCGTTTTTCGGCGACGGCCGGAAATCGGGCGGCGGCCATGGAACCGCGCATGTGCCCGCGCCGCCGCGGCACGAACTGCCGCCGATCAGCGTGCCCGAACGCTGCGGCGCGGCCCTGCTCATCGCGGCCACGGTGTTGATCGGCCTGTTCCCCGGATTGCTCCTGGACAAGATCGTTGCCAGCTTTGATTCGCCGCTGTTCGCGTGGCTGCAGAAGGGAGGCAATCCGTGAGTTACCTCTCCCTGCTCCGGCTCGCGGCGCCCGAATGTGTCGTGGTGTTCACCGCGCTCGCGGTCCTGGCGCTGGACCTCGTCACCATGCGCGGCCAGGCGCTCCGGGTCCGATTCCAGGTCGCCGGCCTGTTCGCCTGCCTCGGCTGCGCCGCCGCCGCCGCGTGCCTGCTCGTCCTGCCCGCCGACGCCAATGTCTACAACGGCATGTGGGTCTCCGACCCCGCCGTGCGCCTGGTCAAACTGGGCGTCCTGGCCATGACCGCGTTCACCGTCGTGCTGTCGCTGGATTCCGATTTCACGGAGCACATCGGCGAATACCTCGTCCTGGTGCTGCTGGCCGCGGTGGGCATGATGCTGCTGGCCGGCACGGAAAACGTGCTGATGCTCTTCATCGCGCTCGAATTAACCAGCCTGTCGCTCTATATCCTCACCGCGTTCGACAAACACGACCGGCACTCGGCCGAGGCGGCCTTGAAATATTTCCTGTTTGGCGGCATGGCGGCCGCGTTCACCCTGTTCGGATTGAGCCTGCTTTACGGCCTGACCGGTTCCATCCGGCTGCAGGACATCGCGGCGGGCGCGGCGGCGCATCCGCTCGACCCGCTGTTGCTGGTGGCGATTGTCATGGTGGTGATCGGTTTCGGATTCAAGATCGCCGCGGTGCCGTTCCACTTGTGGGCGCCGGATGCCTACCAGGGCGCACCAACGCCGGTGGCGGCGTTCATCGCGTCCGGATCCAAGGTGGCGAGCTTCTTCGTTTTCGCCAAGGTGATGATGCTGGGTTTCCGGGGCGCCGAAGGCAACGGCGGATGGCAATCGTTCGATCCCGGCTGGACGCCCGTCATCGCGGTGGTGGCGGTGCTGTCGATGGTGCTGGGGAATCTCGCGGCCATCGTGCAGTCCAACGTCCGCCGGCTGCTCGCTTACTCGGCGATCGCCCATGCGGGCTACCTGCTCCTGGCCGTGATGGCGCATTCCTACGGGAGCCTCGGCGCGCTGATGTATTACGCGATCACCTACGGCATCACGACGATCGGGGCCTTTGCCGTGGTCGCCCAGGTGGAACGCTCGGGCAGCGAAGCCACGATGAGCGCGTTTGCGGGCCTGAGCCGTCGGGCTCCCCTGCTCTCATTCTGCCTGTTGGTTTTCATCCTCTCGCTCGCCGGCATTCCGCCGCTCGCGGGATTCTTCGCCAAGTTCTACGTGTTCACCGCTGCGCTGCGAGACGGCGCCCCGCGCCTCGGAATGCTCTGGCTCGTCCTCGTCGCCCTCGCCACCAGCGCCATCTCGCTCTACTACTACCTCCAGGTCCTGAAACAGGTTTACGTGGCGGACCCGCCCGAAGACGCCGCCCCGGTTCCCGTCTCCTGGCCCGGCCGCGTCCTGCTCTGCGCGCTCGCCGCGCTCGTCATCCTGCTCGGCTGTTTCCCCGCCCTGCTCGCCGGCCCCATCGAAAACGCCCTGCGCGCCCTGGCGCCCTGATGCGCTGCCGGCCACCGCGG
Source organism: Verrucomicrobiota bacterium (assembly GCA_046346665.1). Taxonomy (GTDB): domain Bacteria; phylum Verrucomicrobiota; class Verrucomicrobiia; order Limisphaerales; family JAXMHQ01; genus JAXMHQ01. Next base: position 48,064 of record JAXMHQ010000003.1, read on the forward strand.
TTGAACCATGAAAACCGTTCTGCACTGGTTCCGGCGCGACCTCCGGGTCTCCGATAACACCGCGCTCAGCGAGGCCGCGCGCCGCGCCGAACTCGTCATCCCCGTGTTTCTCCCGGACGAATCCGCACCGGCCGAATCCAGCGTGGCTGCGGCGCCCCTGGCCTTTTTCCGCCAATCGCTCGGCGCCCTGAAAAAAAGCCTGGCCGACGGGGGCCATGCGCTGCTGACCCGGCCCGGCCGCGCGGACGCCGTGCTGCCGCAATTGTGCCGGGAACTCGGCGCGCAGGCCGTTTTCGCGAACAAACTTTACGAACCTGAAATCGAAACGCGCGATCAACGGACGTTTCATGCGCTGAACGCGGCGGGGTTCGGATTCGAATTGTTCAAAGACGCGGTGATCCAGGAGGAATCGGACGTGCTCACCCAGGCCGGGAAACCGTTCACGGTGTTCACACCCTATTCAAAAGCCTGGAATGCCCGCCGAGTGCCGGCGCCTGTCCCGGATTTTCTGCCGCCCGCCCCCGACCCAGCAGCCACCGGCGGCGGCGAATCGGCGGGCCACGAACTTCTGCGCAAATTCATGTCCGGCCCCGTCCACGCCTACGCGACGACGCGCGACCTGCCTCACGCGGACGGCACTTCGCGCCTGTCGCCGCACCTGCACTGGGGCACAGTGGGCATCCGCACGGTGATGGCCGCCTGCCGCGATGCCCGCGCCCGGGCGGCGACGCCGGACGCCCGGAAATCCTGCGATGTGTTCCTGAACGAACTGGTCTGGCGCGAATTCTTCCAACAGGTGCTGCATCACTTTCCGCATGTGACGCGCGGCGCGTTCCGGCCGGAGCTGGATGCCTTGAAATGGTCGGATGACAAGGGTCACTTTTCCGCCTGGTGCGAAGGTCGGACCGGCTACCCGGTGGTGGATGCCGCGATGCGCTGCCTGAACGCGACCGGCTGGATGCACAACCGCCTGCGCATGATCGTCGCCATGTTCCTCACCAAGGATCTTCTGCTGCCGTGGCAATGGGGCGAACGCTATTTCATGCGCCAACTCGTGGACGCGGATCTCGCCGCCAACAACGGCGGCTGGCAATGGTCCGCCGGCACCGGCACCGACGCCGCCCCCTATTTCCGAATCTTCAATCCCGTTTCCCAAAGCAAACGATTCGATCCCGACGCGGCCTTCATCGCGCAGTGGCTGCCGGAACTGGCGGCCTTTCCAGCCGGCCTTCGGCACGAACCCTGGCTGAGCCCGCTGGAAACCCGGGCCGCCGGCTACCCCGATCGAATCGTTCTCCACGAGGAACAACGCCCGAAATGCCTGGCGATGTTCGAAGCCGCGAAACGGAGCCGTCCACAATAAAGTAGGAGCCGACGTCAGGAGGCTCAAACCAATTCAGGTCAGAGCATCCTCACGTCGGCTCCTACTTGGAATTCGGCGCCTCCTCCCGCCAGGCCCGCCCAGCCAGGTAGGCGCCTATCTCGTTTTGAATTGCCCGGGCCCAGTCCGGCAGGTTCTCGAGCTGCGCGAGCCGCAATGCGCCCGCCGCGGTCTGCAACGCCTCCGGGTAGCGGCCCGACTCGGCATACGCCGCGGCCAGCGTCCGCTGCACGATCATGTTCGATCCGCCCGTGAGCCGCGACGCGCGCTCCGCCACCAGCACCGCCATCGGTCCATCGCGCAGCGCCGGGTCCGGCGTCGTGGCGAGCAGCCAGGCCAGGTTGTTGCACGCGTCCGGGTACTCCGGCTTCAATTGTATCGCCTCACGATATTCACGGATCGCAGCCGCCACGCGGCCCAGGCGCGCCAACGCCGCGCCGAGATTGTTGTGCGCCTCGGGCAGCGAGGGATCGATTTCCACCGCCCGCTGGAAAGCCGACGCCGCTCCCGGCGCATCCCCGAGCTGCAGCCGCGCCAGGCCGAGATTGTTCCAGGCAGGCGTAAATTCCGGCTTTTGTTTTAACACCTTTTCAAATTCCGCCGCCGCCTGGCCCGGCTGGCCGGTTTGCAGGAGAACAAATCCCAGCCCGTTTCTCGCATCCGCATAGTTGGGCTGCAGGTCGAGCGCGGTCGCAAAATGAGCCCGTGCAGCTTCCCACCGGCTTTGACGCAAATACACATTCGCCAGATTGCTCTCCGCCGTCGGGCTCGGCCCGGCCACCGCCAGCGCATGCGTCCACAGCGCCTCGCTGTCGCGCCAAACCGCCACCTGCTGCCGCGTCATCCAGCACCAGCAAGCCAGCAGCACCACCCCGGCCGCGCCCGCCGCCGCCCGCCGCCACGCGGCCTGCATTGACCAACCCTGCACAATCCACGCGCCAGCCAGCGCGAGGCCGATGCCTGGGAGATACGTGTAGCGATCCGCACGCGCCTGGGCACCCACCTGCACCAGGCCGAGCACGGGCAGCAGCATCACACCGTACCATGCCCAGCCCACCCAGCCCTGGGGCCAGCGCCCGCGCCCGGCCCAGGCCAGCCCGGTTAACAGCAGCAACAACGCCACCGCCGCGGCAACAACCACCATGGAATAACCCTCCGGTGGATACGGATAAAACACGGCCAGGTTTCGCGGCCAGATCACTTGATACACATAAACCACGGCCGAAACAGCCCCGTTGGCCAGCCGCGCGGCCACGCCGATCGTCCCGGTGGATTGAATGGCGCCGCGCTGCACCCAGAGCGTGACGGCTCCGACGACGAGGCTCATCAGGAGGAGCGGACACTTCTCCAGCAACAACGCGCGGACTCGCCCGGACTGGAACCTTCCAAGCGGCCACAAATCCAGGAACAAAAGGACGAAAGGCGTGGTGACCAGCATCGGTTTGCTCAGCAAACCGATGCCAAACACGAGCAGCAGGATCGCATACCACTTTCTCGCGCGGCCCGGTTGGAGCGAGTCCCTCGCCGGTGCATAATTCGCATAGGCCAGCAACGTCGCCGCAAAGAACAATCCGCTTAACACATCCTTGCGCTCTGAAATCCAGGCGACGGATTCCACGTGCAAAGGGTGCAGCGCGAAAAACCCGGCGATCCAGCCGCTCGCCCAGGTGGAGCCCGTGAGCCGTCGCAGGGCCCAGTAAAGAAGTCCCGCGGCGAGGCCGTGCACGACGAGGTTGCTGAGATGATGCCCCCGCGGTTCGAGTCCGTAAACCTGGCAATCCAGCATGTGCGACAGCGTCGTCACCGGGTGCCAGTTCTCCGCATGCGGCCGGGTGAACGCCGCCGCGAATCCCGGCCAGCTCAACCCGCCGGAAATCGCACGGTTCTCCAAAACGTAAGGCCCGTCGTCAAAGTTCACAAAACCGCACTCGGTGACGCGGCCATAGGCAAGGCACAGCCCGAGAATCAATCCGGCCAGAACCACGGCGTCGCGCCATCCCGGGCGCGCGGCGTTGGAATGGATCGGCGGCTTCATCGGTTCCCGGGCGGCCGGGTCGAATCCGCGGGATCACGGACCGGCTTGCCCTCGTGATAGAGTTGGAGTTCGGCGGCAAGTTCCGCGCCCTGGACCTGGCCGGGTTGCATCGGCGCGAGCCGCAGAGCTTCCTGCGCCGCGGCCACAGCCTCCGAAAACCGGCCGCACTCGGCAAGCGCCGCCGCAAGCGTGCGCTGGAGGCCCGCGGAGGGAGCCGTCGACACCTCCTGGGCACGGCGAACCAGTTCAACCGCCCGCGGACCGTTGCGGACGGCGGGATCCGGGCAGGTCGCGAGCAGCCAGGCAAGGTTCCGGCACGTCCCGGGCCGGCCGGGCTCGATCGCCAGCGCGCGTTCAAATGCGGCCGCGGCCGCCGGGTAGTCTCCTAGCATTTGATAGGCAACGCCCAGGTTGTTGCGGATGCCGGCGGAGTCCGGCCCCAGCTCCAGGGCCCGGTCCAATTGCCGGATCGCCTCGCGCGGATGACCGGTTTGCAGGAGCGCGGAGCCCCAGTTCGCGTATACGGCGGGTCCGGGCTGGAGAGATGCGGCGCGTTCCAGGTGCGGCAGCGCCTCCGCCGCGCGACCCTGCCGCTGAAGCGCCGCCCCCAGGCTGCCCTCCGCCATCCCGTTGTCCACGGTGCAGGCCAGCGCGCGACGCCACAGCGTTTCACTGTCGCGCCACCAGCCGCACTGCTGCCGGGTCATGACAAGCCAGATCCCCAGCAGCACGCATCCCGCCGCTACCGCCGCCCGGCGCAAAAACGGCGCGGCGACCGCACCCTGCCACGCTGCCCCCGCGACCGCGAGAAAAAGCCCGATCTGCGAAAGATACGTGTATCGATCCGCCCGCGCCTGGAAGCCCGCCTGGAGAATCCCGATCACAGGCAACAACATTATCAGGAACCAGCCCCAGCCGACACCGGCGGCCGGCACCCGGCGCCGCCACAGCCAGGCACCCGCCGTGATAGCCGCAACGACAAAAGTCGAAGCCGCGATCACCGATGCCGGGTGGCCTCCGGCGGGGAAAGGGTAAAACGGGGCGAGGCCAGCCGGCCAGGCGGTGGACTTGAGGTAGTCCACAATCGCGGCGGGAATATTGGCGAACCGGGCCGCGCCGGGGATGGATTCGCCGGCATGCAGGGCGCCGCGTTGAACGACCAGCGTGATCGCGCAATCAGCGAGGCTCAGAAGAACAAACGGGATTTTTTCCACGAACCGCTCCCGGGCAACCGCCGCGCTGAAGCGCCGCAGCGGCCAATAATCGAGCAGCAACAGCACAAGCGGCAGGCCGACCAGGGTCGGTTTGCTCATGAGCCCAAGCGCGAACGCTCCGAGCGACACCGTATACCAGCCCGTTTTCACCGCGCGCCGGGCAGGATCCGTCCAATGCCCGTAAGCCCAGAGCGTCAGGGCCAGAAACACGCCGCTCAAAACGTCCTTGCGCTCGGAGATCCAGGCCACCGATTCCACCCGCAATGGGTGCCAGGCAAACGCCGCGGCGATCCAGGCCGCAGTCCAGCGCCAGCCGGTCAGCCGGCGCAGCGCGAGGTAAAGCAGCGCCGCAGCAAACCCGTGAATCACAATACTCGAGAGATGATGCCCCGCCGGGTTCATGCCATAGAGCGACACATCGAGCAGATGCGACAGCGTGGTGACGGGATGCCAGTTGTCCGCGTGCGTGCGCGTGAACGCGGCCCCGGCGCTGCTCAATCCGCGGGCCACGAGCGGGTTCTCATAGACGTATTGGCCGTCGTCGAAATTGACAAACCCGTTGCGCAGCGCGGGCGCGAACGCGAACGCGATCCCCAGCCAGAGAAACGCCAGGATCGACCCGTCCCGCCAGTTCCATCCGGGAACGCGCGGATTCTTCGGGACGGGCACCGGCGCCGCAGGGTGCGGCTGTTTCCGGGACGTGCTCATGCGTTGCGAACCATCGACATTTCCGCGGCAGGTTGAATAGCGCGGGCGGCAACGTCAAGCCCGGCAGGCCTGCTTGACATCCCGGGCGGCGCAACTGAGGCTGGGCGTATGCCGCGTTATGAATTTGAACTGCGGATCACGCCGGAGGAATACCTGGATTATTACCGGGGCGTGCTGAAAGGCGTCGTGGCCCGCAGCACCGGGGGCCAGACGGTCCAATTCCCCGCCTCACTGCTCCAGGCGCACCTGCTGCCGGACGGCATCCACGGACGGTTCGCGCTGACCTGCGACGACCAGTTTCGAAACTCCAAACTCGAACGCCTGCCCTCCCCGTAGCCGCAACCGTCAGATTGCGGTCCCCCACGCGCTTCGCCCGCGCGTTTTCACAATCGCGGCTACTTCCGGCCGGCTCCAAAGAAAATCGCCCCCGCTTTTCAACGAGGGCGATTGAATCGATTTCCGATTTGCTGGAATTCCTACAGCTTGAACTCCGCCGTGTAATCCCGGTCCGCGGAGTTGCGGGTCAACTTGAATCCAACCTTGGCGCTGACCTTCTGCATGCCCTGATTGTCCGCGAGAATCACCGCCGTGATGCGGCCCAGTTTTTCGCTGCGGCCGACGTCAACCAGCCGGCGCAGGAGTTCGGTGCCGAGTCCTTTTTTCTGCCATTGATCGCTGACGAGAATGGCGAATTCGGCTTCGTTGCGGCCATGCGCCTTGCTGAGACGGCCGACGCCGAGGATTTCGGTTTTGCCCTTGGACACCTTGCGTTCGACGACGAGGGCGATTTCGCGGTCGTAATCGTTGAAACAAATGCGCGTCAGCCGCTCATGCGCGATGCGCTGGTCGAGTTTGATCTGGTTGAAATAACGCTGATAAACGCTCTCCTCCGACAGCGTCTCGTGGAATTTCACCAGCAACGGCTCGTCCTCCGGCATGATGGGCCGGATCGTGACCGCCGTGCCGTCCTTCAGCTTCCAGGCGCCGGAATACTGCGTCGGGTAAGGCCGGATCGCCAGGCGCGGCAGCTTGGCCGGGTCGGTCTTGGCATCGTGCAGGATCACGCGGGCGTCGAGCGCCACCAGGTCCGTCGCGGAGGCGAACATCGGGTTGATGTCGATTTCCTTGATCCAGGGCTGCTCGGCGACGAGCTGGCTGAACCCAACCATCAGCCGCTCCAGCGCGGGGAGATCGACCGACTTGCGGCCGCGAACGCCCTTGAGCGCCGTGTAGATCTTGGTGGTCTCCATCATGCGCCGCGCCAGCGTGGTGTTCAGCGGCGGCAACGCGAGGGCCTTGTCCTTGAACACTTCCACAAGCTGGCCGCCCATGCCGAACAACAACACCGGCCCGAACTGCGGATCGATGCTGCTGCCCAGGATGATCTCGTAACCTTCGCTCAGCTTGATCATCTTCTGGACCGTGACGCCCTGGAAATGCTTGGCGCCGGCTTTCTCGGTGCAAGCCGTCTGGATCGCCTTGAACGCCTGGCGCACCTCGGCTTCGTCCTTCAAATTCAACTGCACACCGCCCACGTCGGTCTTGTGCGTGATGGTTTCGGAATAAAGCTTGAGAACCGCCGGGAACCCGATCTCCTTCGCCAGCTTCGCCGCTTCATCCTCCGTCTTCGCGATCTTCGTCACCACCGTCGGAATGTTGTAGCAGCCCAGCAACTCCTTCGACTCGGCTTCCGTCAGGATCGTCCGGCCGGACTTCTTCACCGCTTCCAACAGCGACTGCGCCTTGGCACGGCCCGATTCGAGATCGGCAGGATCCGCCGAGGGAACGGGGGTTTCGTAAAGACTGCGAAGATTGTCGGCGTAATGCCACATCGACGTGAACACCCGCGCCGCGGTGTCGGGATAGGAATACGTCGGGATGCCGGCCTTGTTGAGAATTTCCTCGCCAACAGCCACGTCAGTTCCACCCATCCAACTCGCCAGGACCGGCTTGCCTTCCACGTGGCCGAACGCCTTGAGCTTCTCAGCCGTCGCGGTCGGATCGGTCATCGCCTGCGGAGTCAGGATCACCAGGAGCCCGTCGCTCTGCTCATCCCGCCCGGCAATCTCCAGCGTCTTCGCATAAATATCGGGGCTGGCATCCCCGAGCACGTCGATGGGATTGTTGTGCGACCACGACGGGGGGAGGATTTTGTTGAGCTCTTCGATCGTGCCTTTGGACACTTCGGCAAGCGCGCCGCCGCTGGTGAGCAGCGCGTCCGTGGCCAGCACGCCGGGGCCGCCGGCGTTGGTGATCATGGTCAGACGATTGCCGCGCGGACGCGGCTGCCGGCCCAGCACCTCGGACATGTAGAACAAATCGGAAATGTTGTTCACGCGAAGCACACCGCAACGCTTGAACGCGGCCTCCAACACATCATCGCTGCCCGTCAGCGATCCCGTGTGCGACGCAGCCGCCTTCGCCGCCCCTTCCGTCCGGCCCGGCTTGATCACGATGATCGGCTTCGTCAACGCCACCTCGCGCGCGGCGGACAGGAACGACCGGGCGTCGCCGATCGTTTCCATGTAAATGATGATGCTCTTGGTCTTGGGATCGTCGCCAAGGTAATAAATAAGATCGCCCCAGCCGACGTCGAGCATCGAACCCAGCGACGCAAACGCGCTGAACCCGACTTTTTCCTTGAGGCTCCAGTCGAGAATGGCAGTGCAAAGCGCCCCGCTCTGGCTGAGGAAGCCGACGCTGCCCGGCTGCGCAATCGTGGTGGCGAACGTGGCGTTCATACCAATGTTAGGCATCATCACACCCAGGCAGTTCGGACCCACAATCCGCATCCCGCTCGTGCGGGCTTCCGCCAAAATCTGCTGCTCCAGCGCCACGCCCTCGGGCCCGATTTCCTTGAACCCGGCCGAAATGATGATGGCGCCCGGGATGCCGATCTTCACGCAATCCTTGATGATGCCGGGAACCGTCTTGGCCGGCGTGCAGATGACCGCCAGGTCCACCTTTTCCGGGATGTCCTTGATGCTCGGATAGGCCTTGACCGCAAGCACGGACGAGCGCTTCGGGTTTACCGGAAAGACAACGCCGCCGAAACCGCCCCGGCCGAGATTCTGAAACACCGTGCGGCCGACGCTGCCGACATTTTCCGTCGCGCCGATCACGGCGATCGATTTGGGCGCACAGATGGGATCCAGCGGATGGCGGTGGGCGTGCAGAATATCATGGGCGGAATCAACCGCCGGGGACGGGGAGGATGCGGGTGTTTGCATGAATAATTTCCAAAAAAGTTACCAAAAGTTCCTGTTCAATACACATCAAAGATGCGGCAATTCCCCGACCGGGATGAATCAGCCCATCTTTGACTGCACAAAGTTCGCAACAGACCGCCTAATGGACTTCACCCCGCTTGGCAAATGTTCACCGTTTTTTGCATGGCACCAGCCCCAAGCAGTTGCCAGGGCCGGCTTCGACGCAAAAAGACGCAGCTTGTACTCTGGACTGAATGAACAAAATGGAACGAATGGAATGAACCCCAGAGTCAGGTTTCACCGGTCGCCGCTGTCCATTCGGTTCATTCGGTTCATTCTGTCAAAAACCTTAAAGGAGAGACTCAGCCAAAGGGATTTACGGCACCATGGACAGGAACAAGAACACGGCGAACAGGACCAGGTGCACCGCACCCTGGAGCACCGTGGCGCGGCCGCTGGCCAGGGTCATCGACGACAGGAACAGGCTGAGCACCAGCAGGGCGATTTCCTTGGGCGGCAATCCGAGCTGGAGCGGCAGTTTCAGGATCATCGACGTGACCGCCACCGCCGGAATGGTCAGGCCGATCGTCGCCAGCGCGGAGCCCAGCGCGAGATTGAAGCTGACCTGCATCCGGTTCCGAAGCGCGGCGCGGACCGCAGCCATGGTCTCGGGCAGCAACACCATGAGCGCGATGGCAATGCCCACAACCGAGTGAGGCATGCCGGCGGCGGCAATGGCGGATTCAATCGACGGAGCCAGGACCTTCGCCAACCCAACCACCCCGACCAGCGACAAAAGCAAGCCCGCAAGGCTGATGCCGGCCGCAATCCAGGAAGGCGGAGCCGCGTGCTCTTCGTCGCCGGATTCGGGCAGAAAAAAGCCGCGATGCAGGCCGGTCTGGACAAAGACGAACACACCATAGAGCACCAGGGAAACAATACCCGCGAAAGCCAGCTGGGTCGTCGAATAAGTCGGCCCAGGCGTGGTGGTCGTCAGGCCGGGCAAAATAAGCGCCAGCGCGCTGAGGGTGGCAAGCACGGCCAGCGCCGGCGTGGTTCCCTCGATTCGAAATCCAATCACATGATGCCGCCAGCTCCCCATCAGCAGGCAAAGACCCACCACACCGTTGCAAATGATCATCACCGTGGCATACACCGTGTCGCGCGCAAGTGCCCCCGAGGCCGGACCGCTGGACAGCATGATCGATACAATGAGCGACACTTCGATCACCGTGACCGCCAGCGCGAGCACCAGCGTGCCGAATGGTTCCCCGACGCGGTGTGCGATGACCTCGGCATGATGGACGGCGACGACGACCGCTGCGAACAGCGCCGGTATCGCCAGCGCGAGCAGCAGCCAGGCCGGCTTCAACACAGGCGTGATTGCCAGCAGCACACACGCCACGCACGGCACCACAAGGCTCCACACCGGAACGCTTTTCAAAAAACCGGGTTTCATCAGGTATAAGACACCCCGCGGGTTCAGACCGGCGGGGAGGACACCCCCATCCTAATGGCACACCCGGAAACTGAACACCGAAAAAACAGCGCCCGTCCCCGCCGATCAGCGGATTCCCCCGAACCAATCCCCTTCCCCGCCCCAAATGTTGAATGTCTAGATGTGACACCCAACCCCGGTGTCACATCTAGACATTCAACATTTGGAGGATTCTTGGACGTTTTGGGGACGGGGTGTTGCGAGGCGGGGGCCGGGGGTCACATCGGCACATTCAACATTTGACACAGTTCCTGCATCCGTTGGCGATCCGTTGCGGCGTGTTCGAGGCGTTTTTCGAATCGCCGGATCGCCATCGACACGGCGGTGTAGTCGTTCATTCCTGCCATGAGTGCCAGTTCCTTCAACGTCAGACCGCACGTCCGCTGGCCGATATACAAGGCCAGGTCACGATTCGAATCGCCATGCCGGCCGCAAAGTTCCTCCCAGGATTGGCCCTTGAGTTTCTCAAGTGCCGCGATTACCTCCCCAAAGCTGGGTCGAACCCGGCCAAGCCGGGCCACTCCGCGCTGCTCCCGCGCGTTACCCCGCACATGCGACCGCAACTTTTCCAGAAATGCGGCGCCACCCAAAACCACGTTCTCCTGGAGACTTTCCCAGGGGCTCCTGGGCAATCCCTCCCTCAACGCGCTTTCCACATATTCGCGATAGTTCTTCCGCCGATCGGAAGTCCTGCCGCCCAGCATTCCCAGGATCACGTCGCACTCCAGCCACTCAGGCTTCTTCGCCAGCCCCGCGTATGCCCGATACGATCCCCATTGGTTCCGCCGCATGAGACGGAGCCTTTCCTTCACCACGGCCAGATCGGGCCTTCCATGCAGCCCGGCACGGATCTGTCCGCGGTCCGACTTGCCCAACCCCAGTTCTCTCACGCGAACCGGGTTCAAATGCACATAGCGGCTCAGTTCCAATCCCCACTCCATCGGGTCCACCACGTATGATTTGAAGCGCCCTTGGAATAGGTGTCCGCTGCGTTCGTGCCGCAAATTGAACCAGTTGACGTAGCTGACGTTCAGCCACTGTCCGGCCCGGCTCAGGTTCTTCTCGGTCAACTGCACAATCAGGTGGTAATGGTTGTCCATGAGTTGATAGGCGTGGAGAATGATTCTGAAACGGGCCACCATTCCTGCCATCAAGCCCACAAAATGGAATCGATCCCTGTTATCCCGGAAAATGGCTTTGCGTTCGTTCCCTCGCCCGGTGATGTGGTACCATCCCCCGACTCGCTCAATCCGTAGCGGTCTGCCCATACCCGGCACGATGCCCAACAGGAATCAGCACGTCAACACTTCAGACAGAATACCTCAAAGGGAAGCTTTGCCAGCGATCAAATGTTGAATGTCTAGATGTGACACCGGGGCCCGGTGTCACATCTAGACATTCAACATTTGGAGGATTCTTGGACGTTTTGGGGGGTGGCTTGGGGAGGGGCTTCGGGGGGCGGGAGCGTGGCGGAGCGGGAGGGATCGGCTGACCCGGGGTGGCGGAGGAAGGGACGGCGGAGGAACGGGAGGCGCGTGGCGTCGGAACGAATTTCGCGGGACAGGAAATCGATGCCGGTCTCGGCGGCGGCGCGTTTGAGAAACGCGTGGGCCTCGCGTGATTCCCGATTGTCCTTGTCGGTGAAATCCATCAGGGCGACCAGCGCCGCGAACTGGCCTTTTTTGCGGGGCAGCCAGGACTGGATCCAGGCGCGGACTTCGTTGGGGAGGCCGGTGCGGGGCGCGTTGGCGATGATGATGACATCGGCTTCCGAGGCGTCCTCGACGGCCATTCGGGCGAGGCCGGGGTTTCGGAGGACGTCGAATTTCCACATACTGCTGCGGAGTTCGACGCCGCGGCCGAGGCGGGTGGAGAGGAACTGGCAGGTGGCGAGGGCGCGCTGGCCGGAGAGGAAATCATCGTAAGCCATGACGACCCGGAACCGGGTGTCGAGCCCGGCCCCGGCGCCGCTTGACGCGCCACGAGGCACCTTGGTAGGCACGACACCAGCCTGACCGCGAATTTCTCCGTGGCAATTGGGATTCTCCCTGACTGTAAATAGGCGGAATGCCGAGGCGGATCGGGGATGGGCGGGATCAATGGATCAATGGATTAATGGATGGGCCGCGCGGAGGTCTTTCCATTTATCCAACAATCCACTCATCCATTAATCCGGCTGGGCAGTTCGAGGACGACGACGAGGACGAGGACGAGGACGATTGCAGCCCAATAATCCAATCCTTCCCCCTGCTCACCGTTCCAGTTGCTGGGTTTCGGCCCAGCGGACGGCGGAGCGGACGAGGTCGGTGGCGGTTTTGATCTTGAGTTTGGATTTGATGTTGGCGCGGTGGACCTCGATGGTTTTGACGCTGAGGTGGAGGTGTCCGGCGATTTCGCGGGTGCCGCGTCCTTCCCCGATGAGCTGGAAGACTTCGAATTCGCGGTCGGAGAGCAGTTCGACGGGCGAGGCGGCGCCTTCGGAGCGGTGGCCGGAGAAGATTTCGAGGATGCGCGCGGACATTTTTTCGCTGACGTAAATTTTGCCGGCGAGGACGTGGCGGATGGCGTCGAGCAATTTGCGTCCGCCCTCCTGTTTCATGATGTAGCCGGTGGCGCCGGCGCGGAGGACGCGTTCAGCGTAGAGGGCTTCGTCGTGCATGGAGACGACGAGGATCCGGAGTTTGGGCGCGAGGACCTGGAGATCCTTGATCAGCTCGAGGCCGTTCTTATCGGGGAGGGAGATATCGAGCAGGACGAGGTCGGGTTTGCGGGCGGTGACACCGGCGAGGGCCTGGGCGGCGTTGCCGGCTTCGCAGATGACGGCGAGGTCGGGTTCGGCGCCGATCAGCTGGGCGAGGCCCTGGCGCATCATCGGGTGATCGTCCACGATGAGGATGCGGTGGGCGGGCTTACTTGTTTTTTTCCTGGCTGCGGGCACGTGAATATCTGGGTGTGGAGGCGGGGCGGCCGGCGGGCACGGAGCAAATGACCTGAGCGCCGCCCTCCGGCCTGTTTTCCGTCGCCAGTGTTCCCCCGATCATTCCCGCACGGGAACGCATGATACGCAAGCCCATTCCGCTGGCGGGGGGCAGCGGATCCGGCAGGCCGCGGCCGTTGTCGGAGATGCTGACGACGATGCGGGCGGCGCGGGACTCGAGCTGGACGTGGATGCGGGAGGCTTTGCCGTGTTTGATGGCATTGGAAACGGCCTCCTGGGCGATGCGGAACAGGTGGGTGGCGACGCCGGGGTCGTCGAGGAGGACGGGTTTTGGGCAATCGAACCGGCAATCGACGCGGAAGAGGGCGCTGGTATTGAGCGCGAGTTCCTGGAGTGCGGACATGAGGCCTTCGGATTCGAGGGCGACGGGGGAGAGGCCGCGTGCGAGGAGGCGGGTTTGGGCGATGGCGTCGCGGACGTGGCGGGCGATATCGGCGGCGCGGGCGGCGTCGGCTTTGGAGCGCGCGGCGCTTTTGAGTTCGAGGACCTGGCTCATGAGTTCGATGCCGGCGAGTTGCTGGCAGAGGCCGTCGTGGAGGTCCTGTCCGAGGCGGCGTTGTTCGCGGTCGCTGATCTCGAGGATTTCCTTTTCGAGCCGTTTGCGGTCGGTGATATCGCGGAGGATGACGAGCCAATGGCTGATGCGGCCGGAGCGGTCGCGGACGGGGCCGACGCGCCAGTCGCCCCAGCGTTCGCCTTCGGGGGTTTGGAACCGGGCGATTTCGTCGACGAATTTTTCGTCCCAGCCGGTGTCCTGGCCGAAGCGTTCTCGGAGGCCGGTGAGGGCGGCGACGGAGGAGAGGGGTTTGTCGACGAGTTGTTCGGGCGTGGAGCCGGTGATCTGGGCGAAGCTGGGGTTGATGTAGCGGACGCGGGGTTCGGGCGGGCCGGAATCGGCGATGAGGACGGCGCTGAAACCGCGGTCGATGACGTTTTGGACGAGGTTGACCTGGGCTTCGGCGGCGGCGAGGCGGCGTTCGGTTTCGATTTGTTCGAGGACCTGGCGGACGACCTGGGGGAGGAAGCGGAGGAATTCGCCGTCCTTGACCAGGTAATCGCGGGCGCCGCGTTTCATCATATCGACGGCGACGCGTTCGTCGCCCTGTCCGGTGATGATGACGAACGGGGTGCGGGGTTCGAGTGAGGCGAGCCGGTCAACGACTTCGCCGCCCTGGATGTCGCTGAGTTTCAGGTCGAGGAGGAGGAGGTTGGCGCGGTGGTGGGCGAGCCAGTCCAAGGCGGCGGCGCCGGAATCGGCGGCGGCAGTTTGGAATCCTTCGCGGCGCAGTGTTTTTTCCACCAGGCGCAGGAGGCCCTGGTCGTCGTCGACCACAAGGACGGTGGGCGGGCCGGGAGCGGGTGCGTCGGCGGGGTTGGGGTTCATGCCCGGGTTTCGAGTTCCGGCACTTTGACGAGGGAGATAAAGAGGCCGAGGCTCTTGATGGCTTCGGCGAACTTGTCGTAATCGACGGGTTTTACGATATAACTATTGCAACCGATGTCGTGGCAGCGGGAGACCTCGCGGGGATCGTCGGTGGTGGTGAGGATGATAACGGGAATTTTGTGGAGCGCGGGGTGGCTTTTGATCTGGCGGAGCACTTCGACGCCGTCGACGCGCGGCATGCGAATATCGAGGAGAAGGAGGTATCCGGCGTCGGGGGCGCGGTGGGGGCCGGGGCCGCGGCGGAAGAGGAAATCGAGGATGGACTGGCCGTCGGCGAAACGTTCGATGGGATTATGGAGGCCGGCGCGCGCGAGATTTTTCTGGATGAGCCGCGCGTGGCCCTCGTCGTCCTCGGCGATGAGGATGATGATTTCCTGGGCATTGGTCATGGTCCTAATTTGCCCCGGCCATGGCAGGCAAGGAAACAAAAAAGGAGGTGCCGCGGCCGGGTTCGGAGGTGACACCGATGCTGCCGTTGTGGCGTTCGAGGATGCGCTGGGCGATGGTGAGTCCGAGTCCTTCGCCCTGACCGTGGGCGGGGTTGAGGCGGTGGAAGATTTCGAAGATTTTCTGTTGGTGGCCGGCGGGGATGCCGATGCCGTTGTCGCGGATTTCGTAGCGGGCCATGGCGGCTTCGACCCGGCCGGAGATGTGGATGCTGCCGGGGCGGGAGGTGTCGAGGTATTTGATGGCGTTGTCGAGGAGGTTGGTGAAGACCTGGTTGACCTGGGTGGCGTCGCCGACGCATGGCGGGAGGGGGTCGATGCGGAGTCGTGCACCCGCTTGTTTCAGTTGGAATTCCATGGCGCGCGAGATCTCGGAGAGCATGGTGTTCATGTCGAGCGGTTCGAGGCGGAGGGCGGCGCGGCCGAGGCGGGAGTATCGGAGGAACCCGTTGAGGAGCGAGTCGATTTTGCTGACGCCGGCCTGGATATAGGCGAGGGCTTCGGGGATATCGCGGGAGAGGGTTTCGCGGAGTTCGGGCGGGTGTGTGGCGGGGCGGGGTGCGGCGAGGAGGGTTTGGAGGCGATCGCAGGACTGGGCGAGTTCGCGGCTGAAGCCCTGGATATTGACGAGTGGGGAGCGGAGGTCGTGGGAGGCGACGTAGACGATGGTTTCGAGTTCCTTATTCTTTTCTGCCAGCGTTCGGGCAAGTGCGGATAATTCCTCCTCGGCTTTTTTTCGTTCGGTGATGTCCTGTTTGACGGCGACAAAGTGGGTGATGGGTCCGTTGCCGGCGCGGACGGGGGTGATGGTCATTTCCTCGGGGTAGAGGGAGCCGTCTTTGCGGCGGTTGACCATTTCGCCCTGCCAGGGGTCGCCGCGGAGGATGGTTTGCCAGAGGTTGCGGTAGAAGGGTTCGTCGTGGCGGCCGGACTTAAGGAAGCGGGCGTTGCGGCCGGCGGCTTCATGGGCGCTGTAACCGGTGAGGCGGGTGAAGGCGGGGTTGACCCACTGGATGCTGCCGGCGGCGTCGGTGATGACGATGCCGTTGGCGGCGGAGGCAAGGGCGGTGGAGAGGAGTTGGAGTTGTTCCTCGGATTGCCGGCGCGCCGAGATGTCGCGGATGAACCCGGTGAAGATGCGGCGTCCGGCGAGCCGCACTTCGCTGACGGAGAGGTCGATAGGAAAGCTGGAGCCGTCCTTGCGGCGGGCGAGGACTTCGCGGCCAATGCCGATGATGCGGGCGTGGCCGGTGCGGCGGTAATTCTCGAGGTAACCGTCGTGTTGCTCGCGGTAGGGTGCGGGCATGAGGACGTTGACATTCTGGCCGAGGATCTCGGCGGCGGCATAGCCAAAGAGGCGTTCCGCGGCTGGGTTGACGGATTCGATGAGGCCGCGTTCGTCGATGGTGATGATGCCTTCGACGGCGGTGTCGAGGATGGCGCGGAGGCGGGCTTCGCTGTCGGCCAGGGCGGTGAGGGTGACTTGCTGGCGCGCGCTCATTTCTTCAAGGCTGGGGTCGGGACTGGCGGGGGCGGATCCGCCGGCCGGGTGCCGGGGAGGCTGGTGCCTTGAGGGGTTCATTTGAGACCGGCCCAATATTGGTCAATGGACTGCCAAATCCAATCAAGAAATTCGGGTAGGTTGCGGGGGGCGGATCGGGGGTCCGGGCCTGGGAGCAGAAGGGCCGCAGGTTTTGAAGCCTGCGGCCATAGGGGGAGTGACTGCGGAAAGGGGGCGTCATGGGACGCCGGTCAGCAGGAGCGGCCGAGCAACTGGGCGCGGTACTCCGTGGGCGACTGGCCGAGTATTTTTTTGAACACGCGGTTGAAATGGGTGAGCGACTGGAATCCGACCTCGAACGCGATTTCGCTGACGCGGAGGTTGGGGTTGAGGAGGAGGTTTTTGGATTTCTCGATGCGGACGCGGGAGAGGTAGTCGGTGAAATTGATGCCGGTGACCTTCTTGAACATTTTGCAGAAGTAGAAGGTTGAGGTATTGACGGCGCGGGCGACCTGGCCGAGGGAGAGTTCCTCCGTTTGGTGTTCGTGGATGTATTCCTTGGCGCGGGTGATGACGGGCGGCTCGGCGTTGTCGTGCTGGACGACGACCTGGTTGCTGAGCATGGAGAGGTGCTGGGCGAAGATGTGGAGGAGTTTGACGATGGATTCGTGTTCGCGCAGTCCGACGACCTTGGTGGAGAAATAGGCTTCTTTCATGCGGTCGCGGTCGATATTGACGCCCCATTCGGCGACGAGTTTGGCGGCGCGGTCGAACTGCGACTGCGTGGGTTTCTTCCGGAAGAGCTGGCCGGTTTGGAGGAAGCCGATGAGGCGGTCGCCGAGGCGGACGGGGACGGCGGTGTCGCACATGCCGATGGGGCAGACGACGGTTTGGGGTTCGTGGGTGGCGCGTTCGGAGAGGCTTTCCTGGACCTGGAGGCAGGCGCCGCAGGCGCGGCTTTTCTGGGCGAGCATCTGGCAGAAAGCGTTTTCGTTGCGTTTGCCGTGGTGGGGGAGCTGCCAGGTTTCGACGGGTCGGAGGGCGACGGGGAGGCCGGTGGTGTCGCTGAACGCGCGTTCGTAATCCTGGTAGACCTTGGAGCTGACGAGGGCTTCGACGAGGGCGCGGTTGCCGTTGCCGTTTCCGTTCCCGTTGCTGCCGGGGGCGGCGTAGGGATTCCGGGAGCGGGCGGGCTCCTTCTTGAGTTCGGCGGCTCGCACGGCGGGCCGCGCCGCGGCAGCCCCATCCATCCGGAAATCTCCCGGCTCAACCCGGCTCACCGAATCTTGCCGAACAAATGTTGTTTGCATGGGAGCAATTTAAGAGAAACAAATCGGATCAACAATTGGGAGGCGGCCTGATTTGTACAGGGGGGAACCATTTAGCCGGCCTAGGGGAAACCCTTAGCCCCTGTTTCCCCGGGCCGGCGCGCCGGAAGGCGCAGGGTGCAGGGTGCCGCACGGGGAGCGCGGGCGCTGCCCGGAGGTTGTCCAAAGCGCATCTTTTTTTGCGGGCGGGCCTGACGCGAATTGGCGCGAACGCGAGCCGGACAGACAAAATGAACGGAACGGACCGAATGGATTTTGCGCGGTGCGCGACGCCCGCGGCGGGATGACTCCCTGCCCGTGGTGATAGAACCGCGCAGGGGATCATTCGGTGCATCCTGTTCATTCCGTCGAACAACCCCTGTCCCGCTGGTGCTGATTCGCGGCAACCGGGGTGCGCAAAATTCACTTTGGTTTGCAGAAACTCGGGGCTGCTTTTCGCGGCGGTCGTTATAGGATTCACCCTGCAGCTTTTGGCGTCGACTTCAGGGAATCTCCGTTGAACGCGGAATTCCGGGCATCGTTGTGCGGCGCCGGGAGCCAGGTCCAGGAAGTGTTGTTATGTCTTGTCTGAGCCTCTTGGAAATCGTGCCATCGACTCCGGCGCCCCGCCTGCCGGAGTGGGTGGAGGTCTCTTCCCGTTGCTGAACCCCAACCGAAGAAGTTTTATGCTACAAACAAAGTCTCTCCCGACGTATCGATCGAACCTTGCGGCCCTGTGCCGCGCCGGCGCGGCATGGCCCGTGCGCTCCGGATTGTATTGCGGGCTGGCGGCCTGGATGTCGCTCGCCTCGGCCAGGGCCGGCACGGTGACGTGGGATGCGAATCCCGGCACGCCGGGCGCGCAGGATGGCAGCGGCACGTGGAGCAGCACGGCGGCGAACTGGTGGGATGGATCGGCCGACAACGGCTGGGTGAACGGGGACAACGCGATATTCGGCACGGGCACCGCGGCGGCGGGGGGTGTCACCATCACGAACAGCGGCATCACGGTGGGCAGCATCACGTTCAACCTGCCGGGCAGCGGAAATTACAATATCAGCGCCTCGACGAACATTCTGACCCTCACACTGACGGGCAAGCCGGTGATCACGGCCACGGCCGGGTCGTCGAACAACATCACGACGCCGCTGGCGGGCGTGGGCTTCACGAAGGAGGGCACGGGCACGGTGCTGATCAATCCGAGCGCCAACAACACGTTCACCGGGCTGACGGTGATCAACACTGGCACGATTTACACCGGCACGAGCGACAGCACGACCTACATCAGCAGCGATCTGCAGGTGAATCCGTCAGGCGTGTTCAATTACTCCAGCGCGCAGCCGTTTCCGCTGACCGCGACGCTGACGGTGAATGGCGGCACGGTGGTGAACCTGAACGCGAAAAATCTTTATTTCAACAAGCTGGTGCTGGACAACGGGGGTGTGCTGCGGGACGTCCTGGGAACCAGTTATTTGATCCCGACGAACGTGGACGCCCGGAGCGGCCTCATCGGGACCGGCCGCTATCGCAGCCCCGCGAGCGGCAGCATCAATCTCGTCAAATCGTCCGCCGGAACGGTCGTTGTGACGAACCGTCCGAACACCCAGGGGACGGATCTTTACCGGGTAACGGCGAACGCGGGCACGTTGATTTTCGACAAGACCACGCACACGTCGCGTCGTGTGGGTCCGACGGTGCTCCTGGCGGGCGGCACGCTGGTGTTCAGCAACAGCGTGGGCACGGCGACGACGGAGCAGAGCATTTCGAACACGATTGTCCTGCCGGGCGGCTCGTCGGTGGTGGACATCAACACCGGCACGGCGAACGGCGCGGTGGCGCTGGCGGGCATTGCCCGCAGCACGGGCGGCACGCTGAACGTGTCGGCGGCGGGCGCCTCGACGGCGGCCACCTATATTACAATGACCAATCCGCTGGTGAACGGGATTGAAGGCGGCTGGATGACGATCAATCAGTCCGACTGGGTTCAGACCAATGCGAGTTTCATCCTGGCCCCCTACTCCGCCTACCAGACCAGCGCGGATTCCACCACCTGGCTGGCGACGGACAACGTGAGCCTGGCGGGCAACCCGCTGGCGGCGCTTTCGACCCTCACGATCAATTCGCTGAAACTCTCGGCCGCGTCGACGGTGGCGCTCGCCGACTCGGCGCAGACGCTGACATTGTCCTCGGGCGGCCTGCTGGTGACGGGCAGCGGCGCGACGGCGATCACGGGCGGCACGCTGCGCGGCTCGGCCGGCGGCGACCTGGTGGTCATCCAGAACAGTTCCGCCGACCTGTCGATCAGCTCGACGCTGGCGGACAACACCTCGGCGACGGCGCTGACGAAGTCCGGCAACGGCAAACTGATTTTGAGCGGCGCGAACAACATGACCGGCGCGAATTATCTGAATGGCGGCACGGTGGAAGTGAGCGACCTGGCGCAAATGGCGGGCGGCGCGCTGGTATTGAACAACGGAACCTTGTCCTACACGGGCACGGACGCCTCGAGCACGCGGGCGGTGACGTTGAACGGCCTGGGCGGCACGATCAGCGTGCCGACGGGCGTGACGCTGACGCAGTCCGGCGCCATCAACGGTTCCGGCGCGGCGCTGGGTGATTTTGGCGGCCTGACGAAGACCGGCGACGGCACGCTGGTGTTGACGGCGAGCAATTCATTCAACGGTCCGACGCTGGTGAGCACGGGCACGCTGGTGGTGAACGGCACGAACAATTGCAATGCGGCCGTTTGGAATTCCGGCACGGTGACGGTGCTGACCTCGGCCACGCTGGGCGGCTCGGGCGTGATTGGCGGTCCGGCCGAATTGCGGCCCGCGGCCACGCTGGCGCCGGGCGGAACGCTCGGCTTTGGAACGAACCTGGTGCTGGACCCCGGTTCGGTGACCGTGTTTGACCTCACGAACTCGCCGGGCACGGGCGACGTGGTGGCGGTGAACGGCGATCTCGGCGTCACGAACGCCCATGTGCAGATCAACGTGGCCGGCACGCCTCTCGCCGTCGGCAGCTACACGCTCTTCACCTACACCGGCAAACTCCTCGGCAGCTTCTGGCCCACCGTCACGGTGGCCGGCGGCAGCATCGACGGAACGCCTTCGATCGACACCAGCACGCCCGGCGTCGTGAAGCTGGTCCTGGCGCCGCAGGTGGCGATTTCGACCGAGCCGGCGGACACGATTGTCTCGGTCGGCCAGGATGCGACGCTGACCGTGGCGGCGACGGGTTCGAGCCCGATCACCTATGAATGGTACTCGTTTGGCAACGACACCAACTCGGTGCCGTCGCCGATCGGCTACGGAACCAGCGCCTCGGTGACCATTACCAACGCGCAATCCACGGATTCCGGCTATTATGAAGTGGTGGTGGCGAACGGGTTCAACTCCGTGACGAGCCGCATCACGACGCTGATCGTGGGCAATGTCGCCCCGGTGATTGCCGGCCCGGTGAGCCAGACGGTGATCCAGGGCAACAACGCGACGTTCAACACCGTGGTGCTGATCGCGAACCCGGCGCCGTCGCTGCAATGGCGGACGAACGATGTGGATGTTCCCGGCGCGACGGGCAGCTCGTTCACCCTGACGGCGGTTCCGTTCGCCCTCGACGGAACGGTGGTCTCCGTCGTGGCCAGCAACATTGCCGGCCTCGCAACGAACAGCGCAGTGCTGTCCGTGATCGTCCCTCCCGTCATCACGCCGCAGCCGGTGAGCCTGACGGTGAACGCCGGCGACCCGGCTTCGTTCAACTCCGGCGCGACCGGCGTCCCTGCCCCGTCGCTCCAGTGGTTCCGCAACGGCGTCGCCCTCTCCGACCAGACTGCGGCCACCCTGAACATTGGCAGCGCGCAAGGATCCGACATCGGCACCTACACGCTCGTCGCCAGTAACGCGGCCGGCGTGGCGACGTCGACCGGCGCGAAGCTGGTGGTGAACTCCACCACGCTCGCCGCCTCGTCCTTCATCCCCGCGAACGGCGCCACCGGGATCAACCTGGACACGCCGTTGACGGTGACGTTCAACAACACGGTGGGCACGGTGAACGCCGGCAAACTGCGCATCTGGAACACCGCGAGCCCGCTCACGCCGGTGGACACGATCGACATGAGCTCGAACGTCGTGGTGGTCAACGGCGCGGTCGGCGTCTACAACGTCCAGAACCGCGTCATTGGCGGAGCCACCTACCGCGCGTTCCCGGTGCTGCTGACCGGCCCGAACACGGCGCTGGTGTATCCGCACTCGGGCGTCCTGGCAGCCGGCCAGACCTACTACGTGACGGTGGACAACGGCGTGTTCGCCGATGCGACCGGCGCGTATTTTGCCGGCATCACCAACGCCGGCGACTGGCAGTTCACGACGAAATCCTCGCCGCTCACGGCCGGCAGCACCAACATCGTGGTGGCCGCCGACGGTTCCGGCGACTTCAACACGGTGCAGGGCGCGATTGATTTCATCGCCCCGGGCAATACGAATCACACCCTTGTGACGATCAGGAACGGCACCTATCGCGAAATCAACTACCTGAACGCGAAGCACAACATCACGTTCCGCGGCCAGGACCGGCACCAGACGGTGATCACCTATGTGAACAACGACCCGTTGAACGGCGGCACGAGCGGGCGCCCGATGTTCCGCATCGCGTCGGCGAACGACATTGCGCTGGAAAACCTGACGCTGACCAACGCGACGCCGAAGGGCGGCCAGCAGGCCGAGGCGCTGCGCGTCGGCGACGGCAGCAAGCGGTTCATCGGTTACAACGCCGACTTCGACAGTTACCAGGACACGATCCTGGTGAACAACAGCGGCGACATCGCCTACTTCCAGGATTGCCATGTGCAGGGTGACACGGACTTCATCTGGGGCCTGGGCACCATGTATTTCACGAATTGCGAAATCATGTGCATGTCGTCGCAGAGCTATGTCACCCAGGCGCGGACCGACGCGACCACGAACGGCATTGCCTTCATCAACTGCCAGATCGTGCGCGGTTCGGCCGCCGTGGGCACGAACAGCTGCTATCTGGGCCGCGACCCGGGCAACGGGTATCCGTACTGCCAGGCGGTGTTCGTGAGCTGCTCGATGGACAATCACATCGCGCCGGTCGGCTGGTTTGACGGCGGCGAAACGGTCAAGTCGTCACTCCGGTTCTGGGAATACCAGAGCACGGACCTCACGGGCACAAACCTGGTGGACGTGAGCCAGCGCGCGAGCTGGTCGACGCAGATCAGTTACACCACCGCGACGAACGTGATGGACGTGAACTTCTGGCTGTATGGCTGGACGCCGAAACTGGCCCCGAACGTCCTGGTCGCCCCGTCGAACCTCAGCGTGGCGGGCGGCGCCACGGCGACGTTCACCGTGTCGGCCACCGGCATCCCGGCGCCATCCTATCAATGGCTGCGCAGCGGCACCAACCTGTCCGGCGCCAACGCCGCCAGCTTGGTGATCGCCCCGGCCTACGTGCCGGACGCCGGCAACTACGCCGTTATCGTGAGCAACGGGTCCGGTTCCGTCACCACGGCGGATGCCACGTTGACGGTCGGCAACTCGGCCCCGAGCCTCGCGGCTGTCGCCGACACCAACATCAACGCCGGCGTGACGCTCAACTTCGCGCTGCAGGGCAGCGATCCGGATCAGCCGGTGCAGACGCTGAGCTACGTGCTGATGAGCGGTCCGGCGGGGGCCACGGTGGATGGCTCGACGGGCGTGTTCAATTGGCGCCCGGCCGTCACGCAGGCCGACTCGGCGAACCTCATCACCGTCCAGGTGCTCGACAACGGCACCCCGGTGCTGGGCGCGTCGCAGAGCTTCACGGTCAACGTCAACCCCCTCACCCAGCCGCTCATGAGCGCCCCGGCGGTCGTCGGCGGCCAGATGACCGCGACCGTCACCGGCCAGGTCGGACCGGATTACGCCATCGAAGCCTCGGGCGACCTGGTCCACTGGACCACGATCCTCATCACGAACTCGCCGCCGTCGCCGTTCGAGTGGACCGACACGAACGCCCCGGCCGCGGCGCAGTTCTATCGCATCAAGATGGGGCCGCCCCTGCCTTGATCTAAATTGACTCACGCGAGGCATTCAACCGGCGACGGTTGAATGCCTTTGCGTTACCATGGGGCGAGGGCCGGCGTCCGCGCCGGCCCTGTTCCCCCTGGATTGATTCGTCCGGCAGAATCTGGTATGGACGCCGGGGACGGCGTCCCTCCCGATTGTTATGAACCTGCTCCGACTGAACTCGACTTTCGTCCTCGGTGCCGCTCTCGCCGCATCGGCCCAAACCAACCTCACCGTCGCGCCCGACGGCTCGGCGCAGTTCCGAAGCGTTCAGGAAGCCATCATGGCCGTGCCCGCCGGCGCCGCCACCAACCCGGTGGTCATCCACATCAAACCGGGCACCTACCACGAACTCATTTACGTCCAGCATGAGAAGCGGTTTTTCAGGCTCGAAGGCGAGGACGCGCGGACGACCGTTCTCACTTACGATCTCTACGCGGGCATCACCAATGCGGAGGGCAAACCCATCGGGACATTCCGCACGCCGTCGACGACGATCGATGCGGACGATTTCACGGCGGAGAACCTGACGTTCGAGAACAGCGCCGGGCCGCACGGGCAGGCGGTGGCCATCCGGATCGACGGCGACCGGGCTGCATTCCGGCACTGCCGGTTTCTCGGGTGGCAGGACACGATCCTGGCGAATCGCGGCCGTCATTATTTCGAGGACTGCGAAATCGCGGGGCACGTGGATTTCATTTTCGGCGCGGCGACGGCTTTCTTCGAACGCTGCCACATCCGCTGCCTGCGGGAGGGTTACATCACCGCGGCATCGACGCCGGAGGATCAGCGCTACGGGTTTGTGTTCCATCACGCGATCGTCACCGGCGAAGCGCCCGATGTGCGCACTTACCTGGGCCGGCCGTGGCGGATTCATGCGTCGACGGTTTTCCTGGAATCGGAGATGTCGGACGTGGTCCGGCCGGAGGGCTGGAACAACTGGAAAAAGCCGGAGGCGGAAAAGACGGCGCGCTACGCGGAATTTCAAAGCCGCGGCCCGGGCGCGCGCCCGGAATCGCGCGTGCCGTGGTCGAAACAGCTCACGCCGGCGGAGGCCCAGGATTACAGCGCGCAGAAAGTGCTGGCGGGTGCGGACGGCTGGAATCCCGCCGCGCCGGCGGCGGTCGCCGGAATTTTGAAGGACATCGAGTATGGCGTGGCATGCGGCGAAAGCCTGAGGCTGGACGCACAGATCCCGGCGGGTGCCGGCCCCTTTCCGGGCCTGCTGATTGTGCACGGCGGCGGATGGGGAGCCGGCGACAAGGCGACGGATGTTTCGACGCTGTTCGAGGCCTGTCACAAAGCGGGCCTCGCGTGGTTCTCGATCAATTACCGCATGGCTCCGACGAATCGCTGGCCGGCGTGCTACGAAGACGTGCAGACGGCAACGCGCTGGTTGAAACGGCATGCGCCGGAATACCGCGTCGATCCGAATCGCGTGGCGATCCTGGGTTATTCAGCGGGCGGACAACTGGCGTTGCTGGCGGCGGTGACGGCCGATGCGGAGACGCGGGTGCGAGCCATGGTGGGCTGCGCGCCGCCGGCGGACCTGGTGGCCGACACCGATCACCGGGGCGGCCTGAGCAAGTCGCTGCAGGCGCTGCTGAATCGGCCGGAGGCGGATGCGGCCACGCGGAAGCTGTTGTTCGAGATGTCGCCGATCAATCATCTGAATCCGGGCGCCCCGCCCTGCCTGCTGGTCCAGGGCGACGCGGACAAAACGGTTCCCTATGAGCAGGCGACGGCGTTCCAGGCGCGGCTGCAGACGAACGGCGTAACCTGCGATTTGATGACGTTGAAGGGAGCGCCGCATCGGATCGTCGAATGGGAGAAGTTCGATCCGAACTGGCAAGCGCGGGTGGCGGAATGGATCAGGGCGAAGCTTTAGTCGAGGGTCGAGAGTCGAGGGTCGAGGGCCTGACCTGCGGACTACACAAACCCTCGTGATTCCGGTCGGGTTCGGAAGCCCGAAGGTCAGGCTCTCGACGCTCGACCCTCGGACATCGACTGATTCATGCACAAATTTCAAACTGATTTGCCGAAAGTCGGCTTCATTTTATCCGCCGGATAGGCTATCCACTCCCACACCATAACTCGTCCAATCCCATGAATCCGAATCGCCTGATTTGCCTTTTGTCCCTGGTCGCGGTCCTTGTCGTCCTTTCTTCGCGCGGCGCCGACGCTCGACTTTTTGACGTGCGCGAGTATGGCGCCAAAGGCGATGGCAACACGGTGGACACGGCGGCGGTGCAGAAGGCGCTGGACGCCTGCGGCAAGGCCGGAGGCGGCACGGTGCTATTCCCGGCGGGCATCTACCTGAGCCAGCCGATCAAAATCAAGGACAAGACCACGCTGAAGCTGGAGGCGAAAGCGACGCTCAAGGCGACGGATGACCCGGCGGATTTCCGCGGATCGTCGCCGTCGAATTACACGGCGTTCATCACGGGCAAAAACCTCGAGTCGCTCACGATCACCGGGCCGGGAACGATTGACGGTTCGGGCGCGAAGTGGTGGGAACCGGCGGAGGAGGCGCGCCGCAAAACGCCGGGCTACACCCTGCCCCGCCCGAATTTAATCGTCCTCACCAGCTGCAAGAATGTGCGCGTCGAAAACATCACGCTCCAGAATTCGCCAAAGTTCCATCTCGTGCCGACTGATTGCGACGGCGTCGTCATCAGCAACGTGACCATCACCGCCCCGCCCCGCTCGGCGAACACGGATGCAATCGATCCCAGCGCCAGCCGGCACGTGCTGATCACGCACTGCAAAATCGACGTGGGCGACGACAACGTGGCGATCAAGGCGGGCAAGAAAATGGAGGGGCGCGAATTCGCCACGGAAGACATCGAGGTGGCGCATTGCACCTTCCTGCACGGGCATGGAATGTCGATCGGCAGCGAAGTGGTGGGCGGAGTGAAAAACGTGCGGGTGCACGATTGCACGTTCGAGGGGACGGAGAACGGCATCCGGATCAAGTCGCAGCGCGGCCGGGGCGGCCTGGTGGAGGACATCAGCTACAGCAACATCACGATGAAAAACGTGGACCCGGCGATCACCTTCACGTGCTTTTACATGTTCAATTCGAAAGGCGACCCAACGCAGCCCGCCGCGCCGGCCAAGGAGGAAGCGTCCCCCTCGAAAGACAAAGTGCCCGTCTACCGCAACATCCGGGTCACCAACCTGAAAGCAACCTGCACGGACTCAGCCGGGGTGATCCTGGGTCTGCCCGACAGCCGGATCGAGAACGTGGCACTTGAGAACGTGCAAATCACCGCGGCCACAACCGGTCTGAAGATTCAGAACGCTTCGGGGATTGACTTCAAAAACGTGAACATCACGCCAAAAACCGGCCCAGCCGTAATCACGGAAAACGCGCAGGTAACAGGATTGGCGCATTGATGGGCAAAGGGGTCAGTCCTATAATTGTGAATCATGCGCCAATTTGGCTCGAATATTCACGATTATAGGACTGACCCCTTCGTGCGCAGGTGAGCGGGCTGCCGGCCACCGCGATTGTAAAATCGCGGAGGGTTGGATATGCGATTATGACAAGACTGCTTGTGTTGGAACTGGCCGTGGGATTGATGGCGGGGGTTGCGGGTGGGGCCGGCCTGGAGATCCGGGCGGTGAACCCGCTGGACACGGCGCGCTCGGCGGAGACGCTTGAGTTGCCGCGCTCGCTGCTGGCGCCGCTGGGCGAAAAGGATCTGCGGCGCATTCATGTGAAGGACGCGGCGGGGAAGGAATATCTTTGCCAGGCGATCGACACCGATGGCGACGACGCGCCGGACCTGGTGATTTTTCAGTCGGATTTCGCACCGTCGGAGACGCGGCAGTTCACGGTCTTCACCGGGTCGAAGTGGATTTACACAAAGGAGCAGTTCCGGGCGCATGGCCGGTTTGTGCGGGAGCGCTGCGATGATTTCGCGTGGGAGAACGACCGGATCGCGCACCGGATGTATGGTCGCGCGCTGGAGACGTGGGGGCCGGAGCCGCTCACCAGCAGCGCGGTGGACGTATGGTCGAAGCGCACGTCGCGCCTGGTGATCGAGGACTGGTACCTGCTGGACAATTATCACAGCGACGCGGGTGAAGGGGCGGATTTTTATTCGGCGGGCACGACGCGCGGGCTGGGTGGCACGGGGTTGTGGGCGGACGGACGGCTGTGGGTCTCGCGCAACTTCGTTCAATCGCGCGTGCTCGCGAACGGCCCGATCCGGGTCGAATTCGAACTGACCTACGAGCCGTTTGACGTGAACGGAATCAGCGTCGCGGAGACGAAGCGGATCCGGCTGGATGCGGGCCGCAACCTGGATCATTTCGAGAGCCGGTTCGAGGCGTTCGTTCGGCCCGGGCAGACGGTTCCCCTCACCTGCGCGATCGGTGTTCGAAAGGCGAACCTCGAGCAGAAGGAACTCAATGCCGGCGCAGGCTGGCTGGCGGCGTGGGAGCGGATGGAGAAAAACGCGGGCGGCCAGGGCGACGCGGTGATTTTCGACCCGAAGAATTTCGAATCGCAAACCGAGGACAAGCTGAACCTGCTGGTGCTGGAGAAAGTGCCGGCGGACGGACGCGTGTCGTATGACGCGGGGTTCTGCTGGGACAAGGCGGGGCCGATCAAGGACGCCGCGGCTTGGAAAGCGTATGTGGAGAAGACCGCGCGCGAACTGGCGGCGCCGGTGGTGGTGACGGCCCGATAGAGAGTTTAAGAGTTTAAGAGTTTAGGAGTTTAAGAATTAAACAACTGAAATGTTTCAATGCGCACGGGGGGGGGCTTGCCCGCGCCAATTAGCCATGTAACGGTTTGACCCTTTAACTTTCCAAAACCATGAGACGACTTCCGTTCTGGCTCGCGCTTGCTTTCGCCACGGCCTGTCCCGCCGCGACGCCGCTGGAGTGGTCGGTGCGGATGGCGGATTCGGAGATGGCGCGGCGCGGGGACAGTTTGTCGTGGAAGCAGGGAGGTGCGGCGAAGTGGGATTACACGACCGGTTTGTTTGCGCTGGCGCTGCTGGATCTGCAGCGGTGCACCACGAATCCCGCTTACGGCGCCTGGGCGGAGCGGACGATCGGGTCCTTCATCGCGCCCGACGGAAGCATTCACGGCTACAAACCCGACGAGTTTCAGCTCGATCATCTCAATCCGGGCAAGGCGGTGCTGCGATTGTATGATGCGACGCGCGATCCGAAGTATCTGAAGGCGGCGGAGCGGTTGCGGGCGCAGCTTGGGAAGCAGCCGCGGACGGCGGACGGCGGGTTTTGGCACAAGCAACGGTATACGAATCAAATGTGGCTGGACGGGCTTTACATGGGGGGGCCGTTTTACGCGGAGTGCGCGGTGCGATTTCACGAGCCTGCGTCGTCGATGGACGACGTCGCCCGCCAGTTTCTCGTCATGGCCGGGCATGCCTATTCGACGAACGCGGGGCTGTTGTATCACGGCTGGGACGAGAAGCGGGCGCAGGCGTGGGCGGATCCGGTCACGGGGTTGTCGTCGAATTTCTGGGGTCGTGCGGTGGGGTGGTATGCGATGGGGCTGGTGGACGCGCTGGATTTTGTTCCGACGAACCATGCGAAGCGACCGGAGTTGCTGGGATTGCTGACCAATGTTTGTTCGGGCATCCGGCGCTGGCAGGATCCGAAGAGCGGGTTGTGGTGGCAGGTGCTGGATCAGCCGGGGCGCGACGGGAACTACCTGGAGGCCACGGCGTCGGCGATGTTTGTGTATGCGATTGCGAAGGGGGTGAACCGGGGTTGGCTGGACCGGGCCTGGCTGCCGGTGGCGGCGCGGGGTTACGAAGGGCTGCAGGAGGATTTGGTTCGGGAGGATGCCGGTGGAGGACTTTCGCTCACGCGATGTTGTTCGGTGGCGGGGCTTGGGTTTGGACGGGACGGGTCGTATGCCTATTATCTTCGTGAACCCGTGGTGGACAATGACTTGAAAGGCATTGGGCCGTTCATCCTGGCGGGTTGGGAGATGCAGTCGGCCCTGGGACTGCCCTGTGGTTCGGGCCTGAAATAGGTGCTGGAAATTTCGCGGATTCCGATCGAGACTGTTGCAGATCCCCGCAGGTGCAGAAAAGTCAACTGGGTGTGCAAAAGATCGTCATTCTCCTGTTCGGGACCGGGGGTATGCTAGGTGTGCCCTGAATGGGCTTAATGTTTATGGCGAAATTTTTAGCAATCGAGAAGTTTTCGTTCGGTGTTGGCGACCGGTTTGCCCATCAGGCCAAGGCCCAGTTGAAAGCCTGCATCCTGGCTTCACAGAACGGCATCGACGTGGTTCCTGTCTGGAACAAATCCAACCGCGAACATGTCATCATCGGGTCGGAACCCCTCAGCACGCGGGCGGCGGCCGACGCGGCGGTGCGGGAACTGGGCTGGAAGCACCCTTACCACATTGACGCCGACCACATCCGGCTGGAGACGGTTGATCGTTTTCTGCCGCATTCGGATTTCTACACGATCGATGTGGCGGACTGGATTGGGAAGCCGGCGGCGGACGGAGCGCCGGCGGCGTTCACGGACCGGCATCCGGAGCTGGTGGGGAGCATCAGTATTCCGGGCATTGAGGAGCCGTTCAAGACGACGCTGGGGGACGTGCAGCGCATTGCGGGCAAGTATCTTCTGGCGGTGCAGGAGGCGGGAAAGATTTACCGTCACATTGCGGACAAAAAGGGCGCGGCGAAGTTCATCACGGAAGTGTCGATGGACGAAACGGATTATCCGCAGACGCCGCCCGAGCTGCTGGTGATTTTGGCGGCGTTATCGGACGAAGGAATTCCGCTGCAGACCATTGCGCCGAAGTTCACGGGGCGGTTCAACAAGGGTGTGGATTACGTGGGCGACGTTGCGAAGTTCGACAAGGAATTCAATGACGACCTGAGCGTGATTGCGCATGCGATCCGCATTTACGGGCTTCCGTCGACGTTGAAGCTGAGCGTGCATTCCGGGAGCGACAAGTTTTCGATTTACCCGCTGATCCGGCGGGCGATTGCGCGGCACAATGCCGGCTTGCACATCAAGACGGCGGGCACGACGTGGCTGGAGGAGCTGATCGGGCTCGCCGAGGCGGGCGGCAGCGGGCTGGCGCTGGCGAAGGAAGTTTACGCCGGGGCCATTGAGCACGTCGACGAACTCTGCGCGCCTTACGCCACGGTGATCGACATCGACCCCAACCGCCTTCCTTCCGCGAAGGTCGTGAATGGCTGGACGTCGGAGCAATATGTGTCGGCCCTGCGGCACGACCAGAAAAACCCGGCGTTCAATCCCAGCTTGCGCCAGCTCCTGCATGTTGGTTATAAGGTCGCATCAAAACTCGGCCAACGTTACCTGGACGCCCTGAACACGCACGAGGCCAGCGTCGCGAGAAACGTGACGAACAACCTGTTCGAACGCCATCTCCGTCCGCTGTTCCTCGCCGGGCGCGACCAGGAATCCCGCAAACTGGCGCGTCCCGCCGCCCAAGCCCAGGTTTCCGCATGAAATTCGTCCACGAAGACTTCCTGCTCCAGAGCCGGACCGCCCGGCGTTTGTACCACGAATTCGCCGAGAGCGAGCCGATCCTGGATTATCACTGTCATCTCCCGCCGAAGGACATCGCGGAGAACCGGCGGTTCAACAACCTGTTCGAGATCTGGCTGGAGGGCGACCATTACAAGTGGCGCGCCATGCGGTCCAACGGCGTCGCGGAACGCTTCTGCACGGGGCACGCGGATCCGTTCGAGAAATTCCGCGCCTGGGCCGCCACCGTGCCGCACACGCTGCGCAACCCGCTGTATCACTGGACGCACCTCGAACTGAAGCGCTACTTCGGCATCGAGGAGTTGCTCGACGAAACCACCGCGTCCCGCGTCTGGAAGCGCGCCAACGAGCAGCTTGCCACTCCCGCCCTCACCACCCAGGGCATCCTCCGCAAGTTCAACGTCAAAACACTCTGCACCACCGACGATCCCGTCGACGACCTGCGCTATCACGAAATGATGGCCGCAGCCGACATGTCCACCCGCGTCCTCCCCGCTTTCCGGCCGGACAAGGCCCTGACCGTGGACCAACCGGAGGCGTTCAAACGCTGGGTCGGCCTGCTCGCCGCGGCCAGCGACATGGAGATCCCGACATTCGGCCGGTTCCTGGAAGCCCTCGCCTCGCGCCACGAGTTTTTCCACGCGCACGGCTGCCGCCTGTCGGATCACGGCATGAACCGCTGTTACTCGGATTTCCCGACCGAAAAAGCCGCCGCGGCGATTTTTGCGCGCGCGCTCAAGGGCAAAGCTGCGTCACCCGGGGAACATTCCCAGTTCGCGTCGTTCATGATGCTGTTTTTCGGGCAGCTTGACGCGTCGAAGAACTGGACGAAGCAGCTCCACCTCGGCGCGCTTCGGAACAACAACACCCGCCTGCTCAAGCAACTCGGGCCGGACACCGGGTTCGATTCCATCGGCGATTTCCCGCAAGCCGTCGCGCTGGCGGCCTACCTGGACCGTCTCGACCAGGAAAATTCGCTGCCCAAGACCATCATTTACAACCTCAACCCGGCGGACAATTACGTGTTCGCGACGATGCTGGGCAATTTCCAGGACGGCACCATCCCGGGCAAATTACAGCTCGGATCGGGCTGGTGGTTCCTCGATCAGAAGGAAGGAATCGAGTGGCAGCTCAACGCGCTCTCAAATCTCGGCCTCCTCTCCCGCTTCATCGGCATGATCACCGATTCCCGGTCGTTCATGTCCTATCCGCGCCATGAGTATTTCCGCCGCGTGCTCTGCAACCTGGTCGGCCGCGACGTGGAGAACAACGAGATTCCCGACGACGACTCGTTGCTCGGCCCGATCATCCGGAACATCTGCTACGAAAACGCCCGCCAGTATCTCGCCCTGCCCGACCCGGAACCGAACGGCGGCCAGGCAAGGAAGCGCACGAACGGCGAAGCGAGGAAAAAAGCAGTTTAAGAGTTTAGGAGTTTGGGAGTTTAACAGTCCGGAGTTCTTGAGATTTAACACTCTCAAACTCTTAAACTCTTAAACTCTTAAACTCCCAAACTTCACCTCACCTGACCACCGTGTCCCGGTATTGCTTTGGCGAGAGTCCGGTGGCTTGTTTGAACGCGACGCAGAAGCTGTTGGCGCTTTGGTAGCCGCACATGGTGGCGAGCACTTCGAGTTTGTGGTTGGATTCGCTGAGCAGGCGTTTGGCGCGTTCGATGCGGACGCGCTGGAGCTCCTGTCCGGGGGTGCGCCCGACATTTTCAAGGAAGGCCTTGTGCAATCCGCGGCGGGACATGGCGGCGACGCCGACGAGGTCCTTGACGCTGATCGGCTGGTCGGCGTGTTCCCAGATGAACCGGAGGCTGTTCGCGACGCCTTTGTGATTCACGGCGAGCAGGTCGCTGCTTTTGCGCGTGATGATTCCCGTCGCCGGGACGCGGATGGGTTTCTCCGGCGCGCGCTTCCCGTTCATCAGATCCTCCAGCAGCGCCGCGCCGGTGTAACCGAGCGTTTCCAGGTTCGTTTCCACGCTGGAGATCGGCGTGATCATCGCGTCGGGCGCCAGCAGGTAGTTTTCCGCGCCCACGATCGCGACCTGCTCGGGGACGTTTAATCCGGCGCGTTCGCATGCTTCGAGCACCTCCAGCGCGTGCTCGTCGTTCGCCGCAAACACCGCCAGCGGCTTCGGCATCGGCTTGAGCTGGCTGATCAGCCATTTCCGTTTCCGATTCCACTGCTCCCGGTCCGTGCGGTAGTCGGGCGAGTTATGCCATTTCAACCAGACGCATTCGTTGCCGGACCGCTTGATGGCATCGAGAAATCCCTGGCCGCGCTCCTCGTAGGACCAGTTGTCGGTGTCGCTGTAATACAGGAAATGGCGGAAGCCGCGCGCGAGGAAATGTTCGGCGACGAGCTGGGCGGACTGGGCGTGGTCCTCCAGGACGCGGGGAAATTTCAGTTGCGGCCGGCGCCAGCTGAAATCGACGGTGGGTTTCCGGGCGTGCACGACGAATTCGGCGAGATCGTCGCCGGCGCCGAGCCACGCGAGGATGCCGTGTCCTTCCCAGCCCCAGGGAATGACTTTTTCGCGGGTCAAATTGGCGGAGAGATGCCAGTTGTGTTCCTGGGCGAATTTTTCGATGCCGCGGTGAAGACGGTAATCGTACCAGCCGAGAGCGATGAGGACACGCTTCTGTTTGTTGCGCATGGTGAACAACACCATGATCGGAACGCGCGCCGCTTTCAATGGGATAATTACCGGAACGCGCGCATCCGTAATCGGGCGGATTCCGTTCGCGGCAAACGGGACCGTGCGGGCGCGAACCGGAATTCCCTGGAGTTAAACGCCTTGCACCCGGATGAAACCCTCCCTGACCGGATGATGCCGTTTTTGCGGGGTTTGCTATTCTGCTTGAAACGTCACCCGGGTGCTCAAATTTCAAATAGGTTTGCAACGAAAGGGGGCTGACTCCGCGATTGAAACTGTGGTAAGGAATAGGACGCCCAAAGCATTACGCTATGAAATTACTGGTTGTCCACTTGAACCCGGTACGAGTCCCGGGGCGCATTGAAAGTGGCAGCCGGCTTCAGCCAACCCCCCAACAGTCCGTATGAAACAACTGAAACGAATCCTCGTCACGAGCCTCGCATCCGTCGTGATGGCCCTGAGCAGCCATGCCACCATTATTCTGGACGACACCTTTGCGGATGGCACCCGGACGAACATGAATCTGCCCACCCAGTCGCCCTGGGCGGTCAATTCGTCGAACACAAACACCACCATTTGGGCTTATCCGAACCTGATGGTGCTCTCGAATTACAGCGGCAACAACCGCGTGTTCTGGACTTATTTCACCAGCAATTCGCCCGCTTTCGAACCGCTCACCAACGGCTACCCGGTCCAGGTTGCGACCAACCAGCAGATCCGCGTGCTATTCAAATTCGTGCCGATCAACGTGGTGGCGGTCGGCCCCCAGAGCCTCCGGTTCGGGCTGTTGAGCTACGAATCCAACACCGTCGGCCGCGTGTTCGGCGACACGAATTACATCAGCTCGAGCGGCCTGGGTGTGACCGGCTACCGAGCCGACATCTACATGATGCAAACCTTCACGAATGATTCGCCGCTCGGCCTGCGCGTGCGCACGAACATCTTCGGCGATCCCGATCCGCTCGGCAAAGCGGCCACCTGGTTCTCGCTCGGCTCCGGCCCGGGCGCCGGCAGCGGCCTGTCCAATGCACCCGCCTTCCAAAGCGGCAGCAACTATGTCTTCGACCTGCTCGTCCAGGTCTATGACGGCTCCAACATCGTCACCGGCGCCTTCTACGGCAGCGGCCTCGCCGTCACCAACGTCCAAGTCGACACCACCGGCCTGTGCCCGAACAGCTTCGATTGCCTGATGATCCGCGACAATCGCTCCACCGAAACCTGCGACCTCATCAATGTCTCGGAGGTGAAAGTCGAAGTCACGGCCATCGGCGGACCGGTCGTCACCACGCCGTTCCCGATTACCAGCGCCCAGTTCCTGACCTCGGACAGCCTGAAGATCACCTGGACGTCGCTCGACGGCGCGAGTTACCAGGTTCTTTCCGCCTCGGCGCTCACCGGCCCATGGACCACCAATGCCACCGTGATCGGCACCGGGACCTCCACCTCCTATACCAACAGCGGCAACGCCGGGGTGACCAGCAAGTTCTTCCGCGTCATCTCGCCGTAATCGGTCCTTCGAGATATTCGGGTTCATCGCCCCGGTTGCTCCCCAGCAGCCGGGGCGCCTTGCTTTGAAGGCGGGGCGCGACTCCGTCGAGCCCTGACTGGGGCCGTGAGGATTTTTGGATAAATGGATATTTGGATTATTGGTTGGCTCCGCGCGACAGTCCCACCATAAATCCAGAAATCCATTGATCCAACAATCCATTCTCGAGGGCCCGAATCTCGCCCCACCCCGCCGTTACCAGGGCTCCGCAACCACCACCGTCTGCGTCCGCTCCGGCGCCCCCGCCGGGAACCGGACCGCCGCGCCGTCGGGCCAGCGCGCCTCAAGGTAATACTCACATCCGCCCGGCTGAATCGCCGTTCCCGGCATCACCGCTGAATAACCCCGCCGGCCCAGGGTTTTCATCGGCACGGCCTTGAATTCCGAGCCGCCCAGCACGCGCCAGCGCAACGTGACTTCGCCGGGCGCGGTCCCCGACAACACCCAGGCCCGGATTTCCGCCGGTTCGTTCCGGCTGAATGAACCCCGCACCGTCGGCACCACCAGGCGCGGCGATCCCCGGTAAACTCGCGGCAAAACCGCATCCGCCGGCAACGGTTCGCCTAACATTTCCTCCAGTTCCTTCCCCGGCTTCTCCAACAGGTCGGGAAAATTGTGTTCCTCCCAGTTCGCCACAGTGCCGAGTTCGCCCGGATTGCCGACCGTCGACAACAGCAGCAGGTACATCGATTCCGTCCGGGCCACCAGCTCGCGCCGCAACGGGAGCGCCCGTTCGCGCGCGATCCGCGCACGATCCCCCGGTGTGGCCGCGCTTTTCGCTTCAACCAGCGCGTTGGTGAACCGCGCCCAAATGCACCGCACCTGCGCCGTTTCCCGCATGGATTGAAACTGGTGCAGCCACCACTCAAACCGTTCCCGATTCCCGGCGCCCCGCACCTTGGCGTCCAGTGCGCCGAATTCTTCCACGAATCCATACCGCGGCGCCACCTGTTCCCAGGGCGCCGGGTCGGGCCGGATGCCGCCCGGGCCATCCACCCACTCCACCGGCCGCGGCAAATGACCGTCCATGCGCGCAAAAATCGCCGCCGCCGCCGGGCCAGCCGCCGGCCCGAATTCATGCGACGCCCAGTCCGCGTAGAAATCCGACACCGCCGGAAAATGGAACGCCGCTTCCGAATCCGGCTGGTAACTCGCCGCCCACGGTTCCTGGTTCCACGCGGCCTGGGACAGCGCTGCGACGGCCGGCCCCAGCACGCGCGTGCGCCAGTGAATTCCAAACAGCCCTTCGCACCCGTAACGCTTCGCATCGAGCGCATCCCGCCGCATCCGGCCCGCCCACAACTCCGGCGCCGTCAATCCCCCGTCGTCCTCGAGCCAAGGAATTGCCCATTTTGCGCGCCCCTCAACCCGGCTGAACCCCGGTTCGAGCGGCGTCTTCCCGACTTCCCGGTTGATGCAACTCATCGCCACATTCTTCGGCAGGATCCGGTCAAACATCGCCCGGTCGCCCTGCGGCCCGAGCACCCAGCCGCACGTGGCCAGTTCGAATCCCGGCTGGACCCGGTGCCACGCCGCGATTGCCGCCGCGAGATCGTTTGTCGTTTCCGCCACGCGTTCCGCCTTGCTCCCGTCCCACGTCCACCCTTCCGGCGTCCAGAACCAGTAGTAATCCACCGGGTACGTCTGCTGGATTCGCCGGAAAATTCCCGCATAAATGTCTTCCAGGACGGTACGATTCGTAAGGTTAAACCCCTGCTTCTCCAGCCGTTCGCGCAGTTGCCGCGGCAGCGTCAGCGGCGTCTCGGTCCCCACGCAGGTCTGGATGCCCAGCCGGTGCGCCGCCCGAAACACTGCGCCTAACAACAACCCCGTCCGCTCAAACAGCAGATTGCAGCCCGCCGGATCCGCCGGCTGCGGCATCAGCCCCGCCATTGTCTCCGGCCCGTAATCGTCGCGCGGAAACAACCCATCCGCCCCGCAGGAAAATGTCCCGGTCCGCTTCGGAGTGTAGCCCCAGTTCCCGCGCAGCGTGTTTGCGTA
Source organism: Verrucomicrobiota bacterium (assembly GCA_046346665.1). Lineage (GTDB taxonomy): Bacteria > Verrucomicrobiota > Verrucomicrobiia > Limisphaerales > JAXMHQ01 > JAXMHQ01. The sequence goes on from JAXMHQ010000003.1 coordinate 85,608, forward strand.
GCTCGACGGATAACTCGCCTTCACCCGCGCCCCGTCCCCGATTTCCGAAGGCGGCCCGATCCATACCGTCGGCTCGGCGTTCGGTCCGCCTTCCGGGTAGGTGTGCAGCCCGATGAAATTCATCCGCAGCTTCGGCAATTGAGCCAGGATCGCGAGGTAATCGTCACGATTCCACCAGTCGGGTCCTTCGGGAAAATCGTGGAACGGCTGGATGCCTCGCAGACGGAACAGCGGCGCGGCGCTCTCGTTAACCACCGGCATTGCCGTGAGCTGCTCGTCGGGCGCCACGTCGCCGTGCAGATAAAATCTCATCCCGAGGCACTCCGCGAAGCGGTAAGCCGCATACAATGTCCCCGCATCACTGCCGCCCGCCAACAGCCAAACCCGGTTCGTTCCATCGCCAACGGTCGACAAACGATAATCCTCCGAGCCCAAACCCGCGAGCTGAGCCGTGCCGACCACCGCGGTTGCGAGATCCCGATCCTTGCGGGCGACCAGAATCGCCGGGCCCGCCGCCGGCACCCGGTCAACCGCCCGGATCGGCAGCAACTCGCCGGTCCGGACATAGTAATATCGCCGCACTTCACGCGCGGCGAGCGTCTCCGACCATGAAGGTCGCGGGTCGGTCCAGATGGCCTTCGGTCCATCGATTGCCGAAACAGGAAATGAGAAGAAAACGGAAGCCAGGAGCGCCAGCGCAAGGATCCGGGAGCTGTTCATGCCAGATTGAGGCTGATTTTCCGCCTGCTGGCAAGACTCGTAGCCTCGATCGTGAGATCGCGCCTCCCTCAGTAGGAGACGAGGTAACGAGTCTCCATCATATTCCCCCTCCAAACCTTTGTCAGAGTCTCCTCACGTCGACTCCTACCTGGCCTGCCCCGTAGCCGCGATCGTGAGGTCGCGGTCCCCCCGCCCGTAGGAGACGAGGTAACGAGTCTCCATCATATTCCCCAGCCAACCCTTTGTCAGAGTCTCCTGACGTCGATTCCTACATGTCTGCCTCCGGTGTCCCTAATGACTTCGATTCGACAAAAACCGTTGTCTCCCCCACCCGCCCGATTACACTCCCCGGCAATATGAATTCGGCCGAACTCAAGAATTTCTCCGACCGCGTCCACCAGCAATTGTTCGATCACCTGATGCCCTTTTGGACCGGCCCGGCCCTCGACCGTGAAAAAGGCGGATGGATGGCCTGTCTTTCCAACGACCTGAAACCTGATCGCACCCAGCCGAAGGGCCTGATTGTGAACAGCCGGTTGTTGTGGGCCTTTTCCGCCGTGCACCGGGCGAAGCCGGATCCGCTGTTCCGGCAGATGGCTGAACGCGCGCTGGATTTCGTCGTGAACCGCTTTTGGGATTCGCAGCACGGCGGGGCATTCTGGCGCCTCGACGACAACGGAACCGTCCTGGACGATTCCAAGAAAATCTACGGCCAGGCGTTTTACATTTACGCGCTCACGGAATTTTACCTGGCGTTCGGCGCCGCTGCCGCGCTGGACCGCGCCCGTGCGCTGTTCGAACTGATCGAGAAGCACGCGCACGACGATCGCCACGGCGGCTACTGGGAAGTCCGGCGCCGCGATTGGTCCGAGGCCGGCTCCGAAGCCCGGCTCAGCGACAAGGACATGAACGAGCCGAAGTCCATGAACAATCACCTCCACGTCCTTGAAGCCTACACGAATCTTTACCGGGCCTGGAAGGAACCGCGCGTCGAAAAAAGGCTGCGCGAACTGATCGCCCTGTTCCTCGACCGCATCCTCGATCCCCGCACGCTGCACCTGCACCATTTCTTCGGTGACGAATGGCAGGTGCGGTCGGACACCTACACCTTCGGCCACGACATCGAGGCGACCTGGCTGCTGTGCGAAGCGGCCGAGGTGCTCGGCGACGCGGGCGTGCTGAAGTCCGTGCGCGACACCGCCCTGAAAATGGCCGGGGTCACCCTGCGCGAAGGCATCCAGCCCGACGGCGCGCTCATCTACGAAGGCAAGGGCGGCGGCGTCATCGATCCCGGCAAGGAATGCTGGCCCCAGGCCGAGGCCGTCATCGGGTTCGTCAATGCCTATCAATTATCAGGCAACCCGCTTCACCTGCAAACCGCCCGGCGCACCTACGATTTCATCGAAAGCCATCTCATGGACCGGGTGCACGGGGAATGGTTCTGGCGAATCAACCCCGACGGCAAACCGGATCCGAAGCTGCCGAAAGTCAGCGAATGGAAAGGCCCCTACCATGGATCCCGCATGTGTCTCGAAACGCTTCATCGGCTGCACCGGTTGGCGCGCTAAGCCGGCCGCCCTCGCTGTCCTCGCCTGGCTCGGCGTTGTTCTGGCCGCGCCGGGTACGGTGTTCAATGTGCTCGACTACGGCGCGCGCGGGGACGGCACAAACAACGACACCGCCGCCGTGCAAAAAGCCGTCGACGCCTGCATCGCCGCCGGCGGGGGCCAGGTTGTTCTTCCTTCGGGCAGGGTTTTCCTCACCGGCGCGATCGCGCTGGGCAGTGGCGTCGATTTTCACCTGGAAACCGGCGCCGTGTTGAAAGGCAGCCCGCGCTGGCGCGATTACGGCCGGCCCGGGGCGTTGTTGTTCGCGAAGGACGCGAACGGCCTGTCACTCACGGGCGGCGGCATCATCGACGGCAACGACCGCGCCGTCTGGCAGGCGCTGGCGGACGAGGAAGCCGGCGGAAACGTGGAGAAATCGGACTGGTGGCCCCAGGCGTTCACGGGCGACTGGTGGCCTTTTGGCAAACGGCCCGAGGATCCCCAGGTCGGCGGCGGACGGCCGCGCATGATCGTCCTGGTCGGCTGCACCCGCGTCACCTTCCGCGATGTCACCCTGAAAAATGCCCCGAGCTGGACCGTCCACCTCGTCGGCTGCACCGATGTCGCCATCGACGCGCTCCGCATCCGCAACGCCTGGGACGTCGCGAACAACGACGGCATCGACATCGATCACTGCCGCGACGTGCGCATCACCGGCTGCCTGATCGAGGCGGCGGACGACACCATCGTCATCAAGTGCACGCCGAATTTCGCGTCGTACGGCGTGTCGGAGCGCATCACGGTCACCGGCTGCGTTCTCGCGTCGCGGAGCTGCGCGTTGAAAGTCGACGAGGTCTACACCCCGCCCGGCGCGCGCGACATCGTTTTCGCCGATTGCATCGTCTCCCGCAGCAACCGCGGCCTGGTGATCCAAAGCCGGGACGAAGGCGACATCGAGAATGTGGTGTTCGCCAACATTCTCGTCGAAACCTCCTTCTCGCCTCACAAATGGTGGGGCGCCGCCGAGCCGGTGCATATCAGCCATTTCCCCCGCTCCGCCGCCACCCGGCTCGGCCATGTGCGCAATATCCGGTTCAGCAACATTTCCTGCCGGGGCGAAAACGGAATCTTCCTCCAGGGCTGGACGAATCGGCCCCTGGAAAACATCTCGCTCGATCATGTCCGGGTCGAGTTGTTCAAGAAGTCCGAGGTAGCCGGTGGATTTTACGATCTCCGGCCCGAGGGCGTGTTCAAGGGAATATTCACCGCGCCGCTCGCCGGCATTTACGCCCACGACATCGACGGCCTGGCGCTCGATCACGTCACGGTGGCCTGGGGCTCGCCGCTGGACGCCACGTATGGTGAATCGCTGGACCTGTCGAACGTGCAGAACCTCACGCAAACCGCCGTCCAACTGCCAACGCGGCAACGCTGACACATTCCGCACTCCGCACTCCGCATTCCGCACTCAATTGGCTGGCCTTCCGCCGGTGAATGGTTTATTACCCCGAGCCATGGCCGCTTCGAGCATGATCGAACATTATCGCGCGTGAAGGATTCCCCCCAGCCATCGGGCGCGCCCGCAAGTGCCGGCGCCCTGCTCCAGCAGCTTCAACTCGCGGTCCAGGCCGCGCGCATGGGAATCTGGAACCTCGACCCGGTTCAGCGCACCCTTTCCTCGCCGCTCGGCAGCGGCCCGCTCTCGAGCCTTGCCGCCACTCCCAGGCCTTTCCTGGAACTGGTGTGCGAAGAAGACCGCGCCGGCGCCGAGCGCGACCTGCACCGCGCCCTGGAATCGGGCGAGTTCATGTCGGAATTCCGCGTGGTGCTCCCGGACGGCAGCCGCCGCTGGGTGCGGGCCTGCGGGCGTTGCGTGAGGGACGGCTCGGGGCGGCCGACCATGTTGACGGGCGTGGATCTCGACATCACGGACCGGCGGCGGGCGGACCAGGCGCTGCGTCGCGAACAGGCGTTTCAGGATTCCATGGAAGCCATCGGCCACCTCGCGGCCGGAGTGGCCCACGATTTCAACAATCTCCTCACCGTCATCCAGGGCAATGCCTCGCTGCTGCTCGACGTGCGGGCGCTGTCGGAGGACGACCGGCTGCTGGTCCGGCAAATCACCGAGGCGGCCGAGCGCGCCAGCGGACTCACGCATCAACTGCTGGTGTTCGGACGCAAACATGCTCCGCGGCCCGTCATTCAGGATTTCAACCAGACCATCCGCAACCTTCTCCGCGTCATCCAGGACGTCGCGGGCGAAGGGGTGCGGCTCGAACTGGCCCTGTCCGACCCCCTCCCGCCGGTGAATGCCGACACCGGCATGCTGGAACAATTGCTCCTGAACCTCACGTCGAACGCCCGCGACGCCATGCCGTCCGGCGGCACCCTGGCCATCGCGACTTCCGTTGTCATTCTCGGCGAGCACGATCTGCCTTCCGGCCCGGATCCCGTGACGACACCCGGCCCCTATGTCCGCCTCGAAGTCCGCGACACCGGTTGCGGCATTCCGCCGGAGGATTTGTCCCGCATCTTTGAACCGTTCTTCAGCACCAAGGAAGTCGGCAAAGGCACCGGGCTCGGCCTGGCCACCGTTTACGGCATCGTCCGCCAGCACCAGGGCTCCATCGAAGCGCTCAGCAAACCCGGCAGCGGAACCACGTTCCGCGTGCTCCTGCCCGCCTGTACCAGCCCGGCCGAGGAACCCAAAGCGGCCGCAGCCGATGCCAGCCTGCCCCGCGGCACCGAAACCATCCTGGTCGTTGAAGACGAAAAAGCCGTCCGGCTGCTCATCGTCAACCTGCTCAGCCGCCACGGCTACACCGTCGTGTCCGCCGGCAACGGCCCCGAAGCGCTTGACGCCTGGAAATTGCACGGGGCCCCCATTCACCTTGTGCTGACGGACATGGTGATGCCCGGGGGACTGACGGGCCGCGAACTGGCGGAACGGTTGCGCGGACTGGACCCGCGACTGAAGGTGATCTACAGCAGCGGTTACAGCGGGGAATTGCTCGGCAAAGGCTCGGCCCTCGTCGAAGGCGTCAATTTCCTCCGCAAACCGTATCCTTCCGCCAAACTGCTCCAGGCGATTCGAAAATCGCTCGACCAGGCCTGACCGGGCGGGCGTGATCGCTGCAAAAAGCTTGTCAGGCGGGTTTGATCCTCAAGAATGGTCGTCAATCAACCGATTCAACCTGGCACGTCCGGATGGAAACTCGATTATTGAAAATGTTTTGCGCGGTGGCGGATTGCGGCAGCCTCGTGAAAGCCGCCGCCAAGCTGCACCTCACGCCGTCGGCCGTCAGCCATGGCCTGAAGGATCTTGAAACCGACCTTGACTGCCGGCTGTTCGAGCGCGCCGGAAAAAAGCTGCTGTTGAACCACGCGGGCGAACAGCTTCTGGCCCAGGTCGGCCCGGCCCTTGTCGCCCTTGAAACCGCCACGGACGGCATCAAACGCTTCGCGCGCCAGGGCAAGACCCGGCTCCGGATCGGCGCCGCCCCAACCGCCTGCGCCTACGTCCTGCCCCGCGTCATCCGCGAACTGAAGAAACTCGATCCGCGAATGGAACTGCAGATCGACTCCGGCAACACCTCCGAGCTGATCGAATTGATCCGCGGCAACAAGCTCGATCTTGCGCTTGGCATCTCGCCCGAGAATCATGTCGGCCTCGAGATCACCCCGGTGTTCAAGGACGAGTTGATGTTCACCTTCGCCCCGGAACACCCGTGGGCCGACGGCCGTCCGATCACGCGCGACGAACTCCGGTTTCAACCGATCATCCTCACCCACAAATCGAGCCTCACCGCGAAGCTGATCCATCGCCATTTTCAAAACACCGGCGTGAATCCGTCGGTCATGGAAATCGCCAGCGTCGAAGCCATCAAGGAACTGGTGAAACTCAACCTCGGCGTCTCCGTCCTGGCGCCCTGGACGGCCGAGAAGGAACTGCTCCGCGGCACGCTGCTCATGCGCCCGCCGGCGCCCAAGCCGATCTGGCGAAGCTGGGTCGTGCTGTCGCTGCTGGGCCGCGAATTCAGCCCGCTCGACACCGCGTTCTGCCGCCTTTGCCGCAGCTACGCCACCGGCATCCGCCTCGACCGGCGCGACATTCCGGACCTTCTCTGAGCCCCCCCGTAGCCGCAATCGTCAGATTGCGTTACGCGCCGCAACCCCACCCTCCGCGATTTTACACTCGCGGCTACAGCGTCTTTCGTAGCCGCAATCGTCAGATTGCGGTCCCCGCGCCCGGGGGACGCGGTATTCCTGAGACTGCGGTGTCTGCGCATGCCTCACTCCGCGATTTTACAATCGCGGCTACAGCGCCCCTCGTAGCCGCAATCGTCAGATTGCGGTCCCTGTTCGCTTTGTCACCCTCCAGACTCCGGTTCGTCACCGTCTTGTCACAAAGTGTTCATTGTCGCATCCTGCGCTTCATGGTATCCACCATCGGTGTGAGATCGAAAATCCTCGTCGTGGACGATGAACCGGAGGCGGTCGAACTCGTCGAGTTCAACCTCAAGCAAGCCGGTTATACGGTCCTGTCCGCCGCCGACGGCGCCGAGGCCCTGGCCAAGGCCCGCACCCAGCAACCCGCCCTGGTGGTCCTGGACCTCATGCTCCCCGAAATCGACGGACTCGAAGTCTGCAAAATGCTGCGGCGCGACCCCGCCACCGCCTCAATCCCCATCATCATGCTCACGGCCAAGGCGGCCGAAATCGACCGCGTGCTCGGACTGGAGCTTGGGGCCGACGATTACATCACAAAGCCGTTCAGCCCCCGCGAACTGGTCCTGCGCGTCCGGAAAATTCTCCAGCGCGAACATCCCGGCACCGCCGAACCCGATATCCTCACCTTCGGCGACCTGCGCATCGACGTCCCCGCCACAGCGTCGGCTGGCGCGGCAAACCCATCGATCTCACCGCCACGGAATTCAAACTGCTCACCGTGCTCGCCCAGCGCCGCGGCCGGGTCCAGTCCCGCGACCAATTGCTGCGCGACGTCTGGGAATACAACAGCATGGTCGACACGCGCACGGTCGACACGCACATGCGCCGCCTGCGGGAGAAGCTCGGCCCGGGCGCGCGTTACCTCGACACCGTCCGCGGAGTCGGTTACCGGTTCATTGAAGGTTAACCGATTTTCGGGATTGCCAAGCCGCGCCTTCAACCCCGAGCCTGTGGCCGCGTGCTGAACGTTCTCATCATCCTGGCCGCACTGCTGGCCGCCGCCGCGGTCGCCATCCATTTCGCCTGGCAATCCCGGTTTCGCCGCGCCCAGGCCGAGGCCCGCGCCGAACTCGACCGGCTCCGCGAATCCCTCGCCGGCTCGCACCTCGAAATCGAGGCGCGCCAGGAAGCGGTGCTGGACAGCATGATTGAAGGGCTCCTGCTGCTCGACGCCGAGGGCCGGATCCGGCTTGCCAACCGCGCATTCGCCTCGCTGTTCAACATCGCCGGCGACGTCCGCGGCCGCACGCTCGTCGAAGCCCTCCGATCCCACGAACTGGCCGAACTGGCCCAGAGCGTCACGCCCGATCACCAGGTGCTCGGACACGAATTGCGCATGGCGGGATTGCCCGAGCGCTGGATCCAGATCAACGCCGCGACCGTCTCCCGCGGTCCCGGCAAGCCCGGCAACGGCACCATCCTGGTGTTCCACGATCTCACCCGGATCAAGCAACTCGAGCGGACCCGGCAGGAATTCGTGGCCAATGTCAGCCACGAACTCCGCACGCCGCTCAGCCTGATCAAGGGTTATGTCGAAACCCTTCTCGACGGCGCCAAGGACAATCCCGAGGTCGCCACCCGCTTCCTCCAAACCATCCAGCGCAACGCCGCCCGCCTCCAGTTTCTCATCGAAGACCTGCTCACCATCTCCGAACTCGAAGGCGGCCGCATCCAGATGAACCTGCAGCGGGTCGAATTGCCCGCCGCCGCCGAGAAGGTCTTCGCCGAACTCGGACCGCGCGCCGCCGCACGAAAAGTGACACTGTCGCACCAGGTCCAAAACCTCGCCGTCCAGGCCGACCCCGATCGCCTCCAGCAAATGCTCGCCAACCTCGTGGACAACGCCATCAAGTACGGCCGCGCCGAGGGATGCGTCGAAATCACCGCCCGATCCGACGACGCCGGGATGGTGGAACTCTGCGTGGCGGACGACGGGCCGGGCATCCCCGCGGCGTCATTGGAACGCGTGTTCGAACGATTTTACCGGGTCGACAAGGCCCGCTCCCGCGAACAAGGCGGCACCGGGCTGGGGCTGTCGATCGTCAAGCACCTGGTTCAAAACCACGGCGGCCGGGTCTGGGCGAAAAGCGAGCCCGGCCAGGGCGCGGCGTTTTACCTGAGCCTCCCCGCCGCCAAGGCCGCCCCCGACAGCCCGGAGGCAACAAAGTCCTGACACCGCCTGCGCTGTTTCCCGGATTATTCCGCGCGATCCCGGCGCAGGGACACCCCATCGCACCTCTCGGCACAGGGCCGACGCATCTAATGCGGAAAAAGGCGCGCGATCGGTGGAATTCAGACGGTAGGGACGCCGCGCTGCGGCGTCCCCGCCCGCGTATCAGCGGGCGGAAAGCTCGACCGTGCCTGGCGTTCGACCTCGGCAACGTTGCGCCGCTGGACGCGGCGCGGACGGCGCAGCGCGCCGTCCCTACCCGCGATTCAGATGCGTCGGTCCGCCCTTGGCAGCCGGGGCTTGACGTTCCGGACGGGGGTGGGCATATTTTCACGCAAGGAAGGTCTGTTTCGGGCGAATTGGTCCAGTTTCAACGCGCTGGCCGAAGCCCGGAGCTCCTGAGAGTCTCCTTGAAGGGTCAACTATTAAAAGTGGCAGGTCTGCTGCTCGGCTTCTGGCTGATCTACGGCGGAATCTACGGCATTCGACATCCAAAGCTCGTCATGACCGGTGTCACGCAGCAAGCGATGTCCGGCACGGGTTCGGACGCTCGCTTGCTCGTCCCGACATTCACCGTTTCCCACACGGGCCAGGTGTTTGCAGGCGTCAGGCTGGCTGCCGGCATCGTGCTTGCCGGTTGGATCCTGGTTCCGTGGATCCGGGAATCGCGCGGAAAAACCGCCGCGAAATAGCCTGCCGTTGAAACCTCCAGGCCGCGTTCCAAAGAGGCGATATGAACAACAATCAATCAAATTCCTCATTTCCATATCACTGCCCACAGAGATTCGCGTCCACTCAAGGACGACCGGGCAGGCCTGGATTCACGCTGATCGAACTGCTGGTCGTGATTGCGATCATTTCAATCCTGGCATCGATGCTCCTGCCGGCGCTGGGCGGGGCGAAGCAGCGGGCGCGAATGACGCAATGCATCAACAACCTGAAGCAGATCGGCGCCGCGACCGCCATGTATCTTCACGACAACCAGGATCGTTTCCCGGGCCGCCACGTGGGGAACTGGACGTTTTGGATGGGCGGCCGGGATCCACGGGCCGATGTGGCGGATGTCGTCCCGCCCGGATCCCAGCGCCCCTTGTATCCTTACATTTCGGTCATGGAATCCTTCCACTGCCCCGAGGATCACGGTTCCATCCTGCCCATCAAAATCGTTCCGGTAGTGATTCTCAAACCGAGTTGCTGGGACGTCACAGGCTGCAGTTACGCATATAACAATTACCCGATGATTTGCCGCACCGCGAACTCAGTGGCCGGTTATATCGGCGGCAAACGCATCGGCTGGGTTCCGGATCCGGCCCGATTTATCCTGTTCCATGAACTGCCCGCCCGCCCGTTTTCCGGCGAGCGCGACAACAAGTGCGTGAACTTTTTCCAAAACTGGCATCGCGCCTATGGAACGACGGATTACTGGGAGGATCCCTACGCACCGGCCATCGGCGGGGACCCGTTCCGGTTCATTTCCCCGATCCTGTTTGTGGAGGGCCACGTCGCCGTGCACGATTTCACGAGCACGTTCCGCAACAACCAGCAGTTCGCCTGCGAACCCACCCGGGACTGGATGTGGTACAAGCCGCAAGGCACCAATCAAGTGGAACAGGTCGAGCCCTGAAGCCTCCTTCGCCGCACGCGCCGAAACCTCGAAATCGGCCCCCGGTGTCACATCTAGACATTCAACAATTGCAGGGCCGAATCCCTGGGGGGTGGTTCAAATGTTGAATGTTTAGATGTGACACCGGGTGGGTGTTCACCGGGTGGGTGTTGGTCCGTGTCCATGCGCGGTTCGGGCTGCGGCGCCGGGGTGTCGATCCGGTGTTGCCAGGGCAGGTGAGTTCTGGAACCTTACGCGCGTGGGCCTGTAGCTCAATGGTTAGAGCGGAGCACTCATAATGCTTTGGTTCCCGGTTCGAGTCCGGGCGGGCCCACCACCCCAATGCGGATCGCGGAATGGGCCTGTCCGCCGCAGTCCCGCCCTGCGGGATGAAGAAAGGAATGAGGCCCAGGCAATGATTTTGCCGAGTCCCCGTCCTCCGTGTTCATCCGTGTTTGAATTGGCTTCCGGGCCGTTGACCGGGAAGCAGCAGGCACTGACCGCGATTGCGAAGTGCAAGGAGGAGCCGTCGGGCGAGGACAAGCTGGAAAATACTGGACAACACCACGGCGACGGGACCGCAATATTTCTACCGGGTCACGTCGCCGTAAAACCGCAGGGAACCGCGCGAAAGCCGGACGTCAGACGTCCGCGTAGCGCGCCTTGAGCATGGCCGAGAACCGCGCCGCCTTCTGCTTGCGGCGCTTCTTGGCGCTCGGCTTTTCAAAACGCCGGTGCAGGCGCACCTGCAACAGCGTCTGCTCGCGATCCAGCTTCTTCTTCAGCCGGCGCAGCGCCTTCTCAACCGGTTCCCCTCTTCTCAATTTCACTTCAGACATATCAATGATTTCGACGAATCAGAACCACTCTACCGATCGGCCGGTTCGATAACAATCCCAAATGCATGAGGCGGTCGAGCGTCGAGGGTCGAGGGTCGAGAGCCAGTCTATCGCGGGCGGGCCATGTCTCTGGCTCTCGACTCTCGACTCTCGACTCTCGACTTTCGACCGCCTTTCGACCCTCGACCAGCCTTATCGTGCCTGCTGGAGCTGGTCGGGAGTCAGTTGCTGGCCCAGCGCGGTCATGGAGGCTTTGGCTTCGGGATCGCCCTGCGCCGCGGCCAGGGAATACCAGCGATAGGCCAGGACCAAATCCTGGGTTGTGCCCTGCCCTGACGCGTAGAAATTTCCCAACTGCCGCTCCGCAGCCGGGAAATTCTGCTGGGCCGCTTTTTCAATCCATCGAAAAGCCTGGGCCGGGTCCGCGTCGGTTCCGCGTCCGAGGTAATACATCATTCCCAAATTGTATTGCGACGTTGCGTAGCCGGCGTCGGCGGCGCGCTGGTAATATTGCATCGCCTGGGTCGTGTCCTGCGGCACGCCGTCGCCGTTCAGGTAAGTGACGGCCAGCGTGTGCAGCGCCTTGGGATCGCCCTGGTCGGCCGCCTGCTGATACCACTTCAACGCCTCGGCCGGGTCCCGGTCCACACCCCGCCCCTTGGCATAAAGACTGCCCATCATGCTCTGCGCCTCGGGATATCCCTGCTCAGCCGCTTTCAAATAGAATCCGGCAAGCTGCTCCGGCGTCAGCGGTGCGCCCGAGGCCTTGGCCGCGAGTTGGGCCAGTTGCAGTTGGGCCATCGCATCGCCCTGCGCCGCGGCTTTCTGAAACCAGTCCGCCGCCGATTGCGCATCCGCCCCAACGCCCTGGCCGCCGGCATACATCAATCCCAGGTTGTATTGAGCCATGGCATCGCCCTGTTGCGCGGCGAGGTAAAACCAGTGGGCGGCCTCCGCGTCGTTCCGTGCCACGCCGATGCCTTGCAACAGCAGCGCGCCCAGGTTGTATTGGGCCAGCATCTCCCCCTGCTCCGCCGCTGCGCGGTACCACCGCACGGCTTCCGCGATATCGATGTGACCGCCCTTGCCTGTGGCGTACCAGTTCCCAAGGGCCGTCTGGGACTTGGCATCGCCGCTTTCGGCCCGGGCCTTCAGTTCGTCGAACGGGCTCAACGCCGGGCGCGAGGAGGGCGTCGGCCGCGGCGCGGGCCTGGGTGCCGGCGACGGTTCGGGCTCTGTGGACACGGCAATGGGAGGCGACCCGGTATCGGCCGGGGAACTGGAATTCTCCGCGCTCCGATGGCATCCCGCGACGAGAGCGGCCAGCGCCAGGACTGCGAACTGCCGATTCGCGGAAGGGCGGTCTCGAAGAAGCCGATGGATCATGGTCCGGGAACTCTTCCATTCCCCGGCAATCCTGGCAAGCGCGATGGCGGCCTGTTTCAATTTCACGCCGGATGCGTGTGCCGGACGCACCCTGCGCGCGGCCGGGATTGCGGAATCCTTGGATTCATTCGGAAATCCAGCATGGCAAAGGTGATGCTAGTGAGTGAGTCGAACCAGAACGAGCCGTGAGAACCACGACATTCACCTCCCGGGCGGCCCTGAGCGGGGCAGACAATGGAGCACTTGCCCCGTCCGCCACGAGGGTGTTGCCGGTGCGTTTTGCGGCGAACGGCTGGTCGGTTGTCATTCGCTCTTTTTGTCCGCAACCCCGTTGCGCGGCCCACGTTCCTGAGCCTGGGGACGCCCGCCTGCCGGCGGAGTTGCGGCGGGGACCGGATGGGAGCCCGGGTCTTCCCCGCCCGCGGGGTGGGCGGGGTTTGTTTCTCTGTGCCAAAGCCAAAGGAGGTAGAACCATCTCGCGGATGCGGTCGCTATCCGACATTTAGCCATGGGGGATGAATCGCTTCGCGAGGCGTGGAGGAGAGCCGGTCTCCTCCACGCGATTTTTTTTGTGAAGATCTCAACCACGGATGGACACGGGTGGACACGGATAAAGGATGGACGCGAATTAACACGAATTTTTCTGGGTGGGGGCGGCACACCGCGATCTCACGATCGTGGCTACAGAGTAAGATCAGGCCGGGTGAAGTTTTTCCGCAGAATTCGTGCTAATTCGCGTTAATTCGCGTCAAAGGTCTTCTGCTTTGATCCGTGTCCATCCGTGGTTAAGAAGCCTTGAGCTTGCGCGCGAGGATTTCGCCGGCGAGGGCCGGGTTCGCCTTGCCTTTGCTCAGCTTCATCACCTGGCCCTTCAGAAAATTCAGGGCGGCTTCCTTGCCGGACTTGAAATCGTTCGCCGGACCCGGGTTCGCCGCGATGACTTCGTCGCACAACTTCTCGATCGCCCCGGTGTCGCTGACCTGGGCCAGCCCTTTTTCCTGGACCACCGCGGCCGGCGCCTTGCCGGTGGCGAACATTTCCGCGAACACCTGCTGCGCCGCCGCGTTGCTGATCGTCTTCGCCTCCACCAGTCCGACCAGTTCCACCAGCGCCTCGGGTTTGAATTTCAAATCGGCCAGGCCCGTCCCCGTCTCGCCCAGCTTCGCCCGCAGATTGTTGATCACCCAGTTGGCGATCAGCTTGGGATTCTTCGTTTTCCCGGCGATGCCGTCAAAATAATCGCCCAGCGGCACGTCGTTCTTGAAGGTTTCCGCGTCCGATTCCGGCAACCCATGATCCTTCATGAACCGCCGCTTGCGCGCCAGCGGCAGCTCCACCACGCGCGACTTCACCTCCGCCAGCCACGCGTCCGTCGGCGCCTGCGGCATCAGGTCCGGATCCGGAAAATACCGGTAATCGTGCGCATGCTCCTTCGTCCGCATCTCGTCCGTGATGCCCGCGTCGTCATCCCAGCGCCGCGTAGATTGCACCAGCTTCCCGCCCTTTTGCACGACGGCGATCTGCCGGGGAATCTCGTATTCCAACGCGCGCCGGACGCCGGAAAAACTGTTCATGTTCTTGATCTCGATCTTCGCGCCCAGTTCCTTCGCCCCCTTCGGCCGCACACTCACGTTGACATCGCAACGCACCATCCCCTTCTCCATGTCGCAGTCGCTCACCCCGCCGTAAACCAGGATGTCCTTCAGCGCGTTCAGATATTCATAGGCCATGTCCGCGCTCGTGATGTCGGGTTCCGACACAATTTCCATCAGAGGCACGCCGGCCCGGTTGAAATCGACACCGCTGCTCCGGTCGAAGTGGATGTTCTTGCCGACGTCCTCCTCGAGGTGGGCGCGCGTGATGCGGACGCGGGCGATGCCGCCCTGGAACTCGAATTCCAGGCAGCCGTTCGCGGTCGACGGCTTGTCGTACTGCGTGATCTGGTAATTCTTCGGCATGTCCGGGTAGAAATAGCTCTTGCGATCGAACTTGGCGAACCGCGGGATCTCGCAATCCAGGAGCAGGCCGGTCAGGACGGTCAGGCGGAGCGCCTCGTCGTTCGGGACGGGCAGGACGCCGGGGAGCCCGAGGCAGACGGGGCAGACGTTGGTGTTGGGCGGCGAGCCGAACGCGTTGGCGCATCCGCACCACATCTTCGATTTCGTCTTGAGCTGGACGTGAGTTTCCAGGCCGATGACCGCTTCGTATTCCATAATCGCGCGGGGAGTTTAACCACGGATGGACACGGATGCACACGGATTTTTCCGGCTGCGGGCGCGGTGTAGACCTGGAGGCAATTCCCGGAGCGCGGCTGTATCCCTGCTGTTTGGGATCAGCCGCAGGGAGGTCATGACTTCGGACGTGCCCGAGTTTGCCTGGCGCCTGGATTATCGACCGTTTCTGCGGCTGGTCCTTGCGGACACAGCCGCGCTCCTGACCCTCGCCGCAAACCGCGCTTTCGACTTACGCCGCCCTTGCCAGAATACCGCGGCAATGTTATAAGATACGTTGATCCAGAAGCTTAATCATGAAAACTCCTTTTTGCCGGCTGGGGGCGGTGTGGGTCGTGATCGCGGCGTCGCTCGCACCGGTCCGTGCCCAGAACAACACCTGGGATATCTCCCAGATCGATCGCATTCTTGCCGCGGTTCCCGCCGGGCAATCGACCGCGACTGTCGGCGACATGCAGATTCTCGTGTCGAACCTGAGAGCCTGGCGCGCGCAACTGACGGGCGAGAAATCGGCGTTCGACGGCACGATCCCGACCTGGACGGGCGGGAATGTGTATTACAACTTCGACGGATCCGTCACGCCCGCGCACCAGAAGGTCTTCCTTGATTGCGCCGCCGAGTGGGCGACCTTCGCGAATCTTCATTTCATTCTCCGGACGACGCAGTCCAATTACATCACCGTCCAGCAGCAAATGACCTCCGGCGAAGGGGGTCATTCGGCCGTGGGCATGGTGGGCGGGCAGCAGTTCCTGGCCATCAGCGACGGCGCCTGGAACCATCCCACGCTCTGCCACGAAATCGGCCACGCCCTCGGCCTTGTCCACGAACACCAGCGCTCCGACCGCGATTCCTATGTCACCATCTTCAGCGCCAACATCATCCCCGGTGCCGAGGGAAACTTCGTCAAGCTCGGCAACTCCCAGAACAAAACCGCCTACGACTTTCTGTCGGTCATGCATTACTACCGCGCGGCGTTTTCGGCGAACACGCTGGACACCATCGAGCCGCTGCCGGCCTACGTTCAGTATCTGGACATCATGGGCAGCCAGTTTGATCCCGTGTTGAGCGCGTCGGATCGCGCGGGGATGGCGACGGTGTATGGCGCCGGGCCGGTGTTGACGCCGGTGGTCACGAACACGCTCGACAGCGGGCCGGGCAGCCTGCGCGCGGCGTTGTATTACGCCTTCGACCACCCGGGAACCACCGTCAGTTTCAACATCCCGGTCACGGACACGGGTTACAGCAACCAGGTTTTCAACATCCAGCCCTCGGACAAACTGCCCAGCCTCGTGCACGCAACGACGCTGGACGGCGGCACCGAGCCCACCAATTCCAATCCTGCCGGCCCGGAAATTTTGCTGAACGGCGCGCGGTTGCCGTATCCGGACACATTTGCCAACGGCCTGCGCCTCGCGGGAACGAATTGCACGGTGCGATCCGTCATTATCAGCGGCTTCAACGCCTACGGCCTGGTGATCGACACCACCAACGCCACCGGCAATGTCGTCGCCGGCTGCTTCCTTGGCGTCGATCCCTCGGGCACCATTCCTGCCACGAACCGCTACAATCCGGTCGAGATTCAGAACGGCGCGAGCAGCAACCTCATCGGCGGCACGACGGCTGCCGCGCGGAACGTGATTTCGGGCAGCGCCATCCAGGGCGTGGTTCTCCGTTCGGGAAGCCGCAACAACCAGGTCGCGGGCAATTTCATCGGGCTCAATGCCACCGGGACTGCCGCGCTCGCGAATACCTGGTCCGGCATCGAGATCTTCGAAGGCGCCTCCAATAACGTGGTCGGCGGCACCGCGCCCGGCTCGGGCAATTACATCGCCGGCAACGGGAACTACGGCGTCCTGCTCCACGACACCGGCACCGTCGGCAACAGCATCCAGGGCAATTTCATCGGGAACAACCCGTCCGGCGCCGCGGTCTCCAACACCTGGTCCGGCGTCGGCATCCGTGCCGGCGCGCAATCGACCCTGGTCGGCGGTTTGACCGCCGGGGCCCGCAACGTGATTTCCGGGAACGGCCTGCACGGGGTTGAAATTGGAGATGCCGGCACCGGCTACAACACGGTCCAGGGAAATTACATCGGGATCAGCGCGTCGGGCCTTGCCGCACTGGGCAACGGGTGGTCGGGCGTCAGCATCTTCTACGATTCGCCCGGCAACCTGGTGGGCGGGACCGCCGCGGGCGCCGGCAACGTCATCTCCGCCAACGGCAACAACGGCGTGGGCATCTCCGAGCCCGGCAGTTCCAACAATATCATCCAGGGCAACCTCCTCGGCCTGAACGCCGCCGGCAACGCCGCGCTCGGCAACACCTGGGCCGGCGTCGCGCTCCGCGACGGCGCCACCCGCACCCTGGTCGGCGGCTCCGCCCCGGGCGCCGGGAACGTCATCTCCGGGAACCTCAGCCAGGGCGTCGCCGTCGGGGACGCCAACACCACCGCCAACACGATCGCCGGCAACCTCATCGGCCTGAACCCCGCCGGCAACTCCGCAATTCCTAACGCCTGGTCGGGTGTTGAATTCTTCTACGGCGCCCAGGCCAACCTCGTCGGCGGCGGCCCCGGTTCCCGCAATGTCATTTCCGGCAACGGCAACTACGGCGTGCTGGCCGACGGCTACAGCGCCGGCAATATTATCCAGGGAAATACCATCGGCCTCAACGCCTCCGCGTCCGCGGCGATCCCGAACACCTTCAGCGGCGTCAGCCTGTTCGACGGCGCCCACGACAACCAGGTCGGCGGCGCCTCCCCCGCCGCAGCCAACCTTGTCGCCGGCAATTCGGACGACGGCATCCAGCTCTTCGACGCGACGACAACCAATAACGCGGTGCGCGCGAATTCGATTTACGGAAACGGCGGCAACAGCCTGGCGCTGTATTCCTCGGCCAATCAATCCGCCGCCCCACCCGCGCTCGCGTCCGCGACCGTGGGCACGAACACCGTCGTCACCGGCAGCCTCGCCAGCCTGCCGAACACCGTGTTTCACATCGATTATTTCGCCAGCCCGCCGCCGGTGTTCTCGATCCAGGCCAAAACCTGGCTGGGCTCCGCCGACGCCACCACCGGCGCCGGCGGCAATGCCGGGCTCAACGCCACGCTCGGACCGGTACCGGCCGGGTGGATCCTCACCGCCACCGCCACCGACCCGTCCGGCAACACGTCGCCGCTGTCCGGCGGTGTCACCGTCGCCGCGACCGACAGTGTCGGGGACGGAATCCCGAATGCCTGGCGCAGTTTTCGGTTCGGCGGCACGGGCACCACAACGAACTCGCAGTCGTGCGCGGCGTGCGATCCCGACCAGGACGGCCTCAGCAATTACCAGGAATTCCTGGCAGGAACGAATCCGACCCACGCCGCCTCCACAATCAAACTGTCGGTGCTCGGCGTCGCGAATCCGGATGTGACGCTGGGAATCAATTCGGCGCCGGGCGTGGTCTGCCGGGTGGAGGCGCGCACCGACCTGGCCGCGGGAAGCTGGACGGTGTTGGCGGACCAGTTGATTGGAAACGGTGGAACGGTTTCCCTGGTGGATCCCGGCGCCGGGACCCTCGGCCGCCGCTTCTACCGCCTCGACGTGCTGCCTTGATCCATCTCCGGGAGGGACGCCGTCCCCGGCGTCCCCAGTCCGACTAGAGCTGGTCAAGAGATACTGCAGCCGCAAAAAAGCACAAAATGCTCAAAATCGAACGTGTTTTTTGTGCCTTCTGTGCCTTTTTGCGGCCACGACTTTCTTGAAAATGCTATAAAGGCAACCCCAGGCACGTTCCCGATCTTCACGTCCAACGAATCATTGCACCGGCGGGGATGCCGGCCCTCCCGCTATTTTAGTTGCAGCCTGAAGAAAACCGGCGGCACCATCTGGTGTCGCCAGAGGAAGCTATTTTCATCGAGGCAGATGCGACGTTTTGAGTGGGTTTTTAGGCCTTATAGAGCGATTTTTGGCCTCGTTTTTTGCTCCTTAGAGTCGATCAGGCGCGTGCTCAATCTAAGGCATGGGCCTTATGGGCGAAAAAACAACCCCCAAAACCGCTCCATAGGCCCAAATTCTGCCTCTTGTTCGGTGCATATCCCTGCCTGACATGAAGATGCTCTGGCGACACCAGACCGGCATGTTTCCGCCTCCAAATCGATCACATACCCAAACCCTCTCCAGACACCTGTGAATATTAACAAATCTGCACTCCCCTGACCGCCTTAACTGGACAGCAGTGCCGTCCCCGGCGTCCCCAATCCGAGTAGATCTGGTCAAGAGATACTGTAGCCGCAAAAAGGCACAAAATGCGCAAAATCAAACGGGGTTTTTGTGTCTTTTGTGCCTTTTTGCGGCCACGACTTTCTTGAAAATGCTATAAAGGCAACCCCAGGCACGTTCCCGATCTTCACGTCCAACGAATCATTGCACCGGCGGGGATGCCGGCCCTCCCGCTATTTTAGTTGCAGCCTGAAGAAAACCGGCGGCGTTGGCGCGGACAGATTTTTCCAGCCCCACTGCCCGGCACTGTCGAATTGGTTCGTTTCCAGCACCTGCCATGCACCCGCCACCGGGTTTGTGGCGGCCTGAAGATAAAACGTGGTGTTCGGCGTCCCGTAAGCGATCAAGGCCAGTTCCCCCGCCGCCGGCACCAGCATCTCACGGAACTGCGCCACTCCCGGCACCACCATGATCGACACCGCGTTCGACAGCACCAGCCCGTCCGTTGCCGTGAACCCGAACCCCGCCGTGCCCGTGTAGCCCGCATCCGGCACGAAGCGCGCCGTGTGACCGTCCGGATTCATTGTCACAGTTCCATGCAAGGCGCTCGCCGCGCTGAACACGGGATTGGTCAGTCCGCGTGCGTAGTCCGCGAGGTCGATGTCCAGCGCCCTGTCCTGGAAGCAGCGGGCATGAATCGACGCCAGCCAATTGAGATAATCCTCCAGGTTCGTGTAGCCGTCGCCGTCCGGGTCGGCGTTCGAATCCGAAAAATCGCCGGACGCCGAATTCGGATCCGTCCCGTGCAGCCGCTCCCACCAGTCCGGCAGGCCGTCGTGATCGCTGTCGGCGTCCGGAAAATCCGCGGCATACGCCGGCCACGGCGCGTTCGGCGAATTCGTCGCGTCGCGCACGTCGTTCGGGCTGTCGATGATCCCGGCATAATTCGGGCTGCCCGCCTGCGGCACGCCGTTAATGGTGTAATTCGGCCCGTTGGTGCCTTTGTAATGCGTCGTCCCGGTCAACACTTCCTGAATGATCCGCCGGTCGATGGCATCCGGCTGCGGCCGGTTGGCGCCGACGTCCGACAGCACGATCCGGTAGGCGTCGCGCGCGGTCTGGGTAGTGACGTAGGAGGGGAAGATTTCGGAATTGGTGCGGACGATGTTGGTGAAAGTGGCGCCGTTCTGGAAAGCGGTGGCCCAGTTGTTGGATTCGTAATCTTTTCCTTCCATCACGTTCCCCTGGAAAAAATACGTCGGTATTCCCCAGGCCACGGTGATGGGATCGAGTTTCAGCAGCCACTTGGCGTAGGGATTGGCCGGGTAAGGCTTGTAATAATTGCTGACGTAATTGCAGCGCATCACCCCGCCGTCGGTGGTGCGGCCAATCCAGTTGTAAACGACGTTGTTCCGGATATCGAGCGACCCGGCGTAATGCGAGCTTTGATCCAATCCGCCCGCGAGGCTCCAGTTGCGGTCGGTGCAATGCGCCAGCAGGTTGTGGTGGTAGCTGCCGATTTCGCCGCTGATCGATCCCGCGAACGCGTGCTGCTCGTAGTTAGTGCGGTTGGACGCATTATAGTGATAGGAATGCTGCAGGGCCTCGGAGATGATGTTTCGCTGGAACGTGATGTTGGCCGACGACGACCCCACCGGCCCGCTCTGCCGCGAACTGGTTCCCTCGTCGATCGTCCAACTGATCGAACAATGATCCATGATCGCGTGGTTGGCGTTGCCCAGGCCCATGCCGTCCATCGCCTGCTGCGACGCGTCCCCGAGCCGGCAGCGCAGGTAACGGATAATCACGTCGCTGCACGAAGTCACCCCGGCGCGCCAGTTCGCCAGGCAGATGCCGTCGCCCGGCGCCGTCTGGCCGGCGATGGTCACGGTGCCGTTGTCGGCGTTGAGGGTGCACGGCCGCTTGAGCCGGATGAGGCCCGACACGCGGAAAACGATGGTTCGCGGGCCCGTCGCTTCGATCGCCGCGCGGTAGCTGCCCGGGATCACCGCCTCGCCGAGCGTGCTGTCGTAATCGAGCAGGTTGGTCACTTCGAGGACCACCCCGCCCCGGCCGCCGCGCGCGAACCGGCCGTAGCCTTCCGCGCCCGGAAACGCCAGGTGCCGCGTCCGGAACCGCCACACATTACCCCGGTAAATCGTGTCCGGCGTCACCTCGTCCACCCGCCAGTAATACGTGAGCGCGCTGTCCAGGTTCGACATCAGCCGGTTGGTTACCGCCTGGTTGCCCAGGAAACAGGGCGAGCTGTGATCCGCCGCCGCCACAGCGTTGCTGGTCGTGCCGAAATAGACATCGTGCGACACCGCGCGCACCGTCCGCTGCCAGCCCAGCGCCAGCGTCCCGGACGCCGATGTCCCCGGCAACGGCGCGTCGTTCGCCGCAAACACATGCTCGTCACCGTCCACCGGGTACGGCGACGTCGCCACCGTTCCCGGCGCCGACGGGCGGTCGATTTCGAACCCGTTCAGGATGACAGTGTTGAACGCCTGGGAACCGTCCGGGTCGAACCGGATCACCACCGGCGCGCCTCCGGAAACCGTCCATTGGAAAAACGCGCTGCCGCAGTAGCCGTCGTTGGTCACCTGCACGGACGGAGCGATGTTGGTGATGACGGTTCCGTTGACGCTGACGATGCAACCGCTGATCGGCCCGTAATTGGTTCCCCAGATGTTGTTATGATAAGTCGTGAACGTGTGCGGCCCGTCCGGGAGGCCGGCGATCGACAGGCTGAGGGCGCCGTTGGTGTACGGGCGGTCGATGGAAACGTTGTCTTTCTGGTGCACCCAGGCGCCGTCGAACGACAGACGGTAGCCGGCGTTCGGATCGGTGCTGGTGCTGGAGCCGTTCTTGTTGAGCCAATTCGCGTTCAGGTAAATGGTGGAGTCGGCCGCGGCCGGCTGGGTTTGGGACAAGGCGCACGTGATCACCCCGAGGACCACGTTCGAGCCCGACTCATCCGTGATGCTGTTGGTGAAGCTGCGAAGCGCGGTTCGCCGGGTGGAATCGGTGTAATCTCCGATCAGGTCCCAGCGCAGGAATCCCGGCGCCGTGGTGTCCGCGCGGCCGTTGGAGGCGTTGACGTCGAGTTTCCAGTTGTAGGCAGATTGCGCGCAGCCAGGTGAAGGGTTGCCGAGGATCAAAATGGCCAGGATCACTGCGCCGATGGGAACTCGAATTCGCGAACGCATGAGACAATAAATCAAGATCAATTTAGTCGATTCCAACCGCACCGGCTCTGTCGAAGATCGGCAATTCTAGGTGAAAATTGGGAATTCCCCTTTTTGCAGCCGCGATCGTGAAATCGCGGATCGCCCCTCGAATCAAGGTGGGGCGAGACTCCGTCGAGCCCTCGCAGACATTGGAGTGCTGGAGTGGTGGAGTTCTGGAGTATTGAAAAAAAACTTGCGCGACTGTCTCTTCAGCACTCCACAACTCCATGACTCCAGCACCCCGCTGGATGTCAGGGCTCGACGGAGTCTCGCCCCACCGCGTCCCGCCCCACCTTCGCGCCTTTACTCGCCCGGTTGGCGTTGCTAGTTTTCGCGGGTGGGCCCCGGGGAGGGCCGCGGACGGACCGTTATGATTCACGTAGAAGGATTGACCAAGCTGTATGGCGAGTTTGTGGCGGTCAACGAGCTTTCGTTTGCCGTGCAGCCCGGGGAGGTCATGGGATTGGTCGGGCCGAACGGCGCGGGAAAGACCACCACGCTGCGCTGCCTGGCCGGCATCATCCCGCCCACGCGCGGCTTCATCCGCGTGTGCGGCACCGACATCGCCGCCGATCCCATCCGCGCGAAACAGCAGCTCGCTTTCCTGAATGACGAGCCGCGCCTGTTCGAGTATCTCACCGTCCAGCAGCATCTCACGTTCGTGGCCCGGATCTATCACGTCGAACACCACGAGGCGCTCGGCGAACAGCTCCTCAACGAGCTCGAACTCTCGGACAAGCGCAACGCGCTCCCGGGCGAACTGTCCCGCGGCATGAAACAAAAACTCGCCATCGCCTGCGGACTGCTTCATTCGCCGAAAGTCATCTATTTCGACGAACCGCTCACCGGGCTGGATCCCTACGGCATCCGGCGCATGAAGGATTCCATCCTGAAACGGGCGCGTGAAGGGGCGGCCATCATCATCAGCTCCCACCTGCTGCACCTGGTCGAGGAAATCTGCTCGCGCATTTTGATTCTGAAAAACGGCCAGAAGATTATCGACGGAACGCTGGACGAAATCACGCGGCGGTTTTCGTCGCAACCCGGCGATGCGAGCCTGGAGACGGTGTTTTTCCGGGCGACGGGCGACGGGGTGAAGGCGGTGCCGGCCGGGGAACTGCCGCCGGCGGCGAATTAACCTATGCTCGGCGCCCTGGCCTACCTGCAGTTTCATTCGTTCAAGAACCGGCTGACGTCGCGGTTCAAGCGGTTGAAGCAGCCGAAATACCTCGTCGGCGCGGTGGTCGGCGGGCTGTATTTCTACTGGTATTTCTTCCGCTACCTGTTCGGCGGATTCGGCCATGCGCACGGCGGCGCGCCCGCGCCCGAAACGCTGCAACTGCTGGAATCGCTCGGCGCCCTTGTGCTGGCAGTGGTGGTGCTGATGATGTGGATTTTCCCGGCGCAACGCGCGGCGCTGACCTTCACCGAGGCGGAGATTTCGATGCTCTTCCCGGCGCCCGTCACCCGCCAAACGCTGGTGCAATTCAAGCTGGCCCGCGCCCAGTTGCGAATCTTCATCACCACCTTCGTGCTCACCCTGATTTCAAACCGGTTCGGCGGGAATCCGTGGATCCATGCCGCGGGCTGGTACTTGATCTTTTCCACGTTGAACCTGCACGCGATGGGCGCTTCGTTCACGCGCACAATGCTGCTGGACCGCGGCATCACGAGCCGCCGGCAGCGTGTCGCGATCCTGGCCCTGCTCGCCGTCGCCGCCGTCATCGTCGCGGCATGGGCCGCCAAAACATTGCCGTCGCCCGAGACGGCATTCCACCCGGAACGGCTCCAGGAGGCCGGGAACAATCCCGCCGAATTGTCGAAGGACTTCGCTGACATGGCGGGCGATTACGCCCGGCGCGTGCTGACATCGGGCCCGGTGCCGTGGATCTTGTTTCCGTTCCGGATTCTGACCCGGGTTTTCCTGGCGCCAAATGGCGCCGCGTTTCTTTGGGCGCTGTTGCCGGCGCTGATCCTTGTGGCGGCGCATTACGCGTGGGTGATCCGGAGCGATGTGGCGTTCGAGGAAGCTTCCCTGGAGGCGTCGCAGAAGATGGCCGACCGGATGTCCGCGGTGCGATCGGGGAAAGCGGGGGTGAAATACCGGCCGCGGCGGTCGCCTTTCCGGCTGCGGCCGCTCGGGCCGTCGCCGGTGGCGTTGTTGTGGAAAAACCTCGTCGCCGCCGGGCAGATGTTCACCCTGCGCATCGCCATCCTGGCCGCCATCATCGTGCTGATGCCGTTCGCGGTCATGAGCACGACGATGCACGGATCGAACTGGCTGCCGATCGTCGGCAGTTTGTCGGGCGTGTTCGGTTTCTGGGTGGTGATCATCGGGCCGCAGGTCGCCCGGGTGGACCTGCGTCAGGACCTGATGCATGTGGACGTGCTCAAGATGTACCCGATGCGCGGCTGGCAGATTGTGCTGGGGGAACTGCTGGCGCCGGTGGCGATCCTGACGGCGATTCAATGGGTGCTGATCGGGGTGGACGTGGTGTTGTTTTTCCGGTCGTTCCCGGCCTGGACGCTGGTGTTGTCGCTGAGCGCGGCGGTGGTGCTGCCGATTTTGAATTTTATCTCGCTGCTGATCCCGAACGCCGGGGTGCTGCTGTTCCCGGCCTGGATGACAGCCGGCAAGGACGGCGCGCGCGGGATCGAAGTGACCGGCCAGCGGTTGATCATGGGCATCGGCCAGATGCTGGCGCTAGTCATCGCGCTGCTTCCGGCGGCCATCGCGTTCACCGTGGTTTTTTTCTCCGTCCGGTTCGCGGCGGGCGCGGTGCCCGCCGTGCCTGCGGGCGCCCTGTTCGCCGCGCTCATCCTCGCCGCCGAAGCCGCAGCCGGCATTTACCTGCTGGGCGGGCTGTTTGAACGGTTCGATCTCTCGGCGGAATTAACGGCGTAGAAAAAGCAGAAGGTAGAATGCAGAATGGAGAAAGGGGGAGCGAAGGTTTGTCAACAGCCCGGGAGGAAATCCATTGATCCAACAATCCAGCAATCCTCCCTTCCCCAACCGCCCCCGGGCGGTCCGGATCGCAAACCGTCACTCGCGGCCTGACGTCTGCACAACGCTTTCACAGACCCTCGATCCGGACCGTTCCCCGGGAACGTAGTTGGATTTCCGCGCCCCCCGATCATCCTTGCGCTCCGGGGCGCGTCCCCACCTTGCGGAGCATGCCAAACCTCATGCTCGAAATCGACTATCGGGCCCTCCCCGGCCTTCGCAACGCGGCGAGAATGAGCTTCCGCCGCCGCCCTCCTTGTGATCCTTCGCCGGAGAGGGCTCCGACCTTGCAGGACCTGTTGTATCATGCCCGCGCCTTGCCTGTCTGTAGGGTTAACCCTGAAAATGTTGTAAGGCTAAACCCTACAAAAAATCCCCGTTTTCCGCCGGATTTCACATTCACAGCGGCACGCAATTGTGCTAGCATGCCGGCCGGTGAATCGGGGCCGGCTTCCACGGAGGTGCGCCGGGACCGGATTTTCCTAACACTTAACAAGTAGATTTTATGTCCCAGCTCCACATCCCCGCCGCCCCCGCGGATCCACCCGGGCGGCTCCTGGAATCCGCCGTTTCAAGCGCGGCCGCCGCGCTCGGGCGCTCCGCATCGGGAGAGCGCCGGTTTCGCGCCCTGTTGCTGGGCGGCGGGTTCCTGGCCCTGTTCGCGATCGGGGGGCTGAACCTCACGCTGCTGAGGCGGCTCGACCTGGATTATTTTTACCTGCTGGCCTGCGCGCTGCTGGGCTGGACAGCCGGGGTGCCGGTGGCGTGGTGCGGGACGCTGGTGTCGGCGCTGTTCATCTTCCTGGCGGATGTCCGGTCCGGCTACCCGTTCTCCGCAGGCGTGCTGGCGTGGAACACGCTGGCCCGGGTGCTTGGGTTCGCCGCCATCACGTGGCTGGCGGCGCAGGCCGGCCGCCTGATGCGGCAACTCGAACAAAAAGTTGAACAACGCACCGCCAGCCTCCGCAGCGAGGCCGAGGAACACAAGGAAACCGCCGAACTCCTCCACGAATCCCTCCAGCTCTTCAAACAGGTCACCGAAAACATCACCGACGTCTTCTGGGTCACCGACGTCGACAAATCCCAGGTGCACTACGTCAGCCCCGAGTTCGAAAACATCTGGGGCGAAAACCGACAGTCGCTCTACCTGTCGCCGAGCACCTGGCTCGATCATATCCATCCCGAGGACAGGCAGCGGGTGAGCCAGGCGACCTACACCAAGCAGGTGAGCGGGGATTACGACGAGGAATTCCGGGTGGTGCGGCCGGACGGCAGCCTGCGCTGGGTTCATGACCGGGCGTTCCCGGTGAAGAGGGAGGACGGCACCGTTTACCGGCTGGTGGGGATTGTGGAGGACATAACGGAGCGCAAGCAGACGGAGCAGTTGTTGCGGGCGCAGCGCGACGTGGGCGTGGCGCTGAGTTCGACGAGCGACATGCGGTTCGCGCTGGAGCGATTGCTGGACATCGCGCTGCAGCTGCAGGGAATTGACTGCGGCGGCGTTTACCTGATGGACCCGCGGGCGGGGAGTTTCGACCTGGAGGCGCACCGGGGATTATCGGGGTCGTTTGCCCGCAGGATTTCGCATTTCCAGCCGGAAGCGACGGAGGCGCGGCTGGTGCGGAGCCGGGAGAGTTATTATGCGCGCGCGGAGCAGATCCCGCGCGACCTGGAGGTGTTGTGGGGCAGTGAGGGATTGCGGTCGCTGGCGGTGCTGCCGGTGCAGCACAAGGGCGAGGTCATCGGCATGCTCAATCTCGGGTCCTACCGGCTGGACGAAATCCCGCAGAAAACCCGGGTGGGGATTGAAATGATCGCGTCGCAGGCGGCGGGCGCCATTGCCCGCATCCGGGCGGAGGAATCCTTGCGCGCCAGCGAGGCCAACCTGCGCACCCTGGTGCACACCTCCCCGATTGCGCTTGTTGCGGGCGACCGCGACGGCAGGATCACCTTCGCGGACGGGCAGGCGCTCAAGGCGGTGGACCTGGAGCCGCTTCAAATCATCGGGCAATCCTTCAGGACAACCGGCGACCGGTTTCCCGGGCTGGTCGAGAACATCCGCCGGACGCTGGCGGGCGAGGAATTCAGCGCGGTGCTGGAAGCGGGCCCGGTTGTGCTCGAATGCCATCACCGGCCCACGCCCGGGCAGGACGGGGAGATCGACGGATTCCTGGTGGTGGCGACCGATGTCACCGAGCGGTTCCGGCTGGAACGGCAGATCCTGGAAATCAGCGACCGGGAGCAGGCGCGCATCGGCCAGGATATTCACGACGGATTGTGCCAGCAACTGGTCGGGGCGGCGTTCGACGCCAATTCGCTTCAGCAATCGCTCGCCGGCCAGCAACGGCCCGAGGCCGCCACAGCCGAACGGATCTCCACCGTCCTGGATGAAGCCATCACCGAATCGCGCCGCGTTTCGCGCGGGCTCTACCCGGTCCGCCTGGAGACCGAAGGCCTGGTCCCGGCGCTGCATGAGCTGGCGCGGATGACCTCCGAGCGATTCCAGGTGCACTGCGTGTGCGACGCGCCCCTGCCCGGGCCGGCGTGCGATTCCGTCGTCGCCACGCACCTTTACCGGATCGCCCAGGAAGCCGTGAACAACGCCCTCAAACACAGCCGCGCGCTCGTCCTGCGAATCCACCTCGCCGAAGAGGAGAACCGGGTCGAACTGACCGTGCGCGACGACGGGGTCGGTTTCGATCCCGCCGCGCGGTCCGCGGCGGGCATGGGCCTTCACACGATGGAATACCGGGCCCGGACCCTGGGCGGCCGGTTGCGCGTGAGCCGCGGCGCGCTGGGCGGCACCGTCGTTCTATGCGACATTCCCCGAAAATCCCGGAGCCATTCATGACGCCACCCGCCAAATCCGACAAGGCCGCCGACAAGATCACCCGCATCGTGCTGGTGGACGACCATCCCATCGTGCGCGAGCGGCTCTCGGAGATCATCAACGGGGAGCCGGACCTTTCGGTGTGCGCCGAGGCCGAGGACCGCACCGGCGCGCTGCAGACCATCGAAGCCGCCCACCCGCAGCTCGTCATCATCGACCTCGCGCTCAAGAATTCCAACGGACTGGAGCTCATCAAAGACATCCGGGCGCGCTGGCCGAAGGTGCTGATGCTGGTGGTTTCAATGCATGACGAATCCCTGTACGCGGAACGCGTGATTCGAGCCGGGGCTCGGGGATATATTACCAAGCAGGAGGCGACACGGCGGATTCTCCAGGCCATTCGCCGCGTGTTGTCGGGGGAAATCTACCTGAACGAAAAAACCGCCGCGCACGTGTTGGGCCGGCTCACCGGCAGTCCCCGCACCCAGGCCGGCTCGGTCTCGGACCTGTTGACCGACCGCGAGCTCGAGGTTTTCGACCTGACCGGCAGCGGTCTGAACACGCGCGACATCGCGGAACGACTGCGAATCGACGTCAAAACCGTCGAAACCTACCGCGTCCGCATCAAGGAAAAGCTCAATCTCAAAGGCGCCAGCGAACTGCTACAACTCGCGATCCGCTGGAAACAGGATCCCGGAAATTCCCGAGGGCTCTGATGGCGCGGGGACGCCGTCCCTCCCAGGATTCATCCGCGGGAGCGATTGGGTCCTTTTCGTCCCTTGCGTCCCTTCCATTCCTTGTTCTAAAGTAGGGTGCTATGACGTTGACAGAGAAAATTCTGGCGCGCGCGGCCGGCAAGGCCCGCGTTCAGGCGGGCGACAACATCTGGGTGAAGGCCGATGTCCTGATGACCCATGACGTGTGCGGCCCGGGCACCATCGGTGTTTTCAAGCGCGAATTCGGAAAGACCGCGAAGGTCTGGGACCGCCAGCGCGTCGTCATCATCCCCGACCATTACATCTTCACCGCCGATTCGCTGTCGAACCGGAACGTGGACATCCTGCGCGAATTCGTGAGGGAGCAGGACATCCCCTATTTTTACGACGTCATCGACGACCCGAACGGGACGTGGAAATTCGACGCCGTCCGGGGCAATCTCAAGCGGCAATACGGCTCCCGTTACGCGGGCGTCTGCCACACCGCGCTCCCGGCAAAAGGCCACACGCGGCCGGGCGAAGTGCTGTTCGGCACCGATTCCCACACCTGCATGGCCGGCGCGTTCAACCAGTTCGCCACGGGCATCGGCAACACCGACGCCGGCTTCGTCATGGGCACCGGCAAATTGCTCATCAAGGTTCCCGAGACCATGCACTTCCGGCTCGAAGGACGCATGCAGCCCGGCGTCATGGCAAAGGACATCATCCTCCATTGCATCGGGGAAATCGGGTTCGACGGCGCCACCTACCGTGCGATGCAGTTCGACGGACCCGGCGTGGCGTCGCTGTCGATCGACGACCGGATGACGGTGGCCAACATGGCGATCGAAGCGGGCGGCAAGAACGCGATGTTCCCGTTCGATTCGCGGACGGCGGAATATGTGGATGCGAGGACCCGGCTCAACGGGACCCGGCAATCGTATGAACCCGTGGAACCCGATGCCGACCAGAAATTCGTTTACGAACTGACGGTGGATCTTTCGAAGCTCGAACCGACCGTGGCGTGCCACCCGGACCCGGGCCAGCGCAAGAAGGCGAAGGAACTCGGTTCGATCAAGCTCGACCGCGCTTACATCGGGTCGTGCACCGGCGGCAAGACGAGCGATTTCGTGGAATTCGCCCGCGTGCTGCGGGGGCGGCGGGTGGCGATCGACACGTTCGGGGTGCCGGCGACGCCGGACATTGTGCGGGACCTGCAGACGACTTACTGGGGCGCGCAGACGATCTGGGACGTGCTGGTGGGCGCGGGTGTGCAGATGACGGAGAACGCCGGCTGCGCCGCCTGCCTGGGCGGGCCGGTCGACACCTTCGGCCGCATCAACAAGGCCGGGATCAAATGCATCAGCGCCACCAACCGGAATTTCCCCGGGCGCATGGGCGACAAGGAATCGCAGGTGTTCCTCGCCTCGCCGGCGACTGTCGCCGCCAGCGCGCTCACCGGCAAAATCACCGATCCGCGCGAGTTCACGGGCAACTGAAGTTTGGAATTCCCAGCCAACAAAGGTGGGGCGAGACTCCGTCGAGCCCTCGAAAAGACTGGATTGGTGGATTGTTGGATTCCTGGATAAATGGGAAGACCGTCGCGCGAAGCCATCCAACAATCCAACAATCCATTTATCCAACAATCCTCCCGGCCCCAGTCAGAGCTCGACGGAGTCTCGCCCCACCCTCCGGAATTAGCGTCAACCCCTTTCCCACGCGGGAGGTTCAAATTCGCGTGACGTGACCGGGGGTTTTCCCTAGTTTGATTTTCGAATGAATCGCGAAACCGCGGACAAGTGGTGCGAGCGCGTCATCCTCGGGCTGGTCCTGCTTCTCCTGGCTTACGGCCCGCTGGCCATGGGCGCGGTGGTCCCACGCCACCTGCTCGTGCTCCAGTTTCTCACCGCGGCCCTGCTGTTGCTCTGGGCCGCCAGGCTGTGGATCAGTCCCCGCCCGCAACTGCTCTGGCCGCCGCTGAACTGGGCCGTGCTCGCGTTCACGGGCTATGCCATCGCCCGCTACTGCACCAGCGAGATCGAATACGCCGCGCGACTGGAGCTGGTGAAAGTGATCCTCTACGCGTCGCTCTACGGCGTGGTGCTGAACAATCTTTACCGCCAGGAGACGCAGCAGTGGATCGTTCTCCTGCTGGTGGGGCTCGGCATGCTGCTCGGCGGCTACGCGCTGTTCCAGTTCGTCACGGGCTCCAACCGCGTCTGGATGTTCACCGTGCAGAACGCGCACCGGGCGTCGGGCACCTACATTTCGCCGAACCACCTGGCGGGCTTCCTGGAAATGGTGCTGCCGCTCGGCGCGGCCTGGACCCTCGTCAGCCGCGCGCGGCCCGGCCTGAAGGTGGTCACGGGCTACGCCACCTGCGTCATCCTCGGCGGCATCGCCGTGACGCTGTCCCGCGGCGGATGGGTGGCTTCCGGCGCGGCCCTGGTCGCCCTCTTCGCCATCCTCCTCCGCCGCCCGGGCTACCGCATCGCGTCGGCCGCCATGCTGATTCTCCTCGCCGCGGCCGCGGCGTGGTTCATTCCCAAAACCACGCTGTTCCACGCGCGCATCCACGAACTGACCGCGCACAACCAGATCAACGACAGCGCCCGGACGGAGCTTTGGAGGCCGGCCCTCCAGCTCTGGCGGACCAATCCCTGGTGGGGAATCGGCCCGGACCATTTCAATTACCGTTTCCGCGCGTTCCGGCCGGAATCGATCCAGCTCGAGCCGGACCGGGTTCACAACGATTACCTGAACACGCTGGTCGACTGGGGGATCGCGGGGTTCGCGCTGGTGGCGGCAGCGTGGGTTATATTTTGGTTAGGCGTCGCGCAGGCCTGGCCGGCCGCCGCAGGCGGGGGATCCGAGCTGGGCGGCCGCCGCAGCAACCGGTTCGCCCTGCTCCTCGGCAGCTCCATCGGGCTGCTGGCCATCCTCGTCCACTCGTTACTCGATTTCAACATGCACATCCCCGCCAACGCGGCCGCCGCCGTCACGCTCATGGCCGTCGCCGCGTCCGCCTTCCGCTACGCATCCGACCGCTGCTGGGTCCGCCTGAACCCCGCGCCCCGCGCGGCCGTGACTCTCGTGCTGGCCGCCGCCGCCGGCTGGCTCGGATGGCAGGGATGTCTGCGGGCACAGTCGCAGCGATGGATCGACGCCGCGGGGCGGTCGCCGAATTTTTCCTCCGAACAGGTGGCGAACCTCGAGAAGGCGCACGCGATCGAGCCGCGGAATTTTGACGTGACCTATTCGATCGGGGAGGCGTTGCGCGTGCAAAGCTGGGAAGGCGGATCCGATTACGAAGACCTGGCGACGCGGGCGATGGGGTGGTTCGACAAAACGCGACAGTTGAATCCCTACCATGGTTACAGCTACATGCGATACGGCATGTGCCTGGACTGGCTGGGCCGGACGAACGAGGCGTATCCGTATTTTGACCGAGCGTTGCTGCTGGACCCGAACGGTTACTTCACGGTTGCCCATTTGGGGTGGCATTATGTCCAGATTGGCGACTACGGGGCGGCCGGGGAATGCTTTCGTCGATCGAAGCGTCTGGAGTACGACGAGAACCCGATTGCGGATGCTTACCTGCAAATTATTAAGCGCAAGTTGGTTGAAGGCGCGAAGCCGCCGGGGAAAGCGGATTGAAAAAGGCCTGTTTTCGGGGAAAAAAGGCGGGTTTTTTGCAGGGGCCGGACGGCCGGGATCCTGCTCTGCACAATCGTAATATTCGGTTGACAGGCAGCAGCATATCTGTAAAAATACGGTTCAGAAAGTAGAACGCGTGTATCCGGGAACAACTATGAAACAGATTCGACCTTTTATCAGCGGATTGGTTGTGTGCGGGATTGCCCTGGCGATGGCGGCGAGCGCAATGGCTCAAAGCGCGCAGCAGGGTTTGGCAAAGGTTGTGACCGTTAAAGGTTCGGCCCGCTACATGACCGGCGTGAACACCGCGTGGCAGCCCTTGAAGACCGGCGCGCTTCTGAAGCCCGGCGCCATCATCCAGACGGCCTCCGGCTCCTATGTCGATCTCGTCCTCAACAATCCCGATGCGGTGGGAACACCCCTCTCCGCGATGTCTTCCGGCGGCAGCTCCGGTCCCGGCGCGGGCGCCGGCGGCGGCAGCGGCATGGCTTACCAGCCGAAGGCCGAGCAGGACGCCGTCCGCGTCTTTGAAAACACGGTGCTCTCGATTGACAAGCTCACGGTGGACCAGACCGGGATGGATACGGTGACCGAGACGCAGCTCGACCTCAAGGCCGGCCGCATTTTCGGAACGGTCAAGAAACTCTCGACGGCTTCCAAATACGAAATCAAGATCCCGAACGGCGTTGCCGGCATTCGCGGAACGATCTTCTACATCAGCGCCGACGGCGTGATCCGGGTGCTGACGGGTTCCGTGGTGATGGCGTTTGTGGGCGCGGACGGCACGGTCTCGACGCAGGTCGTCGGCAGCGGCCAGCAGTTTGACGCGCGCTCCGGCCAGCTCTCCCCGATGGTGGAATCGGCCATCAAAGACCTGAGCACGATCGCCCGCGAACTCCGCCTGCACCCGCTCGTTCCGCCGCTGTTCTTCACGACGGACCACACGATTTATTGCTTGTCGCCGACCCAGCCCAGCGGCCAGGGCGGCCACTGAGATTGAGTCCCGCCTCCCTTTCAACCAGAGCAGCCTTGTGTTGCTCTGGTTTTTTTGTTTAGTTCGCCTCCCGTGAAGCTCAAGCCCGCCAAACTGGCTCCGGCTCTCATCGCCGCGGGCGTCATCGCCCTCGTCTGCCTCGTCCGCATCGGCCACCTCGATTTGTTCGAACGCCTCGAATGCCTCACCTACGACATGCGGGTCCGCGAATCCCTCAAGTTCTCCCCCTCCGTCAGCACCAACCTGGGATTCATCGATATCAACGACGACAGCATCGTCGCCGTGCAGGACAACTCCCTCGGATACGCGTATGGTCTCTACTGGCCACGACAGGTCTACGGTCGCCTCGTCGAGGAACTCAAAGCCCAGCACGTCAAGGCGGTCGCCCTTGATGTGGTCTTTGGCGAAATCCGCCATGACCATCCGTCGGTCCACATGGCGAACGACAAGTTCATGGAATCGGACGAGTTTTTTGCCCTCCAGCTTCGCCGCGCCGGCAATGTTATCCTCGCCGACACCACCGGCGTCACCCCACCCGACCTTTTCCGCACCAATGCGCTGGCGCTCGGCGACATCTCCACCGACACCAACAAGGATTCCGACGGCGTACTGCGCCGCGCCCAGGCGTTCCGCGTCCGCCGCAACTGGCATCCGCTTTTTCAACAGGTCGCCTCCACCCCGGATTATGGCGTCGACCTGGCCAAGGCCCGGATCGAACCCTCCAAAATCATCCTCAAACGCACCGGCAATCCTGACATCGAAGTGCCGCTGGATGAAAACGGGAATTTCGACCTGGCGGATTTCGTCGGCGACAAAATCCCCCGCGGCATGGCGCCCAGGGCCAAACCGTTCACAGACGAACGCATTTGGAATTTGGGAATCGTGCTCGCCGCCCAGGAATTGCACCTGGACCTCACCCGCCCCGACATCGATCTCGATCGGGGAACCATCCGGCTGCGCGGGCCGAACGAGGTGGAGCGGGTGATCCCGATCGATCGCAACGGCGCGTTTTATATCGACTGGTGCCTGACTCCGAATGATCAGCGCCTGACGAAGGAGCCCATTCACGACCTGCTGCGGCAGGACAAGCTGCGGCTCGAGGAACAGACCAACAGCCTGAGCGATCGATGGGCGGGGAAACTGGCCGTTGTGGGATCGAGCGCCACGGGCAACGATCTGACGGACCGCGGCGCGACGCCGCTGGAATCCGACACGCTTCTTGCCAGCGAACACTGGAACGTCGCCAATTCCATCATCACCGGCCGGTTCGTCCGCCGCACCAGCCCGGAGACGGACCTTCTGATCATTGTCGCCCTTGGAATTGTCTCCGCGATTCTCACGTGGAAACTGCGGGCTCAGCTCGCCTTCCTGCTGGTGACCCTCATGACGATCGGCTACATGGTGTTGAGCAATTTCCTGTACGTGCAGCACCGCTACTGGCTCCCCGTCGTCCTGCCCGTTCTCGGCGCCCAAATCCTCGTCTACGTCTGCCTCGTCACCTGGAAGGTCGTGTTCGAGCGCGCGGAACAGCGCCGCGTCAAATCCGTGTTTTCAAAAATCGTGTCCCCGAACATCGTCCATGAACTGTTGCAGGCGGAAAAACTCTCGCTGGGCGGCGCGCGCCGGGAGGTGACGGTGCTGTTCGCCGATGTGCGCGGGTTCACGGAGTTCACGGACAAAAGCCAGGAACAGGCCGCTTCGTTCGTGGCCGCCGCAGGCTTGCAGGGCGCCGCGGCGGATGCGTTCTACGACGAGCAGGCCCGCGAAACCCTTGCCACCGTCAACACCTACCTCGCGCTCGTGGCCGACATGGTCAAAAAGAACGACGGCACCCTGGACAAATACATCGGCGACTGCGTCATGGCGTTCTGGGGCTCGCCCACCCCCAACAGCCGCCACGCCGTCTGCTGCGTCCGGGCCGCCATGGACGCCCAGCGCGCCGTCTTCGAACTCAACCGCAAACGCACCGAGGAAAACCACCGGCGCGAACTGGAAAACATCGCCCGCAAGGCCGCCCACCAACCGCCCCGCCCCCTCCTCCCCATCCTGCTCCTCGGCAGCGGCATCAATACCGGCATGGTCACCGTCGGACTCATGGGCTCGGAATCGCACCTGTCCAATTACACCGTGTTTGGCCGCGAAGTGAACCTCGCCAGCCGCCTCGAAAGCCTCTCCGGCCAGGGCCGAATCCTCATCACCGAATCCACCCGCCAGCACCTGCTCCGCGATGACCCCGCCCTCGCCGCCGCCTGCGTCGCCCTCCCCGACGCCAACATCAAAGGCATCCGACTCGCGGTGAAAGTTTACGAAATCCCCTGGCTCCCGCCGGGAACGCCAGCGCCCGAGACGGCCGGCACGCCCGCCGACCGCACCTCCACCACCACGTTCACCCAGCGCGAACGCGCCTGAAACATCCGGCCGTAGCCGCGATTGTAAAATCGCGGACTACTGGCATGCGCGAAGAACCGCGATCTGACGATAGCGGCTACGGCTCTCGACGCTCGACTGCTTTTCAGAGGGTGCGATTCGAAATGAGGGGCAATTCCCGGAGCGCGGCTGTATCCGAAGGATCAGCCGCAGGGACGTGGCAGATGCGAAGGCGTTTGAGAAGACAGGGAGCGTTGGAATATCGAACATTTCTGCGGCTGGTCCTGGCGGACACAGCCGCGCTCCTGACCCTCGCCGTAAATCGCACCCCTTTTCAGACTCGTCATTGACGCCCCCTGTGTTATGCTGGGCTCATGCGTACAGCCATTTACCCGGGAAGTTTCGATCCGCTGACCAATGGTCACCTGGATGTCGTGGAACGCGCAGTCAAGTTGTTCGACCGGGTGATCGTGGCGGTGGCGAAAAACGAAAGCAAAAACCCGCTGTTCAGCCTCTCGGAACGGCTCGAACTGGTCCGGCAATCGGTTCGGTCGTTTCCGAACGTGGAGGCGGATTCCTTCGACTGCCTGCTGGTGCATTACGTGGAGCAGCGCGGGGCGCAGGCAATCGTGCGCGGGCTCCGGGCGGTGTCGGATTTCGAATTCGAATTTCAACTCGCCCTGATGAACCGCAAGTTGAACGAGAACGTGGAAACGATTTTCATGATGCCGAAGGACACCTACACCTTCCTGAGTTCGCGCATGATCAAGGAGATCGCGCATCTCGGCGGCGAAGTGGGTGATTTCGTCCCGGCCCACGTCCGGGCGGCGCTGAAAACAAGGTTCGGGCAGGCCTGAGATCCATTTGTTTATGCCAGTCACTGTTAATCTGCGACATTTGGAATCCGACGATCTCCGCCTCGAAGGGGAGTTGCCGGTGGAGGAGCTGGATTTGCAGCTTCGGGACGCGGTGATCCGGGTGGAGCGGCCGCTGGAGTATCGGCTGGACGTGGAGAAGCTGGGGGTGGAGCTGCTGGCGAAGGGATCGTTGCGGCTGGCGTTGCGGTGCGAGTGCGTCCGGTGCCTGAGCGCGTTTGAGACCGTATTGGAGCTGCCGGACTGGACGTGTCTGTTGCCGTTGGAGGGGGAGGATTCGGTGCCGATAAGCAATGATTCCGTGGACTTGACGCCGTATATCCGGGAAGATATTCTGCTTGAGTTTCCGCAGCATCCGGTGTGCGGAAAAGATTGTCGAGGCTTGCCGAACCCTCAGGGTGGCAAGGAGTTGGACGTTAATGAACCGGGGCATTCCGCGCCCGGGTCGTCCGCATGGTCCGAGTTGGATAAATTGAAATTTTAAGCATTTGCGATTTTATGGGTGTTCCCAAGCGTAAACCTTCGAAGAGCCGTCAGCGCATGCGGCGGGCCTATAACAGTGTGCTCGCCCTGCCCCAACTGAGCACGTGTCCCCAGTGCGCCGCGCCGTACGTCCCTCACCGGGTCTGCCCGGCCTGCGGCTTTTACAAGGGGCGCCAGGTCCTCTCAGTCACGGCAGGTTCCTGATCCGCCAAGGGCGCGCACCTGTCCGGCGCGCTCTTTTTCTTTATGCGAATCGCAGTGGATGTCATGGGTGGCGACCACGGCTGCGGCGTCGTCATCGAGGGCGTCAAGCAGGCACTCGAAGCCGATCGCTCCATCGGCGGCATTTCCCTCGTCGGCAACCAGGACCAGATCAAGGCCGCCGTGGCCCATTCCGGGCTGCGCGATTCCCGCGTCGATATCCTCCACGCCAGCGAAGTGCTGACCATGGAGGACAAGCCGCTGGAAGGCATCCGGCGAAAGAAGGATTCGTCCATGGTCCGCGCCATCGAGCTGGTGCGCGATGGCAAGGCGGATGCCGTGATCTCCCCCGGCAACACCGGCGCGCTGGTCGCCGGATCGCTCAAGCTGCACCGGCTGGACGGCATCGGCCGTCCCGCGCTGGCGGCGCGCATGCCTTCGAGAACGAACGATTTCATCCTGATGGACGCCGGGGCCAGCCCGGTGTGCGAGCCGCTGCACCTGGCGCAGTTCGCCGTCATGGGCAGCATCTACGCCGCGGAAATTTTCGGCAACCCCAGGCCGCGCGTTGGCATTCTCAGCAATGGCTCCGAGGATTCCAAGGGAACCGAGCTGACGCGCGAGACCAACCGGCTCTGCAGCCAGTTGGACTTGAATTTCATCGGCTACGTCGAGGGTTTCGACCTGTTCAACGATGCGGTGGACGTGGTGGTGACCGACGGCTTCACGGGCAACGTCGTCCTCAAGACTTCCGAAAGCCTCGGCTACGCCATGATGCACCTGCTGAAATCGGAGCTGGCCGCCAACCCGATCCGAAAACTGGGCGCCTCCCTGTCGATGGGCGCGTTCCGCAGCATCAAGCACCGGCTGGACCCTGAAGTCTACGGCGGCGCCGTGCTGCTCGGTCTCAACGGCATCGTCGTCAAAGCCCACGGTTCCTCACGCGAACGCGCCATCATGAGCGCCATCCGTGTCGCCGCCCAGGAAATCCAGCACGGCGTCAACGAACTCATCTCGCGGGAAATCGCCCGCGCCAACCAAAAACTGACCCCAGCGGAACCTGCCGCCTCGCCGACCGTCCCAGCATGAGCGCCTCCCCCGCCCCACAATTCAAAAACCCGCGGGCCAAATACAATTACCAGGGCCGCAACTGCTCCATCACCGGAGTCGGCTCCTATCTCCCCGAAAAAATCCTGTCAAACGCCGACCTCGAAAAAATGGTCGAGACAAGCGATGACTGGATCGTCACGCGAACCGGCATCCGGGAACGCCGCATCGCGGCCGAAAACGAATTCACATCGGACCTCGGCGCCGCCGCCGCCCAGCGCGCCATGAAAATGGCCGGCGTCACCGCGGACCAGATTGACCTGATCATCGTAGCCACCATCACGCCCGACATGCCCTTTCCGTCGACCGCCTGCCTCATCCAGCAGAAGCTCGGGGCGCACCGGTCCGCGGCGTTCGACCTCGAGGCCGCCTGTTCGGGATTCATTTACGCGCTCGAAATCGCCCAGCAGTTCATCATGTCGCGCACCTACGACACCGTCCTGGTGATCGGAGCTGAAAAACTGTCGACGATCACGGACTGGAAGGACCGGAACACGTGCGTGCTGTTCGGCGACGGGGCTGGGGCGGCGATTTTGCAGAGCCGCCCGGATTCCCACGGGCTGTTGACGGCGGTGATGGGGGCGGACGGCGGAAATGCGGACCTGATTGCGATGCCGGGGGGCGGGAGCCGCTGTCCGGCGTCGGTGGATTCGATTTCGCGACGGCTGCATTACCTGACGATGAACGGGAAGGAGACTTTCAAGAACGCGGTGCAGGCGATGCAGACGGCGGCGCGCGAAGCGCTGAAGCGCTGCGAACTGGACATCACGCGCATCAAATGCGTGATCCCGCACCAGGCCAACCGCCGGATCATCGACGCGGTGGCGGACCGCCTGGGGGCCAGCCCGGAACAATTGTTCGTGAATCTGGAAAAGTACGGAAACACGTCCGCAGCTTCCGTGGCCATCGCGCTGGATGAGGCGGTTCAAACGGGCCGGGTGCAGCGCGGAGACCTGATTTTATTGGTTGTTTTCGGTGCCGGCCTCACTTGGGGCGCCGCAGTAATCGAGTGGTAAGCCTTATTTGACGGGCCGCGTCCTTGTGCTAATTTAATCTTGCGTTTATGAGTGCCAGAAGAATTGAAACCACGGGCAGTTTTCAACAGAGCGTCACGGTGGAAGCGCGGGAAACCCGCCTCGAATTGTCCCCGGACGCGGTGGTCATTCATAAGAGCGGCATCGAGTTTCGCAGCCCCACCCCGATGGCCGCCTGGACTGAAATGACCCTCGCGTTGCGTTCCCCGGGCGACCAGGGCCTGATCCGCTGCTCCGGCGTGGTCATCTCCTGCACGGGCAACAAACACACGGGCTACCACATCTCCATGATTTTCACGAGCCTGTCCAAGCAATCCCAGGCCCGGCTCGAAACCATGGCATTCGGCGCCCAGGCCTAAGCCGGGTCAGGGATGACTGGATCAAGGGATCAATGGATGGGTGGATCAATGGATGGGACTTAGTCCAACAATCCAAGAATCCAGTAATCCAACAATCCAGTAATTCCTCCCCCCCGTTAACTTCACCGATCGCTTCCCTCTTGGTTTGCGCCCGGTTTCCGCTATCCTGATTCCATGGAACTGTTTCATCGCATCCTCAAAACCGCCGTGGAAGGCGGCGCCTCCGACGTTCACCTCAAGATCGGCACACCCGTGGTCCTTCGCGTCAACCGCCAGCTCATCGCCATCGAATGCCCGTTCCCGACCGATGCCTGGATGAAAACCGTGGTGGAACACATCACGCCGGCGCACCTGGTCCAGAAGCTTCAGGAACAGCGCGAGATCGATTTCTCCTATTTTCTTCCCGGCATCGGCCGCTTCCGCACGAACCTGTTCCAGCAGCGCGGCCAGTGGTGCCTCGCCATGCGGTTCGTCAAAACGCTCGTCCCCAGCTTCGAGGAACTCGGCCTGCTGCCCCAGGTGAAAAAAATCGCCGAATCCCCGCGCGGCATCGTCCTCGTCGCCGGCTCCACCGGCTCCGGAAAATCCACCACGCTCGCCGCCATGGTGGAACACATCAACGCCAATTTCAAAAAACACCTCATCACGCTCGAAGACCCCATCGAGTACGTGTTCGAAGACAACCAGTCGGTGATCGAACAACGCGAGGTCGGGCTGGACACCCTGTCCTTTCACCACGCGCTCGTCCACGTGCTCCGGCAGGATCCCGACATCATCATGATCGGCGAAATGCGCGACGCCGTCAGCTTCACCGCCGCCATGAGCGCCGCCGACACCGGCCATCTCGTGCTCTCCACCCTCCATACCACCAACGCGGCACAGTCCATCAGCCGCATCCTGGACTTTTTCAAGGCCGAGGAACGCGAGCAGATCCGCCGCCAACTCAGCGGCTGTCTCCAGGCCGTCGTCTGCCAGCGCATGGTCACCACCACCACCGGCACCATGACCCCGGCCCTCGAAATCCTCATCAACACCCCCACCGTCAGGAAACTCATCGAGGAAAATCGCCTCGACAAACTGCCGGCCGCCATCGAGACCGGCACCGAGGACGGCATGCTGAACTTCAACCAGGCCCTGTTCCAGCTCGTCAAGGACAACAAAGTCAGCCAGCGCGAAGCCCTCGCCAAAGCCTCCAACCCGCAGGCACTCGAAATGAATTTCAAAGGCATCTTCCTCGACGAAGGCCGCAGGATCCTGGGATAAGCCGACAAAGAACGGAGTGTTGGAGTATTGGAGTGCTGGAGTTTTGCGGGGACGATCACACTCGCGGGGAAGCTATTTCAATACTCCAAGACTCCAGCACCTCAATACACCGTTTTCGGAAACGCCCTACCGCGCGATGAAGATTTCCCCGGACGCGAGCTGTTCGACGATCATGTCGACCGTTCGCTCCACGGCCCCGAGGTTTTCGCGCACGACTTTCTGCGCGTTGCGGCCGAGCACTTCGCGTCGGGCCGGATCGGCGAGGAGCGCGGCAAGCGTCGATTCCAGACCGGCGGCATCCGGGACCTGGACGGCGCCGTCCGAGGCAAGGAACCCGCGAACGACGTCGGCGAAGTTCTGCATGTGGGGGCCGAACACCATGGCCTTGGCGAGCGCGCCGGGTTCGATGGGATTCTGCCCGCCCTGGGCGGTGAGGCTCTTGCCCACGAAAATCACCGAGGCCTGTTCATAGAAATAGTTCAGTTCCCCCGTGCTGTTCACCAGCAGGCAATCCACCTCGCCCGGCTTGAGCTGTGTCATGCCGTTGATCTCGCTGCGGTAGATGAATTTCACCCCGGCGCGCTCGAGCTGGCGGCCCACATCCTTGCTGCGCTCGAAATGGCGCGGAACAAGGATCAGGAAGAGCGACGGAAACTGCCGCCGCAAACGCGGAAGCATTTCGCCCAGCAAAGCCTCTTCACCGTCGTGCGTGCTCCCCGCCACAAGCAGCAGCGCCCCCGGGCCAATCCCGATCTGCTGGAACAGCCGTCGCACATCGAGCCCGCTCTTTTCGTCCAGCTTCGCCGCGTCATACTTCAGATTCCCAACCACCCGGACGGCTTCCGGCAAGCACCCCAGTTCAATCAGCCGGTCGCGATCCTGCGTGTTCTGGGCACCCACGCCTTTGAAGGTCGCGAAGAGCGGACGGAACAGCCGCTCGAACCGGCGGTAGCCGCGGTAAGACCGATCGGAGAGCCGGGCGTTCACGAGAAAGAGGGGCACACGACGGTCCTGGATGCGCCAGATGAAGTTGGGCCAGATTTCGGCTTCGACGAGCACGACGGCTTCGGGATGGATGGTGGCCAGGGCGCGCGCCACGCTGCGGCGATGATCCACGGGATAATAAATCTTGCTGATATGCGCCGGCAGCCGGTCGACCAGCCGCTGCATGCCGGTGGTCGTGGTGGTCGAGACGACAATCTTCAGGTTGGGCATCCGGCGCTGGAGCGATTTGATGAGCTGGGTGCAGAGATTCACCTCGCCCACACTGACGGCATGCATCCACAGCACATGCCGGTTCGTGATCGCCTGCTTGAACTTGGCGTCGAAATAGCCGAATCGCTGCCAGAATCCCGCCTGCCAGTTTCCCCTCCGGCGCATCCGGATGAAATAATACGGGCTGGCGATGACAAAAAATACCGTGAATAGAATGTTGTAAAGCGTGCGCACCCGGGCCGTCCGTGATGATTTCAGGTTCTCAAATATGTTGGCCGATGTGAATGAAAAAATTCGTGAAAGGTCATTTCAACCACGGATGGACACGGATAATCAAGGATTGTAAACCGAACTGGTTTGACGCGAATTGACGCGGATTCGCGCCAATTGTCCAAGGTGGGGCGAGACTCCGTCGAGCCCTGACTGATTGGGTAGCCGCCAAGGTGAGTTGGCGGAAGCATCGCCATCTCACGATCTCGGCTACGGAAGAATTCGCGTCCATTCGCGTCAAAGTTTTTTCTTTGTGCATCCGTGTCCATCCGTGTCCATCCGTGGTTAAAATCGTTGATGCAATCCGCCCGAAAAGCAACCGCCCTCCCGGCTTGAAACGGCCGGGAGGGCGGGATGAGAAAACCCGGAGGATTACTTGTCTTCCGGAATCCGCATTCCGTAGAAGGAGCGGTAGACGAAGATCAGGGCCACGATGAAGAAGAAGCCGCCGATCATGTTTTTCACACCCTGGTCCTTCATGGTCACGGCGATTTCCACCGCA
This sequence comes from Verrucomicrobiota bacterium, assembly GCA_046346665.1. Classification (GTDB taxonomy): domain Bacteria; phylum Verrucomicrobiota; class Verrucomicrobiia; order Limisphaerales; family JAXMHQ01; genus JAXMHQ01. The sequence continues at coordinate 128,622 of JAXMHQ010000003.1, forward strand.
AGCAGTCCGAACAGCGTGGTGAACTTGATCACCGGGTTCAGCGCGACCGAGGAAGTGTCCTTGAAAGGATCGCCCACGGTGTCGCCGACGACGGTGGCGGCGTGCAGGTCGGTGCCCTTCGCGCGCATGTCGACCTCGACGATTTTCTTGGCGTTATCCCAGGCGCCGCCGGCGTTCGCCATGAAGATGGCCTGGAACAGGCCGAAGAAGGCGATGCCGATCAGGTAGCCGATGAAGAAGTAGGGATTGAAGAACGGCAGGGCCAGCGCGAAGCAGAACACCACGATGAAGATGTTCCACATGCCTTTCTGCGCGTAAACGGTGCAGATGCGGACCACTTCATTGCTGTCCTTCTGCGATGCCGTGGTGGCGTCGAGCTTCATGTTTTCCTTGATGTAAACCACCGCCCGGTAGGCGCCCGTCACGACCGCCTGGCAGGAGGCGCCCGTGAACCAGTAAATCACCGAACCGCCCATGATCAGGCCAAGGATGATTTCAGGCTGCACGATGGACAGTTTGGGAATCACGCCGCCAAACATGTTTTCCAGCAGGATGATGATGCCGAACACCATCGTCGTCGCGCCGACCACCGCGGTGCCGATAAGCACCGGCTTGGCCGTCGCCTTGAACGTGTTGCCCGCGCCGTCGCCCTTCTCGAGCTGATACTTGGCGTTCTCGAAATCGGCATCGAAACCGAAGTCCTTCTTGATCTCTTCCTTGATGCCCTTGCGCGCCTCGATCTGGCTCAATTCGTAAACCGACTGGGCGTTGTCCGTGACCGGGCCGTAGCTGTCGACCGCAATGGTCACCGGGCCCATGCCCAGGAAGCCGAATGCCACGAGGCCGAACGCGAAGATCGGCGCGGCGAAGGCGAATTCCTTGGGCATGATGCTCATCAACGCCGGGTTCTGCGAGAAGTGATAGGAGATGAACATGAGGGCCATGATGCACAGGCCCATCCAGAACGCGGAGAAGTTGCCCGCCACGAAACCCGACAGGATGTTCAGCGAGGCGCCGCCGTGCTTGGAGCAGTTCGTGACTTCGCGCACGTGCCGGCTGTTGGTGCTGGTAAACACCTTCGTGAACTCCGGAATCAGCGCGCCCGCCACCGTTCCGCAACTGATGATCACCGACAGAACCCACCAGAGGTTCCCCGTGATCGCGCTGTCCACCCCTTCCACCGCAAAGTCGCCCAGCAACAGTTTGCTGGCAATGAACGTCACACCGATGGAGACCGCCGAGGTGATCCACACCAGGTGGGTGAGCGGCGCTTCGAAATCGAAATCCTTCTTGCCGCCAAACATCGCCTTGCTGATTCCCTCGTTGACGAAATAGGAAAACAGCGAGGTGACAATCATCAGGGCCCGCATCACGAAGAGCCAGATGATCAGCGTGGCGCAAATGCCGGGGCTCCCCGCCAGGGCCAGCGCCAGGAACGTGATCAAAGCCACGCCCGTCACACCGTAAGTCTCAAAACCGTCCGCCGTCGGCCCGACCGAGTCGCCCGCGTTGTCACCCGTGCAGTCCGCAATCACACCCGGGTTCTTCGGGTCGTCTTCGGGCAGCTTGAACACGATCTTCATCAGGTCCGACCCGATGTCGGCGATCTTGGTGAAGATGCCGCCGCAGATGCGCAGCACCGAGGCGCCCAGGGATTCACCGATGGCGAAACCGATGAAGCAGGGGCCGACCAGTTCGCGCGGCAGGAAAATCAGGATGCAGATCATGAAGAACAATTCCACCGCGACAAGCAGGAGGCCGATGCTCATGCCGGAACGGAGCGGGATGCCGAGGGTGGCCAGCGGGTTGCCCTTGAGCGCGGAGAACGCCGCGCGGCTGTTCGAAATCGTGTTGATCTTGATGCCGAACCAGGCCACGCCGTAGGAACCCAGGATGCCGAGGATCGACGCCATGAGAATCACCAGGACGTGAAACGCCGAATTACCCTGGAGCTTCCCGAAATACACCACCATGCAGGCGCCGATCAGCACCCACAGCACCGCCAGCAGTTTGCCCTGGGTGAACAGGTAGGTCTTGCAGGTCTCGTAAATGCTGGCCGAAACCTTCGCCATGCTCTCATGCACCGGAAGCGCCTTGGTCTGCAAATACTGCACAATCCCAAACAACGCCCCGATCGCGCAAACCGCGATCCCCAGCATCATCAGGGCATGACCGGTCATCCCCCCCAACCCGGCAAACTTCACCGAGGTCAGGTCAGGAATTTTAATGTCTGCATCACTCCCAAATACACTGGTAGCCGCCCCAAACAGGCAAAGCAGCACCAGCGCCGATATTAGTTTAGGTTTTCTCATAAAAATTGAGCCGCGAGATTAAAAAAGCGGGCCGCGGGATGCCAACCCTTTTTTGGCAAAGAACTCCCCCAATATTGAACTGTAGCCGGACTTCTTATGCATTGTTACAAAATAAGTGTTCATTGTTGACCCACCGGTGAACTCAAGAAAAACTCCCGCAGTCCAAATCTCCAGGCCGGGCGCGGGATGGCTAATTCTCAACGAGTTGGACCCCCGCGTCAATCGTCTTTTCCCTCTTTTCCCTTGTCGCTCCCGGCCCCATTCCGCATCCTCATTTCATGGCTGATCGGATGATCTCGGATGTGCTCACCAAACCCGACCCGGCGCTGGAATCCACGCTGCGGCCCTCCCTTTTCTCCGAGTTCACCGGCCAGGCCAAGGTCCGGGAACGGCTCGAAATCACCATCACGGCGGCTAAACAACGCGGCGAACCCATCGACCACCTGCTCCTCAGCGGCCCCCCGGGGCTCGGCAAAACCACCATCGCCCACATCCTCGCCAGGGCCATGGGCGCCAACCTAAAGGCCACCAGCGGCCCCACCATCGAAAAAGCCGGCGACCTCGCCGGCCTCCTCACCAACCTCGAGGAAGGCGACGTCCTGTTCATCGACGAAATCCATCGGCTCCAGAAAACCATCGAGGAATACCTCTACCCCGCCATGGAAGATTTCAAACTGGACATCATCATCGACCAGGGCCCGAACGCCCGCAGCGTCCGGCTGAACCTGCCCCGCTTCACCCTCATCGGCGCCACCACCCGCAGCGGCCTCCTCACCGCACCCCTGCTCACCCGCTTCCCCATCCGCGAACGGCTCGACTATTACCAGGCCGACCAGCTCCAGCAAATCGTCCTCCGCTCCGCACGCCTGCTGAAAGTCGAAATCGACGAGCACGGCGCCCGCGAAATCGCCCGGCGCAGCCGCGGCACACCCCGCATCGCCAACAACCTCATCCGGCGCGTGCGCGACTTCGCCCAGGTCAAAGGCCAGGGCCAGATCACCGCCGCCGTCGCCGACCAGGCCCTCGCCATGCTCGAAATCGACGAGAACGGCCTCGACGAAATGGACAAACGAATCCTCGAAACCCTGATCGTGAAATTCGGCGGCGGACCCGTTGGGGTGAATTCGCTGGCGGTGGCCGTCGGCGAGGAACCCGACACACTCGAGGAAGTCTACGAACCTTACCTCATCATGGAAGGATTCCTCAAACGCACCCCGCAAGGCCGCGTCGCCACGGAATCAAGCTACAAAAAGCTCGGGCTCAAGCCCGCATCGGGAAAGCAGGACAGCCTGTTGTAGCCGATCGCCTCCAGCCGAACCCCGCTGATTTCGACCGGGTCGCGCGAAGGCCGCGGTCGATGCGAAGCCGGGAATGGAGCAGCTATCCCTTCGCTGCCGTCGCGCACTTCGCGCGGACAGATTTTGTTTCGTTCCCAGGCGCAGAATCAGCCACCCACCGACTCAAACGTCCACGGCTTGCGCATCGGGTTCGAGAGATAATGATTTGCCTCGCGGTCGCCCTTGAACTTTTCCTTCTCCGGATTCCAGGTGAGCTTGCGGCCCAGCCGGATTGCCAGCACGCCGATGTGACAGATGGAAGCCGAGCGATGGCCGATTTCCACATCGGCGATCGGCGCGTTCCGGGACACGACGCAATCGAAGAAATTCCCCATGTGATCGTTGCTTTCGTATAGCCGGACGGCGTCCGGGGGCAGCGGGGTTGAAAGCAGATCGGGATCGCTGGCCTCGATTTTTCCGCGCGTGACGAAGATCCATCCGTTGTCGCCGTTGAACCGGATGCCGTGCTGCTGGGCGTCGGCATCGAGCACCTGGCCGTAGGGACCGTTGCCTTTCGTGGTCTGGCAGGTGTGCGTGATGCCGCTGGCGTATTGGTAATCCACGCGCCATTCGCGCGGCGCGGTGTAGCCGCCCGGAACGGTATCGATCAGCGCCTTCCCCTCGATGCTGACCGGACCGCTGTGATCCATCCCAAGCCCCCAGAGCGCGATGTCGTTGTGGTGCACACCCCAGTCCGTGACCGTGCCGCCCGCGTAATCCCACCAGTAGCGAAATGTCCCATGCGTGCGCTCCTTCACATAGTCAATCACCGGCGTCGGACCCATCCAGAATTCATAATCGAACCCCTCCGGCACCGGCGTGTGCGCAAAAGGACCGTCCCGCAAACCCATCGGCACCCACACATCCACGTGCCGGATCGGGCCAAGACGGTTGTTGCGCACCAACTCGCAGGCGAGCCGAAACCTGGGATCACTCCGCTGCTGCGTTCCGGTTTGCAAAATACGGCGCGATTGGTGAACGGTCTTGATCAGCCGCTGCCCCTCCTGGATCGTTCGCGTCAGCGGCTTCTCGCAGTAAATGTCCTTGCCCGAATTCACCGCCGCCATGGATACCAGCACGTGCCAGTGATCCACCGTGCCGCATATCACCACGTCGATGTCGTTCCGATCCATCACGCGCCGGAAATCGGAGTACGTCTTCGCATCCGGGTAGCCTTCCTTCGCCTGCGCCAGACGGTTGGAATCGACGTCACAGAGCGCAACAACCCGTCCGAAGCGCGAGGCGTTGCGGGCGTCGGCCTGCCCCATCCCGCCGCAGCCGACGAGGGCGATGGCAGGTTGATCGTTCGGGCCGGGCGCCTTGACCGGGGCGGGTGCGCCGAGGCTGCGTTCCACGAACCACTCCGGCAGGCTGGTCGCGGCGGCGAGGACGGCGGTGGATTTTAAAAAACTCCGGCGCGACCTGCGCGCAAAGGAAGCAGTGGATTTCATATTTCGTTCAGCCTGCGGACACGGCGGCTCAGGATGCCTGAACCCCGGTGAGGTTGGAAATCCTGAAAAAGCACTGTTTTGCCGCGGACCGGACATTTGACTCCCGAGCAGCCGATCGCATTCAACAAGGGGTCAGTCCTATAATTGTGAATTTTCGAGTCACCTTGGCACAGTCTTCACAATTATAGGACTGACCCCTTGCCTCAAGATTAACGCTGACAACCCGGGGGAAATGCTGTTTATTTCCGCCCGCATTTATGCCGAAGCGCACCGACATTCATTCCGTCCTGATCATCGGCGCCGGCCCTATCGTCATTGGGCAGGCGTGTGAGTTCGATTATTCCGGGACACAGGCGTGCAAAGCCCTGCGGGAAGAAGGCTACCGCGTGGTGCTCATCAATTCGAATCCGGCCACGATCATGACGGATCCCGAATTTGCCGATCGCACGTACATCGAGCCGATCACGCCGGAGACCATCGAGAAAATCATTGTGCGGGAGCTGGACGAAATGAAGCGCCTGGGGGTGACCAGCCAGGCGGCGCACAAGCTGGTGCTGCTGCCGACGCTGGGCGGGCAGACGGCGCTGAATGCGGCGATGGCGCTCCACCGGTCGGGCGTGCTGGACAAGTACGGGATAGAAATGATCGGCGCGAAGGCCGAAGCGATTCACAAGGGCGAGGACAGGCTGGCGTTCAAGGAACTGATGCTCAAGATCGGCCTGGACGTGCCGGTCTCCGGCGTCGCCCATGACATGGCCGAGGCGCGCACGATCGCGGACAGGATCGGCCGATTCCCCCTCATCATCCGCCCCGCATTCACGCTCGGCGGCACCGGCGGCGGCATCGCGTACAACCGCGACGAATTCGAAGAACTCGCCAAGCGCGGCATCGATCTCTCCCCCGTCAGCGAAATCCTCGTCGAGGAATCGCTGCTCGGCTGGAAGGAATTCGAAATGGAAGTGATGCGCGACAAGGCGGATAACTGCGTCATCATCTGTTCCATTGAGAATTTTGATCCGATGGGCGTGCACACGGGCGATTCGATCACCGTGGCGCCGATCCAGACGTTGACGGACAAGGAATACCAGATCATGCGCGACGCGAGTTTCGCGGTGATCCGGGCGGTCGGCGTGGAGACGGGCGGCTCGAACATCCAGTTCGCCGTCAATCCCGACAACGGCCGGATGGTCATCATCGAGATGAATCCCCGTGTGAGCCGCAGTTCCGCCCTCGCGTCCAAGGCCACGGGTTTTCCCATCGCCAAAATCGCGGCCAAACTTGCCGTCGGCTATCTTCTCGACGAAATCCGCAACGACATCACGCGCGAAACGCCGGCAAGCTTCGAGCCGACGATCGATTACGTGGTCACCAAGGTGCCGCGGTTTGCGTTCGAAAAATTTCCGCAGGCCGACCCCACGCTGACCACCCAGATGAAAAGCGTGGGCGAAGCCATGTCCATTGGGCGCACGTTCAAGGAAAGCCTGCAGAAATGCCTGCGTTCGCTGGAAATCGGGCGCAGCGGCCTCGGTGGTGACGGCAAACCCTGGCGTATCGGAAACGAAGTGTATGGCGATCGCGACATTCTCCCGCGCGAAGTCATCCGCCGCAAACTCAGCGTCCCTAATGCGGAGCGGATCTTCTTTATCCGCCACGCGCTCCGCGCCGGGTTCAGCGTGGAGGAGATCTTCAACCTCACGAAGATCGATCGCTGGTTCCTGGTGCAGATCAAGGAAATCGTCGACTTCGAGGAAGAGCTGGCAGAAGCAAAGAACTGAGGGAGAATCCGGCAACTTTTTTGGCCTACGGTCGCCAGGAGCCTGGGACGGCAGATGACTCACCCGCCGTGTTACTAAGGGGCATGAAAACGAAGGACGGCACCCGATGGCAGAACCAGCGTTGATTCCCATGGAGCGGATCGAAAGAGCGATCCTATCGATCCGGGGGGAGCGTGTACTTTTGGATAACGAACTTGCGGAGCTGTATGGCGTCGAGACCAGGCGGCTGAACGAGCAGGTGCGGCGCAATCCTGAACGGTTCCCGCCCGATTTCATGTTTCAGTTAACCTGGCCCGAATATGCGAACTTGAGGTCGCATTTTGCGACCTCAAGTGAATACGGCGGCCGCCGCTACCTGCCTTATGCCTTCACGGAACATGGCGCGCTGATGCTGGCCAACGTGCTTCACAGCGAGCGTGCGTCTCAGACAAGCGTCCAGGTGGTGCGCGCCTTCGTGCGATGGCGTCAGCTGCTGGCGTCCGATGCTGAGCTGGCCCGCAAACTGACCGCGCTCGAACAGAAATACGACCGGCAGTTCAAAGTGGTTTTTGATGCCATCCGCCAGTTGATGACCCCGCCGGCGACCAGGCGCGGCGAGATCGGTTTTCATGTTCATCGGGATGCCGGCGGCAAGCCAAAAGCCGTGAAGCGGTAGTCTCCCGACTTCCAGATCTACAACCGAATCTTGCATTTTCTGAATTCCGAGTATATTGCGCCATGCTCGCGACGCCGGAATTGATCCAGGAATCCAGCCAGTTCCATGCCTTGGAACATCTCGAGCCCCTGTGGCGCACCACACCGCTCTACAGATCCTGGCTGCACCTTTACCCCGCGCCAGCCATCGATCCTCAATCGTTTTCAAAACTGCCCCTGCTCGGGAAAAGCGAGCTGCGGGCCCGGCCCGATTTCATCGGCTCCCGCGATCAACTCGACGCGCTCCTTCGACAGGGGCGGATCGAACTGGAACACACCTCCGGCACCTCCAACGACCGGCTTCCCGTGGTCTTCGCCCGCGGCTGGTGGAATCTCCAGGAGGAACGCGCGCTGCGGTTGAATTCCTTTGTCGCGGGAATCCTGGATGAACCCGGCGAACCCCGGCGGGCCACGTTGACACCGCCCGCCTGCAACGGCCTCACCTGCCCCACCCCGTGGATTTCGCGCGAACAACGAACCGTCGGCTCAACCCTGTTCGTCAACCTCGCCCGGATTCCCTTCCTGCTCGGCGAATCGGAGCAGGCCCGCATGGCCGCGGAAATCCAGCAATGGATGCCGCGTTTCCTCGACGTCGACCCCGTCCATGGCGCGTGGTTCGCGCTCTACTGCGAACGACACGGCATCCGCCTGCCCTCGCTCCGATTCATTGTCTGCAGCTACGAATTCGTCAGCACTGTGCACCGCTCCATTCTCGAGCGCGTGTTCCAGGTGCCGGTCTTCAATCTCTACGGCTCCACCGAAACCGGCCACCTGCTCATGGAAAACGAACGGGGCGATATGAAACAGAGCGCCGAAACCGCATTCCTCGAAGTGCTCGAACCCGACGCCGGAGACATCGGCAGCCTCGTCGTCACGACGCTGAGCAACGAATACATGCCGCTGCTGCGATACGAAATCGGCGACCTGGTCCGGAAGGAAATCCAGCCTCTCGCCACCGTTTACACCGTGCACGGCCGCATCCGCGACCTGGTGTCCGCCCCGGACGGCCGCCGCCTAACAACATGGCAGGTCGATCAATGCTTCGCCGGGCTCCGCGGTTTCGCGCACTATGAATTCCGCCAGAATTCCCGGGCGGACTATTGCCTCCGCTACATTCCCGAAAATCAGCCGCCCACAGCAGAGACCCTGCAACAGCTTTCATCCCGGTTGCACACCCTTCTCGGCGCCGACTCCGCGATCCGCCTGGAATCCATGTCCACCCTGGTGCCCGCGCCCTCCGGCAAATTCCGGCTGACCCGCACCGCCGAGATCCCTTCCCCCGCTCTTGCCGCCGTGTGACCCACCCGCGCCCCGCAGCGCGCGCCAGCTTCCCTCGACCCTCGACCCTCGACCCTGGACCCTCGACTGTCGTATTGATGTCATGAGAAATTCCCGGCATTTGCCCTTTTCCAGCCGAATTCCCGCTCCCATCATGTCCACCACGGAATTATGATGGAACGACTGACAGGTAACCTCGGGCAATGGGCGACAATCACCAGCCTGCTCCTTTTCGGAACGGCCACGGCGGGTTTCGCAGAACCTCCAGGCATCGTGCCGCTGTCGATCGGTCCCGCGTGGCAACGGGCCGACTTCCGCATCGACCACGCCCCGGCCGCGACCAATTGCTTCGATCCCGATGAAATCCGGATCGATGCCGTCATTCAGTCGCCTTCCGGGAAATCTTCCGTCGTGCCCGCGTTTTGGTACCAGGACTTTTCACGCGGCCTCAGCAACGGGGTGGAGGTGGTTGCCGCCGTGCATCCGCCCGAATGGCGCGTCCGCTTCACCCCCACCGAGCCCGGCAAATATTCCATGGGACTGCGGGTCACCGTCGCCGGCCGGGCTGTTCCCGCCTCCGCCCCCGCCGCGTTTGAGGTGGCCGCTTCAACCAACGCACCGCGCGCCGGTTATGTTCGAGTCGGCCCCGACCGCCGCTATTTCGAGACGGCCGACGGACAGCCGTTGCGATTGATCGGCGAAAATATCTGCTGGTCGGATATCGGCGGCACGCATGACTTCGACCGCTGGATGTCGCGGATGTCGGCCGCGGGTGAGAATTTCGGCCGAGTCTGGCTTGCCCCGTGGTTTCTCGGGCTGGAGCACAAGCCGGCGACGCTGAATCGGTACGACCTCGCCGCCGCGTGGCAGTTGGATTACATCTTCGACCTCGCGTCGCGCGAAGGCATCTACCTGCTGCTCTGCCTTGATCACCACGGGATGTACCAGACCGACAACAAGAATTGGGGCGGCAGCAATAATTTCTGGAAATCGAATCCCTACAGTTCTATCAACGGCGGACCCTGCGCGCGGCCGAACGATTTCTTCACCGACGCCGCGGCCCGAAAGATTTACCAGAAACGCCTGCGCTACCTGGTCGCGCGTTACGGCTGGAGCCCGGAGCTGCTGGCGTGGCAGTTCTTCAACGAGATCGACAACGTTTACGGTCCGTTGCGGGGCGACGATGTGCTGGCATGGCACCGCGAAATGGGCCAGTGGCTCCGCACAAACGACCCTTACCACCACCTGGTCACCACCAGCCTCACCGGCGGGAGCGAGCGCCCGGAAATCTGGTCGCTGCCCGAAATGGATTTCTCCATGTATCATTCCTACGGTGAACCCGCGCCCGGCAGCGGCGCCGCGCGGCTCGGCCGCGATTTCGTCAGCCATTACGGCAAACCCGCCATGATCGGCGAATTCGGAATCGATGCGCGCTCGTGGAACATCGCCAGCGACCCCCACCTCCGCGGCTTCCGCCAGGCGCTCTGGGGCGGCGCCCTCGGCGGCTCCGTCGGCACCGCGATGTCCTGGTGGTGGCAGAACATGGATTCCGACGATGTTTACCCGCTGTTCGCCGCGATGCATCGCATCCTCCAGACCGCCGGCTGGAACCAGGGCGCCTGGACGCCGGCCGATTTCGAAACGCCCGGTAACATGCCCGTGACGCTCGACGCCACCGCGGCTGCCGGCGATCCGTTCCAGGCCCTATTGCCGCTCAACGCGAGCTGGCGCCTGATCGAAAAACTCCCGAACCGCGTCGCCCTCGCCAGCCCCATCGTCTCGGAACGCGCCTCGGAATTCCTCTCGGGCTATCTCCTCGGCAATTCCCATCCCGAAATGCGCAAGCCGTTGGAAATCCAGGCCTGCTTCGGCGATAAAGCCACGCTCGCCGTCCACATCGGCTCCATTGCCTCCAATGTCGACATCGCCATCCGCGTCGACGGCAAGCGGCTCATGCACAAAAGCTGGCCCACCTCGCCCGGCGTCAGCGGCGCCCGTCCAAAAATCATCGACGAAGATGTGACCGCGGAGATCCCGGCCGGAGTGCACCGGGTTTCGATTCTCAACGAAGGCGACGACTGGGCGCTGGCCAGCCGGGTCCGGATCGATTCGGCGCGGGAAATTCCGTTCGCCGGCGACTGGCAATTTGCGCCCGAACAGTTCGGGCTCCGGGGAACCAACACGGCGGTTGTGTATTTGTATTCGCCCTGGATCGTGTTTCCGGCCGGGGCCCTCCGATTCAATCCTCCCGTCCAAACCGGCCAATCCATCACGCTGCTCCACTGGCCCGCCGGCGCGTATGAGGTTCGCTGGTTCGATCCTTCCTCCGCAACGGCGATGGGAACCGCCCGGGCCGAAAGCCGGGATGGCAAGCTGAGGCTGCCACTGCCCGCCTATCGCGAAGACCTGGCGGGAATGGTCGTTCCCGCCCCGTAACGCGCCGCTCTAAAGGTAGAGGTAAACGTAGACCGCAAAAATCACGGCGGCGAGACCCGCCGCCGCGGCAAGTGTCCACAATAGGTTCCGTTGCCGCGCCGCCATCGCAAAAGTCGACACAATGACGGCGGCCTGCGCGGCGAGCATGCCGTAGAAAAATTTTCCGCTGCGCTGGTGATGGCGCTCCGCCGAGTGATTTCCCTGCCGCACCTGCAATTCGTAGATGCTCGCGACCTGCTGGTTCAACCGGGCCTCGGCGTCGTAGCGGGCCGCCATGTAGCGCAGCCGCGCCGCGGTAAAATTGCGCGGCAACTCGTCCGACGACGGTGCGGAGGCGAGTTGCTTCTCGATCCGGTCAAAAACCTGGTTCACCGGCTTGAACGCGGCGTCCGTTGCGGCAACCCGAGCCTTGGATTCCGCCAGTGCCTTGTCCAGTTCCGCAGCCTTCACCGGAGCCAGCGCCACCGTGATCTCCGATTCAGGCTTCTCTGTTTCCAGTGCGTCCAGCGCCGCCTTCACTTTCTCGGACAGGACCGCGGCCGGAGGCAAGGCCGGCAGTTCGCCCGTCAGCAATGCCGCCCGGCTCGCCGCATCCAGCTCCCCGAAAGTGCCCAGTGCCGCCGCGTCGAGCGGCCGCACCGCCACCGTGCTCCGCAGCAGTTCGAGCGAATTGTGCTGCAACGCCCCGCGCAGTTTCTTTGATTGAAAATAGCCCCACTGGTCGCCCGCCTTGGATTGCAATTGCGCGGCCAGGGAGCGGTCATACTGCGCCCGCGTCATCTCGCTCGAAGCCAGCCCCGCCAGCAGCGTCGCCACCACGGTCATGACCACCGGAGTCGACATCAGGATCTTGCCGTACGTCGTTTGCGGCAGGTCTTTCTTGAGTTCTTCAGGCAATTGCGTCTTCATGGTTCGAACCGCGGGGTTGGCCCGGGTATGCGGCGCCACATTAATGCGCCCCCGCCCAAACCTCCAGAACGAACCGCAACCTGCCATGACCCATAAACTCCTCCACACGCTCGCCGCCGCCGCTTGCTCCGCCACCCTGGCCCTCGCGGCCGATCCTGGTTTCACCCCGATCTTTGACGGCCAAACCATGGCCGGCTGGAAACCCGCGAACGAAAATACCAATACCTGGAAAATCGAAGATGGCGCGCTCGTCACCCGCGGCAACCGCTGCCATCTGTATTATGTCGGGGACGACAAGCCGTTCAAAAACTTCGAACTGAAGGCGGAAGTCATGACCGAGCCGCACTCCAACGGCGGCATTTATTTCCACACCCGCTACCAGGACACCGGCTGGCCGAAATACGGATTCGAATGCCAGGTCAACGTCAGCCACAGCGATTGGAAAAAGACCGGCAGTCTTTACGACGTCGTTAATCTCGGCAACACACCGGCCAAAGACAACGAATGGTGGATCCAGGACATCCTCGTCCAGGGAAACAAGGTCACTGTGAAAATCAACGATGTCGTGGTCCTGGAATACACCGAACCGCCCGGGGCACAGCCCGGCAAGGATTTCACCCGCAAACTCGATTCCGGAACCTTCGCCCTCCAGGCCCACGACCCCAAAAGCGTCGTCCGCTACCGCAACATCCAGGTCAAACGCCTCGATTGATCCCCGCCACCGGCCGCCGCCTCAGGGGGCCGTCAGCGTGCGGTAATACCTCTGAACGGAGGTCACAGGGTTCGTGTCCTGCACCGTGAGTACAAGGTTCGTGGCCAGGACGGCCCCGAGCGACTGCCAGTGGTGCAGGTTGGTCGAGGCTTCGACTTCATAGAGGCGGTCGAATTGCCCCTCGAGAAGGAACTTGAAGTCCGCCGCGCCGGACTGGCTGGAGGGCTTGAGGGTCGCCGGGGCCGGTGCGCCGAGGGGCACGAATTGAAAACTGCGGATGATGCATTCCGCTTCCCTGCCGTCGGCCGGCGCCTGGCCTCCAAACAACCAGAGGTTGATCCTCGCCGTCTCGTCCCCGGTTCGCAACACCTCGGCCGCGTTGGTGAACGCATAGGCCGCAATCACATTGGTCGGGACCGGCCCCCCATCGTAGCTCCCGGACTGGCACTGGAATGCAATCCGGTTGGATTCCCAGGTCCAAAGGTGCGTGGAGTGCTTCAGCGGCGGCGGCACCCGGTACCTCACCAGGTGGCCCGCAACGTAGTAGGGAGACACCACAAACTGCGAATTGTTCGTGTCCCCGGCCGCGCTCCACCGGGAACACTCGATGTCGATCTGCCGGTTTTCCCAGGCCGGATCATCGCTCCAGGTGAACAAGCCCAGCACCACGTTGGGATCCAGGCCGTCCACCGCGGTCTCCACCTCAAACCGGTAACTCCCGTAACCGAACGTCCGCCCGGTCGCCACCTCGGCGCATTGCCACTGGTTGGACCGGTTCGAAATGCGCAGGTGCAAACGCCCCTCCGCGTCCGTCCATACGTTGCTGAAACTGCTGGAAAAATAGTTCGGACCCGGACCTGCCAGCGTCGAATAATCCTTCACCCACCAGTCGTAGCCGGAGAATCGGATCCAGCGGACACCGGGGACGGGGCGCAGGACCACCGCGCTCGCCAGGGCTTGAGAATACAGGTTGGTCGACAGGTTCGCGTCCCCAAGAACGCAGGTCTGGCTCCAGGTTGCAGGGACCAGAAAGGCGGCAATCCTCGCGGCGTTCGTGTCCGACCCGCCGGTGGTGATGCTTGCGCTCCAGCTGCCGTCAGGCCGGATCGACGTGAGGGACTGGGCGCAAGTGGGCTTTGTCCACCACCCCCAGGGCGGCACTTCGATGAACACCGCGACTGCGCAGGCGGCCGGGTTCACGCCTGCAACCTCGCCCGCCAGCAGGTCGGTGCTGCCATAGGCCGGAAGGTTGGTGATCACGATCGACGGGCTCGCGCCGGGAGCGGGTGGGCCGGCAACCACGAACAGCGCCACAGCAGCGGCCCGGACAAAACACGCAATTCGCAATCGACCTGCCACGGTCGCCAGCATAAAGCGTGTCCCGCGGAGCGCAAGCGCGCCGATCTCATCCGGGTGCGATTTGAAGTGAGTGTCAGGAGCGCGGCGGCGTCCAATCGGTCAGCCGCTGACACGTTGGCAAGCAAGCCGCTCCCACAACTCGAAACGCCTGATCATCGCCGAGGCTGATCCCGCTCCGGGTTGTCCCTTTGAATGGAATCGTGCCCCCTCTCACCGCATCCAAATCCTTGTCAGCGGTGCGAGCTGAAGAACAGGATGAGTCCCAGGAGGGCGAGGCTTCCCAGCGCGACGAACAGGATCTTGATCCAGCTCTTCGGATACCGGCCGGCCATGGCGCCGGTGTAGCCATTGACCACCACCTGGAAAGGCCGCGCGCCGTAGTGGTAGGTCAGCAGCCAGATAGGCACCAGGATGTGCTTGAACCTCTGGCCGGCGTAATGGCTCCGCACCTGGAGAAATCGATGCGTATCGCCCGGCACGCGCGAGGCGCAAAGCTGCTCCATCGCCTCGTCCATCCGCGCCCGCGCCTGCTGCGCCGCCGCCACCAGGTCGATCTGGTAGCGCTCCACCACCCAGCCCGCCAGGAACCCCGGCTGATACGGCGCCAGGTCGGTCGTGGTGGGAAATGGTTCAATCTTGCGGAGCATTTCCGGCTGCACCCCGCGCGACGCGCTTACGAGTTCGTCGTCGAAGAAATGATCCACCGACCCGCTGCTCGGAACCCACCGCACCTTCTGCACCTGGCGAGTCTTGGTCTCGCCGTTCGAATCCCGGTAGGTCTCGGTCTCGTAATAATAATACCCGCTCTCCGCCGTCCAGTCCGCATGCACCTGCGCGTCAAACGTCCAGTAGGGAATGTAAAGCCCCTTCACCGTGTCGGTCAGCGCGCCGGACTTCAGCTTGTTCGGCGCAAACCAGCGGGTGCAATACCAGCGCCGGATGGAATCCCGAACCTGCGTCTCGCTGATCTTCATCGGCAACAGGCTCTCGGGCCGAAACGCCTCCTTCACCTCCTCGTAGGCCACCAGGGCCGAGGAGCCGCAAAAATCGCAGCGCTGGCCGATCCGTTCCGCGTCGAACACCGATATCGCCTGGCAACTCTGGCAGCGCACCGACGTCTTCGCCGCCTGCCAGCCCCTTTGATCGTCCGGAATCCCGCGCAACGCCGACGCCAGGTCGTGCTCCACGACTTTCTCCCCACCCGCCTCCAGTTCAATCTGCGTCGGCGACACCGTGCCGCAAAACGGGCAAATCAACGCGCTCCGGCCCGGATTCCACTGCGCCTCCGCCCCGCAGGCCGGGCACGAAAATTTCTTCTGAGCCAGGGCTTCCAAGGAAACCTCAAGCTTTCAAGAACTCGTCCAGCGCCGCCCGGGTCACCCGCCAGGTCGAGCCGATCTTCTTGCCCTTCAATTCGCCCTTCTCGAGCGTCGCCAGCACATCGGCTTCCGAGACTCCCAGCGCTTTCGCCACTTCAGCCGTTCCCAGCAGCTCCGGCATCCCGGACTGCGGCGCCGCGCCCGCACCTCCGGCCGATCCCATCGCCGCCATCATCTGCTGGCCCATTGCCAGCCCGGCGCCAAGCTGCGCGGCCGAACTCGCCATCCCGCTGCCCTCGCCTTTCCCCATCGCCTCCGCCATCTGGTATTTCACGTAGTCATTCAGATTTCCAATGGCCGACATGCTCGATCGTTTGTCGATCGCCTGCTCCACCTCCGGCGGCACGGACACGTTCTCCACGATGAAACTCGGGATCTCTATCCCGTACTTCGAAGTCACCGCCGGGTTGATGAGCGGCAGCAGCGCCTCGCCCAAATCCTGGTAGCGCGACGCCACGTCCAGCACCGGCACCTTCGCCGACGCCAGCGCGTCGCTGAACACACTCACAATCCGCGACCGCATCGTGTCCGAGAATTCATCCAGCCGGAAATGATCGTCCGTCCCCGCCACCTCCTTCAGAAACAACTTCACGTCCGCCACCCGGAAATCAAACGTCCCGTAAGCCCGCGCCCGGACCACCCCCAGGTCCGGGTCGCGGAGCATCACCGGGTTCGCGGTTCCCCACTTGTTGCCCGTGAACAGCCGTGTGTTGACGAAATACACGTCCGCCTTGAACGGCGATTCCAGGCCATACTTCCACCCCTTGAGCGTGGAAAGAATCGGAATGTTGTCCGTCGTCAGCGTCCATTTGCCCGGACCAAACGTGTCCCCGAACTGCCCCAGGTAAATGAACTGCGCCGCCTGCGATTCACGGACAATCAATTGCGCCCCACGCTTGATCTCCTTGTCCATGTCCGGATACCGGAATGAAATCGTGTCGCGGGAATCGTCCTGCCATTGAATGATCTCCAGGAATTGCGTCTTCAGATAATCCATCAAGCTCATGGTGCGCCTTTCTTGGGCGCCATCATCCCCCCGCAACAGAAACCTGGAAAGTATAAATTGAAGCCGCAGTTGTAATCAGTTTGAGAGTTAAAGAGTTTGGGAGTTTAAGAGTTGCCTGGCGGCACTCCTAAACTCCCAAACTCTTAAACTCCTAAACTCACAGGAGCTTTTCCGCGACGCGCCCCAGCACTTCATCCGACGGATAATTCGGATTGTTGACCAACTCGCGGGCTCGCGCCACCTGCTCCAGCCGAACCACGGGCAGTGCCTGAATTTTATGGAGAAGCTCCTGGGCTTGCGACACCGGCGCGGATTCCGTCGCCGTCTGCCGCCGAGCCTGCGTCGCCTGCACCCCGTTCACTGGAATCCGATCAAAATTCGATTCAATTCTCATCCTGTTGCTCTGCTTTCTATTTAATCCACTTCGTTTCCTAAATCCACCCCCTTCATCGGCGAACCCCGCCCCGGCCTGAGTTCCTTCCGCAGCCGGAGAATGCGGAAGGCGTGTCCGTACCAGACCCGACATTTCGAAATTTTCTTAGAACGCGGATGAGGGAACGGCGGTGAAAAATTGAGTGGCTGCGCAGCCTTGTGCCCCGAATTCGCGCACATTCGCGTTAATTCGCGTCAACGTCTTTCCTTTTGTGTCCGTGTTCATCCGTGTTCAGCCGTGGTTAAAAACTTTCCGTTCCCCGTGGTTCCGGCTAGGTTTTCGTCCGGGTTTATGCCTGCAGCCACGTTGAATTGTCCGATGTGCGGCGCCGCCGCTTCGAGCGATGCTTCCCGGTGCGAGCATTGCGGCGCCCGGCTGGCAACAGTCTCCTGTCCCCAGTGTTTCGCGCTCCAGTTCCAGGGTGCGCGGTTCTGTTCGCAGTGCGGCGCCCGGCTGGAGCGGGAGGAATCCGACGACGCCAAAGGCCGTCGCTGCCCGCGATGCACCCAAGCCCTGCAACCGGTGATTCTCGGCAAAACACAACTGGACGAATGCCCGAAATGCGAGGGGCTCTGGCTCGACCGCGCTTCCCTGGACCAGATCTGCTCCGACCGCGAACAGCAATCCATCGTGCTGGGCAATCCTCTCCTGGGCCCGCCGCCTTCCAGCGTCAACATCGAGGAACGGATCCGCTACCTGCCCTGCCCCGTCTGCCGCAACCTGATGAACCGCGTCAATTTCGCCTCCTGCTCCCATGTGATCGTGGACGTCTGCAGAGCCCACGGGACCTGGTTCGACAAGGATGAACTGCGGCGCGTGGTGGAATTCATCCGGGCCGGTGGACTCGACGCCGCCCGTGCCCGGGAGATCGAGGAATTAAAGGCGCGCCGCCGCGAACTCGATGCCGCCCGCGCCGCCGGTGGATCGATGAATCCGCCCTGCGACGCGTGGAGCCGCAACGATGCCCACTTGGGCGCCAGCCTCGTCAGCGCCGCGCTTCGCGGGTTGTTCGGACTTTAGAGAATGGAGTATTGGAGTGCTGGAGTGGCGGAGTGATGACCCATTACTCCATTACTCCATTACTCCAACCCCGCTAGCACCGTCGCCGCCTTTTCCCATTCCGGCGTCAGCGACGCCAGGCTGTCCCGCAGCCCGGCGAGTTCCCGGTTCAATTCCGACGGCCGGCCCGGCTGCTGGTAGGTTTCCGGTTTCTCCAGCTCCGAGATCAACTCCGCCTGCCGCTGTTCCAGCTCCGAGATTTCCCGCTCAAGCCGGTCCACTATTTCTTGTTGGGCACGGCGCTGCCGCGACCTGGCCTGGCGCTGTTCGGCTTCGATCCGCTTCTGTTCCCGCCGGGCGGATCCCGCCGTGAACGCCGGTTTCGCCGCCCATTCGGAGGAATTCGACGGCGCCGCTGCCCCCGCCGTCAGACCCACCCGCGCCGAGACCGCCCGCGTCTTGTCGAGGTAGTAATCGTAGCCGCCCGGGTAATGCGTCAGCTTCCCGGCGTTCACATGAACCACGTGGTTTGCCAGGGCACGGATGAAGTAAACATCGTGGCTGATGAACACCAGCGTCCCTTCGAACTGGTCCAGCGCGTACAGCAGCGCGTCAATGCTGGACAAATCCAGGTGCGTCGTGGGCTCGTCCATCAACAGCAGGTTGGGCGGATCCAGCAGCAGCTTCACCAGCGCCAGCCGGCTCTTTTCACCGCCGCTCAACACGCTCACCCGCTTGAACACATCGTCGCCCGTGAACAGAAATCCCCCCAGCACCGTCCGCACATATTGCTCCGTCACCCGCTGCGGCGTGTCCAGGGCCTCCTCCAAAACCGTCCGGCCCTCCTGCAGCATGTCCACCCGGTACTGCGAGTAATACCCCGCCTTGACGTTGTAACCGAGCTCCCGCGACCCCGCCTGGGCCGTCAGCACCCCGGCCAGCAATTTCAAGAGGGTCGATTTCCCCGCGCCGTTCGGTCCGACCAGCACGATGCGCTGCCCGCGTTCCGCCTGGAAATCCATGCCCCGATACACCACGTTCGCGCCGTAAGCCTGGTGAATGCCCGACAGCGTCACCACCTTCAACCCGCTCCGCTGCGGTTGCGGGAAGGAAAATCCCACCTTCCGATCGTCGCCGGACGGCGCCTCGATCTTTTCCATCCGGTCGATCTGCTTGAGCTTGCTCTGCGCCTGCGCGGCCTTGGTGTTCTTGGCGCGAAACCGGTTTACAAATTCCATCAACTGCGCAATCTCGCGCTGCTGGTTCTTGTAAGCCGCCAGCAACTGCTCCTCGTGCGCCTGCCGCTGCTCCAGGTAGGACTCGTAGTTGCCCCGATACCGGATGAGCTTCGATTGACGGATCTCCACAATGCTGCCCACCAGCCGGTCCAGGAACTCGCGATCGTGGGAAATCACCAGGATCGAGCCGGGATACGATTGCAGGTAATCCTGGAACCAGAGCAATGCCTCGAGATCGAGGTGGTTCGTGGGCTCGTCCAGCAGCAACAGGTCCGGTTGCAAGGTCAGCAGCCGCGCCAAATGCGCCCGCATCACCCAGCCCCCGCTCATCTCCGCAGCGCGCCGGTCGAAATCCGATTGACGGAATCCCAGCCCCGCCAAAATGTGCATCGCCTTCGCCTCCACCCGGTAGCCGTCCAACTCGTTGAACCGGTCGTGCACATCGTCGTGGATCTCCTCCGAATGCGCCGCCTCCGCCGGATGATCCGCCTCCCACGCCTTCAACACCCGCCGGAGCTTTACGAAATCCGGCGTGATCGCCGTCGCCAATTCCAGCACCGTTTCGTCCCCGGCCGGCGCGCTTTCCTGCGGCAAATGACCCACCGTCACACCCCGTTCCTGCGTCACCAGCCCGGCATCGGGCGATTCCTCGCCGAGGATGAAGGAGAACAGTGTGGATTTGCCCGCGCCGTTTGGCCCGACCAGCCCGATCCGGTCGCCCCGGTTCACCTGCAATCCGGCGTCGGAAAACAGCACGCGGCCGCCATAGGCCTTTTCAATGCCGGAAAGAGTCAACATGCCGCCAGCGCCTCCTCGGACCAGCGCTACTTCAACGCCGCGTAAACACGATGCACATCATCGTGGTCGTCCAGCGCATTCAGAAAATCCACCACTTCCTTGCGGGCCGTTTCACTCAGATCCGGAAACGACTTCGCCAGGTAACGCATCTCGGCCGCGATCACGTTCCAGCCCGCCGCTTTCAATGCCTTGGAAACCGCGTCCAACTCCCGGATCTCGGTCAGAAATCTCGCGCCCTTCTGCCCGGCGGGAACTTCATCCGCCTCCAATGCCTCGATCTCCTGCGCGCCCGCCTCGATCGCGTCGCCCTCCGCGTCGCGGTTCGCGTCCGGATGCGTGGCTTCCACCACGCCCATGTGATTGAAGAAAAAGGCGACGCTGCCCGGCTGCCCGAGCGATCCCGCCTTGAAAAGATTTCGAATCTCCGGCGCGGTGCGATTCCGGTTGTCCGTCAGGCATTCCACCACCAGCGGCACCTTGTGCGGGGCAAATCCCTCGTAGGTCACCAGTTCGTAAACGATTTTGTCGTCCGTCTGGCCGGACCCCTTCTTGATCGCGCGCTCGATGGTGTCGCGGTAAACCGACGCTTTCTTGGCCTTTTCAACCGCCGCGGCGAGGCGCGGGTTCAAATCCGGATCCGCGCCGCCGAGCTTGGCGGCAACCATGATTTCGCGCACCAACTTGACCACCATCTGGCCCTTCTTCTGCGCGTTGGCCTCGCGGCCGGCTTGTTTCCATTGTGCACCCATCGTGGCACCAGCATGTACAAAGAACGGCCCCGTTTCAAAGCGAATAATCCGCTCGGTCGGACCGGACCAAATCAATGGGGTGGAATGAGTTTCTGCAAAATATGGCTGAAATTTAAGTCTTAACCACGCTTTTGAGGCCCGAATTTTGCGCGTAAGGAAAATGTAACTTGAGAACTGAGCGCCGCACGCAAGCGCTTAAATCGATTTTCAGGGCCTCAAAATGGGCCGCAAGGCCCAGATCAGGCGCAAAATGTGGCGAATCTGCAACAAAAGAAAGAGCTTAACACGGTCCGACCGCATTGAATGGGACCGCGCTGAATCAGCCGAATGGCTCTTGCGTGTGTGGCTTAGCCGTCTCTATGCAGTTCAAAAGAACTCAAACTCACGCAGAGACGCAGAGGACGTTGAGGGCCGCAGAGAAACGGATCAGGCAAATCGCTCACCAATCGGTGACCCGGAAAAAGGCGCCAGTTCTCTGCGCATCTCTGCGCCCTCTGCGCCTCTGCGTTTTTCCCAAAAGAATTTCAACTGAATTGTTCCGGCTTAGGAGTGGCTTGCTGTGTGGAGAATCAACTCGAAGATCGCCAACCCGGCGGCGATGCGGTACCAGCCGAACAGGTTGAAGGTGTGCGACTGCACGTAGCGCAGCAGCCATTTCACGGCGATGAAGGAGACCACGGCGGAGACAATAAAACCGAGCGCCAGCATCGGCCAGTTCTCGGCCGGCGCGCCTGCAACAGGGTGATGCAGCGCCTTGACCATCTCCAGTCCGCCCGCCGCCAGCATCGTGGGAATACCGACCAAAAAACAAAATTCCGTCGCCGCGGGCCGGGCCAGGCCCAGCAACAGGCAGCAGATGATCGTGGTTCCTGATCGCGAGGATCCGGGGAAAACCGCGGCGACCAACTGGGCAAATCCCACCAGGACCGCCATTGTCCAGGTGACTTCGTTCCGAAGCTGTTTGCCTTTCAGGTGTTGTTCCACCAGAAGGAACGCAACGCCGCCGGCCACCAGCGCAACGGCGATGGGCAAAAGCCGTTCCTCCAGTTTCCAGCCGAATTTCTTGAGCAGCACTCCGCCGATGCCCGTGATGACGAAAGCCGCGATGACCTTGGCCAGGTAATCCTTCGTCGCGGGATCCGTCCATCGGAACAGGAACTGGTGAAATCGTTTGTGAAACAGGGGAATCACGGCGAGAACCGCGCCGGACTGGATGACGACATTGAACAATTCGCTCTGGTGCGGCAGCCAGTGCTCGGCGATGAGCAGGTGGCCGGTGGAAGACACCGGCAGAAACTCGGTGATCCCCTCGATGATTCCGAGCAGGACGATGGCGAACCAGTCTGGCATGGCCGAGGGTTAAACGCGAAAAACAGGCGGAACACAAGCAGGAAAACAGCCGGATGGATGGATTATTGGATTTCTGGATGGTGGGATGAATCCGCGGAGGCCCTCTCCGCGTGAGGGCACCAATCCAATAATCCATTGATCCACAAATCCAACAATCCCCCCTTACTTCCCCTTCTTGCCGAGCAACCCCGAGAACGCGCCCTTGGAATCTTCGTCGCGCTGCCGGACCTTGAGCTGGCCGAGGATGGAATGCCAGCCGATGTAGATCTTATGCCACTGGTTTTCCACGTTCCGGAGCGCGCCTTCGTTCATCTCGCTGAGGTAACGCAGCGACGGCGCATTGCCGATGAGCGTGTGCACTTCCTCCTTGGTGGGGGAGCTGACCTCGACCGATGCGAGGATCAATTCGAGTTCCTGGACCAGGACGCTCTTGGTTTCGAGGAACTGGTTCTCGTCGTCCACGCCGAATTTCTTTCCGCGGGCGGTGTTGACGAACTGGTTGAACTGTTTCCAGCATTCCAGATAGTTCTCCATCTGCGCGATCAGCTGTTCCAGTTTCTTGGTGGTGCTCATAACCTGGATTAATTGGAGGCCGTGCCCGGGGATTGCGTTTTAGGTGTCAGGAAAATAATGGCGCCGCCGCGCAGTTCGCGCGCGGTGATGCGCAGGCTGGCAAAATGGAGGTTGAACTCGGACAGCGGGAGGTGCGCCTCGCGCGCATCCCGGAAGAGCCGCAGCACCTCGGTCGAAATCTCGCGCAACAACGCCGGCGGATAGGTCGAGGACACCGTGGTCATCACCACCTTGCCGTTCCGGTCCACGGTCAGGCTGCCGCTCGGCAGCCGCTGCACGCCGGCGCCGGTCTTGGAAAAAAATTTCAGGAATCCCATGTCGCAACAAGTTTCTTGGTCTGTTCGAGCGCCTTTTCCGCCGCGTGCGCGCCGGGCCACGCCACGAGAAACGTCTTCTCATCCCACGGCATCATCACCAGCCGCCGCTCCGGCGTCCGGCCTTCCACATGCGACAACGGCCCGGCATCGATCCGCTCCGTCAGCCGCTTGCACAACTCCGCCGCCTGGCGCATCCACTTCGCATACTCCGCCGCCGCCTGCGTCCCGCAGCCTTCCGCATCGCCGGATGCCGGGGCCGACACCACCCATTCCGCGCCTTCGCGCGTCAGGGAGGAGAGCCGCCAGACCGTGCGCCGATGCTGGTGCTCCTCGCCGCCCGGGGCGCCCGCAGCCTGGCTCGCGGTCTCGTCCATCGCCTGCGCCATCTCCAGCAGCAGCGCGTTCACCGGCTTGTCAATCGTCCGCTCGTGCTCCAGCTCGGGCGGCAAATTCTCAAACGTCCCGGATTTCCATTCCAAAATCCGGCGGAACGCCGCTTCGCCGACGGCCCCTTCCGCTTCCGCGTGAATCAATTCGCCCCCGACAATCCAGATCTTCCCCACCAGCGACCCGCGCGTGATCCGCAGCACGGTCGAACTCAGCGACAGGCATTCCATCTGGATGATGTCCATGAGGCTCTTGCTCTGGACGCCGCGGAAGCCGTTCGCCGCGTCGCGGCCGAGCAGCGATTCCAGGCATTCCAGGAACATCGTCATGTTCTGCTGCGTGTCGGGCTTCAACCAGAACAGGTCCACCCCCAGCGCATACGCGCGCGACCGGAATTCCTCGTCGGAAACCCCCGTCATCACCACCGTGCGCAATTCCGGAAATCGCCGGCGAACGATGGACAGCACCTGCAACCCGTCCATCTTCGGCATCTTCAGATCGCAAATCAGCAGCCGGAACGGCTCCGCTTCGAGCAGCGCCAACCCGCGCGCACCGGTCGTCGCCGTGTGAATTTCAGGGCGGCTCGGCAACTGCCCGAGAAGCTCCTTGTACACGGCAAGCACGTCCGGATCATCGTCCAGCAGCAAAATCTTGTGGCGCGATTCCATAGCGGCTCGTCGTCGGCTAACCCGGCAATATCGTCATCTCAAAGCAAAAAACGGTGTTCACGGACCTCCAGCAAAGCAAACCGTATTCCGTAATCCGCTCGCCGCCCACTTTGTTTGACATCATCTGAAAATGTGCTCCGGCGCGGTTGTTCCCACCGGAATCGCCGGCTTTTTTGCCGCCAAATTTTGGCACAGTTCCCTTTCCATTGTGGACAACAAGTCCATCGACGGGACATCGCGCGCGCTTGTTTTCCGCGGCTTTCGGCCAAGTGCATTAGAGGGTTTCAATGCCCACCGCATGTGGTTCAGATTCAAAGTCCAGAAGGAACCCCGGACTGGCATATTTCCTGCACGGATGGCGGCCTGTATAGGCGAATTCGGCGACAAACCAACATGAATCGCGCATTGGTGAAAGGCAAACAGAGCATGCAGACCGTCCCTGACCGGGCGCGGCTGTTGTGCGATGTCGCGCGCCTGCCGCACGGCGCCGCAGCCTCACCCGGTTTATGCTGCCGGGACCACCAACCCTTCACCTCACCGAACCCATATGTTTGAGTTCTTCAAAAAAGTTTTCCACGGCAAACCGGAATCCGATGACCCGAACGCCGGCAACGGTGAAGTTTACACGACGGAGTCGCAGGCGCAGGTCTCCGCGACCGCCGCCGCCCCGGCCGCCGTCACCGCCCAGCGCCTCCCGCCGCCCCCGGCCGGGAACGGCAATGGCAACGGCTCCCCCACAAGCGTCGAAATCCTCCTCCGCTCCGTCCTGGAAGCCTCCCGCTCGAACTCAAAGCCCGCGTCCGCTAAACCGACGTCGGCGACGCCACCGTCTCCATCCCGCTCGAAAAAGTTCTCAACCAGCTTTCCTCGGCAGCGTCAAAATCACCTTCGGCGAACTCCGCCGCGCTGCGCCGCAACTCTTCGCTCCCGGCACGGACCGCGACCAGGTCGCCGTCGCCCTGCCCCTCAGCGACATTCTCAGCCAAATCAACCCGGCCATGCTCGGACGCCGGCCCAACCAGAAACAGATCTACGTCCCCGATGAAGTCCGCAGTCCTTTTGGCGACAATGGCAACGGCCTCATCTTCTCCGTCGGACCCGGCAAAGGCGAAGCCGCCCCGGCAGCTCGCGGCATGACTCCCGCCGCACCGGCGCCGGCCGCGCCCGCGCCGTCACGCCTGCGGCACCCAGGCGCCCCGCGCCCACGCCTCCGCCCGTGCAGCCCGCACAGCCCGCGCCGGCAGCCCCGGCCGCTCCCCAGCGCCCGGCCGCACCCGCCGTGTTCGCGCCCCGGCCGATCACGCCGGTCCCGCCGGCCGCCCCGCAGCAACCTGCCGCCCGGCCCGCAGCGCCCACTCCCTTCCAGCAGCGCCCCGCCGCGCCGGCACACCCCGTCACCCCCATCAGCCCCATCAATCCGGCCCCGGCCGCCCCATCAGCCCGCTGAACCCGGCCGGCCCGATCACTCCGATCGCGCCGTCAGCCCCGGCTCGCCCGGCTCCCACGCCGGCAACTTCGTTCCAAGCCAAACCGCCGTTCCCTACCCAGGGACAGCCGATGCGGGCGCCGTTCCAGCCGATTTCCTCCCATTCAACTCCGCGCCCCGGCCGCAGGCCCCGGCGCCTTCGGCCCCGATCCCGATGTCGCGTCCTGCTGCCCCGGCCCAGGTTCCGAATCGCGCCGCGGCGCAGCCTCCGATGCAGGCCCCGATCAGTCCGATCGCTCCCGCGGTTCCGCGAATGCCCTTGCCGGTGCCGCAGCCGCAGCCGCAGGAGCCCATGGCGGCTCCCGCGCCGGCCCGCCCGGCCGCCGAAGTGCCTTCCTTTATCATCCCGCTCGCAACCGTTGCCGAAACCTGGGCGGAACCGATCCGCTACGAAATCGGCGAGCTGGGAGTGCAGGACGCGAAACTTGCCCTGCCCATCGACATCGCCGAACAGGCGTTGAAGCGCGGCCGCGTGGCGTTCCCCTGGAACGTGCTCCGGTCGTGGATCCGCCCCGCCCCGGCTGCCGTGGTTTCGATGCACGACAACGCCATGCTGGAAATCCCGCTGAAAGTCCTCGCCCCGCTTTTCATTCAGCGGCAGAAGGAGTCCGCGCGCGTCCAGCAAAAGGTGGCGATCGACGAGAACATTCCGAACCTGTTCTTTGGTTTTCCGCAGCCTGCCGGAGCCCCGGCGCCGGAACCGCCCGAAGCCACGCCGCTGGCGGTCAGCAAGCCGGCCGACACGAATTACTTTGCATGGAACGAATCGGCGAACGAGCCGGCCCCGGAGGAGCCCGGATTCCGCCGCGCCGACGGGATGCCCGGCACGGGTTTTGTGACGCGCTGTGCGACTCCGAACGAAGTGGTGTCGCGCGCGGCGGCGCTGGACGGCGTGGCGGGGGCGTTGATTGCGCTGCCCGACGGCCTGATGGTGGCGAGCCGGCTGGCGCCCGACCTGAACGGCGACACGCTCGCCGCGTTCCTGCCGCATATTTTCGGCAAGGTCAGCCAGTGCACGAAGGAACTTCGCATGGGCGAGTTGAACAACCTGAATTTCACCGTCGGCAATGTGCCGTGGAAAATTTTCCGGGTGAACGCGATTTTCTTCGCCGCGTTCGGCCGCGCCGGCCAGGCACTGCCCACCGGCCAGCTGGCCGCGCTCGCCGCTGAATTGGACCGGAAAAAACAGTAAAGACTCACGTTATGGCTATCATCAACCAGGCAACCAAAGAACTGCAGGTCAAAATCGTCTACTATGGCCCCGCCATGGGAGGCAAGACCACCAACCTCGTCCAGGTCCACGACCACGTTCAGACCGCCGCCGGCAACAAAGGCAAACTGGTCTCCCTGGCCACCAGTTCGGACCGAACCCTGTTCTTCGACTTCCTGCCCATCGAGGCCATGTCGATCAAGGGATTTCAAAACCAAGTTCCAGCTCTACACCGTGCCCGGCCAGGTGATCTACAACACCACCCGCCAGCTCGTGCTGCGCGGCGTCGACGGCATCGTCTTCGTCGCCGATTCCCAGTACGAAAAGATGTCGGAAAACGTCGAGAGCTTCCAGAACCTCGAGGAAAACCTCCGGTCGCTGAAGCTGAACCTCCCCGACATCCCCTACGTGCTGCAATACAACAAGCGCGACCTGCCCAACGTGGCGCCCGTGGAATACATGGAATATCTCCTCAACAACCGCGAAGTGCAGGTGCCGTCGTTCATCTCCGTCGCGCACAAATGCGAGGGCGTGTTTGAGACGCTCAACATGATCACCCGCATGCTGCTCAACAAGTTCATCAGCCAGAACACGCCGCAGTACGCCTGACAATGGCAACCCTGCCCCAACCCTCGAGGAGGACATTCTCCTCCTCGACGAAGCGCTCCAGGAACTGCTGAAGGAGAGCGACGCCACCACGGCCCTGGTCATCGACCAGGGCGGCTTCCTCATCACGCACCAGGGCGATTCGCGGCAGTTCGATCTCACCACGATCGCGGCGCTCGCCTCGGGCGCCTACATGGCCAGCCAGACCATCGCCAACCTGGTCCACGAAACAAATTTCAACAGCGTCTATCAGCACGGTGAAAAACACAGCATGTTCACCCTGCGCATCGACGACGAATGTTTCATCGTCGTGATTTTCGAAGCCCAGGTCAGCGTCGGCGCCGTCAAGTATTTCGCCGCGCCCGCCGCCCAGAAAATCGCCGCCCAACTCCAGGTCGCCCACCAGCGCGATCCCGGCCAGGGCCTCGACCTTTCCGTCCTGAACCTCGCCGACCCCAGCGAAGTCTTCAAACGCCGCTCCTGACAGGAGCCGGTTTTGACAGGAGAGCGCAGAGACAGCAGAGAAACCCGCTTCCTCTCTGCGACCTCGACGAAATCCCGTAAAATTCCACTTCGCTCTTGTTCTTAAACCCGGGCGGTTCCCGGGGCTCTTCGCAACGGTGCCGCCGCCCCGGTTCCGCGTGAGCGGTTCGCCAGGGCCCTTGTTCAAGGGTGTTTCTGCATTCTGCCCGCATCACGCCAGCCCCGACCCCAGCTTCGCCCCATCAAGGACTCGAACTTTCGCTCCCGTGAAGTCCCGATTTTTGCGGTGCCCGTTTTGCCGCTAGTACGGATAGGCATCCTCCCCTCAGCGCGTATGCTGGCATCAATCGGAAACCGTCTCCGCCGGCAGCGATCCTCCGGCGGAACCGGGTTCCGGGTGAACCAGGCAACCGACAGAGGATCTCATGTCAGAAAACATTAAGACGGTAAATCGGCCGGTGAAATGGAGCCTCCTGCGCCGCGGCCCCCGCACCTTCGCGCTGCTCGGCCGCGCCACACCCGGCGGTCTCGCCTCCTTCAGCCGCGATGAAGTCACGCGCGGCTGGGCCCTTACGGCGGAATACGGCTGCCTGCGACTCGAACGCCTCAGCGGCGAAGAGGAACTCACCGGCGACTCGCTCATCCTCCCCAACCCGTTCGCCTACGAATATGGCATCGCCGGCGCCAATAACTCCGACGAAACCACCCGCGCCGTCTTCGGGCTGCTGTCGTCGGAACTCGAACAGCTCGTGACCACGCTCCGCAAAGGCAGTTTTCCCGTGCTGGGTTATTCCCCGAAGGATTTGAAGTGCAGCGTGAGCTCGTGCGTCATCCCCGCCTACTGGCCCCACGTCGTGGTGTCCAATCTCGCCCTGTACGGAAACGTCGTCTCGCTCGAAAGCTTCGTCCGGATCGTCGTCTCCTCCCTGCCCCAGGGCCATCTCGGCGCCCGGTTTCCCGTCCTCCAGCCGGTCATTAAACAAATGTTCGGCATGTCCATCATGTACCGGCGCGGAATCCCCTACAGCAAGGAACTCCTCGAATCGGTCCCCACCGTGGACGCCAACGCGAGGTAAAGTCCGGCTGGATTGTTGGATTATTGGATTGTTGGATTCCTCGCGGGCAGGATCCACCAATCCATTCATCCACAAATCCACCAATCCGTTTATTTTTTCCGGTGGACCCGCGCCTCCACCTTCAATCGCAGCGCATTCAACCGGATGAATCCCGTCGCGTCGCCCTGGTCGTAGGCCTTGGTCGGATCGGCTTCCATCGTGGCGATGGCCGGATTGTAAAGGCTCACGGGTGACTTGCGGCCGGCGACCATGATATTGCCCTTGTAAAGCTTCACCCGGACGGTGCCGGTGACGTTCTGCTGGCTTTCGGTCACGAAGGCCTGCAGCGCCAGCCGCTCCGGCGAAAACCAGTAGCCGTAATACACCAGCTCCGCGTAACGCGGCACCAGCGAATCCCGCAGGTGCATCACCTCGCGGTCCATCGTCAGCGTCTCCATCTGCCGATGCGCAAAATGCAGGATCGCCCCGCCCGGCGTCTCATAGACACCGCGCGATTTCATGCCGACGTAACGATTCTCCACCATGTCCACCCGGCCGACGCCGTGTTTCCCGCCGAGCTTGTTCAACGCGCGCATCACGCCCAGCGGCGACATCGCCCGGCCGTTCACCGCCACGCAGTTGCCCTTCTCGAAATCCAGCGTCACAAATTCCGGCTTGTCCGGCGCATCCTCCGGGAACACGGAAAGCGTGGTGAAGGAACCGCGATACTTCGGATCGTTCGCGTCCATCCACGGATCCTCCAAGATGCCCGCTTCGTACGAAATATGCAGGAGATTCCGGTCCATCGAAAACGGCTTCTTCGCCGTCGCTTGCACCGGGATGTTTTTCTTCGCGCAATAATCGATCATTTCCGCCCGGCCCGGGAACTGGTCGCGGAACAGGCTGTCCCGCCAGGGCGCGATGATTTGCAGCTCCGGCGCCAGCGCCGCCGCCGTCAGCTCGAACCGCACCTGGTCGTTCCCCTTGCCGGTCGCCCCGTGCGCCAGCGCCGTCGCCTTCTCCCGCCGCGCCACCTCGATCATCCCCTTCGCAATCAGCGGCCGCGCAATGCTCGTCCCGAGATAATACTGGCTCTCGTAAACCGCCCCCGCCTGGATCATCGGGTAAATGAAATCCCGCGCGAATTCATCCTGCAAATCGGCGATGTAAATCTTCGACGCCCCGGTCTTCTTCGCCTTCGCCTCCAGCCCCTTCAATTCCTCCTCCTGCCCGATGTTCGCGCAAAACGCAACCATCTCGGCGCGGTAATTCTCCTTGATCCACGATAACAACACCGAAGTATCCAACCCGCCGGAATATGCCAGAACAATTTTCATCGAGCGGGATTAAACCCCCATTGCCCCCCTGCCGCCAGTGGAAAATGCGGCCGGACAGCCGCAGGATGAATGGATGAATGGATTGATGGATTGACGTCGTCCTCGTCCTCGTCCTCGTCCTCGTCCTCGAAGCTTTAGTGGATCGTTGGATAATTGGATTTGTGGTTCCCGCGCGGAGGTCTTTCCATTTATCCAACAATCCACCAATCCATTAACCCAGCTGGACAATTCGAGGACGAGGACCAGGACGAGACTCAATCCATCAATCCATTTATTCCCGCATCCCTTTACCCTCTCCGCTCCGGACCGCGGCGCTCCAGCGACTGGTCCTCCCACGACGCCGGATCCTCCAGCGATTCCAAATGCGTGAACACGGTCGAATCCGGCAATGCATTCCGGACATCCCCCTCGATCCGCTCCAGCAGCTCGTGTCCCCGATGCACCGTCCAGTCGCCCGGCACCAGCACGTGCATCGATACAAACCGTCGCGCACCCGCCTGCCGCGTGCGCAAGGCGTGGAACTGGATCCCCTCGCCCACGTAACGATCCAGGATCGATCGCACCAGCTCCAGTTCCGCCGCCGGAAGCGCGGTGTCCATGAGCCCGAGAATCGATCGGCGCACGATCCCGACGCCGGTCCACAACACATTCGCCGCGACCACCAGCGCCACGATCGGGTCCAGCCGCAGCCAGCCGGTCCACAGCACCAACCCCACGCCGCACAGCACCCCGACCGACGTCCAGACGTCCGCCATGAGATGATGCGCGTTCGCTTCGAGCGTGATCGAGTTGTGTTTGCGTCCAACCCGGCGCAACAGCAGGGCCACCGCCAGGTTGATCAGCGAAGCGCCGCTCGAGATGGCCAGACCGACGCCGATTTCCGAAAGCGGTTTGGGAACAAGGATCCGGGAAACGGCCGCCGCCGCGATGCTCAATCCCGCCACCAGGATCAGCCCGCCCTCCACGCCGCTCGAGAAATATTCCGCCTTGCTGTGCCCGTAGGCGTGGTCCTCGTCCGCCGGCCGCGCCGCCACCTTCAGCATCCACAGCGCCATGAACCCGCCCACGAGGTTGACGACCGATTCCACCGCGTCGGACAACAGCCCGACCGACCCGGTGATCCACCAGGCGCCGCCTTTCAGCGAAATGGTGAGAATAGCCGCCAGGATCGAGATCCAGGCGAATCGCGTGAGCCAGGCGCGGTTCATGAAGGAAACGGTATCGGGACCGGAAGGCTGTGCCAAAGAAAAACGGAAACACCGGCGGCCGCATCACGGACACCGGGCTCGTAATCGTCCTCGTCCTCGTCCTCGTCCTCGGCTTTTTTCCCCGTTTTCGAGGACGAGTACGAGGACGAGAACGAAGGCGCCGCTTGACAACTTGCGCCCTCTATACTATGTATAGCAAGGTAGCTTGCGTCGCATTGTAATGGATGATTTTTTTGACAATTGGACGGTGCAGGTGCGCAAGGGCGTCCTGGAGCTGTGCGTGCTCAATGCCTTGGCGGACCAGGAACGCTACGGGTATGACCTCGTTAAAACCCTCGTCGCCGTCCCCGGCCTGGGTGTCACCGAGGGTACCCTCTACCCGCTCCTGTCCCGGTTGCGCGTCGCGGGGCTCATCTCATCGCGCCTGGAGGAATCCTCCGCCGGGCCCGCCCGCAAATATTATTCCCTGACGCGCGAAGGCCGCCGGATCATGGAAACCATGAATGATTACATGGCGGAACTGAACCGCAGTGCCGCCCGTTTGAGGAAGAAAGGAGCCTGAGTTATGGAGTGGACCGAAAAAGCCCGGCAAGTTCTGGAGGAATACTGCACCCGCTCCCGGGCAGCCCTGGACGGCAGTGGCGCCGACGCGGCGGAGGTCATCGAGGATCTCCGCCGTCACGTGGACGAAGAATTGCTGGCGGCCCGGCTGTCGATCGTCACGGAAGATGACGTGAAGCGCATCCTGGACCGGCTGGGCAAACCTGCCGAGGCGAACCGTCCGGCAACCGCTCCGGATCCTGTCCCGCCTGCCTTACCGGAGCCCCGCCGGCAGAAGCGTTCGCCGGGCTTCATCCTCCTGTTCCTGGGAGTCGTGCTGCCGGCGGTCACGTTGGTCTTCGAGTGGATTACCGGGGCTTCCGCCGGGATCCTGTTTGATCCGATCCCGAACTGGTTTCAGCTCGGAGCGGTGGCGCTGGTGCCCGCGGCCAATCTATGGATCTGGCTGGCGGGCCGATCGCAAAACGCGGCGCCGGCCCGGCGTTTGGGCTGGGTGAACGGAATCGCGTTGGGCATCAGCCTGTTTTACTCGCTCTGCTACCTGCCCTTTTTCCCGTTCGCATGCATGGGCATTCTCTTTTTCGGGCTTGGGTTCATCCCGC
Source organism: Verrucomicrobiota bacterium (assembly GCA_046346665.1). Classification (GTDB taxonomy): domain Bacteria; phylum Verrucomicrobiota; class Verrucomicrobiia; order Limisphaerales; family JAXMHQ01; genus JAXMHQ01. The sequence continues at coordinate 161,329 of JAXMHQ010000003.1, forward strand.
TGTCGCCCCACCTGGCATTGCTCGCCACCTTTCTCCTGAGGCGGCGCTACCGGGAACGCATCGAGACCCCCTCGCTGACCGGGGGATGGCGCGGGTGCGCCGCAGCCTTCCTGGTGCTCGCCGCCATCCAGGTGCCCGCAGGCCTGACGTATTATGCGCTGTCCAAGGCGGGCTCGGAAAATCCCGCAGACCGTCAGTCCGCCATCCGCCTCCTGCGCCGGGCCGGGGACCGTGAAATCATGCTGCGCGCCTGCTACGGGATGCTCCAGCGCGAGCTGGGCATGGATCCCGTGCGGATCATTGCAACCCGGCAGGGCTCAATTTCCGCCGACACGTCGCGCGAAACTTATTTTCGTGTGACGGGCAAGCCGTTCAACTCGGTCCCGCCCCCTTCGCTTTACACCCGCGCCGGCCGCTGGAATGAAGCCGACGAGGATTTCGCCTGGGACGACGCGCTCGGCGGCGAGACGGTCGCCGGACGCGTGAAGGGCCTGTCGCTGCTGAGCTCCCGGATGGATGCGACCGCGGAGCCGGACGCGGCCCTGGTTTACTGCGAATGGACGCTGGAGTTCAAAAACATTTCCCGCGTGGACCGCGAGGCCCGCGCTCAGATTGCGTTGCCGCCGGGCGGCGTGGTTTCCCGGGTGACGCTCTGGATCAACGGCGAGGAGCGCGAGGCGGCTTTCGGCGGCCGCAGCCAAACGCGCGAAGCCTACCAGAACGTGGCCGTGGCCCAGCGCCGCGATCCCGTCCTGGTCACCACGTGCGGCCCCGACCGCGTGCTCCTCCAGTGTTTTCCCATCCGTCCGAATGGCGGCACAATGAAAGTGCGGGTCGGGATCACCGCCCCCGTGCTGTTGTCATCGATCGACTCCGGCAGGTTCGCCTGGCCTTTCTTCCTGGAACGCAATTTCCGAATCGATTCGACCCTCAAAACCGCGCGCTGGATTGAGTCCCCGCAACCGTTGATCTCCGGGAAATCCGCCGCGCCGGAACCGGCTTCCGGCCTCCCCTATTCCATCCGCGAATCGGCAACGGCAGCAGACGTCACGCCGGTCCCGGTCGAGATCCGAAGGAACTCCCTCACCGAATGCGCCTGGGTTCCCTCCCCCGGCGAGCCGGAACCCGGAATCCGCCAAACCATTCTCCCCGAGCCCCCGGCGTTCCCAGACCGACTCATCGTGGTCGTGGACGGATCGGAAGGAATGGGAAATCCCGCGCAGGAACTGGCGGCCGCGCTGGCCGGCATCCCGGAATCTGTCGAACTCTCGTTGATTGTGGCGAGCGACGTTCTGGAACCGGGCGACTCGACGCCGCAAAAAGCATCCGCCGCCGCAGTTGCGAATCTTCAAAAGACCCTCACGCACCTGGCGGCGCGGGGTGGCCAGGACAATCTGCCCGCACTGGAACAGGCCTGGGACCTTGCAGCCGCCGCCCAGCATGGCGCGGTCCTTTGGATCCACGCCCCGCAGCCCGTGCTGCTCTCGTCGGAGAGCGGATTGCAGCAGCGCCTGGAGCGTTCCCCGCGTCCGACACGCCTGTATGAACTCCAGGTGGGAAACGGCCCGAACCGGATCGCGGAGAAGCTGGATGGGCGGCGTGCGCTCGTGAGCGTGCCGCGGATGGACAACCTGGAATCGGATGTGAAACGCCTGCTGGATCGTTGGAGGGGACGGATCGCGGGATTCTCGATTACCCGGGAACCGCTGGATTCGACCAACAGTGCCGGCACCTCAGTCCGGGCAAGCCGGCATGTGCAACGGCTCTGGGCGCGGGACCAAGCCGCCCGCCTGGTGGCCAAGCGCCAGAGGGATGAAGCTGTGCGGTTGGCCTCAAATCAACAACTCGTCACCCCCGTCACCGGCGCCGTCGTGCTGGAAACCAAGGCCCAGTACGATCAGTTCAAGTTGAACCCGGCGGATCCCGCGACGGTACCGAGCATCCCGGAACCGGGCGTTCCCGGTCTCCTGGGCCTCGGAATCCTGGTCTGGGCTTACGCCCGGAAAGCGGCTGGCAAAACCCGGAAACCCTGAGGTCGGCGCTCAGCCGATCAGGTGACAGAACATCGCGTCGCGGAGCTTGGGTTCGAACCAGGTGCTCTTGGGCGGCATGATGCCGCCGGCGTCCGACACGCTCATGAGATCGCCCACCTGGGTGGGATACATGGAAACCGCGCAGGCGGCGGCGCCGGAATTCACGAGCTTTTCCAGCTCCGCAGTGCCGCGGATGCCGCCGATGAAGGAAATCCGCTGGTCGGTCCGCGGATCCTGGATGCCGAACACCGGCCCGAGCACGTGTTTCTGGAGCAGCGCAACGTCGAGCAGTTCCACGGGATCTCCGCCAAGGCACAGCTCCGGCCGGAACCGCCACAACCGCCACTCGCCCTCCGCGTAAACGCACACTTCGTGCCTGTTCCGGGGCACGGCAATGCCGGTCTCAGCGGGCAGCAGCGACTTCTCCCATTCCCGGAACGCCGCCGCCGGTGAACGGCCGTTCCAATCCTTCAACGCCCGGTTGTAGGGAAGGATGCGCAATTGATTGTCAGGAAAAGCCACGCTCAGAAACCACCCGCTCCGGCCGGCGCCCTGGCGCGACTGAAAGACGCGGGCCGCGGCCGCGCTCCGATGGTGGCCGTCCGCGATGTAAAACGCCGGGATCTCCCCGAACGCCCCCGACAGCGCGCCATTCGCGTGGTCGTCCCGCACCGTCCAGGCCGAGTGCCGGATCCCGTCCGCCGCAGTGAAATCCACGTCCGGCGCCCCCGCCGCCACCCCCGCCACCACGGCATCGATCCGGGACGACGCCGGGTAGGTGAGGAACACGGGCCCCGTCTGGGCGTCCAGCGCCTCGATGTGCCGGACACGGTCGTCCTCCTTGTCGGGCCGGGTCAGTTCATGTTTTTTGACGATGCCGCGCAGGTATTCCTCGCAGCTTGCGACGCCGACAAGCCCGGTTTGCGTGTGCGCGCCCATGGCCTGCCGGTAAATGTAGAAAGCCTCCCGCCGCTCCTGGAAGAGCGCGCCTGCGTCGATGAGCCGGCGGAAATTCTCCCGGCCCTTTGCGTAAACGGAAGGCCCGTGGGGGTCCGCGTCCGGCGGCAGATCGATTTCGGGTTTGCTGACATGGAGGAAGCTGAGCGGATTGCCGGCGGCCAGCGCGCGGGCTTCGTCGGACGACATCACGTCGTACGGCAGCTCGCAAATGCGCGGGGCGAGGTCGGGCTTCGGCCGCAAAGCGGCAAATGGTTTGAAGGTGGCCATGAGTTCGGCGGCAACATAAAAAAGCAGCCCCTCAAACGCACGCAGAATCTGCGCTTGCGGCCGGCGTCACAAGAAACGGTGAGCGCAAAATGAGCGGTGCGCGGCGATTTTTCTGGCATCGACGGGCGCGATGCCGCTAGGCTGGGCGCGGTCGGTCAACTGATTGCGCATTATGGATATTATCTTTAATTGCCCCAAGTGCGAACAGGAACTCGAAGTGGACAGCGGCGGGGCCGGCAGCGAGATCGAGTGCCCGTCCTGCGGAGAAACCATCAGCATCCCCCAGCCCGGCACGCAAGGAACGCGATCGGCGTCGGCGGGTGATACGACGGGAAACCTGCCCGTGACGAGCGGCGCGAACCCGGTGAATCCCATCGCCACCTCCGCGGCCGCGAAGATCGAGATGCACCTCAAGGTCCCGGTTCACGCAACTCCCACCGAAAGCCTCATCACAAAAGCACTGCCGCCACTCGAGGTCGCCGCCAAGGAATCCGACCGCAAGATGCGCATCAGGACCATCCGCCACACCGATTGCATCGAGGTGGGGCACGACCGGTTCGATGAGATCGTCAGCGGCTTCCTGGCGAAGGTGGGCGAGACGAACATCATCAGCATCAACAGCATCAACTACACGTTCCTCGACATCGGCTCCCAGAAACTGATGACGGAATACGGTGTGTTGATTGTCTATAAAGGCTGAGCCCCGCTGCCGCGATCTTACAATCGCGGCCACGACTCCCGGATCGGCTTGCGCTCTTTCTTCCGCGCCGTTAAGGTGGCCGGGATGAACCGCCGGATTTTCTGTCTGCTCCTCGCCGCCTGCGTCCTGCTGGCGTTGCCGCAGCCGTGTCCGGCCCCGCTGATCTACACGCCGGGGGAAGGCTGGACCTATGAACCGATCGGCGGCTCGGGCTCCTGGCAGCGCACCCGCGCGAAGGACCAGCTCGTCGTGGCCCAGGATGCGTTCGACCGGAAGGAGTACGGCCTCGCGCGCAAGGCGGCCCGCCGCGTGGTCAAGAACTGGCCGCTGTCCGATTACTCCCCCCAGGCCCAATATATCATCGCCCGAACCTACGAAGAACGCGGCCTCGACGAACGCGCGTTCCAGGAATACCAGAAGTTAATCGACAAATACCCGAAATCCGTCCACTACGACGACGTTCTCAACCGGCAATTCGAAATTGCCAATCGCTTTCTCAACGGCGAATGGTTCCGGCTCTGGACCTATATCCCCGCGTTCCCGTCGATGAACAAGACCGTGGAGCTTTACGAAACCGTGGTGAAAAACGGGCCCTACAGCGACATCGCCCCGCAGGCGCAGCTCAATATCGGGCTGGCCCGGGAAAAGCAGAAAAATTACCCGGACGCGGTCAAGGCCTACGAGCGCGCGGCGGATCGTTACAGTGACCGGCCGAAGGTGGCGGCGGACGCGGTTTACAAGATGGCGAAGGCGTATGAAAAGCAGGCCCAGACGGCGGAGTATGACCAGGGCACGGCCGGGCAGGCGATTTCGACATTCACGGATTTCATGACGATGTTCCCGGATGATCCGCGGGTGCCGGACGCGCAGAAGGCGATTTCGCAGCTTCGCGGGGAGCAGGCGCGGGGCAATTTTGAAATTGCGCAGTATTACGAGCGGAACCACCGCTGGGGCGGCGCACTGGTGTATTACAACGAGGTGTTGCTGCGCGATCCCAATTCCGCTTACGGCCCCCAGTCGCGCGAACGCATCGACAGCATCAAAAAGTACCTCGCCGGAACCGGGAAGTGATCCCATGCGCAAGTTTCCTTTCCTGGGCGCCCTCCTGCTGATCGCCGTCTGGAGCGGATGCGCCTACCGTCTCGGCCCCACGAACGGCACCGCGGCGGGCAGCCGCTCGGTGCAGGTCGCCCCGTTCACCGACAAGACCCTCGAACCGCGCCTGAACGACGCGGTCGCCACCGCGCTGCGGCGCGCGATCCAGGACGACGCCACTTTCCACCTCGCCACCCACGGCGATCCCGATGTGGTGATCAGCGGGGTGTTGCTGCAATACAACCGGCACGAGCTGGCCCTCGTTCCCACCGACGTCCTGACCGTCCAGGATTACCGCATCAGCGTGAAAGCTCAGGTCACCGCCCGCGAACGCGTTTCCGGCAAGGTGCTCTTCGATCAACCCGTCACCGGCTACACGATCATTCCCGTCGGGAGCGACCTGACCAGCGCCGAGCGGCAGGCCATGCCCCTGCTGGCGGATGACCTGGCCCGGAATATCAACGAATTGTTGTCGGACGGAATTTGGTAGGTAAAACGGTCGACGCTCGACCGCTTATCAACGCCGCCACCAGCTCGTCTTCGTCTTGGCGTTGGCGGTCTTGGCTGCGGCGGGATTGGCCTGCTGGAGGAGAAGGTAGGTGCGCGCGGCTTCGAGCGCCATGCGGAATTCGTCGTAGCTCAGAAATCGCTCCCGGGGATCCTTCGCCATCACACGCTCAATGGCATCGCTCGTGGCCTGGGTGATTTCCGGCATCACCTGGTTCGGAGGCGTCAGCGGCGTGTGAACATGCGCGCTCACCAGTTCCTCCACCGACGGCGCCTCGAACGGAACATGGCCCGTCAACGCGTGATACAGCGTCCCGCCCAGGCTGTACATGTCCGACAAAAACGTTTCGCGCTCGCGCTTGATTTTTTCCGGCGCGACGTAATACGGCGTGCCCCAGGTGACATTGTCGGATTCCTGCTCGGCCTCGGCGCTGCGGGCCAGCCCGAAATCCACCAGCTTCGGTTCGTTGTCGGAATTGAAGAGGATGTTGCCCGGCTTGATGTCGCGGTGGATGAGATTGTGCTTGAGCGCCATGTCGAGCGCGGAGGAAATTTTGATCCCGACATCCAGCACTTCGAGTTCCGAGACGCGCGTCTGTTTTTCGATCTTGGAATCCAGGCTGCCGCAATCGGCAAGTTCCATCACCAGGTAACGCCGCCCTTCCCATTCGTCGAAGGTGTAAATGTGGATGATGTTGGTATGATTCAGCGAGGCGCAGGCGCGCGCTTCACGGTAGAAATCGCCCAGCAGCTTTTCATCCTCGCTGAACTCCTTCTTCATCAGCTTCACGGCAACCCAGCGGTCGAGGACGGTGTCGAAGGAGCGGTAGACGGTGCCCATGCCGCCGGAGGCGATGACGCTGCGCAGCTCGAACTGCCGGAGCATGAGCGGCATCATGATGGGATGGCCGCACTTCTTGCACGGCTCGGTTCCCAGTGGCGGGAGGTCGCCCGAGATGAAGACCTTCGTGTTGCACCCGCTGCACGTGATCATCTTCAGTGGCGCTTTGTCGCTCATGATACCAATTACCTTAGCATAGACCGTTCCCCGCCCGATTCCCAACATCTAAGACGCTGAACCAGAGCGGTCCGCGGGAAAATCACACCACATGTAACCATTTTCACGCGCCTGTGGAAGCGGAAAAAAGCATGTTCCGCGTTTGACAACCGCCTCAACATGGTGTTTCTTGTCGCGCGACAGCACATGAAAACCATGTCCATGACGAAACAGTATCCGACGGTCCAGGCCGGCATTGCCGGAATCTGGCACCGTTGTGACGATTCGCCTGGCAACGTGGGTGGAGTGTTCTAGACCAAAACACACAATTTTCAAGAAACCCGCGATTGCCAGTCAATCGCGGGTTTTTTGTTGAAAAACCGATGCCCGGGCGGGTCCCGGGCCGAGCAAACGAACAATGAAAGGCAACACTATGAATGGAAACACAGGATACAGACGGCTGGCTGCCGAATTCGGGCCCGAAGCCCGGTTCGAAGTCCGGCCGGAACCCGCGGCGCCCTTCCGGGCGCTGGCGGAGGACAAACTGGAACGGCTCAAGGAACGGCTGCTCCGGGAACGGCTCAACGAACCCGCCGGGGCCAGGTACCACGGCCACTTCCGGCGGGCGGCCAACGACGCCGCCGCCCTGGCCTGGATCAACCCCTACCCGCTGCTCGTGTTCCCCGGGTTGTTTGAAGAGAAAGCCGCCGCGGCCGTCCGGCACGCCCATCGCCAGGTAATCGTGCGGCAACGCAGCCTCGAACTGCTTGCCGCATGAAAACGAAACGCATGCGTCCCGTGGGCGATCAGGCGCTGGAGCGGAGGCACCCGGCCAGGTGGGGCGAAACTCCGTCGAGCCCTGCTCAGACGATGCCCGAAGTGCGAAGTCCGAAGTGCGAAGTGGGATTGGCCGGCGAGCCCGCACGTCGCCCTTGGTATTTA
>JAXMHQ010000030.1:0-72479 GCA_046346665.1 Verrucomicrobiota bacterium
TCCCGAACCCGCCAGCGGCCCCGCCGCCGCGCTCGCCGGCTACACCCGGCTGCACATTCTATCCTTTGAACGCCTCGCTTCGTTCGTGTTCGACCGGCTGAACCTTCCTCCGCCGCGGATGCTCAGCGAGGAAGGACGCCTGATGGTGCTGCGCGCCCTGATTGCCCGGCGCCGGAAGGAGCTGAAACTGTTTCGGGCCAGCGCGCGCCTGACAGGATTTGCGCAGCAACTCAGCGAGGCGCTGCACGAACTCCAGCGGCAGCAGCTCGCGCCGGAATCCCTCGCCCAGCTCGCCGCCCAATTGCCCCCCGGCAGCGGCCTTGCGCTCAAACTGCAGGACCTCGCCGTGTTGCTGTCGGATTACCTCGACTGGATCCGGGAACGCGGGTTGCAGGACGGCGATTCGCTGCTGGCCGCCGCCGCCGAGGCGCTCGGCGACGGGGTGGCCGCGCCGCCGGTGATCGACGGCTTGTGGCTGGACGGGTTCGCGGAATTTTCGCCGCATGAACTCGGGCTGCTGGCCGCGCTCCTGCCGCATTGCCGGAACGCGACGCTGGCCTTCTGCCTCGACGGCCCTGCCGATCCGGGAACGTCCTGGCTGTCCCACTGGTCGCTCGCCCAGCGCCACTTCGAGGAATGCCGCCGGCGCCTGTCGCTCATCCCCGGCGCCACTCTCAAAACGGAGATCCTCGAACGGGATGCGGCACACAACCGGTTCGCGGCCTGCCCGGCGCTGGCGCGGCTGGAATTGTGCTGGGCCGACGACGCCGTTGCGTCGTCCGGCGCGCCGGCGCCGCCCGGCTCGGCCGCGCTGCGGTTCGCCGCGTGCGCGAACGCCGAGGCCGAGGCCGCGCTTGCCGCCGGGGAAATTCTCAGGTTCGCGCGGGCCGGCGGACGCTTCCGCGAGGCGAGCGTCATGGTCCGCAACCTCGAATCCTACCACCACGCCGTGCGCCGTGTGTTTGGCCGGTTTGGGATCCCGTTTTTCCTGGACCGCCGCGAAGCCGTGGCGCATCACCCGCTGGCCGAGCTGACGCGGAGCGCGCTGCGCGTGGTGTCGGGCCGCTGGCAGCGCGAGGATTGGTTTGCCGCGTTGAAAACCGGCTTGGTCCCCGCGGACGAACGCGACATCGACCGCCTGGAAAATGAAGCGCTGGCGCGCGGCTGGAATGGCGACGCCTGGCAGGAACCGCTGCCGGAGCTGGACGATCCCGCGCTGCGCGACCGGCTGGAGCGCGTCCGGCTCCAGGTGCTGCCGCCGTTCCAAGCGCTGGCCCTGCGCATCGCCGCCGCCAAGGACGCGCCGACGGGCCCCGAACTGGCCGCGGCGCTGCGGGAATTCTGGAACGAACTCGACATCGCCGCGCAGCTCGATCGCTGGTCGGAATCCGCCGCCACACCCGAGGACGCCGCGCCGGCGTCCGTTCACGCGACGGTGTGGGAGCAAATGAACCGCTGGCTCGAGAACCTGGAGCTGGCGTTCCCGCGCGAGCGGCTGAAATTGCGCGACTGGCTGCCGGTGCTGGAATCCGGCCTTTCGCAACTCACGGTCGGATTGATCCCGCCCGCGCTGGACCAGGTTTTGGTGGGGGCGATCGACCGGTCGCGCAACCCGGACGTGCGGCTGGCGATCGTGCTCGGGTTGAACGAGGGGGTTTTTCCGGCGCAACCGCATGGGCTGGCGTTGTTGACCGAAAGCGACCAGTCGGAGCTCGAACAGCGCGGGCTGGCGCTCGGGCTCACGGCCCGGCGGCACCTCGGCCGGGAACGTTACCTCGCCTACATCGCCTGCACGCGCCCCCGCGAACGCCTCGTGCTGACCTGCTCGGAATCCGATCCCGACGATCAGCCGCTCAACCCGTCGCCGTTCCTGTCCCGCGCGCGCCAGTTGTTTCCGTCGGTGCCGTTCGAAATCGTGCCGGCCGCGCCCGACTGGCGCGACAGCGAGCACGCGTCCGAGCTGCTGCCGCACTGGCTGACGCTGGTCGACGGGGGCGCGCTGCCGCCGGGCGCCGAGCGGCTGGCTGCGTTGCCGGGGTTATCGGACGCGCTCGAGCGCGTCGGGGAACTGCGCGCCGGCGCGGGCGACGAACGTCTTTCGCCCGCCTGGGCCGAACGGCTGTACGGCCCCGTCCTGCGCACTTCGGTGAGCCGCCTCGAACAATTCGCGGCCTGCCCGTTCCGGTTTTTCGTGCATTCCGGTTTGCGCGCCGAGGAGCGGAAATTGTTTGAACTCGACGTCCGCGAACAGGGCAGTTTCCAGCACGACGTGTTGCGGCTGTACCACGAAAAATTGGTGTCGGAAGGACGCCGCTGGCGGGACCTGGAGCCGCCGGCCGCCCGGGAGCGCATCGGATCGATCGCGGCGGCGCTTGTGGCGAATTACCGGCAGGGCCTGCTGCAGGCGAGCGAGGAGGCGCGGTTCACCGCGCGCATGATGACGGAGTCGCTCCAGGATTTCATCGAGGTGCTGACGGGCTGGATGCGCAGTCAGTATCAGTTCGACCCGGTGGCCGTGGAACTGGTGTTTGGCGGCGATGGGGCGGGGGCGGGGGCGGGTCGATACGATTTGGGCGGCGGTCATTTGCTGCAGTTGTTCGGTCGCATCGACCGCGTGGATTTGTGCCGGCGCGAGGACGGTTCGGCGGACGTGGTGGTGCTGGATTACAAATCGAGCCGCAGGAAGCTGGATGCGGCGCTGATGGCGCACGGCATTCAATTGCAGCTACCGGTTTACCTCGAGATGTTACGGCGCTGGCCGGACCCGGAGCAGTCGTTCGGCGCGGCCAGGCTGGTGCCGTCGGGCATGTTCTTCGTGAAGTTGCGCGGCGATTACCCGGGCGGCAAGACGCGGCGCGAGGCGCTGGACAATCGCGACGAAGAGCGGCGCCTGGCTTACCGGCACCTGGGGCGGTTCGATTCCTGCGTGCTGCACAGCCTGGATTCGCGGGAAGGCGCCGCGAGCGGCGACCAGTTTGCCTACCGGCTCAACAAGAGCGGCAGCTTGCACAAGGGATCCAGGGACCCGATGGAACGCGCCGATTTTCTGGCGTTGCTCGACCGGGCGGCGGAGCGCGTCCGCGAGATCGGACAGGCGGTTTACGGGGGCGACGTGCGGCTCGATCCATACCGCCACGCCGGCGAAACGGCGTGTGAAACTTGCGATTACGCGGCGATCTGCCGGGTGGACCGCTGGACGCAGGTGTTCCGGGTGCTCAAGGACACGGCGGCGGAGGTGGAGGAATGAAATTCACGGAGGCGCAACAGCGGGCGATCCGGGCGCGCGGCAATGTGCTCGTGGCGGCCGGCGCCGGCACCGGCAAGACGCGCACCCTCGTCGAACGCTGCCTCGACTGTTTGCTGCGCGAAAAACCCGAGGTGTCGCTCGATGAAATGCTGATGGTGACGTTCACCGAGGCGGCCGCGGCGGAAATCCGGCAGCGCATTCGGGCGCGGTTGGAACAGGAGCGCGACGCGAGTCCGGCCGGGCTGCGATGGCACGAACAACTGGCGCTGCTCGACACGGCGCCGATCGGGACGCTGCACGGGTTCTGCCTGCAACTGGTGCGGCAACATTTCTATGAGCTGGGATTGGATCCGCAACTCGCCGTGCTGCCGGGCGAGGAGGCGCGGTTGCTGGAGACGGAGACGCTGGACTCGGTTTTGCGCGGGGCTTACGCGGGCACGGACGAGGATTCGGCCGCGATCCGGGAACTGATCCGCGTCCAGGGCCGCGGCTGGGACCGGTCCATCCGCGAGTGGGTTCATAAGATTCACGATTACTCCCAGACCTTGCCGGATCCGCAGGGCTGGATCGCGCGGCAACAGGCGATGTTCGACGAGGCCGAACCCCGCGTTTGGGCCGGTTGGCTCGATGAATTTCTGCCGGGCTGGATCGAGCGCGCGCGCAACGCCGCGGGAGCGATCGCGGCGAACAACGAGTTCGCCCGCGACTGGGCCGGACGTCTGGGGGCCGCGACGGCGGGCGATCGCGCGGGGTGGAACGATCTGTTGTCCGGCCTGCTGGACGCGTGCGGGGGTCGCCGCAAGGCGTTGACCGAGCCGCTGAAAAAATGGATCGAGCAGGCGGACTTCCTGCACAGCCTCGCTCCCGGCGGCGGGACCGGGGCGCTGGCCCAGGACTGGGACTGGGCGCGGCTGCCGATGCGCGCGCTGCTGCGGCTCACGGTGAAATTTCAGGAAACGTTCCAGGAATCGAAGCGCGAACTCGGCGTGCTGGATTTTCACGATTTGGAGCAGTATGCGCTCAGGTTGTTGTGGGACTCGCGCGGACCGACCGAGATTGCGCGGCAATGGCGGCGACGGTTGCGGTTTATTTTTGTCGATGAATACCAGGACATCAATCTTGCACAGGACACGCTGCTCAAGGCGCTGAGCCGCGACGGCGCGGAGGCGAACCGGTTCCTGGTCGGCGACGTCAAGCAGAGCATCTACCGGTTCCGGCTGGCGCGACCGGAAATTTTCCAGGGCTATTCGCGTCAATGGCGCGGGGCGGGCGGGATCACCGTGCCGTTGACCGAAAATTTCCGCGGACGCGAACCGCTGCTGGAATTTGCGAATTCGCTGTTCGCGATGGTCATGCAGGATCCACTGGCGCCGTGCGGCTACGACGAGGAAGCGCGGCTGCGGTTCGGGGCGGCGGCGGACCGCGCGCCGCTGCGAGGCAAGGCGGGCGAGGCACTCGTGGAAATTCATATCCGGCTCAAACAGGCCGCTGGCGCGGAGCCCGCAGCCGGCGAGGATGCGGCCGGCGAATTGGACGATGCGGGCAAGGAAGCCCGGCTGGTCGCGTGCCGGTTGCGGGAATTGCACCGGGCCGGGCACCCGGTCTGGGACGACAACCTGCGCGCGTTTCGCAAAGTGGAGTGGAAAGACATGGCGGTGCTCTTGCGGTCGCCCGCCGGGAAGGCCGAGGCGTTCGCGCGGGAGTTCTCAAAGTGCGGCATCCCGTTGAGCGTCGCCCGCCGCGGATTTTACGACAGCCTGGAAATTTCGGATCTGGTCAGCCTGCTGCAATTGCTCGACAACCCGCTGCAGGACCTGCCACTGCTGGCGGTGCTCCGCTCGCCGCTGGCGGGCGCGTCGCCGGATCAACTGGCCGAGATCCGGCTGGCGTCGCACCGAACCCATTTCTGGACCGCGCTGCAGCGCTGGCGTGCCGGGCTGGCATCGGCCGAGGCCGGCGGGCGCATTGCGAAATTCCTCGATCGCTTCGCGCGCTGGCGCCGATTGTCGCGACAATGGTCGCTGTCGCGCTGCCTGGACGCGGTGCTGGCGGAGACGGATTACGAGGCGTGGCTGCTGACCCAGCCGCGCGGGGCGCAGCGCCGGGCGAACGTGCTGCGATTGCTCGAACTGGCCCGGCAGTTCGACCGTTTCCAGCGCCAGGGCCTGTTCCGGTTCCTCGAGTTCGTCGACGCCCAACGCGCGGCGGAGACGGAGCCCGAATCCGCCGGGGCGGTCACGGACGATTCCGTCCAGCTTCTGAGCATTCATCAAAGCAAAGGGCTCGAGTTTCCCGTGGTGGCGCTGGCCGATCTCGGCAAGAAATTCAATGAAACCGATCTGCGCGCGGATGTTTTGCTGGATGAGGAATTCGGCCTGTGCCCGCAGATTCATCCGCCGGGCGGGGGCGGCCGGTATCCGAGCCTGCCCGCGTGGCTGGCGGCGCAGCGGCAGCGGCGCGAATTGCTCGCCGAGGAACTGAGGCTGCTCTACGTCGCCGTCACACGGCCGCGGGACGCCCTGCTGCTGTTCGGCAGCATTTCTGAGAAGCAATTCCAATCGCGCTGGACCGGTCCCGATGAGTTCATGCCTGACAAATTACTGGACGTCCGCAGCTATGCCGATTGGATTGCCCCGTGGTTTGCGCGGCACGCCGCGCCGGGTGCGGAAGGCCGGCTCTCCGGGCAAAATGACCTGGTGCGCTGGGTGATTCATGAACAGGCGCCGGCGTTGCCGCAGGGGAAATAGGGACGCCGGGGACGGCGTCCCTCCCGAGGACGGGGGAGGACGCCGTCCCCGGCGTCCCCATCCGATCCCTGGGATGTTTTGTTCGAGAGGCTCTCCTGGCAATACGCCTTTCCCGCCGCGGCGCGCCAGCCGGCGAAGGTTTCCGTGTCGACCCTGCGCCGCCAGGCGGAGGAGGCGCTGCAGGACGACGAGGCGCAAGCCTGGACCAAGCCCAGTATCATCAAGCGCGAACCGGCAGCGGGCAGGGCGTCCGCCGTCGAAATCGGCCTGGCGCATCACCGGTTCCTGCAGCACGTGCGATTGGACCGCGTGTCGTCCGTGGCGGAGTTGCGGCGCGAAGCCGGGCGGCTCCAGGCGGAGAACATTCTCAGTCCGGCCGAGTGCGCCGGATTGGATTTTGACGCGATGGCGGCGTTTTGGAATTCCGAGCCGGGCCGGGGATTTGCCGAACGCCGGGGCGAGGTGCGCCGCGAACTGGCGTTCACGGCCCGGTTCAGCGCGGCGGAACTCGCGGCCTGCACCGGGCGCCAGCCGGCCGCCGATCTTGCCGGGGAAAGTATCCTGGTGCAGGGGGTGGTGGATCTCGCGTGCATTTTGCCGGACGAAATCCGGGTATTGGATTTCAAGACCGATCGGGTCCAGGAAGCGGAACTCGAATCCAGGACCGCGCATTATCGTCCGCAGCTTGAGCTTTACGCCCGCGCGCTGGAGCGGATTTACGGCCGGCCGGTGCGGCAAAGGAGTTTGTACTTCCTGGCGGTGCGCAGAGCGGTGGCGTTGTGAGGGAGGGACGAGCTACTGCGAGTCCCAGACCATTGACCATTGAATATTGAACGCCGATTTTAATGGGGACTCGCGGTAGCTCGTCCCTCCCGGGGGAGGCCTAATTTCCGTTGGGGAGTTCTTCGGATCCGTTTTTCAATCGGACCAGGGCGGGGCGGAGCATGCGGCCCTGGTAGGTGAATCCGGCGGCGATGGTTTCATGAACGGCGGCGTCGCCGGCGGGCTGGCCGTTGCCTTCAAAAACCTGGTGGCGCTGCTGATCGAATCGCTCGGCGGGCGCGGGCACGAACGGGGCCAGGCCGATGCGGCGGACGGCGTCGTGGCAGACGGATTGGAATTGGCCGATTTGTTCGACCAGTTTGGGCTGGCCGGAGCGGAGGGCGGCCTGGTTGAGCGCGAACACGTGGTCGAGCATCCGGATCAGGACCTGGAGCCATTCGCCTTCCGCGCGGCGGAGTTTGTCCACCTCGAGCCGGAGCGAATTTTTTTCGCCGTCGTTGGCGCGCTGCAGAAATTCGCTGAAATTTTTCACCTCCACCGCCATGCCCTGGGCAATGTCGCGGGCGCTGCGGGCGGTTTTGTCGGCCGACTCCCGCACGAGGTGCCACTGGCTGGTGGCGTAGCCGATCTGGGCGGCGAGTTGTTCGAGGTGGTCGAGGCGTTCGACGGCGTCGGCGAGGCGGTCGGCCTGGGCTTGGAGGGTGCGGGCGCGGTAATCGAGAATGAACGGAATGACGACCAGGGCGGCGGCGCCGAGCGCGGAGGCGGTGCTGCCGGCCAGGACGGCCGACTCGGAGGCGCCGGGATGGATCCAGCCGAGGGCGAAGGCGAGCCCGGCCAGCGCGGCGGCGGCGGTGAAAAACGGCCAGCGCGGCGCGGCGGTTGTCGTGGGATCCTGCATCGGCCCGCTGGTATACAGGAGCGCCACCGGAAATTCAATCCCAACCACCCGTGAAAATGGGGGTGGCACACGGGAGAAATATTAACCACGGATGGACACGGATGAACACGGATCGGAAATTTGAACAGGAGGTAGCAGAGGCAGCAGAGGAAGGCGGGATGGACAGGAGGAAATGAAAGGAACGAAGGAAGGCTCTTAACCGCGAATGGACGGGAATGCGGTGGGGGAATGGGAAAGGCAGGGAAGAGGTTTTAACCACGGATGGACACGGATGAACACGGATAAGGGAGGGAACAGGAGGTAGCAGAGGCAGCAGAGGACTGAATTTCTTTTCTCTGTTATCTCTGCTGCCTCCTGTTCAAAAAGTATTCTGCTTTCTCTGTGGGTCTCGTGTTTGAAAGCCGGTTTTTCTTTTGTTCAGAGCGGGTTTGGCGTTTTTGAAGGTGGCCGGGAAAAGTGGGTTTTGGTAATCGTAGCTCATGTCATCGACCCGACATTGCTGGAAATGCGGCGCAGAGTATGTGTTGTCCGGTTCGCCCGGACGATTGGAGACGTGCGACCGGTGTGGATCGGACTGGAAGGTGTGTTTGAATTGCAGCAGTTACGATCCGCGGGTGGCGCACCAGTGCCGGGATCGCCGGGCGGAACCGGTCGCGGACAAGCACCTGGCGAATTATTGCGAATGGTTCGAGTTCGCCCGGCGCGAATTCGTGCCGCCAAAGACGGACGCGTTCGATGCCTCGCGCGAAGCGAAGGCGCGGGATGCGCTCAAGAAACTGCTGGGAGATTGACCGCTGGATTGGGGGGATCAATGGATTGTTGGATTAATGGATTTGCGCGAATCCAGTAATCCATGAATCCAACAATCTATTTATCCCACCCTCTTGAGGCGGGCGACGTAGGCGCCGTCGACATGGTCGGCGGCGGGGTGGAGGTCGCGCTGGGATTCGAGGGTGAAGCCTGGGGTTTGATTCAGGAACGACTGGACGACGTCCTGGTTTTCGCCGGGCTCGATGCTGCAGGTGCTGTAGACGAGGAATCCGCCGGGTTTGAGCAAAGGCGCGGCGCGGTGGAGGAGTTGGAGCTGATCGTTTTTGAGCCGGTCGATTTCGGAAGGTTGGAGGCGCCAGCGGAGGTCGACGCGGCGGCGGAGGACGCCGGTGTTGGAGCAGGGGGCGTCGACGAGCGCGCGGTCGAATTGGCCGGGCCGGAACGCGGCATCGGCGGGGGAGGTTTCGACGCAGCGGACGCGGAGGCGGTCGCAGTTTTCGCGGACGCGATTCAGCCGGTCCGGGCTGGCGTCGGTGGCGACGATGCGGCCGGAGTTTTCCATGCGTTGGGCGAGGAAGGTGGTTTTGCCGCCGGGCGCGGCGCAGAGATCGAGCACGTCGAGGCCGGGTGCGGGGCGCAATTCATGGATGGCGAGGAGGGTGCTGGGATCCTGGATGTAGAAGGCGCCCTGCTCGAACGAGGCGAGCCGGGCGAGGGGCGGGTGCGATTTCAGTTCGAACACGAGGTTTTCCTCGAACCAATCCCGGCGGAAGAAATCGTAGTCGACCTTTTCGTCGCGCCAGCGGGCGAGGACGTCGCCGGCGTTGCGCAATGGAAAATCGGCGAAGGGCCGGGGTGCGACGGAGCCCGGGGCGGCGGAAGCGGAATCGGGTTGGAACGCGAGCGAATTGATGCGGGCGAAGGTTTTGGGGGGCGAATTGTTCCACTCGAGGAGCGCGGCGGTTTTGTCGGCGCCCCAGCGGCGGGTCCAGCGGTCGACGAGCCATTCCGGGTGCGAGAAGCCGAGGGCGGGCCGGGATTTTTTGAGATCGGCGAGCTGGGCGCGGGTTGCGTCGGCTTCGCGGAGGTAGCCGCGGAGGAGGGCGTTGACGAATCCGGCCTGGGGACCGAATCCGGAATGTTTGGCGAGTTCGACGGTTTCATGGACGGCGGCGTGGCCGGGGATGCGGTCGAGCCAGAAGATTTGGTAGAGGCCCAGGGCGAGGATGTCGAGCAGGGCGGGTTTCTGGGTGCGCCCGGGGGTTTTCTGTTCGACGAGCCAGGCGAGGGTGTCGCGCCAGCGGACGGCGCCGTAGGCGAGTTCGAGGCAGAGGTTGCGGTCGGGGCCGGAGAGGCCGGCTTCGGCGAGGGTTCGGTCGGCGATAGTCTCGATGAAGTCGCCGCCGCCGCGGTGTTGGCGCAGGATGCGGGCAGCAATTTGTCTTGGTTTTTGGCCGGTCACGGCATTTAATATCGTCAGGTCCGTTGGGGGACGCGAGCGTTAAGGTAAACTATGCGTGAGGAATTTGAAAAATTGGCGGCAGCCGGAAAGATTGAGGGCCGGCACTTGGAACCGCTGGTGGTATTGACGACCAGCGGATTCTGCATGCACCGCAGCTGGGGGTTTGGACGCATTAAGACGGTGGACACGGTTTTTGCGCGGTTCACGATCGATTTTCAGAACAAGCCGGGTCACACGATGGATTTGTCGTTTGCGGCGGAGTCGCTGAAGCCCATTCCCAAGGAACACATCCTGGCGCGGAAAGCCTCGGACTTGGAAGGGTTGCGTCAATTGGCGGCGACGAATCACCTGGAGCTGGTGAAGGTGGTGTTGAACAGCTACGGCGGGCACGCGACGATCGACCAGATCCAGCAGGTGCTGGTGCCGGAGGTGATCCGGGACGATTGGAAGAAGTGGTGGGAGGCGGCGAAGCGGGAGTTGAAGAAGGACGGTCATTTCCAGGTGCCGTTGAAGAAGACGGACCCGATTTTATTCCAGTCGCAGGAAGTGTCGTTGCAGGACCGGTTGATGGGGGATTTCCGGGCGGCGAAGGGGTTGAAGGCGCGCATCGGGGTGACGGCAGAGATTTTGAAGTGCGCGGCGGATTTGTCGGACAAGGCGGCCGTGGCCACCGAGGTCCTGGCCGCGCTGAACGGGGAGATTTCCAGTTACCAACGCACGCAACCCGCGGTCGCGCTGGAGGCGGTTTTCATGCGCGACGACATCCGGTCGATGGGTGGATTGCCGCCCGCGGAGGGCGAGGTGACGTCGCTGTCGATCTGGACGCAGGACGTGAAGCTGGGGCCGCTGATCGAGCTGCTGCCGGCCGCGAAGCATCGCCGGGCGCTGGAATCGTTCCGGGACGCGTTTCCGGATCGCTGGGCGGAGTCCGTGCGGCTGACGATGAACACGGTGAGTTCGAAGTCGTGCCGTGAATTTGCGGGGTTGCTGATCCAGGAAGGGAAGATTGCGGAGCTGAAGGAATCGCTGGCGCGTTTGATCAGCCAGCACACGGCGAGCAGCGAATTGTTGCTGTGGCTGGCGCGGGAGCGGACGGATGCGTTCGCGGACATTTTGGGGCCGGAGGTTTTCCGGGCGATGCTGACCGCGATGGAGCGGGATCAATTCAACGAGAAGCGCTCGAACCGGCTGCGGGAATATTTGCTGGACGACCAGGAACTGCTGCCGGAGCTGACGGCTTCGGCGGAGCTGGAAGTGATCAAGGATTTGACGCGGGCGCTGCAGTTGTCGCCGGTGTTCGACGACATGGACAAGCGTTCGCTGCTGGCGCGGATTGTGAAGAGTCACCCGGCGGTGCAATCGCTGATCAGCGGCGACCAGACGAAGCAGGATTCGACGTTGATTGTTTCGTGGGAAAGCCTCGAGCGCCGGAAGAACGAATACACCGAGCTGGTGCACAAGAAGATTCCGGCGAACTCGAAGGAAATCGCCGTGGCGCGGAGCTACGGGGATCTCCGGGAGAACCACGAATACAAGGCGGCGAAGGAAATGCAGAAGGTGTTGATGCGGCGCAAGGACGAGTTGGAAGGCCAGCTTGTGCGGGCGCGCGGCACGGATTTTACGAACGCGCGGACCGACGTGGTGAGCGTGGGCACGGTGGTGCAGGCGACGAGGACCTGGAAACCGGCCAGCGCGAGGGCTACACGATCCTGGGCGCCTGGGATTCCGATCCCGACAAGGGCGTCGTGAGTTGTTGTCGCCGGTGGCGCAGTCGTTGTTGAATCGCAAGATCGGCGACGAAGTGGGAATTTGAACTTCACGGCGCGCGGCACCGGCATCGGATCGAGAGCATCGAAGCCTGGAAAACCGGAAGCGGCTGCGCCCGCCCAAGCTCCCCGCGGAACCGCCGCAGGCCGTTTGAGAGTTTAAGAGTTTGGGGGTCTAGGAGTTTAAGAGTGGGAAGTCCGCGATCTGACGATCGCGGCTACGCGCAACAACTCCCAAACTCCTAAACTCCTAAACTCTTAAACTGTCTTCAGGGCTTTCCGCCGAAGCTCACGTAATCGTCCAGGTCCAGGAGATCGAACCACGTCGCGATGTCTTCGCGTTTCGGGCCGGATTTGGCGTGGATGTCGTTGAAATAGGCGCGCGATTCAGGATCAGTGGGGACGCGGAGTTCGGCCAGGGCGGTCCAGGAGGCGATTTCGGAATCGGTCCGTTTGAACCGCGCGTTGGATTCGATCCAGGCGAGAATCTCCCCGTCGCTTTTTCCGGCGGCGAGTTCTTTCTTCATCGCTTCGGGGTCGATGCCGGTGAACTCGAGGAGGCGCTGGTCCATCGGGCAGGCGTAATGGTATTCGCCGTTTTTGCCGGCGATTGTGGCGCGGCCTTTGTCGAGCATGCGCGGCAGGGTGGCGTAGCCGCCAAGGCGGACGCGCGGGCTGCGAGGCGGATGCTGGGTGAGATCGGGATGGTGGAGAGTCATAATTGGATTGTGTTCAGATGGGTTCATTCCCGGCGCCAGTTCTCTTCGCGCCGGCAGTTCGTCAGCTCACAGTGCAGCAGGAATTGCCGAGGAAATGCAAATCCCGCAGTTGAGAGCGGATTGATGGATTTTTGGATTTATGGATAAATGGGGGGACAGACGCGCGCAGTCGCAGCAATCCATAATCCATTGAGCATCAATAATCCCGCACTTTCTGTCGGGGCTCACGACGGAGTCTCGCCCCACCTTTAGGCTGGGGTTGTGACGCGGTGATGTTCAGGTGGTTTGGGTGGCGATGGCGGTGTTGGGTGCCGGCCTGGTTTCGGGCCGGGGCGGGGTGGAAATCTGGATCACTCCGGCGGGGAACGGCGGCGGGAGCGGGACATGCGCGGATCCATTCAGTGCGCCGGACGCGGACGGTTTCTTCAATCTGATTCACGATCAGCGGGTGGTGAACGGGACGAATTACGTCATTCCGCCCGCATCCGGTTCTGCATTTGATGCCGGGTAAATTCACGGTCGGGACGGGGAAAGGTGCGCGGGCATCAGCGGTATTGTTTGACGCTGAAGAACAATTGGAAAGTGCGCGGGGCGGGGATGGATGTGACGGTGCTGCGGTTGCAGGATCATGTGGCGGGGCCGGCCCGGGGCAGCGCGGCGGCTGGAGATGATTCGTGGCGGCGGCAGCTCGCCGGGGGACGCGGCGGACTGGCCG
Source organism: Verrucomicrobiota bacterium (assembly GCA_046346665.1). GTDB lineage: Bacteria > Verrucomicrobiota > Verrucomicrobiia > Limisphaerales > JAXMHQ01 > JAXMHQ01. Next base: position 13,112 of record JAXMHQ010000030.1, read on the forward strand.
GTGGACGGCGCGGAGATTTCGGACCTGACGGTCGACTGCAATTTGCAGAACCAGTCGAATCTGTGTGTGGACGGCGTGACGCCGGCGGGCTCGCGGAACCGGGTGAGCCGGGTTCGGGCGATCAACTGGGGGACGACGAGTACGGATGAATGTTTCGTGTTCAGCGTGGGATCGCACTGGCGGGTGCGGCCGGAGGGATATCACGAGGGCGTGATCGAGGATTGCGTGGCCGACAAGCCGGCGCCGATCGTGCACAAGGACGGGACCAGCGCGTTCATGCTGTCGGGGAACGGTCCGTGGGAGGGCGGCAAGGTGGGGACGGCGGACCGGGATGCGGGCGGCTGGGTGTTGCGGAACTGTTCGGTGCGCGATGTGACGACGGGGCGCGGGCCGGGCCAGCCGCATGGCTTCCATGCGTTCGGCGCCGTGGGCCGCGGGTGCGACATCGTCGGGAATTTTGCATTGAACGTCACCGGCAAAACCGGCGGTGAAGCGTCCGCGATCTATTGCGATTCCTTCGACGACCAGGACATCACGATCCGGGACAACACGCTGATGAACGTGAATTTCGGGATTTCCTACAATTACTCCGCGAACAACCTCACGAACCTGGTGATCCGGGACAATCTGATCACGGTCTCGAACGGCGGCGTGGGCATCTATCTTTACAACGTGGATGACCCGACGCTGAGCCATGTGATGCGCGGGGTGTTGATTTCCGGCAACCGGGTGTATCCGCATCACACGGGCGCATCCTGTGAGGCGTTGATCATGCGCGGGGCGATCGAGGCGGTGGTGCAGGATAATTTGCTGGACGGCGGGGCGCCGCCGAAAGGGCGGGCGGCGGTGATCCCGGAGGTTTACCGGCCGAAGCTGCAGGTGTTTTCGTTCCAGAACAACCGGAACCTGGCGGGGCAATTGATTCAGCCTTAACCACGGATGTAAACGGATAAACACGGATTGAACCCCTGCCAGCCCTCGATTCTGCCTATTTCCATCCGTGTTGATCCGTGTCTATCCGTGGTTGAAAGGAATGGTTCCGGCCCGAGGTTAAAATGAGGCTTGTCTTGCGCCGGGCACATGCTAAGTTTTCCGGCCTTTTATGAAAGAGAATGTGCATCCGAAGTATGTGGACGCTGAGATCCGTTGCGCTTGCGGCAACGTGATCAAGACCCGTTCCACCAAGCCGACCGTCATCGTCGGCATCTGCAATGTCTGTCATCCGTTTTACACCGGGCAGCAGAAGTTCGTGGACACGGCGGGCCGCGTGGACAAGTTCCAGCAGCGCCTGGCGAAGACGCAGGCCGCCCAGGCTGCGCAGGCCGCGAAGAAGAAGAAGAAATAGCTTTTCCGCATTATCCGCCCGCCCGCCCGCATCATCGCAGGCAGGCGGGCGGTCTTGTTTTGCGGGTGCCGTCGCATGGACCTGACCCCCCATATCGAGCGATTCTGCCGCCGTTTCGCGGAAATCGAGGCCGCTTTGAGCGATCCCAAGGCCTTCGACAACCCGGCCCGCGCGCAGGAGTTGTCGCGCGAATATTCCCGTTCGAAGGAACTGGTCGGGCACGGCGAGGCTTACCGGAAAGTGGTGGCAGACCTGGCGGAAAACCGCCGGATGCTCGAGTCGGAGCCGGCCGGATCCGAACTGGCCCAGATGGCCGCCGAGGAAGTGGCGCGGCTTGAATCGGAGGAACGCCGCCTCGCCCTGGAAATCCAGCGCGGCATTCTCCCGGCCGACCCGGCGGATTCGCGGAACACGATCGTGGAAATCCGCGCGGGGGCGGGCGGGCAGGAGTCGGCGTTGTTTTCGGCGGATCTTTTCCGGATGTACACGCATTACGCCGAGTCGCGCGGCTGGAAATTCGAGAGCCTGGATTCCAGCGCCTCCGACCTGGGCGGCTACAAGGAAATCATTTTCCAGATCAACGGGACCGACGTTTACAAGCGATTGAAGTACGAGAGCGGGGTTCACCGGGTGCAGCGGGTGCCGGCGACGGAGTCGCAGGGGCGGATTCACACCAGCACCTGCACGGTGGCGGTGCTGCCCGAGGCGCAGGAGGTGGACATCGAGATCAAGCAGGAGGATTTGGAGATCAACGTCTGCCGGGCGTCCGGGCATGGCGGCCAGGGCGTGAACACCACGGATTCCGCGGTGCGCATCGTTCACAAGCCGACCGGCATCGAGGTGCGCTGCCAGGACCAGCGTTCGCAGATCAAGAACAAGGCGCAGGCGATGAAGGTGCTGAGGTCGCGGTTGCTCGAGCGGAAGGTGAGCGAGGAAAACGCCAAGTACGCCGCGCAACGCAAGGAACAGGTCGGCACCGGCGAACGCAACGAACGCATTCGCACCTACAATTTCCCCCAGAACCGCGTGACCGATCACCGGATCGAACTCACACTCTACAACCTGCCGGTCGTGATGGAAGGCGAACTCGATCCGATCATCGATCCGCTGATGAACCACGATCTCGAGGAGAAATTGAAGGCGCTCGAAGTATGAGTTGCAGGTTGCAGGTTGCAGGTTGCAGGTTTGGCCAGGACCCGCGCTTCGACAAACCGCACCGCATTTCAAACTCGTCTGTTTTTTAACCCTGCAACCTGCAACCTGCAATTTGAGACCTGCGAGCATGATTAAAGGCCTGATATTCGACTGCGACGGCACGCTGGCGGACACGATGCCGCTGCATTGGCGGGCGTGGCAGATGGTGACGGCGCGGCACGGATTGCATTTTCCCGAGGACCGGTTTTACGCGCTGGGCGGGGTGCCGTCGCGCGACATTCTCAAAATGCTCGCGACGGAGCAGGGGCGGTCGCTGGATCATATCGCCATCGCGCACGAGAAGGAGGAGCTTTACCTGCCGCTGCTGTCGCAGGCGGAGCCGATCCATGCCGTGGTGGAGATCGCGCGATCCAATTACGGCAAGCTGCCGCTGGCGGTGGCGTCGGGCGGCACGCAGGCGATCATCTGCCAGGTGCTGGATCATTTGAAGATCCGGAATTTGTTCGACGCGGTGGTGACGAACGAGATGGTGAAGAACCAGAAGCCGGCCCCGGACATTTTCCTGGAGGCGGCGCGCCGGATCGGGGTGGAGCCGCGGTTTTGCCGGGCTTACGAGGATACCGAGCTGGGATTGCAGGCGATCCGGTCGGCGGGGATGGAGGCGGTGGATGTGAGGAACTTGGTTAAGATTTAAGATTTGAGATTTGAGATTTGAGATTCGAAGGCGGGCTGTCATCCTTTTTAGCCTGCTCATATTTTCGCCTGGAGGCCGCTGTCAGGTGCCTCGGTCCGCAGATATTCGAGTTCTGCAACGAATCAGCCCAGGCGCGCAATTGGCGCGAGCAGCTTTCAGCGGAGGATTTCAAGTTTGAAATCTCGGATTTAAGATCGGCAGCCCACGGGCGCCGATGGAGTAAGCAGAGCATGGAACGCACTTCACCAGCGGAACCGCGGGCGATATAGATGAATTGCAGCAGTTCTTTGGTGGTACCTCGCTCAAACCCCTCGGCAATATTGTTCGAGACGGAAAGGACGGCGCGCTCCAATTGGTCCCGAAACGAGGCGCGCAGGCGCGGAGGTGCCCGCTGCAGTAGTTCGTCGGTTTGTCCAAAAAGTGTTTCCGCCTTTTGCCATACGGGCAAATCTTCGAATCGTTGATAGGTCATGCCGTTCCCTTTCTTCCCCATATCCCAGGCATATCACCCAAACCTGCCTGCTCTTGGAGTCGCACGAGTATTCTCTGCCTCCAATCTCAAATCTCAAATCTGAAATCTCAAATCTTTCCCTACCCGGATTGCCCCAGTTTTCGGGATTTCTCCGCGGCAGCCCGCACGGCGCTCATGGCGGTGGCGCGCAGCTTCCCTTTTTCCAGCTCGTGCAGTCCTTCAATCGTGGTCCCGCCGGGGCTGGTGACCATGTCCTTCAGCGCGCCCGGGTGCAGCCCGGTGTCCAGCACCATCTTGGCGGCGCCTAACACTGTTTGGGCGGCCAGTCGCGTGGCGACGTCGCGGGGCAATCCGGCGGCGACACCGCCGTCGCTGAGGCCTTCGATGAAGAGATACACGTAGGCGGGGCCGCTGCCGCTGAGGCCGGTGACGGCGTCGAGGAGCGATTCCTTGACGGCGAAGGCGGTGCCGACGGAGGAGAACAGGGTTTGGGCGAGCTGTCCGTCGGCGGGGGTGGCGGACATGTTGAGCGCATAAGCGCTGGCCGAGGCGCCGACGAGCGCCGGGGTGTTGGGCATCACGCGGATCAGCCGGGTGCCGTCGCCCAGGACGGATTCCAGCCGGGCCAGCGTGACGCCGGCGGCGATGGAAATGACGAGGTGTTTCTCCGTGAGATGCGACCGGATTTCGGACAGGACGGCGGTGGTCTGGTCGGGTTTGACCGCCAGGAAGATCACCTGGGAACCTTGAATGACCTCGGGATTGTACGCGGTGGTTTTGGCGCCGACTTCCTTCGCGAACGATTCGCAGGCGGATTCGCTGACGTCGCCGGCGATGATTTGTTTGGGGGTGACAATGCCGGCCTTGACGAAGCCGCGGGCGAGGGCGGTGGCCATTTTGCCGGCGCCAAGAAATCCGATGGTCAATTTGGAAGCCATGGACGCGGTTATAACAAGTCGAAGGAAACTGCAAAAGACTTTTAACCACGGATGGACACGGATGGACACGGATAGGGGACGAAGACCTGGACGCGAATTGACGCGAATACTGGGAGGGCCGGCGTCCTCGCCGGCCCAAACATCCGTTTGACATGGCAAATCCGTCGGAACCCCGAGCGGAACAACTCAGATGGGGACGGCGAGGACGCCGTCCCTCCCAGAGAATTAGCGGCAATTCGCGTTAATTCGCGTCAAAGTCTTATCCGTGTTCATCCGTGTCCATCCGTGGTTAAATTTAAACAAAACGAAACGCGGCCAGCGTCCTCTAATTGACCGAGATGCCGGACGAATCCGAACTGGAGCGGTTGTATGACGAACACGCGCAGGCGTTGTTCGGGTTCCTGCTGAATTTGACGAGGGACGAGGCGGACGCGCGGGATGCGTTGCAGGAGGTGTTTGTGAAACTGGCTCGGCAACCGGGATTGCTGAAAGGAGTAAGGGAGCCGCGGGCGTTCCTGATCCGAATGGCGCATGGCGCGGCGATCGACGCGATGCGCCGCCGCGGCGTGCGGGAGAAATACCACGAACAATTCAGAGCCGAACAGGCCGGCATGTTTGCGCCTGCTGAAGACCCGGATGCCCAGGCGTTCCGGGATTCGGTCTCCGCCGCCATGGGCGAGCTGCCGCCGGAACAAAGGGCGGTTCTTCATCTGAAACTCTGGGAGCGGCTGACGTTCGAACAGATCGCGGAGGTCCTGGAAATCTCCCCAAACACCGCGGCCAGCCGGTATCGGTACGGGCTAGACAAATTGCGGTCGCAGTTGCGTCCACTTTATGACGAGATCACGGCCTTGAAATCTCAAATCTCAAATTTCAAATCTCAGATCAAAGGAAGCAAGGCATGAAACCGAATGAATTTGAGCGGGAGTTGGAGCGGCAGCCGATGCGGCGGGTGCCGGCGGGGTGGCGGCGCGAGATCCTTGCGAGTGCGCGGGCGGCCTCGCGGCCAGCCGCGGCGGCGGAGGCGGTGCCGGCGTGGCGCTTGTGGCTGGATCCGATTCCGCTCGCCTGGGCGTCGCTGGCGGCGGTTTGGGCGGTGTTGATCGGGTTGAACCTTTGGCTGACAGGCGGCGCCGGTGGACATGGGGTTTCCGCGGCGCCGCCCCTTCAGGCGCGGGGCCTGGAACCCCTGACCGCCTGGCATCTGCAAAAATCTGAACTGAGCCTTCTGGAAGATCGCGGTTCCACCGAAACAACACTTCCGCCCGCCCTCCCGCCGCGGCCGCGGAGCGACCTGCGCCGTGAAGGGCGATGGGCCGATGGCGACACGCGGACCAACCTCGGTTTCCTTTCCTGATATGACACTTTCTCAATACCTGCTCGCCTGGGTCGACGCCAGGGGGATCCTCAATCCGCTGCATCGCTTCCAGCCTGCCCCGAACGCCCGTTGGGGCCTCGTTCGCGTGGCGGTTTACGTCGCGGTTCAGACCTGCGTGGCGGCGATGGCGGGCCTGGTGATCTCGCTGTTGCTTTACCGCGGCCGGTTGCAGTGGTGGCCGATCTGGTGGCTGGGGCTGTTTGCGTTTTGCCAGGGGTGGGTGGTTTATGGACTGACCGCACTGTGCTGGAACCAGCGGGCGGCGAAGCTGCGGGCCGATCCGCAATTGCGGACCGGTCTGCCCCCGTCGCGGTTCCGGCCGGCGCGCTGGGCGCTGTGGCTGGTATATTTCGCCTTGCTCAACCTGGTGACGCCCCTGGCGATGTGGATCACAATTGAGAATGTGCGCGGCGAATATATTTGGAGCCAATTCCGGCGTGAGTGGGAGGCGAAAGGCGAGAAGTTCCAGGTGGCCGATGTCGTTCCCGCGCCGGTCCCGGACGACCAGAATTTCGCACTGACCCCGTTGTTGCGGCCGATATTTGATTTCATTCAAACCACGAACGGCGCGGAATGGCGGGATACCAACGGCCTGGCGCGGCTGTCGGCGGTGCAGATCTCCAAGGGGCACGCGAGGGGGGAATCGACGCGCGCGTCGGGACTTGCGGGGCTCGATCAAACCAACCTGACCGACCTGGCTGGGGTTGCGGCGTTTTACCGCGGGAACACGAATTACCCGCAGCCCGCGGTGGAAGGGGCGCCGGCGGCCGATGTGCTGACGGCGTTGAGCGCCTTCGATTCGGAGTTGGCGGAATTGCGCGATGCGGCGGCGCGGCGCCCGTTGAGCCGGTTTCCGATCCACTACGACACCGAGCCGCCGTTTGAAACCCTGCTGCCGCACCTGAGCCACATCAAGTCGCTCACCCAGGTTTTTGCGCTCCGCGCCGTGGCGGAACTGGACCTGCATCGCCCCGACGAAGCGATGGCGGACTTACTCGTCGGATTCCGCTTGTCCGACTCCGTCCGCAACGAACCGTTCCTGATCGATTACCTGGTCCGCGTGGCGACGTTGAACATCGATCTCCAGGTGGTCCGGGAAGGCCTCGCGCGCCATGCCTGGACCACCGGGCAGTTGGCGCAATTGCAGTCCTTGCTGGGGTCGATGGATCTCCTCGCCGAATATGAGCAGTCGATGCGCGGCGAGCGATGCTGCAACATCGGCGGGCTGGATTACCTTGCGCGGCGGGGGTTTCGGGACTGGAGATACCTGACTGGCGACGATTTCGGGTCGGGCAGCGTGGGACCGGCTTTGAGCTGGACGACGCTTTATCACGGGTGGCTCCGCCAAAACCAGGCGCTGATCGGCCGGATGTATCAGGATTATTTGCTGAACTCAGTCGATCCCGTGCAGCACCGGGTTTACCCGGCCCGATCGGACCCTTTGGACGCCGGCTTGGAGCGCCTGGTGGCGACGCCGTACACAGTCCTTGTGCGAATGCTCATGCCTGCGTTCGGCAGCGCTTCCAGGAAAGCCGCCCGCGCCCAGACATTTGTGGATGCAACGCTGGTGGCCTGCGTCATCGAGCGATATCGACTCGTCCACAATCAATTGCCAGGGAATCTCCAGGCGCTGGTCCCGAAGTATCTGGACCGCGTTCCCTTGGACGTGTTGGATGGTCAGCCGTTGCGCTACCGGGAGACGGGGCAGGGTGGTTACCTGCTGTATTCGATCGGTTGGAACGGGGTCGACGATGGCGGCACGGTGGCTTACAAAAAAGGTGCCGCGAAGACGCTGGACATCAGCCAGGGTGATTGGGTGTGGTGGGGGAAGTGAGAAGGCAGAATGTAGAATGCAGAGAGTGGCCGCGCGCCTCTCTTGATAGGTATGGTGCGCTATCGGCGGTTGGGTGAAGGCAGGTGTCGCTCTTACGGGGCTGCAAACAGGCCGCTCCTACGGAGTTCAGGATGATGCGGATGGGGATGCTACAAAAATGCCGCGCCTGCGGCGCTGGGCCTGGGCCCCGCGATCTCACGATCGCGGCTACGCCGATTGAGTAGGAGACGACGTAAGGAGTCTCTGACTGGAGTTCGGACGGGAATCGTGAGACTCGTTACCTCGTCTCCTACAGGAGGGGTCCGCGATCTGACGATCGCGGCTACGGCGCTTTCATTCCGCACTCCCCACTCCTCATTCCGCACTGGTCTAGTGCTTCGGCCGAAGCAAAATGGCCTTTTTCTCCGTGCCTTCGACTTCGACGCTGTGGGTTTCGACGCCGGGATCGTCGCGGAGGGCTTGGTGGATGATGCGGCGGTCGAAGGCGCTGAGGGGTTCGAGTTCGACGACGTCGCCCCAGCGGCGGACTTTTTCCGCGGCGTCCTTGGCTTTCTTGACCAGCGCTTCGCGGGCCTGGGCGCGGTAGCCACCGACATCCACCATGACCTTGGGCGCGGCAGGGTCCTGCTGGAACAGGAGACGGTTGGTGAGATACTGGAGATCCGAGAGCGTCTGGCCCTGGCGGCCGATCAGGCGGCCGGAATCGTCGGTTTTGACGTCGAGCAGGACGCCGTCTTCGAGTTTGTGTTCCTCGACGGTGCCGGGGAAACCGAGCAGTTCAAGGAGTTTTTCCAGGGTGGCTTTGGGTTCGGCGGCCATATATAAAAAAGTCGAGCGTCCAGAGTCGAGGGTCGAGAGCCTGCAACCGCGTCGTTCACGTGCGTCAGGCACTCGACGCTCGACGTTCGACTCTCGACCGTTTTGTCTATTTTTTCTTTTTCGGGGCCGGCGTCAAGGCTGGAGCGGGCGCGCCCGCGGCGGGGGCGGACGGCTTCGCGTTGATCAGTTTCGTCTGCAGGATCGTCAGCAGGTTCTGAACGGTCATGTAAAGCGCCAGGCCGGACGAGAAATTGTAAAGGATCGCCAGGAACATGAGCGGCATCCAGCGCATCATTTTCTGCTGGGCGGGATCCATGCCGGGCGAGACCGGTGTGAGATGGCTTTGCCAGAGTGCGGAGGCGATGTAGATCAGCGGCAGCAAATTGAACGGAATGCCGGTGCCGGGAATGATGCCGAGCGTGTCGGGCTGGGAGAGGTCGGCGATCCAGAGGAATCCGGCGCCGCGAAGTTCGATGGCGGTGCGGATCATGCCGTAGAGGCCGAAGAAGACGGGGATCTGGACGAGCATGGGGAGGCAGCCGCCCATGGGGTTGACCTTGTTTTTCTTCCAGAATTCCCATTGTTTCTGGCTGAGTTTCTGGGGTTCGTCCTTGTATTTCTCCTGGAGCGCCTTCATCTGCGGCCCGAGCTCCTGCATGCGCTTCATGGATTTCGTGCTCGCCTGGGTGAGGGGCCAGAAGATGATTTTGATGAGGACGGTGATGGCGATGATGGCCCAGCCGTAGGAGAGATGGAGAACGGCGTGGAGCCAGTTCATGGCGAGCAGGAGCGCCTTGGAGAAAAACCCGAACCACCCGAAATTCATGATGGCTTCGAGGTTGTTGTTCAGGCGCGAGCCGATCTGCGCGAGCGTGCGGTATTCCTTGGGTCCAGCGTAGATTTCGAATTGCCGTTCCAGCGAGGCGCCGGGGGCGAGGCTGAGCGCGGGATAGACGAGCGACGTGAGGTAGCCTTCGGGATTGCGGACGGCCTGGGGGTGCTTCAGCAATTCCTCGGCGTCCGGCGCGGGAAGTTTCACCGGGCGCATCACCACCTGGTCGGCAGGGGACTTTGGCATGGCGACCAGGGCGAAGAACTGGTTGTGCGCGGTGGCCCAGACGACATTCGTTGCGCCGGCGCGAAATTCCGCCGGGGGCACGCGCGGCGTGCACATGAACCCGCTGGGTGAAAAATAACTCCCACCCAGGGTATCCGCCGCCTTCTCCCCGTTGTACCACATCATGCCCAGCGTGTATTGGCCGCGGTCGGTGGAACTCATCGGGGCGGCGATGCCGACCATCCATTCCTGCGCGGGCAGGGCGAGAGTGTTGGTGGAACGATTCTCCAGGCGCACCGTAGCGCTCACGAGGTAATTGCTTTCGATGACGAAATCCTTCGTCCAGGCGAGGCCGTTCGAGAGTGTTTTCTCCGCGCGCACACCGCCGGGGATGGGGGACAGCGTGAACCGGCCGTCGCCCTGGATTTCCGGTCCGCCCGAAACGGCGAGCATGGGGGCGGGGGATTGGGAATTGAGCGTGGCGTAATTTTGCGTGCCTCCGGCGCGTTCCCGCCGCGTGGCGATCGTCTCGGGATATTGCGTCAGCTCGACCATTTGCAGTCCGCCGCCCGCCGTGGTGAACGTGTAGTGGGCCTGGAGGTTTGTGATTTCGAGAATCTGTTCGCTGCCGGGCGTGGCCGGTTGCCATGCGGGTGCGGTGGATGGGACGGATGGGGTGGACGCGACCGAGCCGGGCGTGTTGGATCCGGCGGGGCTGTTGCTGGCGGCGAGGGCCGGCGCGGCGTTGGTGGAGCCGGGCGGCACGGGCACCGGCGGGAACAATTTGTTCACCGCTACGTTGAATCCCAGCAACAACAGCAGGCAGATGCCAAATACGGTTATGGTTTTTCGATCCATGAATTTTTTTAGCTCCGATGTTCGCAAGCCGCTTCCCGGGAATTTGAAATTTCAAATTTCAAATTTGAAATTCCGCCTTCCGGCGGCACGGGATCATATCCGCAGCCGCCCCACGGATGGCATCGGCAGAGGCGGCGGGCGGCGAGGTCGGAGCCGTGCAGCGCGCCGTGGATGCGGATGGCCTGGGCGGCGTAATCGGAGCAGCTCGGGGTGAAGCGGCAGCGCGAATAGGGGCCGAAGAGCGTGGCGAGAGCGGGGGAAACGGTCCAGCGATAAATGCGGATCAAGAGCAGGAGCGCGCGGGAAGGCAGAAGGCAGAATGTGGAATGCAGAAAAACTCCGGTCATGCGGAGCGGCGTTTTCTGCATTCTGCATTCTGCATTCTTCATTTCTTCAAAAGTCCTGTTCGTCCGAAGATGCCGAGGAAATCCGATTCCACATCGGCGAATTGTTTTCCGGCGATTGAGTTTCGGGCGACCAGGACGAGGTCGAGGGGCTGGCTGATCTCGTATTGGTGGCGGCGGAACACTTCGCGCATGAGCCGTCGGGCGCGGTTGCGGACGACGGCATTTCCGATTTTGCCGGAGGTGACCACGCCGAGTCGCGAGCCGGAGCCTGGGGGCAGGGCGAGCCAGTTGGCGATCAGGCAGCCCTGGACGCGCCGTTCGCCGAGCTTCCGGATCCGGGAAAAATCCCGGCCCAGTTTCAGGCGCATTCCGCGGGGGAAGCGCAGGGGCCCGGGCGCGGTGGCGGCCATGGCGCGGGCGGGATCAGACCGGGGTCAGGCGTTTGCGGCCGACGCGGCGGCGGTTGCGCAGGATGCCCTTGCCGCTTTTGCTGCTGTTCCGGGCGAGGAACCCGTGCTGCCGCTTGCGCCGAATTTTCGACGGTTGGTATTGTCGCTTCATAATCTAAAAGTCATGCCCGCGCAGGGGGGTGTTTCACGCCCGCGCCTGTCCTGGGCGGGTTCCCTTGAGCTGGAACGCGGGAGCATACCAGCGACGTCCGGGGTGTCAAGCGGCTCGGTGACGCGGCAAGGACACGAATTGGAAGCCAAACCCGGGACAGCCACAGAGGCACAGAGACACAGAGCTCCCGAGCGGTGGTTCCCCGTTCTCCGAGGGCTCTGTGCCTCTGTGGCCATATTACCCCGGTCCCGTGAAATCGGTTGAAATAAATGTTGCATGGATTTCCATGCTTGTTATATTCCGCGCTCCGTTTGTCCGACCGCGGGCAGGCGAGCCAGAAAATCGAGATTTTAAAGTCAAATGCCGACCATCAATCAATTGGTTCGAAAAGGCCGCAGCAAGCTGAAGTACAAGTCCAAAGCCCCGGCGCTGGAACGTTCTCCGTTCCGCCGCGGCGTGTGCATCCAGGTGATGACCCGCACGCCGAAGAAGCCGAATTCGGCCATGCGCAAGGTGGCGAAGGTGCGGTTGACGAACGGCTTTGAAGTGATCGCCTACATTCCCGACGAAGGCCACAACCTGCAGGAACACTCGATCGTGCTGGTGCGGGGCGGCCGCGTGAAGGATCTGCCGGGTGTGCGTTATCACATCGTGCGCGGCACGCTGGACGCGGCGGGCGTGGAGAAGCGGCGCGTGAGCCGGTCGAAGTATGGCGTGAAGAAGCCGAAGGCGGGTGCGAAGCCGGCGGCGGCGGCCCCGGCGGCTTGAGCCTGATTTGATTTTAGCAATTAACGATTTAACCTGAGAGCGAACACATGTCCCGACGACGTCAAGCAACCCACCGGCCGGTGCCGAAGGATGGGAAATTCAACAGCCAGCTGGTTTCCCGGCTGGTGAACACGGTGATGATTTGCGGCAAGAAGAGCACCGCGCAGCGCATTGTTTACGGTGCGTTCGACCGGATTTCCGAGAAGAATCCGGCGTCGAACCCGCTGGACATTTTGCAGCGGGCGGTGGACAACGCCAAGCCGCGCCTGGAAGTGAAGGCGCGCCGCGTGGGTGGGGCGACCTACCAGGTGCCGCTGGAAGTGCCCTCGGAACGGCAGTTCGCGCTGGCGCTGCGGTGGCTGGTGGATTTTGCGGATGCCCGGAAGGGGATCCCGATGAAGGAAGCGCTCGCGGCGGAAATCCTGGAAGCGTACCAGGGCCAGGGCAACGCCATTCGCAAACGCGACGAAGTGCACAAGATGGCCCAGGCCAACAAGGCCTTCGCGCACTTCCGCTGGTAGGATCCGATCGATTTTGACGCCCCGCGGTATTTTGAACTTCGGGGCGTTTTTATTCCCGTCAACCCAGATTTAGGCATGCAAGCAGCAGCGGACAAACCCAAGTCGGTCAATTCTCCGAACCGCCCCTACGCAATGGAGCGGACGCGGAACATTGGCATCGCGGCGCACATCGACGCCGGCAAAACCACCACCACCGAACGCATCCTGTTTTACACGGGGCTCATTCACAAGATGGGCGACGTGGACGACGGCAACACGGTGACGGACTGGATGGAGCAGGAGCGCGAGCGCGGCATCACCATCACGTCCGCCGCCACCACGTGTTACTGGACGCAGAAGGAGGACGGCACCTACAAGTCGTTCCTGAGCGTGCCCCACCGCGTCAACATCATCGACACTCCCGGCCACGTGGATTTCACGGCGGAAGTCGAGCGTTCGATGCGCGTGCTGGACGGCGCTGTCGCCGTGTTCTGCGGCGTCGCCGGCGTGCAGCCGCAATCCGAAACGGTCTGGCGCCAGGCCACCAAGTACCGCGTCCCCCGCATCGCGTTCGTCAACAAGATGGACCGCACGGGCGCGAATTTTGAAAATGCGCTGAACGACATGCGCAAGAAACTGGGCGCCTACGCCTACCCGGTTTACCTGCCGATCGGCAAGGAAGACTATCTCACGGGCGTCATCGACGTCGTGAACCAGAAGGCGATCGTTTACGATCCGAATGACGAGTCGGGAATCAAGTACCAGGTCACCGAAATCCCGGCCGAGCTGAAGGAATCCGCCGCCGCCGCCCTGGCGGAGCTGATCGATGCGGTCTCCAACAAGGACGACACCATCGCCGAGCTGGTGATCGACAACAAGCCGGTTTCCCCGCAGGTCCTCAAGGCCGCCATCCGCCGGCTCACCATCAAGATCGAATTCATCCCCGTCCTGTGCGGATCGGCGTTCAAGAAAAAAGGCGTCCAGCCGCTGGTGGACGCGGTCATCGATTATTTGCCGTCGCCCCTCGACGTTCCCCCGGCGACCGGCGAAGACCCGCACAATCCCGAGACCAAGATCGAGGCGCTCTCGGACGACAACGGCAAGTTCTGCTCGCTGGCGTTCAAGCTGTGGACCGATCCCTACGTCGGCAAGCTCGTCTTCTTCCGCACTTACAGCGGCCAGTTGAAGAAGGGCGACACCATTTACAATCCGCGCACCCGCAAGCGCGAGCGCGTCAGCCGCGTCATGATGATCCAGGCCGACAAGCGCATCGACGTGGACACGGTGTATGCGGGCGACATCGCGGCGCTGGTGGGGTTGAGAAACATCACCACGGGCGACACGCTGTGCGACGAGGAATTTGAAATCACGCTGGAACCGCCGACGTTCCCCGAGCCGGTCATCTCGATGGCCGTGGAGCCGAAGACCAAGGCGGACCGCGAAAAGATGAGCGAAGGCCTGCAGCGCCTCGCCGAGGAAGACCCGACCTTCCGGTGCTTCACGAACGAGGAAACCGGACAGTTGATCATCGCGGGCATGGGCGAACTGCACCTGGAAATCATCCGGGACCGGCTGTTCCGCGAATTCAAGGTGGAAGCCAACGCCGGCGCGCCCCAGATTGCCTATCGTGAAACGATCACCAAAGGCGCGGAAGGCGAAGGCAAATTCATCCGCCAATCGGGTGGCCGCGGCCAATACGGCCACGCCTGCATCCGGATCATGCCCAACGAAAAGGGCAAGGGCGTGGAGGTCGAGAACAAGATCGTCGGCGGCGCCATTCCCAAGGAATACATCCCGGCCGTCATCGACGGTGTCGAGGAAGCCATCAAGGGCGGCGTGCTCGCCGGCTACCAGATGATCGACGTGAAAGTCGAGGTCACGGACGGCACGTTCCATGAAGTCGATTCGAACGAACTGGCGTTCAAGATGGCCGGCATTTTCGCGTTCAAGGACGCGGCCAAGAAGGCCGGCATGATCCTGCTCGAACCGATCATGAAGGTGGAAGTGACGACGCCGGACGAATACCAGGGCGACCTGCTCGGCGACATCAACCGCCGCCGCGGCACGATCGTGGGCATCGAGGCCAAGTCCGGCCAGACGATCCTGAACTCTCACGTGCCGCTCTCCGAAATGTTCGGTTACGCCACCGCGATCCGGTCACTGTCGAAGGGCCGTGCGTCGTATTCGATGGAGCCGTTCAGTTTCGAACAGGTGCCGAGGAGCATCCTCGACACGATCCTGGACCAGGCGGCGAAGAAACCCGCCGCCCGGAGCTGAGATCGCAGTTTTATTTCGTGTGCAAAATCCGCCGGTTCACGCCGGCGGATTTTTTTCTTCTGAATGGAGTGGTGGAGTGGTGGAGTGGTGGAGTGATCGGCAGCGTCGTAATCGACCTCGAGATCAAAGGGACCAGCGACCAAAAGGACATAAGTGACTCAAGGGACCAAAGGGACCGGTCCCATTCAATACTCCGGAACTCCTGCACTCCAATACTCCGTTTCGGGCACAGGGCTCACGCATTAAAAGATTTTTGAAGGAGGGACGATTTTTGTCTGTACTTTGTAAATACAATGCGTACATGAGGCGGGATGCAAAAGCATCCAAAGTTGAGTTTGATCACGATTCTGAAAGAAGTGCCGGACCCGCGAATGGATCGGCGCAAACTGCACGCGTTACCTGACGTGCTGAGTATTGCCATCTGCGCGCTGCTGTGTGGGGCCGATAGTTTTGAGGACATGGAGGTTTTTGGGGAAGCAAAGTCGGAGTGGTTCGAGAGCTTTCTGGAGCTGCGCCACGGCATTCCCAGTCACGATACGTTCAACCGGGTGTTTGCGGCGATGGATCCGGAGAAGTTTCTGGAGTGCTTCATGCGCTGGACGCAGAGTCTGCGAGCGGCCGTGGCGCAGGAGATCGTAGCGCTGGATGGCAAAGCACTGAGGCGGGCGATCAACAAGGGGGATTGCCCCAAAGTGGTGATCAGTGCTTGGGCGGCAGACAACGGTCTGGCGTTGGGTCAACTCAAGGTCGATGACAAGAGCAACGAGATTCGGGCGGTGCCCAAGCTGTTGCGAGCCTTGGAACTGAGCGGATGCATTGTGACGCTGGATGCGATGGGCTGCCAAAAAGAGATAGCCAAGGAAATCAAAGAAGCCGATGCCGATTACGTTTTGGCGCTCAAAGGCAACCAGGGGCAGACGCACCAAGAGGTCAAAAGCTATTTGGATGACGCTATCAGCCGCCAGGCCAAGGAACTGGCTTACGCGGAAGTCGTGGACAAAGGGCACGGGCGCCTGGAGGTGCGGCGTTATTGGCAAAGCGGCCGGCTTGATTGGTTTGAGGATCGAGAGGCTTGGGAGGGTTTACAGAGCGTGGGTGTGGTCGAAGCAGTGCGCGAGATTGGGGGGCAGCGTACGGTGGAGCGGCGCTATTATCTGAGCAGCTTGAGTCTGGACGTGAATCGGTTCGCCCGTGCCATCCGCAGCCATTGGAGCATCGAGAACCAGTTGCACTGGGTTTTGGACGTCAATTTTAACGAAGACCAAAGCCGGGCGCGCAGCGGCTACGCGTCCGAGAACCTAGCGACATTGCGCCGTTGGGCGCTGAATCTCATCAAAACCGATACGCAGAAGAAAAAGCGCAGTTTGAAGGGCCGAATGAAGGCCGCTGGCTGGGACAACCGATATTTGCTCCATCTCCTGGGCTTAGATTTTAATGCGTGAGCCCTGGTTTCGGGCACGAGCCCTATTGACACGCCACGCCCCCCGGCGCATCTTCTGCGCATGAACACCCTGTTGATTTTCGCGGCGATGCTTTGCCTTCCGATGGCGGCGCTCCAGGCGGCCGAGTCCACCAATTCCATTTACAACATTCCCCTGAAGGACATTGACGGGAAGGACACGACGCTGGCGCCCTACCGGGGCAAGGTGTTGCTGCTCGTGAACGTGGCTTCCAAGTGCGGTTACACGCCGCAGTACGCGGGGCTGGAGAAACTTTACAAGCAATACGCGGCGGAGGGATTCGTCGTGCTCGGTTTTCCGTGCAACCAGTTTGGCGGGCAGGAACCGGGATCGGCCGCGGACATCAAGCAGTTTTGCACGAGCAAATACGACGTGACGTTCCCGATGTTCGACAAGATTGAGGTGAACGGGGCGGGGCAAAGCCCGTTATACGCCCTGCTCACCGGCAAAAGTTCGCCTGCACCGGGATCGATCGGCTGGAATTTCACCAAGTTTCTGATCAGCAAGGACGGGAAGATCGTGAAGCGGTTTGAGTCCAAAGTGACTCCGGAATCGCCGGAGTTGACCGCGGCGATCCAGGCGGAGTTGAAGAAGTAATCCTTGGGAGGGCCGGCGTCCTCGCCGGCCCCAATATCCGTTTGATGCGATATGCCGACGCAAGCGGTGCGCGAAGCGGATCAGATGGGGACGGCGGGGACGCCGTCCCTCCCGGTCTCTGGCGAGGGCTCGACGGAGTCTCGCCCCACCTTTGTCCCTTGATGATCCGTGTCATCCGCGGTTAAACCGGGCTTCTTCGCGGTTCCAATTTGGTGAAAAAATCTTGTTGCGCGGATTTCTGCGGTTGCTATATTTCGCGTCCGCTTTTCGGGTAAGAACTGCGGGACGTTAGCTAGACCATTAACAGACAATTGTTCTTTCTATGGCAGGACAACGAATTCGTATTCGACTGAAGGCCTTTGACCACCGGGTCATTGACCAATCCGCCCGCGATATTGCGGACACGGTGAAACGGACCGGGGCGCGTGTGGCGGGTCCGATTCCGCTTCCCACCCGAGTGGAACGCTTCACGGTTCAACGCTCTCCCCACTCCGACAAGAAGTCGCAGGAGACATTCGAGCAGCGCACGCACAAGCGGCTGATCGACATCATCGAACCCACCGCCAAGACCGTGGATGAGCTGAAGAAGCTCAACCTGCCGGCGGGCGTCGACATCACCATCAAGATTTAGCGCTTATGCCACTTGGACTTTTAGGAAAGAAACTGGGCCATTCGCGCGTTTACGATGCGAACGGCATCATGACCCCGGTGACGATCGTCCTGGCCGGGCCCAATCGCGTGTTGCAGGTCAAGACGCAGGCGGGCAAGGACGGCTACAATGCCGTTCAACTCGGCTTCGACGATCAGAAGGAACAGCGGCTGACCAAGCCGTTGCTGGGCCACATCAAGAAGCACAGCGGCGTCGCGGTGAAGCGGATCCAGGAGTTCCGGAATTTTTCGAAGGAAGTGAAGCCGGGCGACGTGGTGGGTCCGACGTTGTTTGAGGTCGGTGATTTTGTGGATGCGATCGGCGTGACGAAGGGCCGCGGGTTTGAGGGCGTGGTGGGCCGGCACTCGTTTGCGGGCGGCGACTCCACGCACGGCGCGAAGGGCTGGCATCGCCGGTCCGGCGCCATCGGCCAGCGCCTGTTCCCCGGCACCGTCATGCGCGGCATGCGCATGCCCGGTCACATGGGCCAGGTGCGCCGCACCACCCAGAATCTCCAGGTCATCCAGGTTCGCGAGGCTGAAAACCTGCTGCTGATCAAGGGCTCCATTCCCGGCGCCGAAGGCGATTACGTCGTGATCCGCGAATCCAAGAAACGTCCGAAGGGCTGGAAGCCGCCGACGTCGAATGCGGGCAAGAAGCTGAAGGGCGGGGATGCGAAGCCCGCTGCGAAACCCGCGGAGGCAAAGAAATAACGAGGTGACGGCGCCGCATTTGGCGCCGTGCCGGGACGGCGAAGCCGTTTCACCAGGTAACTGCCATGAAGATTGCGATTAAAGACATTAAAGGAAACAGCCAGGGCGAGCTGGACGTGAAGTTCCCGGTCATTGAGGACGGGAAGGGCACGCAGGCCGTTCATGACGCGGTGGTGGCCTACCAGGCCGCGCAGCGGATGGGCACGGCTTGCACCAAGACGATGGGCGAAGTGGCCGGCAGCGGCAAGAAGCCGTGGCGCCAGAAGGGCACCGGCCGCGCGCGCGCCGGTTCGTTCGCCTCGCCCCTGTGGCGCGGCGGCGGCGTGACGTTCGGTCCGAAACCCCGCGATTTCACAAAGAAGATCAACATCCGCACCCGCGAACTCGCGCTGCGCAAAGCGCTCAGCGAGCGTTTGAAGGCGGGCGACGTTTTGGTGGTGGACGATTTCAAGCTGGGCTCGCCCAAGACGCGCGAGTTCGCCGGCGTTCTCGCCGCGCTCCAGCTCACCGGCACCGCGCTGATCGTGGCGCACGAAGCCAACAAGAATCTCACCCTCGCCTCCCGCAATCTTCCGAACGTGTTCCTCGCGACGAGCGAGACGCTGAACACCTACGACGTGTTGCGGCCGGACAAGGTCGTGTTCACCCGCAGCGCCTTCGAGAAAGTCGAGTCGCGCCTGGCCAAGCCGCAGAAGTAAACGGCCCCGCAACCATCGAAGAATTCCATGAATAGCTTTGAAATCATCAAGACCGTGCGCCTGACGGAAAAAGGCACGCGCCAGGCCGAGAACTTCAACCAGTACACCGTGGTGGCCGATCCGCGCGCGAACAAGACCCAGATCCGCCAGGCGGTCCAGGAACTGTTCAAGGTCAAGGTCGTCAAGGTCAATACCCTGAACGTTTCCGGCAAAGACCGCCGCCGCCGCACCCCGCAGGCCGGCCAGACGAACGATTGGAAGAAAGCCATCGTGACGCTCAAGGAAGGCGACAAGATCACGCTCGCGTAATCGCGTCTCCAGAAAGAATTCAAAGGCCGGCTCCGCCGGCCTTTTTTGTTTGTAACGCAGGCCGCCTGGCCTGCCGTATCGCCGACCGCCGGTCGGCGCTGCCGCGCAACGACGCGGGCTGGGCAGCCTGCGACACGGCGGGCCAGGCGGCCTGCGCTACAGGGCGCGCGCGACTCTTGCCATCTCCGGCGCCGGGTTCTGGTGGCTCCGCGCATGCACGAGCTTTCGATCATGGAAGGCGCCCTCAGCCTGGCGATGGAACAGGCCCGCGCCGCGGGCGCCGGAAAGATCCTGTCGCTCCGGCTCCGGGTCGGCGCGCTAAGCGGCGTGGTCCCGGACGCCCTCACCTTCGCCTTCGAAGCCTTGTCCGCCGGCACACCCGCGGAAGGCGGACAACTCATCATCGAAGCTGTCCCCGCCCAGTTCTGGTGCGAGAGCTGTGGCCGTGCCTTCGAGGCGGACGCCCTCAACGCCATTTGCCCCGCCTGCGGCAAGCACAGCAGCGACCTGCGCAGCGGCCAGGAGTTGCAGGTCGTGTCCATGGAAGTGGAATAACCGGTTCCACGGCTGCAGTTCGCAAGAGGAGTTCAATCAAGAAATCTTATTCTATTCCGCAAAAAACGGTCAGTTTTTGACAAGTCACGTGATGCCGGAGGGAGGGACAACTGAGACGTTGAACTTACCTTGAGCCGGATCCGGCTCTGGTGCTTTTGGACCGGTCAATTCATACGCATAGGCATATCATGGACCTTGAAAATGAAGCGGTTACGCTGAGAAGCGGTCGGTGCTGCGGCTGTTTTGGAGGTGACCGGTCATGAATCTCCTGCTTGCCCTCATCCTGCTCCCGTTTCTCGCCGGTGCCGTTCTGTTTTTTGTCCGATCCGACCTGCTCCGGCGCGTCCTGGTCGGCGGGGTGGTTGCGGCGGTCTGCTTCCTCTCCATCGTGCTGGCCATGCAGCCGGTTCCGATGAACCTGTCGGAAATTCCCGTCAGCCGTCACGCATTGAACCTGGGAATGCTCGGGGTGGAACTCGCGATGGCGCTTTACGTGGTATTGGTCGGGCTCCGATGGAAGCGTCCGTTGATCGTGCTGCTGATGGTGCTGCAGGCGGGGGTGATGACGTGGTTCGAATGGACGCAAGGCGGCAAACTGGAGGCGGGGAACGATCTTTTTGTCGACAAGTTTTCGGTGATCATGGCGTTGATCAACGGGATTGTGGGTGGCGGTATTTGCCTGTATGCGCTGGGTTACATGCGGGAATACCACGAGTCGGCCCACTCGGACGTGCCGGACCGGCGCCCGCTGTTCTTTGCGCTGCTGTTTGTGTTCATGGGCGCGATGTTCGGCCTGGTGTTTGCCAATAATCTTACGTGGCTCTTTTTGTTCTGGGAGATGACCACGCTGTGTTCGTTCCTGCTGATTGGTTACACGAAGACAAAGGAAGCCCGGCGCAACGCGCAGCGCGCGCTTGTGATGAACCTGGCGGGCGGACTCGCCTTTGCCCTGGCGATCGTCTGGCTGCAACGCCAGGCGGGAACCATCGAATTGCAGGCGCTGATCGGATCCGAAAAATCCCTCGTGCTGCTGCCCGCCGTGTTGCTCTGCTTCGCGGGAATTACAAAATCCGCCCAACTGCCGTTCTCGAGCTGGCTGCTGGGCGCGATGGTGGCCCCGACGCCGGTGTCGGCGCTGCTGCATTCGAGCACAATGGTGAAGGCGGGTGTTTACCTCGTCCTGCGCATGGCCCCGGTGGTCACCGGCACGCGCGCGGGCATGATGGTCGCCCTGGTCGGCGCCGTGACCTTCGTGGTGGGATCGCTGGCCGCCATCACCGCGAGCGACGCCAAGCGCGTCCTGGCCTGGTCCACCGTGGCGAATCTCGGCCTGATCGTCCTGTGCGGCGGGATCGGCACTGCGGAAGCCGTCTGGGCGGGCGTGCTGATGATCATTTTTCACGCCCTGGCGAAGTGCCTCCTGTTTCTCTGTGTCGGGGTGGTGGAACACAAGATTCACAGCCGCGACATCGAATCGATGTGCGGCCTGGTGGCGCGCATGCCGCGGGTGGCGGTGATGATGTTGATCGGGATGGCGGGCATGTTCCTCGCGCCGTTTGGCATGTTGATCAGCAAATGGGCGGTGTTGAAGGCCGTGGTGGACGCCAGCCCGATGATGTCGGTGTTCATCGTCTTCGGCAGTTCGGCCACGTTGTTTTTCTGGGTGAAATGGATGGGCAAACTCCTGGAAGCCGGCGACTCGCCCGAGCGGATCCGCCATGAACTCGTCCTCGGCGAATCCATCGCGCTCTACGGCCTGGCGGCGGCGACGTTCCTGGCGTGCCTGTTGTTCCCGCTGATCTCGGCCCGGCTGATCGTGCCCTACGTCGACGCCGTCTACGGCCAGTCCGCCACGCTGGCGCAGGGGAACGTTTACATCATGACCGCCATGATGGTGCTGGTGATGCTGTTCCCTGTCACCCTGCTGCGCATGGGCAGGGGCGTGCGGGTCACCGATGCGTATCTCGGCGGCGCGAACGTCAGGGGTAACACCGGATTCCTCGGCTCCGCCAACCAGGTCCAGGCCGTGTCCATCGGCAATTATTATCTCGGCTCGCTGCTCAGTGAATCCTGGCTGTCGCGCTGGGGCGTGATCGGCTGCGCCGCGCTGCTGGCCGTGATGCTGGCGATGGCGATGAAACTTTTATGAGCCCCTGGATGCGATTGCTGCTGTATCTCGTGGCCGCCCCCGTGGTGGGCGGCGTGCTGGCGGGCTGGGACCGGCGCATCACCGCGCGGATGCAATCGCGCCAGGGTCCGCCCATCCTGCAGCCGTTCTACGATGTCTGGAAACTCTGGCACAAGGAAACCCTGGTCGTCCGGCGCTCGCAGAATTTTTACATCGGCTTCTTCCTGCTCCTCGTGATCTTCACCGGCGCGCTTTTCTTCGCCGGGTCCGACCTGCTCCTGGTGATTTTCGCGCTGACGCTGGCGGCGATCTTCTTCGTCCTGGGCGCCTACACGGCCAGTTCGCCGTACAGTTTCATCGGGGCGGAACGCGAATTGATCCAGATGATGGCCTACGAACCGATGGTGCTGCTGACGGCGATCGGGATGTACATGGTGACGAAAAGTTTCGCGGTGGACGACATCGCGAGCCACCCGGGTTTGCTAGTGCTGGCGTTGCCGGGAATCTTCCTGGGTTTTCTCTACACGCTGGAGATCAAGTTCCGCAAATCGCCGTTCGACCTCTCGTCGTCGCACCACGCGCACCAGGAGTTGGTGAAGGGGATCACGACCGAGTTTTCCGGGCGCGCGCTGGCGATGATCGAGGTGGCGCACTGGTATGAGAACGTGTTTTTGCTGGGCTGGATTTACCTGTTCTTCGCGTCGGTGCCGGCGCTGGGCGTGGCGGTGTCGCTCGCGGTGTTCGGGTTTGTGATCCTGGTGGACAACGTGTTTGCGCGGCTCAAGTGGCAGACGGCGCTGAAGAGCGCGTGGCTGGTGGCGGCCGTGCTTGGTTTTGGAAACATCCTGGTTCTTTCACTGCTGCATCCCCGCTGACCTATGTCCGGATTCTCCAAATCACCCTGGATCATTCACTACGACGCTTCGAGCTGCAACGGGTGCGACATCGAGACGCTGGCGTGCCTGACGCCGATGTTCGACGTGGAACGGCTGGGCGTGGTGAACACGGGCAACCCGAAGCACGCCGATATTTTCCTCGTCACCGGCGCGGTGAACGAACAGAGCCGCGATGTGATCCGGAATATTTACCACCAGCTTCCCGAGCCCAAGGTGGTGATCGCGGTCGGGATCTGCGCCGCCACGGGCGGCATCTTCGCCGAGTGCTACAACATCTCCGGCGGCGTGGACAGCGTGATCCCGGTGGATGTCTACGTGCCGGGCTGCGCTGCGCGGCCGGAGGCGATCATCGACGGGGTGGTGCAGGGCCTCGGCGTGCTGGAACGCAAGCAGAAGGAGATGGAGGCGATCAAGAACTCGCTCGACAAGGTGCAATACCAGCGCGCGTCGAAGTCGGATGCGCCTGAGATCCTCGCGTTGCAGAAGATCGCCTACCGCACCGAGGAGGAAATTTACGGGCCGGACAGCCTGCCGGCGATGGTGCAGACGCTGGAGGATCTGGAAAATGAATTCGATCGCCGTCCCGACCGCGAGGCGCACGTGCTCGGCGCGCGCGGCAGCCAGGGCGACGTGGCGGGCGACCCGGATCATTTCGTGTTTTTGAAAGCCGTGGTGAACGGAAAGATCATCGGGGCCGTGCGCGGTTTCGTGGTGGAAGACACCGCCTACCTGAGCCGCGTGATTGTGCATCCGTATTTCCGGAACCGCGGGATCGGGCGGCGGCTGACGGAGGAGATCGAGAAGGCGTTTGCGAAGACGGCGCGGTTCGAGATCTTCACGGGGCACCGGAGCGAATCGAATTTGCGCCAGTTCAAGAAGCTCGGCTATTCCGAATTCAAGACGGAACCTTTCACGCCCGCGATCACGTGGGTTTACCTGGAGAAACGACGGTCATGAGCGAATCCATCGAAATCATCCCCATGGAATCCCTGCGGGAGCGCGCCCGTGGTTTCCGCGAGCAGGGCTGGCGGCTGGTGCAGATCAGCGCGACGCGGCTGCCGGACCAGGTGGAGCTGACTTACAGTTTCGACCGCGGGGGCGAGATGAAGAACCTGCGGTTTTCCGCGGCGCCGGTGGAGACGCGGGTGCCGAGCATCAGCCCGGTTTACGGCTGTGCGATTCTTTACGAGAATGAAATCCACGATTTGTTCAACGTGCAGGTGGAGGGGTTGACGGTGGATTTCAAAGGCAACCTTTACAAGACCGCGATCAAGTTTCCGTTCGGCTCCACGAAGGCGCCCTGCGCGAAACCGGCCGGCACGGCGGCTTCCTGATTTTTATGGCACGCACCGTCATTCCCTTCGGCCCCCAGCACCCGGTCCTGCCGGAACCCATCCACCTCGACCTCGTCGTCGAGGACGAAAAGGTCGTCGAGGCGCG
The DNA here is from genome assembly GCA_046346665.1 of Verrucomicrobiota bacterium. Lineage (GTDB taxonomy): Bacteria > Verrucomicrobiota > Verrucomicrobiia > Limisphaerales > JAXMHQ01 > JAXMHQ01. The sequence continues at coordinate 37,560 of JAXMHQ010000030.1, forward strand.
GCCGTCGATCGGGTTCATCCACCGCGGCCTCGAGCAGCTTGCGGAGAAAAAGGATTACGTGGAGTTCGTGTATGTCGCCGAGCGCATCTGCGGCATCTGCAGTTTCATTCACGGGCAGACCTATTGCCAGGGGGTGGAGACGCTGATGAACATCGCGGTGCCGCCCCGCGCGCTTTACCTGCGCACGATCTGGGGCGAACTGTCGCGGCTGCACAGCCACCTGCTCTGGCTCGGGCTGATGGCAGACGGCATGGGGTTCGAAAGCCTGTTCATGCACTCGTGGCGCGTCCGCGAGCGCATCCTCAACATCATCGAAGCCACCACCGGCGGCCGCGTCATCTTCGGCTCCTGCAAAGTCGGCGGCGTGCGGCGCGACCTCGATGCCGACATGCTCAAGGCGCTGCCCGCCGAACTGGATGGAATCGAGAAGGACATGCGCGAGATCGTGAAGGTGTTCCTCGACGACAATTCCGTGAAAGCCCGCCTGTGCGGCGTCGGGGTGCTGACAAAGGACGAAGCCTACGACCTCGGTTGCGTGGGGCCGATGCTCCGGGCCAGCGGCGTGTCGCAGGACATGCGCAGCCTGGGCTACGCGGCGTTCAAGGACATCCCCGTCGAGCCGGTGGTGCGCACGGAAGGTGATTCCTATGCGCGGTGCGCAGTGCGTTGCGAGGAGTTGTTCCAGTCGGTCGCCATCATCCGCAAAGCGCTGGCCGCGCTGCCCGCCGGCGAGATCGCCGTCAAGGTCGCCGGCAATCCCACCGGCGAAACCATCACGCGCACCGAACAGCCCCGCGGCGAAGTGGTGTATCACCTGAAAGCCAACGGATCGAAAAACCTCCAGCGTTTCCGCGTCCGCACCCCGACGTTCGCCAATCTGCCGGCAATGCTGAAGGTGCTGCCGGGCTGCGAACTGGCCGATGTCCCGATGATCGTTCTCACCATCGACCCCTGCATCAGTTGCACGGAAAGGTAATATGGGCTATTTCGAAATGTCCCGGCTGGCATTGAAGTGGGCGCTCACAAAGCCCCCGACGAGCCGCTATCCCTTTGAACCGCGCAAAGCGATCACCGGATCGCGCGGCCAGCTTATCTTCACCAAGGACGGCTGCGTCTACTGCAACGTCTGCGCGAAAAAATGCCCCACCGGCGCCCTGACCATCAATCGCGCCCAGAAAAAGTGGATGATCGACCGCCTTCGCTGCATCACCTGCGGCTATTGCGTCGAAGCCTGCCCGAAAAAATGCCTCGAACTCGGCACCGGCCATGGAAATCCGGCCGTGACAAAGGACCGGGAAATCCACTGAGCGCGGAATGCGCCATTCCGCACTCCGCATTCCGCACTTGAAGGTGGGGCGAGACTCCGTCGAGCCCTCTCTGAGATTTCAAATTTGAAATTTGAGATTTCACATCTAAAGTCAGGGCTCGACGGAGTCTCGCCCCACCGCCTGCAAAAGCCTTCTTGATCTTCCACGATCTCAACGTTAGAATCGCTTCTCAACAACGCCCGGCGCATTGCCGGGTTCACTGACGTGTTATGAGCGAAACACCGGTCGCCAGATCCACCAAGTACGCCTGGAGCGATGTTCCGCGAGTCGAACCCCCCAAGCGTCCGGCCTCGAATCGTGTCGCGGATTTTCACCGGGTTGAGATTCCCTACGATGAAGAGACGGCGAGCGTGCAGGCGAGCCGGTGCATTTTGTGTCCGACGCCGGTGTGCGTGGCGTGTTGTCCGCTGGAAGCGCCGTTGGTGGAACTGCTGCGGCTGACGGCGGACCGCCAGTTCACCGAGGCGGCCGAGTTGTTTTTCGCGAGTCACAACATTCCCGAGATTGCCTCGCACACGTGCCTGGGTGGACGCCAGTGCGAGCGGGTTTGCGTGCTGGGCGACAAGACGGATCCCGTCCCGGTGCGGGCGATCACGCGGTTCCTGCTCGATTACGGATGGAAACACGGGCTGGCCGAACCGGCGGTGGCTCCGTCGAAGGAACAATCCGTCGCGGTGCTGGGTTCCGGCATCGGCGGCCTGGTGGCGGCCGATGAATTATCGCGTCGGGGCTACGAGGTGACGGTGTTTGATTCGAGGCGCAACCCGGGCGGGCGGATGATGAACGGGCTGCCGGGATTCCGGATGGACACGGAGTTGGTGAAGCGCCGGATTGAACTGTTGAAGCAGCGGGGCATCCGGTTTCGGATGGGTGTGAATTTCGGGCAGGAAGTGAAGCTGTCGGATTTGCGCGGTCAATTCGACGCGGTGTTCCTGGGATTCGGGCGGGCGGAACCGGTGCCGCTGGACATTCCGGGCGGGCAATTGAAAGGGGTTCACGACGCGTATGCGTTCATGGCGGGGGACGCGTGCATCGATGAACCGGCCGTGGGCGTCGAGGTGCGCGGCAAACGCGTGGTGGTGCTCGGCGCGGGAGACACGGCGATGGATGCCTTGCGCATGGCGATCCGTTACGGCGCGGCAGAGGCGGTGTGTGTGTATCGACGCGACAGCGCCAACCTGCCGGCCGATGCCGAGGAATACGCCAATGCGGTCGAGGAAGGCGCGCGCTTTCTTTTCCTGAGCCAGCCGGTGGCCCTGCTGGGCAGCCCATCCGGCCGGGTCAACGCCATCCGCTGCCGCCGCGTGGAACTTGTGACCGACCCGGGAGCGCTCCGGCCCGAGGCGCGGTCGCTGCCGGACGCCGATTTTGAAATTCCGGCCGACGTCGTGCTGGTGGCCTACGGCTTCACCGCGCCGCGGCTCCCGGCGTTCGACGATTTTCAACGCGTCACCGCCGACGCCCAGGGGCGCGTCGAGGTGGACGAGAATCGCATGACCAGTTTGCCGGGTGTGTTCGCGGGCGGATCACTCGTGCGCGGCCCCGTGCCGCTGGTGGAAGTGGTCCGGGACGCGCGCAATGCAGTCGCGTCCATGGATCGCTACCTGAAAACCCGCCGGGCGGCCCCGTGAGCCGCCTCCGCGGCGTCATGCTGTCCTCTTGAACCCGTCCGCCTTTGTCTGCATGGCTAAGGATGAATGGATTCCTGGATCAATGGATAAATGGGGGGACTGACGCGCGGAATCATCCATCAATCCATCAATCCATTGATCCAACAATCCTCACGGCTCCGGTCAGGGCTCGACGGAGTCTCGCCCCACCTTGAATCCGTGTCCATCCGTGTCCATCCGTGGTTAAGCCTTTTTGCGTCGAGTCGGGGTGGCGGCTGAGAATCGTCTTGATCGGGAGGGGAATTTCGCGGATCTTCTTCGGCCTCCGGGGGCGCGCTTAGCTCAGCGGTAGAGCACTTCCTTCACACGGAAGGGGTCGCAGGTTCAAACCCTGCAGCGCGCACCATTTTTCAGTTTTTTTCGCATCCCAAAAACAAAGCGGCTCCAGGCCGTTGTCAGCCTGGAGCCGAGCAAGCAGGATCCGCAAATCAGAGTTTCAACCGGCTCCGAATTTTCGCCAGCAGCCGGGGGCCGATGCCTTTGACTTTGGCCAGCTCATCCAGGGAACGGAACGGGCGCCTGGCGGCGATTTCCGCCGCGGCTTTCTTCGGCAATCCCTTGACGGCCGCGAGTTCCTCCGGTGTCGCGCTGTTAACAGAAACCGCCTTCGAATCGATCGATGCTGTAGTCTTCGCAATCGCCGGGGCCGGGCTCGGCGCAGCTGCAGGCGTGGGCGCGGGTGCAGGCACTGCCGCTCGGACGGGTGCAGGCGCCGGTGTGCGCACGGGTGCGGGCGCGGCAGGCGCTGCCGCGGCGGGTGCGGCGGGTGCGGCGGCGCGCAGCGGCGCGTCCATCGTCAGCGGTGCGCTGAAATTTGCAAAATCACGCGTCACAAATCCGAGCGGCGTCCACTCGCGCAGCATCAGCACCATGTTCCAGGTGCCCGCCGGCGGCGCGGAGAACGGCAGGTCATGCGATTGCCCGCCGATTCCTGTCTGTCCGGCGATTGATCCCAGTTGAATTCCGGCCACGGGGACGCCGCCGAAACGGCCCCCGCGATAAATCTCCGGCAAGGCCCAAAGTTCCAGGGACAACGTCCCGCTCAGGTTGGCGAGGTCGCGCGGATTCTCGATCCGTTCCACGTCAATCGTCACGCGGCCGCCGTGGATGCGGTATCCGACGTTGCCGGCGAAGCGGGGCAGGCAGAATTGTTCGCGGTGCGGGTAGACGCCGAGATCGTGGACTTCGTCGGGTTGTCCGGACGATTTGCTGACGAGGGCGAGCGACAGGAGATGGTCGCCGGTCCCGGCGGGGAGCATCGCCCAGCCGGCCGTTTCGAAGCTTTCCACTTCGTCCGCGATCTCGCCCATCGGCGGCAGGAGAAATTCCGCCACAAAAATTCCGGAGACCGGCTCCGGCCACTTCGGCGCCGTTTTGTGAGCCCACAGTTGCAGGGCCCAGGAACGCTGATGCGCCGCGGGATCCAGGACGGTGAAGAGCGCGTTCACCTGCACGCGGTCGCCGTCGAAGCGGTAGCCGTGCGCGCCGCCGAATTTCGCCAGCGGTTTTGAGGACGTTTTTAAAATCAATTGAGCCGGTTCGGATAAATTCATCGACCCAAAAAACCGCAAGGCTTCCCGGGGGTCAATTCGGAACCCGGCCGGAACCATGAATTGTTTTCATGCTAATCCACAACTCTGAGAAACGATCAGGATTCATTCGGGGTGGGGATGGCTTTCATTAAAGCTTTGACCAAATCGCATGCAATTGCTAAAGAAGGGCTCATGCATCCGTGGAGGCGAGATTCTTCTTATTCGCGCTGGCTGTATCTCCTTTTGTTCTGCTTTGGGCTCGGACGACCGGGGTCGGCGGAAATTCTGCCGGGCGCGGTGCATGGCTGGGGACAATACGTTACGAACGGCAGGCCTGTGGGGCTTGGGGACGTGATTGATGTCAAGGCGGCTTACCGTTATTCCGCCGCGTTAAGGGCAAACGGCACGGTGGCCATATGGGGTGACGACAGTTCCGGCCGGCCCGTCGCGCCTGCGAACGCGACGAACGTGACCGCGATCTCGGCGGGTTCTTCAATGGTCATGGCTCTGATGTCGGACGGCCGCGTCCAGGTCTGGGGAAATCCCAATTACGTGGATGCCGGAACTCTGACCAATGTTCCGGCCGGTGCGACCAATGTGATCGCCGTCGCGGCCGGGACGGATCATTGCCTGGCGTTGAGAGGGGACGGAACTTTGGTGGCTTGGGGGAGCAATTTCTGGAGTAACTGGGGACAGACGGACGTGCCGGCGGCGGCCACCAACGTCTCCCTGATAGCGGCGGGGGAATCCTATAACCTGGTCCGCAGGTTGGACGGTTATCTCATGGCTTGGGGCGACACGAATCACTATGGACCAATTCCGGCGAATGCGACCAACCTGACGGCCCTGGCACTGGGTCCGTATGGAAACGTGCTGGCCTTGAAACCGGACGGCACGGTGCTCGCCTGGGGCAACAGCCCCTCAGGACAGACCAATCTTCCCGCTGGCTTGACGAACGTGGTTTCGATCGCTTGCGGCGATTCGCATTGCGCAGCCTTGCGCGCGGATGGAACCCTGGTGCTCTGGGGAGGGAACAGTTACGGCCAGACGACAATTCCGACCAACCTCTTCCGGTTCCGGGCCGTTGCGTGCGGGGCCAAACACACCGTGGCCATGAGCGGCGCGCCGCTCGTGGACGGCATCGCTCCCGAGGAACAGGGCGTGCTGGCCGGCGATCCGGCGATGTTCCAGGCCTCTGTCGCGTCAACCGATCCCTGGGCCGGTCAATGGTTCAAGGACGGCGTGCCCATCGCCGCCACCAACGCGCTGCTCACGTTGTCCGACCCGCAGTCGGCCGATTCCGGCGAGTATACGTTCACCGCCACCAACCAGTTTGGATTCACCGTGAGCGACTTTGCGTACTTGGGCGTCAACGGATCGGCCGTGCGATGGGTGGCCCAGCCATCCAACCAGGCAGCTTTGCCGGGACAACCCGCCTCCTTTACCGCGACGGTGGCCGGGTCCGAGCCGATGCGATACCAGTGGCTGCACAACGGTGCTCCCATCCCGGGCGCCACGAATGGTACCCTGTTGATTCCGTCCGTGGCGCCTGCGGATGAAGGGACCTATACGGTGACGGTCACGAATGTTCTTGGCGGAGTCGTCAGCGCCCCGCGTTATCTCGCGGTCACCCTTCCATTTTTCCTGACAGCGCCTTCGGACATTCGCGCGCGGACAAACTGGGATGTCTCGATCACGACCGGCGTGCTGAGCCCGACGCCGGTGAGTTACGCCTGGTACAAGGACGGGGTGCAGCTCACGAATGAAACCGGTCCCAGCCTGCGCTTTGCATCCTTGCAGGAAAGCGACGCCGCGGATTATGTCCTGGTGGCTGCCAACGACGCAGGGTCGGTCACTAATCCTCCGGTGCATGTCACGGTGCTTCCGAGTTACATTGTCCCCGCCGAACCCGGCGTGGTGGTGAACTGGGGAAATATCACGCCTTACGCAAATTACACAGCTCTTAAGAATGCCACGAATGCCGTTTCCATCGGAACCGGCTTATGGCATCTGCTGGCCTCGTGGCCGGACGGCACGGTCAGCATTTGGGGCGACCCGTCTGACTTGACGCTCATGAGCATACCGCCGGAGACGACCAACGTGGTCAGTGTCATTGGCGGTCAGCATTACAGCCTGGCGATTCGCCGGGATGGCACGACCGTGGTCTGGGGCGTGCCGCCGTTCAGCGCAGGTGCGCCGGTGCCGACCACGACGAATGTGATGTCGGCCGCCCTCGGGCCGAATCATATCATGTACCTGCGGCGGGACGGCTCGGTCATGAGTTTTCCGTATGTCACGCCGCCCAATGTGACAAACATCGTGGCGGTGGGCGCGACCGATTTCTACTCGTTTGCGCTGCGGGCGGACGGCCGGATTTTGATCTGGCTGGCCTATCAGAATGTGAATACCAACGGGCCTCCGGCGGCGGAGCTGCCGGGCGTGACGAATGCCGTGAGCGTAACGGGGGGGGAGAACTACAGGGTGGCCGCTCTCCTGAAGGACGGCGGCGCCATTACGATTGCCGTTGCCACGGGCTCCCAGTCCTGGACCCCGATGGCGGGCATCAGCAACGCAGTGCAAGTCGCTGCCGGCCGCGGTTATGCCGCGCTGCTGGCCACGGGAGAAGTGTCGGCGGGGGGCGATTCGAGCATTCTCCCGGTGCCGAACGGGTTGCGGGCGCACCAGATTTCCGGTGGTCTGCTGCAGGTCGCGGCGCTGACGGTCGCGCCGTTTTTTGACGTGCAGCCCCAGTCTCAAACGCTCTCCGCCGGGAGTGCCATGACGTTGTCCCCGATCGTCCGCAGTGCGTCAGCCTGCTCGTTTCAATGGTATTACCAGGGCAATCCGGTTCCGAACGCCACCAACAGTCTCTTCAGCCTGGCGCAAGTCCGCCCGAGCCAGGGAGGCACCTACCAGCTTCTCGCCACCAACCCGCGCGCCCAGACCTGGAGCGTGCCGGCAACGATTACTGTTCAGGGACTGGCGGAGATCCTGACACTGTCCAGCAACCAGTTCCTGCTGGCCGGCGACACGCTGAACCTGGGAGCAACTTATGTGGCGAATCCAAGTGCCAGCCTGCAATGGAAGTTCAACAATTTTTCAATCCTGGGGGCTACCAATGCCACCCTCACGCTCACCGGCATGACCGAGGCCATGAGCGGGAACTTCACCCTGTGCCTTTCCAACAGCTTCGGCATCGTGACCAGCCCTATCATCCAGGTAACCGTGTCTCCATCCGGTCCGCGGATCGTGACGCAGCCCTCCCCGCCTCCCCCCTTGCCGGACGGTTCTTCGCTGCAATTACAGGTGCAGGCCGTCGGTTCCCAGCCGCTGGCTTATCAATGGTATTGGAACAACACCCTGATTCCCGGCCAGACCCAGGCCGTGCTCCAAATCCCATCAGTGTCCGCCGCCAGCGACGGCACCTACAAAGTGCAGGTTTCCAACAGCGTCGCCGCTGCCGTTTTCAGCGATCCAGTCCTGGTCACCACGCTGCGCACGGGGCCGTCGCCGGTCATCGCGACAGGGAATCTGCTGGCGCGGTTGGGCCGGCCGCTCCGGCTGGAAGCGAAGGTCGGCGGAACGGCGGGCTCCGTGATTCAGTGGCGGTTTAAAGGTGCCGATGTGCCCGGAGAAACCAATCCAGTCCTGTCCATCGCCGCGGCCGGGTTCACCAATGCCGGTGTTTACACCGTTCACGCGGTGAATGGATATGGATCCGCGGATTCGGACGCCGTCCAGGTCCGCGTGCTGCCGAATCCGGGTCCGGGCCTGGTGAAGAGCTGGGGATCTGTCACGGGCACTCCGACGAACCTGCTGGCGGACATGGTGGTGAACGGGTATTCGCACGGGCTCGCACTGCTGCCTGAGGGGACGGTGCAGGCCTGGGGCAACAATACTTACCGCCAGGCCACCGTTCCGGCAGGACTCTCGAACGTGGTCGCGATCGCCGCGGGCGATTATTTCAGTCTTGCGCTGAAATCCGACGGCACGGTGACCGGCTGGGGACAGAACAGTTCCGGCCAGGCCACGCCGCCTCCGGGCCTGAGCAATGTTGTAGCCATCTCGGGCGGCACCTATCACGCGCTGGCGTTGAAGGCGGATGGTTCCGTGGTGGCCTGGGGAAATTCCGGTTACACCCAGGTGCCCGCAGGACTGCCGCCGGCGAGCGCAATCCAGGCCGGGATCAGTTACAGCCTGGCGCTCATGACCAACGGCCAGATCGCAGCCTGGGGCATTTCGGGCAGCCAGACCAATGTCCCCGCTTCGGCGACCAACATCGTGGCAATCGCTGTCGCTTACGGCGGCGGATGCGGACTGAACAGCAGCGGCCTGACGGTGCCCTGGGCGTCGTTCCCCACGCCTTCCGCGAGCGCGACGAATCTCACCTCGATCGCTGCGGGTTACTCCCATGCGTTGGGGCTGACGGCCGACAGGCACATCGTCGCGTGGGGATCGGACACGTATGCCCAGACGCGTGGCGCGAATGGAGCCTCCAACATTCTGGCCATTTCCGCATGGGAATACACAACGGTGGCGTTGTCCGGCCAACCCGTCATCCTGGCTTCGCCGACCAACCAGTCCGTGGGCCAGGATTGGCCGCTGACACTTCAGGTTGCAGGGCGCGGAACGCCGCCGTTGTTCTACCAGTGGTATTTCAACAGCCAGCCGCTGGCGGGCGCGACCAACGCCACGTTCACCCTGCCCGCATTCCAGTCCGCCAATGCCGGCGCCTACACGGTGGAAGTGAGCAATCCGTATGCTTCCGCCCGGACCAACTTCACGCTGACGCTGGGATCGGCGCCGGCGATTACGACCCAACCGGCGGACCAGGTGGTCACGTTGACCTCCAACGCGTCGTTCAGTGTGACGGCATCGGGCACGGCACCGATGACTTACCAGTGGTTGTTGAACGGAAACCGGCTCCTGGGCGCGACGGCTTCCTCCCTGACCCTGCCTTACGTGCTGTTCGAGGACAACGGCCACGTGTCCGTGCTGGTCTCCAATGCCTTCGGATTTGTTTACAGCCGGGATGCCGCCCTTCAAGCCCTCGCTCCTCCATCCAGGATGCAAATGTCCTCGGATGGAACGAACCTGTATCTCCACCTGGCCGTGCTCCAGCCCGGAGGTTCCTATTGGCTGGCGTCCTCGACGAACTTGGTGGACTGGGTGCCGGTCCAGGACTTCACCAGTCCCGGCACCAACCTGGATCTGACCTGGCCCATGACAAATCCGCCGCCGTGCTTCTACCGGCTGCTGTTCCTGAATCCTTGAATCGACTCTTATGCGCTTCACATTGCGTGCCGTTTCGATGCTGACGGGAGGTTTCCTGGTTGCAGCCGCGGCGCCGCGCGCCGGCGCGGCGGAGATTGCCGCCCAATGGATTCTCCCGGCCAATACCACCTGGTTCAACGGTTCCTGGTATGATGCGACCAATTGGCTGAACGGGATTGTGCCCGTCACCAATTCTGGAAACTCCTACGCGGTCACCATCAACACCCAGCCGCCGCCAAACAGTTACGTGCAATGTTCGCTGGACGGCGACATGACGGTGAGCCGCCTGACGCTGGGGGATGTTCTATATACCTACAACAGCACCAACAGCGTGGTCAGTTACTCTCGCAGGCAATTCCGGATTCAGAATGAATTTCACTGGGTGGGTGGATCCTTGGACGGTTTTGTTACCGATTACCATCTGTACGGTCCGGCCTATTTTGAAGGCAACACTCAGAAGTCGCTCGATGGGGAATGCAATCTTCACATTCATGATCACGCCACGTGGCTTGATGGCACCCTCGCCTGGAAGCAATACGGCAGCGTGATCATCTATGCCGGCGCCGTGTTGGATATGAATGTGGGCGGGGTCGTCGGGACCTCGGCCAGCACGGATTCGGCGAGCATCACCAACCTGGGAACGATGCGCATGAATGCCGCGGGCCAGACCGCCACGTTTTACGGTCAGACGCTCAACACAGGGTTGCTGGACATCCAGGCGGGTGATGTTCAGTTTCAGTATGGTTTTCAGTCAGGTGGCAACATTCACATAGCGGGCGGATCCAAATTGCTGGTGAGCCGGAACGGTTCATGGAAGCCGTTCACCTTCACGGGGGACGGGGAAATCGACATGGTGGATGGCCAGAACATCGTCCAGGATATCACCGTTCCGTGCTTTCTTCGGATCGCGGGAGATGTTGTAGGCGCTGGGCTGACGGTTCGCAACGGGCTTTGGGGAGGCGGCCAGCTCAGCGGGCCCGGTCTGCTCACCATCCAATCCGGCGGATTGTTCGTCATTTCGAACACCACCCCGTTTCTCAATCGGAATATCAACAACCTCGGCACTCTCCGGCTCCTGCCGGGCAGCAGTCTGTCGGGGTATTCGTCTGCCGCCCTCACCAATGCCGCCTCCGGCACGATGCAATTGAGCGGCGGCTCGGCCCAGTATTCCGTCCAGTTGATCAATGCAGGGCAGATTCTCAAGAACGACGGGAGCGCCGGGTCTTTTTCATTCAACAACTGGGTTCAAAACGACGGCTCCGCCCTGTGCACGGCCGGGGCATTGAATTTTGCCGGGGGCGGCACCAATACCGGCGTCATGACCGCGCAAAGCGCCGGGTCCATCGTGGCGCAGGGGATTGATTTCGGGGATTCGTCTCAATTGGCGGGAGATGGCTCCATGACCCTTGCCGGCTGCACCCTGCGCGGTTCCGTGAGCCCGGACCTCGCCATGACCCTCAATTCCGTGCGCGTCTACAGCAACCAAACCTATTCGTTCAAGTCCCTTCAGGTGGGATCGTGGATCACTTTCCCCACCAACTGGGGAGCGGACGTGATTTCGGGCCTGAAATTGAACGGCAGCCTCTGGGTCGGAAATCTGCGGAGCCTGTCGACAGCCGAACTATCCTTCGCAAATTCGTCTTTGCTGCCACCGGCGACGCTGGACCTGGCGGGCCAGTCGGCCTGGATCGCCGGGGCGTTAACAGTTCAATCCTCCAACTCGGTGTTCATCAACCGCGGCAATCTTCGCGTCGAAAGCGCCGGTGGCTTAGCGGCTCCTGCAGGCGGCCTCTTCGTCAACCAGGGAACGTGCGTGTTTAGCCGGCAAATCGAAAACGTCACGGCCGCATTGGACAAGCTGTCCTTTCAATGGAACATCACGAATATTTCCGGCAATCCTACCCTGGACAACGGACCGTGCCAGATTTCCGGCCCCGTCACCGCCGCAGCCCAGTATCTCACCGCCGGCCCGGGCGCGAACATCGTTTTCAATTACTTCGGAGCCACTAACGCAACAGTGAGCCTGACACAGAGTTCCCTCCAGGCAATCACCTCACTGGCCTGCTCCAATGTGACCCTCGTCCTCGATCGTTCCACCGTCATCAGCCCGCCGCAGCCGTGGGTGGGCTCCGCGACCCTCTCCGGCAACGGCAGTCTTGACGGTCTGTTGTCCGTCCAGACTCTTCAATTGTCCGCCGTCGCCGGCTCGAACGGCCTGGCGCTCAACGGAGCCCTGGGCTTCACCGGCGCAAATCCCGTGCTCCGGGTCACGGCGCTTTCATCCAATAATGCTTCCATCTTCCCCCGGCTCGCCGTTCACGGACCCGTCCTGCTCGCCGGAAAGCTCGACCTCGCGATCCCATTTCTCCCGAGCGGATCCAATTTCATCGCGGGACCTCTGACGTTGCTCGAATCCGATCAACCCCTGGCCGGCGGCTTCACCAACCTGGCCAGCGGAGCCACCGTGAATCTCACCAACGGCTGGCGCTGCCAGGTCTACTTCGGGCCGGACAGCCCCTATGGATCCTCCAACGTCGTCCTGTGCTCGCTCGGCTCCGCCTTCGATCAATGGCGCATGCAGAAGTTCACTGCCGAGGAATTGGCAAACCCGCAGGTCTCAAGCCCCGCGGCCGACCCGGACGGGAACGGATACAGCAATATCGCCGAATACGTGCTGGCCATCGATTCCACCGGCGCGGTCCCCACCTTGGCTCCGGGCATCGACGGCTACACCCGCATTTACCTGGAACGGCGAAAAGATATCGGCAACCTGCAGCCCTACCTCGCCGTTTCGACCGATCTGCGCGCGTGGGCTTCTGTCCTGCTGGGATCCACCAGCTCGTCCCTGAACCTTCACCGGGCTTACGACTTCGGCGACCACTACCAATACGAGTACCTCTATTTTGGAACCCCCCCACAGCTCTTTCTGAAAGTCAGCGTTTCCGGACAACCTTAAGCGGCCCTGAACTCGCTAGAATTGATCTTCCTTTTCCCGGAACAGCACGTTGAACGTGGTCAGGGAACCGTAGCAGCGCGTGATGTATTGCTGCATCTCCACCTTGTCGCCGTCGCTCAGCCCCTCGTGCGCGTTCACTTTCTGTTCCAGGACCCGGAGCTGGTTTCGCACCATGACGATCTTGTGGAAGAAAACTTCCATGGGGATTTCCTTGGTTTGCAGCGCGGGATCGGACGGATGCAGCACCGCCCGGCCTTTCAGCCAGCGCGATCCGAGCTGCGACACCACCGCGTCCGGCTGCTGGATTCCGAGCCGGTCGAGTGTCCGGGCGACGGATTCCTCGATGAGCTGTTTGAGCGGCATGTTTAATCCGGCCAACTGCGCCCGTGCCTCCGCCGGCTCCAGACCGGCCGCCTCCGGCGCCACCGCCCGCCGGCCCTCCGCAAATTGAATCTCCGCGGTCGTTTCCCCGATCGATTTGACCGTCCCGTTGCCATACTGCGGGTGTCGCACTTCCATGCCGATATGCAGCGCCTCGATTTTCATGAATACAATATCCGACGAAAACCGGGGATCGAAAATCAAATTCCTTGAGTTTTAACCACGGATAGACACGGATGAACACGGACCAGGAAAGGCAGGGCTTTGACGCGAATTAGCGCGAATTGGGACGAATTTCAGGTGGGGCGAGACTCCGTCGAGCTCCTGACGGTGTAGGAGGATTGTTGGATGAATGGATTTATGGATTATTGGATGGCTTCCGCGCGAGGGTCTTCCGATTTATCCAGGAATTCAATGATCCAATAATCCATATTTTTGAGGGGCTCGACGGAGTCTCGCCCCACCTTGAAACGGAACCATTAGCGTCAAATCGCGTCAAAGCTACTCTCCTCCAATCCGTGTCCATCCGTGTCCATCCGTGGTTCAAAATCCGCCGTCCTTTTTGATTGCCCAGCGGACGGGCGCGGGACCATAGTGCGATAGATTCGATGGGCGCGAAAAAACTGGATCGCTTCGAGCATGAAACCCGGCTGTGGCAGGCCGGGACGGGAGTGCTTGCGGGCGTCGATGAAGCGGGGCGCGGCCCGCTGGCCGGCCCGGTGGTCGCGGCCGCCGTTGTGCTGCCGCGAACCTGGATGGAATCCGGGATCGATCCCCGGCTCGGGGAGTTGAACGATTCCAAGCAGCTCACGGAACTTCAACGCGAGGAAATTTTCGCCATCCTGGTGAGCCACCCGGAGATCCGGTTCGCCGTGGCCGCGGTGGATGTGGACGAGATTGATCGCATCAACATTCTCCAGGCCACGCACCGGGCGATGAACCTGGCACTGTCGCAACTGTCGCCCGCGCCGGAGCACGTTCTGGTGGACGGATTGCCGGTGCGCTCCTTGCAGTTTCCGCAGACCGCGCTGGTACAGGGCGACGCGCGGAGTTATTCGATCGCCGCTGCCAGCGTGGTTGCAAAAGTCACGCGGGACCGGCGCATGATGGAATACCACGCCGAATTTCCGGGATACGGATTCGATTCGCACAAGGGTTACGGCACTCCGCAACACCTGGAAAGCATCCGGAAACTGGGGCCGTGCCGGATTCACCGTCGCAGCTTCGCGCCGTTGCGGCCCGTCGAGCGGGAGTTGTTTTAGTTGGGGACGCCGGGGACGGCGTCCCTCCCGTCGGATGGGGAGGGCCGGCGTCCCCGCCGGCCCAAACATCATGGGATTGAGGGATATCATCAGGTCATTCTGGATCCGTCCGGAAAAGCCGGAGCACCTCCGCCGCGGTGAGCTCGGCGAACGGGCCGCCCGGCGGCACCTGCGCCGGGCCGGACTCAAATTTCTCGCCGCGAACTTCCGGTCCAGCCGCGGGGAAATCGACCTCGTCTTCCGCGACGCCGATTGCCTGGTGTTCGTCGAAGTGAAAACGCGTTCTTCCGAAACCTGGATCCGCCCCGCCGCCGCCGTGAACCGTCGAAAACGCCGCCTGCTCACCCAGGCCGCGCTGGATTATCTCCGCGAAATCAAAAATCCGCCTGTGAAAATCCGTTTCGACATCGTGGAGGTCCTGTTGGAAGACGGCCGCGTCCATGCGATGCGGCATCTGCCCAATTCGTTTCCCATGGAACGGCCGTGGCGCTATGGGTAACGAATTCCTTCGGTAGCCACAGAGGCACAGAGTGCACAGAGATTGGTCTTGCTCGGAGTGCTCGGTGACTCTGTGGCACTTTTCTCAGAAATTTAGAAACTCCTCGCAACAGGCGAAGAATTCCTTGCGTGTGGCGACGCGGCGGATGCGGTGGAGGAATTGGTTTTCCGGATCCACACCGATGCCGACGTAATTCATGAATTTCTTCATGCGCTGGATCTGTGAGAATTCCGGGATGCCGGGATCGCACATCGTTTCGTAAAGCGCGAGGATATAATCCTGCAGATCGCGGCCGCGCGGCTTGAAAGCCTCCTCGCCGCGCAAACGCTTCCGGATCTGGTCGAACAGCCACGGATTCCGGATGGCGCCGCGGCCGATCATGAGTCCGCGCGCGCCGGTGGATTTCAGAATGGCGGCGGCGTCTTCGGCGGAAAACACGTTCCCATTGGCCAGGACGGGGCAGGGCATGGCTTGCACGGCTCGGGCGATGTCGTCGTAATGCACCACGTCCTGGTACATCTCCTTGACGGTGCGGCCATGAACCGTGAGAAGGTCGAGCGAATGGCGCGCAAAGATCGGGAGCAATTCGTCGAAGACGGCCCGTGAGTCGAAGCCGACGCGGGTTTTGACCGTGAACGGAATTTGAATTGCGTCGCGCAGGGCGCCGAGAATGGCGTCGACCCGCGCGGGTTCGCGGAGGAGACCGCCGCCGGCGCATTTGCGGTAGACGACGGGCGCCGGGCATCCGAGGTTCAGGTCGATGGCGGCGACCGGGTAGTGTTGAAGTTCACGCGCGCTGCGGACGAGGTTCGGGATGTCGTTGCCGATGAGCTGCGCCACGACCGGCCGGCCCGTGGGATTTTCCGTCACGGATTTTAGAATGTGCCGGTTCAGCAACGAACCCGGGTAGACGCGGAAATATTCCGTGAAATAAACATCCGCCCCGCCGTAACGCGCCATGAGTCCCCAGAAATCGCGATCCGTCACGTCTTGCATGGGCGCGAGGGCGAGCATCGGCTCAGGCCGTTGCAGCAGGGCGCGGAATGTTTCTATTGGATTCACTTCCTCCAATCTGAGATTTCAAATCTCAAATCTCAAATCTCAAATCGGGCGCAAACTGCCGATGAGACTTCAACTGCGCCGCCGTCTCGGCAGTGAGCGGCGATTGTCGGTAGACCGGGGTCCGCATCGGTTCGGCGCTGCCCGACCGGAGCGCGCGCTCGAGCCAGCGCGCGTTCAGCGGTTCCTCCAGCAGGTCCAGCCGGTTCGCCGCCACCGTGGTTTCCTCCTTCAACCCCGAAGGATGACCCGCACCGACGAAGAATCCGCCCAGCAACATCGCCACGCGCGCCAGGGTGCTGCGCGTGAACGTGGCCAGCGCGCAGGGCCGGGCCGGGTCCAGGCAGCGATGCAAATTCTCGAACAAGCCGGCGGTCCACATCGCCGGGTTTTTCGCCGGGGAATGCGGGTCGAACAGGATCGCGTGCGGCGGCGGCAGCCGGGAGGGCGCGCTTTGGATCAACTCGGGGAAATCGCCGGGCTTGAACGTCCAGGCCACTTCCACTGAGCCGGTTTGCCAATGCGCCGTTCCGGTTCGAACCAGTTCACCGACCGCCGCTTCGTATCCGGCCAGGTAAGGAAGCCGGCCGGCGTGGGCGAGAGCAAATTCGGCGGCGGCGGTGGTGTGATCGAAGCTGACCACGCGCAGCGTTCGGTTTGAAGGGATTTCGCGGCTGAGAATCCGGAGCGCGGTGACGGCGTTTGCTGCGGCGCCAAGGCCCACATCCCAGATCACGAAGTCGCCGGTCGCCGCGGCGACACGGTCCACGAGCCGGAGCTGCCGGACGTAAAGCTCCTCGGCTTCGGCGGCCGGGCCGATGGCGGGATGAAAAGCCTCGGCATCGGCCAGGGAATAGACCGCGTGAACGCCGCCCTTGAGCGAAACCAGTTTGTAGGCGGGATCCGGCATGTTGTGGGACGCCGGGGACGGCGTCCCTCCCGGGAAGAGGGAGGGCCGGCGTCTCGCCGGCCCAGACATTTCCTTACAGCTTCTTTAACGCATCATCCAGCGCCGCGTAGAGCTGCTTCATCGTGGCCTCGGTTTCGTCGCCCATGTTGGACAGCCGGAACGTTGTGCCCTTGATTTTGCCGTAGCCGCCGTCAATGAGAAATCCGGCGTCCTTGACCAGTTTCTGGAGTTTCGGAACGTCCACGACGCGGCCGCCGGGCCGGGCGCCGTTGCTGACGCAGGTCAGCGTGGCGGATTCGAATCCTTTTTCCGGAAACAGGTTGAACCCGTTGCCCGCCGCCCAGTCGCGCGTCATCTGTGAAAGCTTCGCATGCCGCGCGAACCGCGCATCGAGTCCTTCAGCGAAGATGTCCTCCAGCTTCGACGCGAGCGCGTTCACGTGACCGATGCTCGGGGTGCTCGGCGTCATGCTTTGCTCGGCGTTCTTCTGGAATTCGACGAAGTCAAAATAATAGCCGCGGTCCTTGGCCTGGGCCGCCTTGGCCAGCGCGGCGGGCGAGCAGACGAACACCGCGGTCCCCGGCGGCAGCGCGAACGCCTTCTGCGTCCCCGCCAGCAGCACGTCCAGCCCCAGCGCGTCGAACTCGATCTTCACCGCCGACATCGAGCTCACCGCGTCCACGATGAACATCACGTCCGGGTATTTCTTCTTGAGCGCCGCAATCTCGGCCAGCGGGCTCATGACACCGGTGGACGTCTCGTTGTGGATCAGCGTGACCGCGTCGAACTGGCCGGTGGCGAGTTTCTTGTCGACGTCCGCCGCGCGGATGGGGGATCCCCAGGGCACCTGCAGCGCCTCGGCCTCCTTGCCGCAGCGCTTCGAGACGTCGAACCACTTGTCGGAAAAAGCGCCACACATGCAATTGAGCACCTTTTTGTCGACCAGGTTGCGCACGGCGCCTTCCATGACGCCCCAGGCGGACGAGGTGGAGATGTAGACGAGCTGTTTCGTGTAAAGCAGTTGCTGCAATTGCGGCTGGATCTGGGCGTAGAGGTCCTTGAACCCCTGCCCGCGATGGCCGATCATCGGCTTGCAGAACGCGCGAAACGTTTTCTCGCTCACTTCAACCGGTCCCGGGATGTGCAATTTTACATGTGCCATAAAAGCTTGTGAAATTTTTCACGAGGCAGGGAACAAACGCAAGCCGTAAAGCCTCTTGTTTTAACCACGGATGGACACGGATGGGAGAAAGCTTTGACCGGTCGTCGCCGAAGATGGGCCCGGCAGGCGCGAACTGGCGCGAAATCCACTGCGCAAGGCGGGGAGGTCGCTGCATTTATCCAATGATCCAGTAATCCATCCGTCCTCTGATCCTCAGCCCGGCTAATTCCGGGCCAGCGCAGCTAGTAGACATTAGAATCCATGCGCAACACTTCCCGGAAGGATGGGCGTGAATGAACCTAATGAGCAGTATTAATCTGTCCGAAATCGTGAAATTTTTCACAAACCGGGCTTGCGACGACGGGGGGCTGCCGTGTAAATCTGCGGCCTCAATCTGCGATTCGACCTGCGTTGTGCGCATAGTCGCGGGGTTGGGACGACCGTATTTTGCTGTTGAAATGGCAACAGAAGCTTGGATTTTGGCGGTCGGACTGTAGCCGCGATTGTCAAATCGCGGAGGGTTGAACTGAAAAGGGACCGCGATCTCACGATCGCGGCTACGGGCGGCGGGCCGGTTGTGGTTTTGCGGAAACGGTGCAGCGCGACTGAATAACCTAATACTGAAATGTCAGCGGTATTTCCAAAGTGGACCAATCGGTTGCCGGGAATGATCCTCGCCGGCGTATTGCTGGTGGGCACCGCTGTCACCGCCGGGGTCTGGTATTACTGCACGCCGAAATACACGCGCGTCGGATATCAGCCGATCCAGCCCGTGGCCTTCTCGCACGCCACCCACGCCGGTCAGCTCGGCATGGACTGCCGCTATTGCCATACCGGCGTCGAGAAATCCTGGTTCTCCAACATCCCGGCCAGTTCCACCTGCATGAACTGCCACAACCAGGTGCTCAAGGATGATCCCCGCCTGGCCCTCGTCCGCGACAGCGCCCAAAGCGGCCGCCCCATTCCCTGGATCCAGATCCACAAGCTCCCCGACTTCGTCTATTTCAACCACTCCGTCCACGTCAACCGCGGTATCAGTTGCGTCGAATGCCACGGCCGCGTCGACCAGATGGACGAGGTCTACCACGCCAAGCCGTTCGGCATGGCTTTCTGCCTCGAGTGCCATCGCAACCCGGAACTCAAGCTCCGCCCGGCGGACAAGATCACCGACCTGGCCTGGCAGCCGGCGTCGCCGCAAAAACAGGAGGAATTCGGCCAGCGCGCCCTCCGCGACTGGCACGTCGAATCGCTCCAAACCTGCTCCGCGTGCCATCGCTGATGAATTTGAAATCTGAAATCTCAAATTTGAAATCCGACAGCGGCCGCCGTTACTGGCGCAGCCTGGACGAGGTGTCGGAGTCGCCCGAATTCCGCCAGTGGCTCGAGCGCGAATTTCCCGAAGGCGCCAGCGAATGGACCGACCCGGTTTCCCGCCGTCATTTCGTCAAGATCATGTCCGCCTCGTTCCTGCTGGCCGGCCTCGGCCTGGCGGGAAGCGGCTGCCGCCGCCCGGTGGAAAAACTCGAACCATTCGCAAAGCAGCCGGAGGATTACGTCTACGGCACCTCGCAGTATTACGCGACCGCGATGCCGACCCGCACCGGCGCGGTGCCGGTCCTGGCCAAGTCCTACGAAGGCCGCCCCGTCAAGCTGGAGGGCAACCCGCTCTTCCCCGGCTCCAACGGCGGCAGCGATCGCTGGGTCCAGGCGTCGATCCTGAATCTCTACGATCCGGACCGTTCGCGGCGGTTCGTGAAGGGCGGCACAAACGCGACGCTCGAAGCCGCGCTGGATTTTCTGTCGGAACTGTCCCGCCAGGCGCAGGCGTCGGGCGGGCAGGGGCTGGCGATCCTGCTCGAGCGCAGCTCGTCGCCCTCCCGCGCCCGGCTCCAGAAACAACTGCGCGCCCGGCTGCCGAAGGCGAAATGGTATTTGTTCGAGCCCGTCGATTTCGACGTCTCCCGCCGCGCCGCGTCGCAGGCCTTCGGCGCCTCCGTCCGGCCCGTGTTCAAATACGACGCCGCGAAGGTGATCGTGTCGCTCGACTGCGATTTCCTGGGTTCCGAGGAGGACCTGCACAATTCCATCCGGCAATTTGCGAAGGGCCGGAAGATTGAGAAGCCGACGGACTCGATGAACCGGCTGTATGTGGCCGAGAGTCTCTACACGCTGACGGGCGTGAACGCGGATCACCGGCTGCGGCTCCCGGCGGGCGCCGTCGGCCAGCTCGCGGGCGCTTTGGCAGCCGCGGTGAAGGGCGACAGCTTCACGCCTCCGGCGGGCGTGGAGGCGAAGTGGATTTCCGAGTGCGCGAAGGATCTTGCGTCGAACGCCGGCAAATCGCTGGTGGTGGCGGGATACCGCCAGCCGCTCGAAGTGCACGTGCTGGCGATGCAACTCAACGCCGCGCTGGGCAACGCGGGCGCGACGATCGATTTCCTGCCCGAACCCGAGCCCGCGGAATCCTCCATCGCCGACCTGGCCCAATCGCTGAACGCGGGCGAGGTGGACACGCTCGTGATGCTGGGTGGCAACCCGGCTTACACCGCGCCGGCCCCGCTCGAATGGGCCAAGGCGCAGGCCAAGGCCAAAAGCGTCGTCCGGCTGGCCTATTACGAGGACGAAACGTTCGAAGCCACAAAACGCGCCGGCGACTGGCACCTGCCCGCGGCGCATTACCTGGAATCCTGGGGCGACGCCCGCACCTCGGACGGCACGCTGGTGCCGATCCAGCCGCTGATCGCGCCGCTGTTCAATGGCCTGACAGAAATTGAGCTGCTCGCGCGGCTCGCGGGCGAGAGCGTGACGAGCCCCTACGAAATCGTGCGCGCCGGATTTTTCGAAGCCGCCGCCGGCCGTTCCGGGTCGCCCGAGGTCCTGTGGTCGAAGTTCCTGCACGACGGGTTCCTCGGGGATTCCGCCGCGCGTCCCGTGGAAGTGCGCGCGGCCGGCGCGCTGAACGCCGCCGCTGTCTCCGCGGCGCCCGCCGTGTCGGTCGATGCGCTCGAAGTGGTGTTTTACCGGGATCCGAAGCTGGACGACGGGCGTTACGCGAACAACGGCTGGCTGCAGGAACTGCCGGAGCCGGTCAACAAACTGACCTGGGACAACGCGGTGGTGATGAGCCGCAAGACGGCGCACGACTTGCGCGTGAAGAATTTCGACGTGGTGGAAATCCAGCTCGGCGGCCGGACGGTGAACGGCCCGGTGTGGATCCAGCCCGGCATGGCCGATTACAGCCTGGCCCTCGCGCTCGGTTACGGCCGCGACAAGGCGGGCCGCGTCGGGTCCGGCGTCGGGTTCAACGTCTACCCGCTGCGTTCGGGATCGGAATTCATTGCCGCCGGCGCCAAGGCGCGCCCGCTGGGCCGCACGTTCGAGCTGGCGACGACGCAGCATCACTGGTCGATGGAAGGCCGCGGCGTGGTGCGCGAGGCGACGATGGAGCTTTACCGCGAGCACCCGGATTTCGCCCAGAGGGAAAAGCTCGAGGAGCCGCCGATCGTCACGTCGCTGTATCCGAATCCGCTCAAGAAAGCGGAGGCGGCGGGGTTGCACCAGTGGGGGATGGCGATTGATTTGAATTTGTGCGTGGGCTGCAACTCCTGCGTGCTGGCCTGCCAGAGCGAGAACAACATCCCGATCGTCGGCAAAGACCAGGTGCGGCGCGGCCGCGAGATGGCCTGGATGCGCATCGACCGTTATTTCGCGGCGGACCCGGCGAAGGCCCGGCTGCCGGACATGCTGAAGACCGACCAGGAACAGCAGTTCGAGGAATGGATTGACGATCCGCAGGCGGTGGTGCAGCCGATGCTCTGCCAGCATTGCGAGGCGGCCCCGTGTGAAAACGTCTGCCCGGTCAACGCGACCGCGCACGACAACGAGGGCTTGAACGTGATGGTTTACAACCGGTGCGTCGGCACGCGGTATTGTTCCAACAACTGTCCGTACAAGGTCCGCCGGTTCAATTACCTCGATTTCAACAAGCGCCCGTTGAAGGACCTGAACGGCCCGTTCTACACGACGCCGCTGTTGCACAGCACGGAAGGCCACTGGGACCTGCTCACGTGGTGGAAGGATCCCACCAGCCCGACCGCGGGCATGCGGCCGTCGGACGAATGGGACCTGATCAAGATGTCGAAAAACCCGGACGTCTCGGTGCGCATGCGCGGCGTCATGGAGAAATGCACGTTCTGCGTGCAGCGCATCGAGCAGGCCAAGATCGCGCAGAAAGTCAAAGCCGGAGAGTCGGGCGACGTGGTGCTGAAGGAATCCGACGGCAACCTGCCGAAGACCGCGTGCCAGCAGGCGTGCCCGGCCGGCGCGATCGTGTTCGGCGACATTCGCGACGAGGACAGCACCGTGTCGAAGCTGAAGGCGCAGGACCGGAATTACTCGGTTCTCGACCACCTGTTCACCCGGCCGCGGACGACCTACCTGGCCCGCGTGCGCAATCCGAATCCGGCGATGCCCGATTACAAGAAATTCCCGGCGAGCTTCGAGGAATTCAATCACAAGATGGGTGATCCCTTTGATGAACCCGCTGAATCCCCCGCTGCAACGGGAAAGGAGCCGACCCATGGCTGAGTCGATGACGGTGAAAATTCCGCCGGTTCCGAAGGAACTCGAGCGCGTCCCGCTGGTGGAGAACCAGCACGGGTTCGCGTGGATCTCGGACAAGGTGGCGGGCGTCGCGGAGGGGCGGGCGCCGTTCTGGTGGTGGATGGCGTTCCTGCCGAGCCTCGCCCTCGCGTCGATGCTGGGCTGCATGCTGATTTACCAGATCTCCACCGGCGTCGGCGTCTGGGGCAACATGCGCCCGGTCATGTGGGGCTGGGACATCATCAACTTCGTCTGGTGGATCGGCATCGGCCACGCCGGGACGCTGATCTCGGCCATTCTGTTCCTGCTGCGCCAGCGCTGGCGCACGGGCGTGAACCGCGCCGCGGAAGCCATGACCATTTTCGCCGTCATGTGCGCCGGCATTTTCCCCGCCATGCACGTCGGCCGCGTCTGGTTCGACTGGTGGCTGTTCCCGCTCCCGAATTCCCAGGGCCCGATCTGGCCGCAGTTCCGGTCGCCCCTGATGTGGGACGTGTTCGCCGTCTCGACCTATTTCACCGTGTCGCTCCTGTTCTGGTACATGGGCCTGATCCCCGACCTGGCGATCATGCGCGACCGCGCGAAGACGAAGATCAAGCAGTTCCTTTACGGGCTGTTCGCGCTGGGCTGGACGGGATCGAACCGGCACTGGAGCAACTACGAAAAAGCCTACCTGCTGCTGGCCGGCCTTTCGACGCCGCTGGTGCTCTCCGTGCACTCGATCGTGTCTCTCGACTTCTCCGTGTCGCAGCTCCCGGGCTGGCACACGACGATCTTCCCGCCGTATTTCGTTGCCGGCGCGGTTTACTCCGGGTTCGGCATGGTGCTGACGCTGCTGGTGCCGCTGCGGAAGATTTGCAAGCTCGAGGAAGTGATCACGATGCGGCACGTCGACGTGATGTGCAAAGTGACTTTGGCGACGGGATCGATTGTCGGGTTCGCCTACCTGATGGAATATTTCGTGGCATGGTACAGCGGGAATCCCTATGAGCGCTGGACGTTCTGGCACCGGATCTTCGGGACCTACTGGTACGGCGGCGCGGCGATGCTGGGATTCAACGCGCTGGTGCCGCAGTTGTTCTGGTTCAAGTGGGCGCGGACGAACCTGTTCGCCGTGTTCGTGATCTCGATCCTGGTGAACATCGGCATGTGGTTCGAGCGTTTCGTCATCGTGGTGGGATCGCTCTACCAGGATTTCCTGCCGTCGAGCTGGGGATATTACAAGCCGACGTGGGTGGACATCTGCACGTTCCTCGGCACTTTCGGCCTGTTCTTCACGTTGTTCCTGCTGTTCATCCGGTTCCTGCCGTTGATCGCAATTTCGGAAGTGAAAGGCGTGACGCCGCAGGCCGATCCGCACCACCCGCTGGGCGGCGCGAAGCATGAGGAAGCGGTTCCCGACGAGGAGGCGGCTGTATGAAACCTTACGGAGTGATTGCCGAATTCACGACGCCGGCGGCGGTGATGCACGCGGCGGAGCGGGTGCGCGACGCGGGTTACACGCGCTGGGATGTGTTCACCCCGTTCCCCGTGCACGGCATGGACCGCGCCATGGGCATGAAGAATTCCAAGGTCGGCTGGTTCGCCTTCATCGGCGGCGTCACCGGCTACACCTGCGGCATGCTGATGATCTGGTGGATGAACGCCGTGGATTACCCGATCGTCATCGGCGGCAAACCCATGTTCAGCCCGTTCGCCGCGTTCCCGCCGTCCTACGAACTCACCATCCTGCTCGGCGCCTTCGGATCGCTTGGCGGCATGCTGTTCCTGAACCGGCTCCCGCGGCTGCACCATCCGCTGCTCAAACACCGCAAGTTCGCCGCGGTCACCCATGACCGGTTCTTCGTCGTCATCGAATGCCAGGACCCGAAATACTCGGAATCGGCCACGATGAAACTGCTGAAGGAAGCCGGAAGCCAATCGATCGAGGTGGTGGAGGAATAATGCGCTATTTCCTGCTCATATTTGTGGTCTGCGTCGCGGCCGTCGTCGGAATCGCCGGCAAACGCGGCCACCTGTCTCGCAAACCGCCGTTGTACGTGTTCCCGGACATGCGCCGGCAGCTCAAGCTGCGGCCCCAGGAACCGAACGGCTTTTTCGCCAACGGCATCAGCTCCCAGCAGCCCGTCGCCGGAACGGTCGCGCAATCCAAACCGCTCAACGTCGGCGGACGCGAGGTGTTTTCCTTTGAGGACGATCCCGTGTTCACCGGGCGCGAGGTCGGCACGACCAATTTCGTCGAGAACAATCCCTATCCCGTCAACGCCCAGCTCCTGCAGCGCGGCCAGCAGCGGTTCACGATCTACTGCTCGCCCTGCCACGGACAACAGGCCGACGGCAACGGGATCACCAAGAAAGTCGGCGCCATGGCCGTCATCGCCAACCTGCATGACAAGCGCATCGTGGAAATGCGCGACGGCGAATTGTTTTACGTGATCACCCACGGCCGGAACCTGATGGGCGCCTACGGCCCGAACGTTCCCGTCGCGGATCGCTGGGCCATCATCGCCTACCTGCGGGCCGTCCAGATGAGCCGGCTCGGATCGATCGACGACGTGCCGGCGGAACTGCGACCGGCCCTGACCAAGTGACTATGAGCTCCCACAAACATGCCGACGCGGCCCCGCTGGATCTTTCGAAATGGCGGAGCCTGCCCGCCCGCCTGATCGGCGCCGGCCTCGTGGTCGCGGCCGCGGGCGCGGTGCTCAGCTTCAAGCACGACGGCGGACGGCACTTCGCGTTTTCGTGGCTGGTGGCGTTCATGTTCTGCCTCAGCCTGTGCCTGGGTTCACTTTTCCTGGTGCTCGTTCATCACCTGTTCGACGCCGGATGGTCGGTGCCGATCCGCCGGTTCAACGAACACATCGCCAGCCTGCTGTTCCCGTGGATGGCCATCCTGTTCATTCCCATCGCCATCATGGCGCCGAAGCTCTACCACTGGATGAGCCCCGCCGAACAGGCGCATCCGGACCACGCGCTCACCTCGAAATGGCCGCTGCTCACGATCCCGGTTTTCTACGGAGTGTCCGCCGCGGTGTTCGTGATCTGGTGGATTCTCTCACACGGCCTTCGCAAATGGTCGCTGAAACAGGATGAAGTCGGCGGCGCGGAACCCACGTTCAAAATGCGCGGCTACGCCTACTGGGGCATTGTCGCGTTCGCGGTCACGCTCACCCTGGCCGTGGTCATGTGGATGCAGGCGCAGACGCACGAATGGTTTTCGACGATGTACCCGGTCATCTATTTCGCCGGCAGCGCGTGGCTGGCGCTGGCGACGACGTATGTGATCACCATGATCCTCCACCGGCAGAACGTGCTGACCGAGGTGCTGCATGAGCACCAGTATTATTTCATCGGATCGCTCATGTTCGCGTTCACGGTGTTCTACGCCTACGTCCATTTCGCCCAGTATTTCATCATCTGGAACGCCAACATGCCGGAAGAAACTTTCTGGTACGTCATCCGCGAAAAGGGCACTTGGTTCTACGTGGCGATGGTCATCATCTTCGGCCATTTCTTCGTGCCGTTCCTCGGGCTGCTGCGCATCGACGTGAAGAGCTTCTTCCCCTACATGACCGCGATCTGCGCCTGGGCGTGGCTGATGCACTTCGTCGATCTGTCGTTCAACATCCTGCCGGTCGAAAGCCCGACCGGGTATCCGTTCAAGTGGGCCTGGCTGGATCTCGGCTGCCTGGCGCTGATGCTCGGGGTTTTGTCGAAAGTTTTCCTGGCGAAATTCGCCGCGTCCGCGCCGTTCCCGATCAAGGACCCGCGGTTGATCGAGGCGATGGGTCATTTCCACCCGGTGCCGACGCAGATTTCCGGCGGTGAGCTGGATGAAACGGACGATCTGCGGGATGCGCCGCATGCCGGTCCGGCCAGGTAAATTGTTCATGAACAGCGAATCCAAATTCTGCAATTGCGCCTCGCGGTTGGCGACGGCGGCCGCCGTTCTGGGCGCGTTTCTCATCGTGTTCGTGCTGGTGTGGGCGATGCGGCATTACACGCAGCCGGCGCCGCTGAACGCGAACCGGGCCGCGGAACGGGCGAAGGCCCTCGCCGAATTGCGCGCCGCCGAGGCCGAAGCGCCGCACACCACCGCCTGGCTCGACCAGGGCAAGGGCATTGTCCGGCTCCGGATCGAGGATGCGATGGCGCTGTCGAGCGCGAATGGCGGAAACCCGCTGCCGGCCGTTCGAACCTGGTGGCGCGCGTGGAGAAGGCGACCTTCGTGCCGCCGCCGCCGCCCCCGAAGCCCAGCGCATTCGAGTGAGCGTTGCCATGGCCGTCAACTCCCCAGGCGATCAACAGTCGTCCATCGACGCCTCCTGCCGATGGCCGTTGGCCGCGCTGTTTCTCGGCGCCGCCGCCTGGCTCGTGCTCGGATCCCTGCTGGCCCTCGTCGCGTCGCTCCACTTCCATTCCCCCCAACTGCTCGCCGGCCATGCGTGGCTGACCTACGGACGCCTCCACGCCGCTGCCGTCGACGCCCAATGGTACGGCTTCGCCATCCCGGCCGCGCTCGGCGCCGCCCTCTGGATCGTCGCCCGCCTCGCCGGGCAGCCGCTCCGCAACCCGCTCCTCGCCATTTTCGGCGCCAAACTCTGGCACCTCGGCGTTCTCGCCGGCGTGATCGGTATTCTCTGCGGCGACAGCACCGGGTTCGAACGCCTGGAATTCCCACGCTACGCCGTCGTCCTGCTCCTCCTCGCCTACCTCGTTGTCGGCGTCGGCATCGTCACCGCCATGCACGACCGGCAGGATCGCTCGACGCCCCTTCCCGCGGCGGGCTGGATGATTCTCGCGGCGGTTTTCTGGTTCCCCTGGATCGCGGTCACCGCGAATTTCCTGCTGCAAACCCAGTCGCTCCGCGGCATCAACCAGGCCGTCACCGCGTGGTGGTACACGAGCAATTTCACCGGGGTCTGGGCCTCCCTGTTCGGCCTCGGCATCGCCTTCACCCTGCTGCCCCAGGCTCTCCGCCGCCGATTGCACAGCGATTACCTCGTTCTCTTCACTTTCTGGACCCTCATCGCCTTCGGCGGGTGGACCGGCATCGGTCCCAGCGCACCCGTCCCGGCCTGGATGCCCGTTCTCAGCCGCGTCGCGGTTTTTCTCACCGTCGTTCCGCTGATCGCCGTCATCCTGAATTGCATCAATACCGTCCTGTCCGGACCCGGCCCGCAGGAATCCGTGAGCGCATCCGACCTTGTCGCCGGAAGTTTTCTGAAGTTCGGCATCCGCTCCTGGATCCTCTCCGGCGTGATGGCCATCGCCGCGGCCGTGCCCGCCGTCTCGCGCGTGACGGAGTTCACCTGGTACAACGTCGCCGGGTCGGAACTGACGCTCTACGGTTTTCTCGGGTTCACGCTGATGGGCGCCGCTTATTTTATTTTCCCGCGAGTGCTGGGGATCGACTGGGTGAAGCCGGGCCTGATCCGGCTGCAATTCGGGCTGGCGCTGGCGGGGCTGGTCCTGGCCGTGGTGCCGCTGGTGATCGGCGGGATCCTCCAGGGCAGCCGCGTGCGGCAGGCGGATATTCCGTTCGTGGACATCGCGCGATCGATGCTTCCGTTCCTGCGCGCGTCGACGATGGGTGATTTGCTGGTGCTGCTGGCGAGCCTGCTCTGGCTTGGGAACCTTGCCGGCCTCGTGGCAGCCTGGGCCCGCAAACATTGCGTGCCCGCCTGCCGCGCCCTCACGGCTGATGCGCAAACCGCGGAGGTGCGACCATGAACCAGGGTCCGCTCGTTTTCCTGGGCGCCTTCGCCGCAGTCAGCCTTTCGTGGGTCGGCCTCGTCCTCGTGCCCCAGTTCCAGACCGGCCGCGAAGGGCAGGGCACCAACATCGTCAGCACCGCCGAGCTCTACCCGGTCGCCCGGTCCGGCCAGGCGCAGCAGGGTCTTGAAGTTTACCGCGCCGAAGGCTGCGCCGCCTGCCACACGGAACAGGTCGGACAAACCGCGACGGTGTGCGACGTGATTCTCACGAAGGCCGGCACCAACCAGGCCGCCCTGTTCAACGTGCTCGTCAAGGCCGGCCTCGGCGCGTCCAATCCCGGCCAGTTTCTCACCGGCCTGCCCAAAGCCGTCCGCCAGGGAATTTCACTCGACCAGGCCGCCGATCTTGCCGCGGAACTCAAGGCCGCCGGCGCCACCAGCCAGATCCAGCTCGTGCCGGTCGGACCCGACCTCGCCCGCGGCTGGGGCCGCCGCCGGACCGTGGCGCGCGATTACCTTTTCGACTCGACCGTCATGCCTGGATCGATCCGGATCGGTCCCGACCTGGCCAACATCGGCATGCGCCAGCCGGATCCTAACTGGCAATTGCGCCATTTATACGCGCCGGCGTCCGAGGTCAAGGGATCGCCGATGCCGGGTTACCGGTTCCTGTTCGAGAAACGCCGGACCGGCCGGCAGCCGTCGCCCGACGCGCTGCAGTTGCCCGCCGAATGGGCGCCGCCCGCGGGTTACGAGATCGTGCCGAAACCCGAAGCCAGGGCGCTGGTGGCTTACCTCCTGAGTTTGAAATCCGACACGCCGCTGTTCGAGGCGCCGATGAGCGCACCGATCGAAGCCCCGTCGACGGCCGGCACCAACGCACCCGCGAAATGAGCCACGCGCCTCACAACATTCCCGCAGCGGCGTCCGCCGAATCCGCGCCTGCCGTGTCGCGCGGCGCCGTCGTGCCGGTGTGGCTGATCGTGCTGCTGGTGCTCATCGTGTTCGGGGGTGGATTGTATTTCGACCGGAACGGCGCGTGGTTCGATCCGCAGGTTTATGGTCCTTACCAGACGTTTGCGGACCTGGAGCGCTATCAGCCGAAGCGCGAAGGCCCGGACCTTGCGCGGGGCAAGGCGGTGTTCGAGGCGGTGTGCGGACTTTGCCACGGTGTTGATGGAAACGGCAAACCCGGCCAGGCGCCGCCGCTCGCCGGATCCGAATGGGCGACCGGAAATCCGGATCGCATGATCCGCATCCCGCTCTATGGATTGTCCGGCTCGATTTCCGTGAAGGGCCAGGAATGGTCGCTGGCCATGCCCGCCATGGGCGCGGCGCTGTCAAACGACGATCTGGCCGCCGTGCTGACTTACATTCGCGCCTCCTGGGGCAACCAGGCGTCGCCGATCACGCCGGAGCAGTTGCAGGCGGTGAAGACCAAGGTGGGAAGCCGCTCGCAGCCCTTCACCGCGAGCGAACTCAGCGCGATCCAGTGAAGGCAGTCCAAGAGTTTAGGAGTTTGGGAGTTTGTGCGTCAGTTCGATTCGCGCGTTCGGGAATTAATGATTCACACAACCGGTATTTCCAAGCTGAAGCGACGCTTGGGCGGACCCGAGGGCTCTGCGCTACTCCTAAACTCTTAAACTCTTAAACTCTTAAACTCTTAAACTGCTTACGCGGGTGCGTAGCGCGAGATGGCGGCGCGGAGCGTGTCGAGTTCGAACGGTTTGCAGATGAACGAATCGACTCCGCCCAGGGCGCGTTCGGAGGTCTGAAGTTTTTCCGGGTAAGCGGTGATCATCACCACGGGCTGAGCCGGGGCGCGATCCTTGATGGCGGCGGCCAGCGCGTCGCCTTTCATCTCGGGCATGAAATAATCCGTGAACACGAGATCGAATTTGCCGGGCTCGAACATGGCGAGCGCGGCCGCGCCGCTTTCGGCCTGGCTCACGTGATGCCCGTCACAATGCAAAAGCATTTCAACCGTCTGGCGGACCAAAGGTTCATCGTCGACCACCAGGATGTTCTTGCAAGTGTGCGCGTTCATGTTGGCTCGGGCGTCGCAGATTCTGTGCCACAGGCACTTAAGCGCCCGCAGCCGGACGGGGTTTGATCCAATCCACCCGGCCCCGGCGCGCGAAACCGGCTGACTTCACGTTAAATCAGGGCTAGGCAGAGTCCCGCCCCGGCGGGAGGCTTGAGGACGTCGCAAAACGGGCGGCAGACCGGATCCGGTTCCCGGGTGGTTCCTGTCGAAAAACCGTGCAGCCCGTGTCGCGGTCGCGGTAGGGCGCCACTCCGTGGCGCCGGCCGCGCGGAGCGCAGCCCTACGATGGCCGGCGCCACGGAGTGGCGACCTGCCAGGGAGGCCCATTGCCCAGTCGTTGGGGGCGGTTGTCGATTCGGGCGGGTTGGACTACGATGCAAGGAGGATTTATGCGAACACAGTTTTTTCTGCGATGGATGGCGTGCGGGGTGGCGGCTGTTTGCGTGTGGCTGGTGGCGGGTTGCAACACGGTTCCCGTGACCGGGCGATCGCAATTGAACCTGATGCCCGCCAGCGAGGAGACGCAGTTGGGAGTGACGAGTTTTGACAAGCTCAAGAAGGAGACCCCGGTCAGCAAGGATCCCGCCGCGAATGCGCTGGTGCAAAAGGTGGGAAAACGGATCGCGAAAGTGGCCGGGCCCGACATGCCGAATGCGCAGTGGGAATTCGTGGTGTTCGAAAGCAAGGAAGCCAACGCGTTCTGCCTGCCCGGCGGCAAGGTCGGGGTTTACACCGGCATCCTGCCGATCACGAAAGATGAAGCCGGCCTGGCGACGGTCCTGGGTCACGAGGTCGCCCATGCGGTCGCCCGCCACGGCGGCGAGCGCATGACCGAGGCCATGATCGTCCAGTTCGGCGCGTCCGCCATCGGCGCGTCCCTCTCCAGCTCCGATCCGCGCATGCAACAAGCCGCCTTGCTCGCCTACGGCGCCGGCACCCAGGTCGGCGTCCAACTGCCCCACAGCCGTTCCCAGGAATCCGAAGCCGATCACATTGGGCTGATCTACATGGCGCGGGCCGGCTACGATCCGAAGGCGGCCGTGGCTTTCTGGGAGCGATTTGCGCAATACAACTCCGCCCAGGGCAACGGCGGCCCGGCGTTCCTCCGCACGCACCCGACGGATGCCGCAAGAATCCAGCAGCTCAAGGCATGGTTGCCGCAGGCGGAGGCCCAATACAAACCACAGTAAAGTGCGGAATGCGGAGTGCGCCTCGTGCTCTTGTAGGAGCCGACGTCAGGAGGCTCTAACTCATCAGGAAAGACGGAAAGCGTGAGCCTCCTAACGTCGGCTCCTACAAATAGGGGTGAAAAAGGCCGCCAGGATTCCGCGCTCCGCACTCCGCATTCCGCACTCAACGGGCTCCGCCGAAAACGTTTTCGAGAATCACTTCTTTGGTCTTCCAAATCAGCGCCATCGTCATGGCGATCGGCAGCAGCAGGAACAGGCACAGCGGAATCCATAGCAGCCAGCTCCCGTTGACTTCCAGTCCAAGCGAGGGAATGACAATTTGGAACCCGTGCCAGTCCACAGGTTTTGCCGAGAGGCGATTGATGTAGAACAGGAGGATGCGGGGCACGGCGAGGTAGAGCGTGGTGAGGAAGAGGAACGCGGTGAGCAGGCTGCGGTTGACGGCGGTGTATTGCCGCAATTCGTGCCGGAGCGCTTCGTCGGGCAGCATCGCGCCGAGCCGCAGCAGGACGACGTTGAGGGCGATGAGGAAAAAGAGGCTGGAGACGGCCAGCAGGCAGACCGCGAGCCGGAAGTAGGCCTGTTCCGGGACGCCGTGCCAGAAGTAGAGAAAAGGGCTGAGACCCAGGTTCAGCAGGGCGAAGAATGAGGCGCGGTCGATGGCGTGGCGCCAGGGTCGCTCCTGTTTCTGAAACGACGCGAGCTGCCACAATCCGAACAGGAGCAGTGCCGTGAACAGGCAGGCGGGCAAACCCCACGTGGCCCGAAACCAGCCGGCCCCGGCCGTGCCCACGCCCAGCACCAGCGCCGAAGGCAGACCCCAGAACAGCGCCGACAAACCGCGCACCAGGCGGCCGAGGGAACGCAGAAGCTCGGGATGGGGAGCCGCGTCAGGCATGGGGGAAAGGCAAAAGGCAGAATGTAGAATGAAGAAGAACTAAAACAAAGAGACAGCGGATGCATCCAGGTTGCGGCCGGTCATTTTCTGCATTCTGCATTCTTCCTTCTGCCTTTAAAAACTGAGGTAGGTGTACTCCTTGAGCCCCTTTTCGTAATCGTCCAGCAGCTTCATCGCCTCGGACGGTTTCATTCGGTCCGATTTGATCGCCTCGTCCACCTGCGCCTTCATCTGGCGTTTGAGTTCGTTTTCATCGTATTGAACCGACGCCAGCGCCTGCACGACGGTGGTGCCTTCGATGATTTCCTCGACGTAATAGCCGGCGGGTTCGTCGGGATCGAGGAACACGTGGACTTCGTTCACGCGGCCGAACAGGTTGTGCAGGTCGCCCATGATGTCCTGGTAGGCGCCCATCAGGAAGAAACCAAGATAATACGGCTCGAGATGGCCGTTGCCGTTCGTGTTGAGCGGATGCAGCGGCAGCGTGTCCCGGACGTCGTTCGTGTCGATGAACTTGTTCACCTGTCCGTCCGAATCGCAGGTGATGTCCACCAGCGTGGCTTCGCGCGACGGAAATTCATTCAGCCGGCTGACCGGCATGATGGGGAACAACTGGCCGAGCGCCCAGTGGTCGAGGAGCGATTGGAACACGGAGAAGTTGCAGAGATACTGGTCGCCGAGGCTGTCTTCGAGCCGGCGGATTTCCTCCGGAAGATACGACTGGCCGCGGTAGCTTTGCACGACCTCATGGCTGATGTCCCAGTAGAGACTCTCGATCTTGGCCTTGTCGGGCAGGTCCAGCACGCCGAGGGTGAACATGTGCTGGGCGTCCTCGCGCCGTTCCTGCGCGTCGTGGTAGGCCTCGAGCTTGTTCGATTTTCCGAGGTTGCGGCGGATGTCGAGCAGCTCCTTGACGAGGGCATGCTCGTTGTCGCCGTACGTGAGCGCGCCGCCGGGGCGCGTTTTTTCGATGCTGCCGAAGACCTCCACGATCAGCACGCTGTGATGCGCCACCAGGGCGCGGCCGCTTTCGCTGATGACATCGGGGTGGGGGACCTTCTCCTGGTTGCACACGTCCGCGATGTAATAAACGATGTCGTTCGTGTACTCCTGCAGCGTGTAATTCATCGAACTCTCGTACGCCGACCGGTTCCCGTTGTAATCAATCCCCAGCCCGCCGCCGACGTCGAGAAATTCGATGCTGAATCCCATCTTGAACAGCTTCGCATACAACCGCGCCGCCTCCTGCACGGCCTTCTTCACCGTCAGGATGTCCGGCACCTGCGAGCCGATGTGGAAATGGAGCAGCTTGAGGCAATGGCCGAGATTCTCGGCCTTGAGCATCTCGGTGGCGGCGAGGATCTCGGCGGTGCTGAGCCCGAACTTGGCGTTTTCGCCGCCGCTCTCCGCCCAGCGCCCCGCGCCCTTGCTCAGCAGCCGCGCGCGGATGCCGACGAGCGGTTCCACGCCGAGCTGCTTCGACACGCTGATGATCTGGCGAAGTTCCTCGAGTTTTTCCACCACCATGATCACCTTGCGCCCCAGCTTGATCCCGAGCAGCGCCATTCGGATGAAACTGGCATCCTTGTAACCATTGCAAATGATCAGGCTGCCGATCTGGTTCTGCAACGCCAGCCCGGCGAACAACT
Organism: Verrucomicrobiota bacterium; assembly: GCA_046346665.1. Classification (GTDB taxonomy): domain Bacteria; phylum Verrucomicrobiota; class Verrucomicrobiia; order Limisphaerales; family JAXMHQ01; genus JAXMHQ01. Next base: position 71,699 of record JAXMHQ010000030.1, read on the forward strand.
CGGGCTTGCTGCCCACCTCGAGCCCAAAATCGTAAGGCTTGCCCGCGTCCAGGATCTCCTCCACCACCTCGCGCAACTGGTTCACCTTGATCGGGAAGACGCCGCGATATTTCCCCTGGTAATTGTACTCGGCGATCGAACTCCGGAACGCCAGGTTGATCGACTCCACCCGGTGCCGCAAAATATCCTGGAACCGGATCAGCAGCGGGAATTTCAGCCCGCGGCCCTTCGCCTCCTCAATCACGTCCGTCAGGTCCACCGGCGCGCCGGCGTCCTGCAGCGGCCGGGCCACCACGTGGCCGGCATCGTTGATGTCAAAATACCGCGCGCCCCAGCGGGTGATGTTATACAGGGAGCGGGCGGACTCGATACTCCAGGGCTCGGTGGCCTGAATCACATTGTTCATCGATCATTCCAAACGAGCGCACTATAGGGGGACGCCCGCGGAATTCAATGCAGAATCCTTGTGCCGCGGAACAAAGGTGGGGCGAGACTCCGTCGAGCCCTGTTCCGAGGAATGGAGTGTTGGAGTGTTGGAGTGTTGGAGTTGTGGAGTATTGCAGAATTCGAAACTTGCGGCCGCCAGGATTCCGCACTCCGCATTCCGCACTCCGCACTGGAAGGAACCACACATTTGTGAGGCTGGTTGGGAATTCATCGGCACTGTATTCTCTGCGCCATGAAAACCCTCAACACACTCACACTCTGCGCGGCCATGGCGTTTCTCAGCACGTCCGCCCGCGCCGCGTCCTACGGCGATGCAGTCGGCGATTTCACCGGC
>JAXMHQ010000031.1:0-62219 GCA_046346665.1 Verrucomicrobiota bacterium
TTTTTTCTCGGGGTGGGAGGGCGTCCGCGCGGGCCCACGCTTATTTGGGGACGGCGAGGACGCCGTCCCTCCCAATGATTGGGTCCGGAAAGCTTTTCTCCGTTTGGAATTGGATTTAGTCTGCGGTGAATGAAACCGTTGTCGCATTGTCAGCTTGGATTTCGACCTGGATCGCCGAAGCTGCTGACGCTGGCGCCGGAGCCTGGCCGCGCCGGCGCGCTGCCGGATCGGATCCCTTTTTATCTGCACGGGATGTTCGACCGGATTCCGCGGGACCGGCCGGATCCGGCCGCGTGGAAGGGTGGATTTTTCCGGTGGCCGTTCGACATTGAGGAAGGCCGGTTGCAGCCGGATCGCGGGCGGGTGCTGTTCCGGGGCGAACTGGTCCGGCGCGAGAGCCGCTGGGGTTCGTTCTGGCAGGGCAACTTTGACGCCTTCCAGGAGGAGGGGTTATTCCAGGTGGAAACGGATTTCGGGAGTTCATTTCCGATCCAGATCGGCGCGCGTCTTTACGAGCGGATCCAGCAGGGTTACCTGAATTTTCTGCGCTGCGAACGGTCGGGGTTCGACAATCCGGGTATTCGCGACGCGACGCACCTGGACGACGCGGTGCTGGACACCACGGGCAAGCAGATCGACGCGAGCGGCGGCTGGTATGATGCGGGGGATTTGCGGAAATGGATGTTTCTGACGCAGCCGAATCTGCCGGCGCTGGCTCGAATTGCGGAGCGCGGCCATCCGGGATTGCGGGCCGCGGCGGTGGATGAGATTCGCTGGGGCAACCGGTTTTTTCATTCGATGATCGCACCGGACGGGCAGGTGTGGGAGGACGTTGCGGGCGGGACATTCAAGCAGGGGCTCGATATTGAGAAGGACTGGTGGTTCGAGAATCATCCGGGCTGCAACTGCGACAATGCGGGCGGATATTTCACCGACAACGTGCCCGGATCGGGCGACGAGCGCCTTGTCCGCACGCGCTACAATCCGGCGGTTCAATTCCTGTTCGTCCGAACCCAATGCCAGGCCGCGGCGGTCCCGCCGCCGGCCGAAGCGGATCGCTGTCGCGCGCTCGCGGCCAGGGCCTGGGATTACGGCCGCCGGCGCGGGCACGATCAGCGCACGCTGTTTGTGGCCGAGGAATTGTGGGCGGCGCTGGAATTGCACGCGCACGGAATGGCGGGCGTTGATGAAGTCAGGATTTTGGCCGAAACGCTGCTCGGGCGGCAGGATCCAGGCGGGGTGGGGTTGAGCGGTTATTTTCTCGAGCGCGACGGGGTCGATGGATTTCGCTGCATTGCGCTGGCCTGCGATCCGGCGCTGGCGCTGGTGCGGTTGGTGGAGTTGGCCCCGCGCGGTCTCGCGGAGTTGTGCGATCGGGCGCGGTCGGCTCTCACCCGGCATGTGGACGGGTATTTATTGGCGGACGCGGCGAGCAATCCGTTTGGGGTCGGGCCCTACGGGATTTACCTGGATCCGCCGCTGCCGGCGGAGCAGCGATTTCGGGATGCCGGGCGCGGGCGTTGGGTCCGGACGTTTTTGCATCCGCTGAATCCGCAGCAGATTGTTCACGGGACGGGAGCGGTGGTGGCGCACCAGGCGGCATTGTGCGCGCGGGCGGGGCGGTTGCTGGACCGGCGCGACTGGCGGGAGGCGGGCGAGAAAATGATCCAATGGTTGTTAGGCCACAACCCGGAAGGGCTGTGCCTGCATCGCGGCGTGGGCTGCCGGCATCCGACGCCGTTCTCGGCCTATGTCGCGCAATTGCCGGATGCGATCAGTGTGGGGCATATCGGGCGCCCGGACGATTCGCCTTACCTGGAGACATCGCCGCTGGTGGAATGGAGCAGCCAGGAAGTGTGGGACGTGCCGCACGCCCATTTGGTCGAGGCGGTGCTTTGGTTGTAGGAGCCGACGTGAAGAGGCTCTGACATTTCGAAAGACGAGAAGATGGAGTCTCGTTACCTCGACTCCTACGGTTTACAGAAAACACGCCGGAGTTGCCTCCGGCGTGTTTTAATAGCCAATAGCTGATAGCCAATCGGCCGGGCGTCAATCGCCAATCGCCAATCGTCAATCCAGCACGGGCTCGCTGCCGTCGATCATCTTCACTTTGTTGTGCGTGAAGTATTCCTTTGTCAGGGCTTTCATGAGTTTGCCGCGCTGGTCGTAGAGACGTTTGAGTTTGCGCGGTTTGTGTTTCGCGAGGGCGTAATGGGTGAACAGCGGCAGCGCGATCGTCGTGTCGGTGTAGCAGACGACGGCGTCGGGGAGTTTCGTGGGATCCACTTTGCCCCAGCTCACGGCTTCGCTCGGGGTGGCGCCGGAGAGGCCGCCGGTGTCGGGGCGGGCGTCGGTGGTTTGGATGAAGAAATCCTGGCCGAATTCCTTGATGCGGAGGACTTCCTGGATCTGGGGTTCGGTCTGGAGCATGAAATTCTTCGGGCTGCCGCCGCCCCAGAGGACCACGCCGCTTTTGCCGCCCGCGCGCTTGGCGCCCAGCACGATCGAGGTGGTTTCGTTGACGTCGACGGACGGGTTCACGCGCAGCTTGTTGCCGCGGAGTTCCACGCCGGCGAAGTTCATGCCGATGGTGGAGTCGCCGGGCGAACTGGTGTAGCACGGCACGCCGGCGCGGTAAGCCGCGGCGAGCACCGAGACGTCCTTCAATTTGTGTTTGCGTTCCCATTCGGCGCAATACTTGCCGATCAGGTAATGCAGCTCCGCGGTGCCCATCTCCTTCTGAAACTCGGGCTGGATCAGGATCTCGCGCAGGATGTCGTCGGTCGTCATCAAGCCGTCGGAATAGGGAATCACGACGTCGTAAATGCGGACGAGATCGTTGTCGCGCAGGTCGGTGTCGTCGAACTTGAAGCTGCCGGAGTGGACCGGGTAATTCAGCGCGAAGTGCATGTCGTGGTAGAGATTCGCGCCTGTGGCGACGATCCAATCCACAAAGCCGGCCTTGATGAGCGGGATGATGCTGGAGCAGCCGAGTCCGGCGGGGGTGAGGGCGCCGGCGAAGCTCATGCCGATGGTGACATCGGGTTCGAGCATGCGGCTGGCGAAGAGCTGGCAGGCTTCCTTGAGCCGCGCGGAGTTGTAGGCGAGGAAGACTTCGTCGATCAGGAACGTGGCTTTTTCCTTGCCGGTGATGTTTTTCGGCAGAATGCGTTTGCCCGACATGTATTTCTTCTTGTGCGGGCAGTTTTTCTCCTTCAGCCACTCGGGCATTTCGGAGATATCTTCACGGTTTCGAATGTGTGCGCGTTCGGTTCTGGCCATAATTCAAATTGAAAAAATTTGTCCGTTAACAATACGGATGTTTGACCAGAAGCCAATGAAGAAATGGAGGCGCACCCAAGCTTTGGGAGGGCCGGCGTCCTCGCCGGCCCAAACATCCTTTTGACCCGGCAAATCGAACAGGCCCGCGCGGAACAGCCCAGTTGGGGACGGCGAGGACGCCGTCCCTCCCGATTGCGTTTACCCTCCGAGGGAGGTGGGATCGGAGACGTCGCCTTTGTTGAAGTCGACGTAAGCCTCGGTGAGGTCGGCGGCGTAGAGGATGGCGGCGCCGCGGCCGAGGTTCAGGCGGATGTGGAGGTCGAATTCGCGGGGCGCGGTGGCGGCGCAGAGCCGGCGGAAGGTGGCGTCGGTCGGCTGACCGCGTTTGAGGCTCCACAGGATTTTTGAACTGCCGGGGGCGCTGTAGCCGATATCGACCCGGTTTTCCACGACGCGGGCGGGGCTGTAGCCGAGCGCGTCGATGATGCGGCCCCAGTTCGGGTCGCCGCCGTGCCAGCTTGTTTTCACGAGCGCGCTGTTCCCGACGGCGCGGGCGGCGGCATCGGCGTCGGTGTCGGACGCCGCGCCGCTGACGCGGACGGTGACGAGGCGGGAGACGCCTTCGCCGTCGCGCACGATCATTTTGGCGAGTTCGAGGCACGCGTGGTTGAGGGCGGCCTGGAAGGCGGCGCGGTCGTGGGCGGCGGGCGCGCGATTTCGGGCGGCGCCGTTGGCGAGGAGGAGGACGGTGTCGTTGGTGCTCATGTCGCCGTCGACGGTGATGCGGTTGAAGCTTTGAGCGACGGCTTCCTGCAGTGCGGCCTGGAGAAATTTGGCGGGCAGCGCGGCGTCGGTGGTGAGAAAGCCGAGCATGGTGGCGTGGAGCGGCATGGCGGCGGGGCGCTTGCCGGTGGCGGACATGCCGGGCTGGATCATGCCGGCGCCTTTGCACATGCCGCCAAGCCGGACGGTTTTGCCGGCCAGCTTGAATTCGACCGCGATTTGTTTCGGCCGTGTGTCGCTGGTCATGATGGCTTCGACGGCGTGCGCGGCGTGGTCGCGCGACCGGCCGAGCTCCATGGCGGCTTCGAGGATGCCGGCGCGGATGTTGTCCATGGGCAGTGTGACGCCGATGCGGCCGGTGGAGCCGACGAGGGCGGAGCCGCGGGGCAGTGCTAGGGTTCGTTCGGTGAACGAGACCATTTCGTGCGCGTCGAGCAGGCCCTGTTTGCCGGTGCAGGCGTTGGCGTTGCCGGAGTTGATGACCACGGCGCGGATGGCGGAGGACGGGACGCGTTCGGCGCAGATTTTGACCGGCGCGGCGCAGACCTGGTTGGTGGTGAACATGCCGGCGACGGAGGCGGGGAGGTCGGACACCAGCAGCGCGAGATCGCGTTTGCGCCCCTTGTTGGAACCCTTGCCGGTGCCGAGCCGTTTGATGTCGCAAAACACGCCCGAAGCGCGGAAACCCTGCGGCGCCAGGATCGAACCCGGAATTTCTTTGAATGATTTTTTCATGGAGAACTTCGGAACATTACTTCGCTGGCGCGCCCCATTGACGGTCGGCGAATTCGAGAAACACCTTCCAATCGCCCGGGGTCATGGAATGTCCTCCCGGCCGGATGTAATAGCCGAGCCGTTTTCCGGCGAGCACGCCGGACGCGGGCGGCGCGGCGGCGTCCATGCCGGTGACGCCATAAAGTTCGTAGGCCGGGTTGGCGGCGACGAGCACATCGAATTGTCCGCGCGGGTTGGCCCAGGTGTCGGCTTCGCCGTTGGAGAACAGGACCGGCCGCGGCGCACACAGGGCCACCAGGCAGTTCTGGTCGAAAAGCAGTTTTTCGGGGCAGCCGATGAACTTTTTGAACTCCGCGTTGAACCAGTGGGGGAAGTTGGCGTTGATATCCTTCAACGGTTCGCCGGTGCGGCCGCGGCTGGGGGCGCTGCCCCCGATGCCGGCCTGGTGGACGATCGCCAGCGCGATGCGGTCGTCGAATGCCGCCGCGAGCAGGGCGGTTTTGCCGTTGCGCGAATGGCCGAGCGCGGCGATCCGCGCGGGATCGATGGCGGGATCGGAGACCAGGTAATCGACGCAGCGCATGAATCCCCACGCCCAGGCGGCGATCGTGCCGCGGTCGGGGCCGGGATTTTTCGCCTGATCGCCGTGTGCCAGGAATTTGTAAAGGCCGTCGCTTATATCGGGACGGTCGGAGTCGATGTCGCAACTGCAGAACGTGGCGAGGGCGCAGCCGTGGTCGATGATGGATTCGATGGGCCATTCGTCGCCGGGCCAATCGGCGGCGCCGGCGTTGCGGGAGGATTCGGTGGCAATGTTATTGGTGATGCCTTTGCAGAGCGGGGAAAGCCAGCCGGTGGCGAGCGGGATGCGCGGGTCGGCGGTGACGGCCTGGTTGCCGCAGAAATTCAGGCCGAGAAAGACTGGCGCCGGGCTGCGGCGTTGGTTTGGCAGGACGAGCATCAGATGGATTTCAGGTGCGCCCTTTGGGCCGGTGGCCAGGGTGAGGAGCCGCAGCGTGGCTTTGCCGCCCAGGAAATCCGGGCATTCGGTTGTCACCGTGGCGCGGACGGGAGCAATTTGCGGCGGCAGGGTGCCGTACATGTAATGCTGGAACAGGGATTTCAATTCGGGCCGGCGCAGGCTGGCCCATTCGTTGGTGGTGCGGACGGATCGGCCTGACGAACCGATCAGTGGGTTGGGGAGATTTGTTTGCACAGGCAACGCGCCGGGTTCGGGAAATTCGTCCGCCCTGCCGCCGAGGCAAAGCGCCAGGGCGAATCCTGCCGCCAGCAGTCGAAAACAATCCATTCTCATCCGGGGGCGAATCATAGAACCCATCTCCTCAACAGGCAAGGGCTGCGCTGGAATTTGGGGAACAGGGACCCGCAATCTCACGATCGCGGCTACGGGAAACGAGTCGGGATCCGCGATCTGACGATCGCGGCTACGAGGGGGCCTGGGATTTCACGGCGTCGATTTCGAGCCGGAACATGCGGACGCGGACCTGGCCGGCGTCGTCGGCGGGGTGTCGGGCGAGGTAGCGATCAACGACGGCGGCGACAAAATCGTCGCGGGAATCCTCGGGGATACGCTGGGTGTAAGGCAGCCAGGTGGTGCGGAACCAGGCCTCGAACCGGGCGCGGTTTTCGTAAATCGCATCCTTGGGCGCGAGCCGGACGGCGCGCGGTTCGAATCCGAACCGGGGCAGCCATTTTTTGTATTCTTCGGGCGAATGGAAGAAGTAGGCCTTGTCGAGGTTCCGGAAAAATCCGCGCCAGCGTTTGACGCGCATTTCGGGCCGGAGCGCGAGAAACACGTCCTGGGCGTTGCCTTTGCCGCCGCACGAGACGACGAGGCGTCCGCCGGGGGTGAGGCAGTCGGCCGCGCCGCGGAGGAAGGCGGGATGATCGTCGACCCAGTGGAGCGCGGAGCTGGAGAACACGATGTCCATGCGTCCGGGGGGATGCAATTGCCGGGCGTCCATGACGTCGAATTGAAGGTTAGGGATGGCGGCGAAGGTTTTGCGGGCGAACGCGATCATGTCGGGCGAGGCGTCGACGCCGAGGACGCGGCCGTGGGGCAGGGCGCGGGCGAGTTCGGCGGTGACTTTCCCGTCGCCGCAGCCCACATCGAGCAGGTGTTCGTCGCCGCGGAGTTGGAGTTGCGTGATCAACTCGCGCGCCCACGCGTGCTGGGCGGCGGAATTGGCGGCGTAATCGGAAGGATTCCAGGAATAAGATTTCAAAGAAGCAGTTTGGCCAGGTTGAAATAGAACAGCAGCGTGGCGAGGTCGGTGATGGCCAGCGTGAGCGGTCCGGCGGAGATTTTGGGGTCGAGTTTCAGTTTGTGAAGCAGGGCGGGGACGGTGAGTCCGGCGATGCAGGCGGCGAGCAGGGTGAGGGCGATGCTGGATCCGATGACGGCGGCGGGCATGGGGGTGTGGCGCCAGGCGAGGACGATGAGGGCGACGAGGGAGCCGCAGCCGAGTCCGAGCAGCAGGGCGGTTTGGGCTTCGCGTTTGAGGGCGTTCCAGTACCAGCGGGCGGTTGGGTGGGTGGTGCGCAGGGCCTGGATGCTGAGGGTCATGGACTGGATGCTGACGCTTTCGCCGAGGCCGAGGATCATGGTGAGGAAGAAGGCCAGGACGAGGCTTTTGGCGAGGGTCATTTCGTAGAGGCTGGTGAGCCCGGCGCAGAACGTGCCGCTGATGACGGTGGTGAGCAGCCAGGGGAACCGGTATCGGAACGATCGCACGGGCGAGGCGCCGCGGACCTGGGACACGCGGAAGCCGATGGCTTCGAACACGCCGTCCATCTGCTCGCGTTCCGCGACGTCGAAAACTTCCTCGGTGAACAGGCCGACATCGACGACGCCGAGTACGCGGCGGTTGTCGTCGATGACGGGGAACGCGAAGAATTTATGGATGGCGAAGCATTCGCAGGCTTCGAGGACGGTGGCGGTGTGGGGGATGGCGACGACGTTGCGGATCATGATTTCCGACAGGCGTTGTTCGAGCGGTGCCATCAGGAGGCGGCGGGTGGGGACGACGCCGGTGAGCCGGTCGGCGGCGTCGACGGTGTAGAAGTAGATGACTTTCTCGCCGACGCCCTGGCGGCGGATGGCCGCGAGCGCCTCGTTGACCGTGACTTCCTCTCGGAGCGTGGTGACGTCCTTGCGCGCGAACCTGGCGACCGGCTCGTTCAGGTGTTCGGCGGAAGGCGCGGCGGCAGGCATGTCGGGATCAGAGCAGGCCCGCTGTTTCGGGCCAGCCGCAGAGGATGTTGAGGCTTTGGACGGCCTGGCCGCCGGCGCCTTTGACGAGGTTATCCTCGGCGCTGAACAGCAGGAGCCGGCCGGTGCGCGGGTCGAGGCGCCAGGCGATTTCGATGGCGTTGGTGCCGACGACATTTTTCGTGTCGGGCAGGGTGGCGCCTTCGAGCAGCCGGACGAACGGTTCGTTCACATAGGCATCCCGGTAGCATTCGGTGACCTGGTCCCGGGTCAACGGGCGGGCGGGCCGGGTGTAGAGGCTGGTGAGAATGCCGCGATTGACGGGGACCAGGTGGGGCGTGAACTGCATCGTGAGCGGGTCTCCGGCGGCCAGGGATAATTCCTGTTCGATCTCGGACAAATGCCGGTGTTTCGGGACGCCGTAAGGCCGCAGGCTCTCGTTGCATTCGCAGAACAGGTAATCCAGTTCCGCTTTGCGTCCGGCTCCGGTGACGCCGCTGAGCGAATCCGCGATGATGTCGCCGGGCTGGATCAGTTTCGATTTCAGGAGCGGGATCAGCGGGAGCAGGATGCTGGTGGGATAGCAGCCGGGGGAGGCGACGAGTGAAGCCTGGGCGATTTCCGTCCGGTAGATTTCGGGCAATCCGTAGACGGCTTTGGGCAGCAGGGCGGGCGCGGGGTGGTCGTGCCCGTAGAATTCCTTGTAGACCGCCGCGTTGCGGAGCCGGAAATCGGCGCTGAGATCGATGACCTGGCAGCCGGCGTCGAGGAGCGGCACGGCGTATTCGGCGGCGACGCCATGCGGGAGCGCGAGGAAGGCGACGTCGGCCTGCCGGGCGATCATGTCGGGCTTGGGTTCCGTGAACCGGAGCGACTGGGCGGCGGGGAGGTGGGCGAAGCGAGGGAACACCTGTCCGAGGGTTTTGCCGGCGTATTGGCGCGAGGTGACGGCGGTGAGCTCGGCGTGGGGATGGTGCAGGAGCAGGCGGACGAGTTCCTCGCCGGAGTAGCCGGAGGCACCGATGATGGCGACCTTTTTCGAATTCATTGATTGGATCATAGCAAAGCGTCCGCAGATTTCACAGATTTCGAAGATTTTTTGGAATCAGCGTTCATCGGCGAAGTTTGCGGGCAAAAAGTCTTTGAAAGCAAAACGCCCGCCGGGGGTGGCCGGCGGGCGTTTTTGGAAACCGGGTTTGGTTTAGCGCTTCGAGTATTGGAAGCGTTTGCGGGCGCCGGGCTGGCCGTATTTCTTGCGCTCCTTCATGCGGGGGTCGCGGGTCAGGAAGCCTTCCGCCTTGAGGGTAGGGCGCAGGGCCGCGTCCACGAGGAGCAGGGCGCGGGAAATGCCGTGGCGCACGGCGCCGGCCTGGCCGTTGGGGCCGCCGCCGGTCACGTTGACGCGCACGTCGTATTTGTCCGCCAGGTTGGTGACGGTCAGGGGCTGGGTGACGGTGCTGCGCAGGGTGTCCAGCGGGAAATAGGTTTCGAACGCGCGGCCGTTCACCGTGATTTTGCCGGTACCGGCGCTGAGGCGGACGCGGGCGATGGACGTCTTGCGGCGTCCGGTGCCCAGGAATTCGGGAGCTTTCGATTCAGCCATGGTCGGGAGGGTTGCGAGTTTGAAAATTATTTGGCGCCGGCGAGAGCGGCGGGTTTCTGGGCGGCGTGGGGATGTTCCTTGCCCTTGTAGACTTTGAGTTTGGTGAGCAGGCTGCGGCCGAGGCGATTTTTTGGAACCATGCCCCGGACGGCGCGGTGGATGAGCATCTCGGGGTGGCGCGCGCGCAACTGGGCGACGCTGGTGTATTTCTCGCCGCCTTTCCAGCCGGAATAGGTCATGTACTCCTTCTGGGTTTCCTTCTTGCCGGTCACCACGACTTTTTCAGCGTTGATGACGACGACGAAGCCGCCGGCATCGAGGTGAGGCGTAAAGACGGGGGTGTTTTTCCCGCGCAAAATATCCGCCACCTGGGCGGCCAGGCGGCCCAGGACGACGCCCTCGGCATCAATTACGTGCCACTGACGCTGGTCCAAATTCACTTTCGGCAAATGTGTTTTCATCGCAATCCCGATCAAAGGAGCGCAAAAATTACCAGACACACGGACGAAGTCAACAGGCTTTTAGGCCTTGTGGGGATGGAGTGGTGTAGTAGTGGAGTTCTGGAAATGAGGCCCCAGGACGAGTGGGGCCAACACTCCAGGGCCCCACTACTCCATCACTCCATTTTTCCCCGTTGTGACAAAGTCTTGCTTCGATGGGTTGTTGGGCTAGACTCGCGGTCGAAGCCCATGCTGACAAAGAGTCCCGACATCGCGGGTTCAGGGGATGTAGGGTCCGGTTTACCGAGCGTGCTGCTGGACAGCTTGCTTTGCGGAGTGCTTTCGGTCGATGCAGAACATCGGCAGGTGGCCCTGAACCCGGATGCCGAACATCTCCTGGGAGCCGCACCCGGTTCCAGTTTTCCATTCGCCAATCTTCCCCGGCCGCTTCAATCCATCGTCGAAGAGGTCCAATCCGCCGGCCGGCGCATCGTGGATCGACGGGTGGCTTTGAATTTGAACGGGAAGGAACTGGCGATATCCGCGGCGGCGTTCCCGGTGCCGTCGGGCGGGCCGGGCGTGGGGGTGACGCTTGTGTTGAGGGACCTGGCGGCGACGGGGCGGGTGGAGGAAAATCTGACGCGGCTGAACCGGCTGGCGAGCCTGGGAACCCTTTCGGCGAGCATGGCGCACGAGATCAAGAACGCGCTGGTGCCGATCAAGACGTTTGTGGATCTGCTGTTGGAGAAGGACGGTGACGTCGAGCTGGCGGAGACGGTGCGGCGCGAGATGCGGCGGGTGAACACCATCGTGACGAACATGCTGCGGTTTGCCGCGCCGGCCAAGCCGTCGCGGGTCCCGGTGGCGATCCACGAGCTGCTGGATCACTCGCTTCGCATGGCCCAGCACCGCGCCGAGGGCAAGCTGATCTCTTTCCAGCGCCAGTTCGAAGCTTCCCCCGACGTTTTTCACGGGGACGATCACCAGCTTCAGCAGGCCGTGTTGAACCTGCTGCTCAACGCGGTGGAGGCGATGGGATCGGAAGGCACACTGACGGTGGCGACGGATCTTCAGGGGTCCGAGGCGGCGCATGCGTTGCGCGAAGGCGGCGGCACGCCGGGGGCGGTGCTGCGACTGCGCATCACGGACACCGGCACTGGAATCGCGCCGGAAATTCTCAATTCCATTTTCGAACCGTTCTTCACCACCAAACGGGAAGGCACGGGGCTGGGGTTGTCGGTGACGCGACGGATCATTGAGGATCATGCCGGCCGGCTCGAGGTGCAGAGCACGCCGGGAAAAGGCACCACGTTTACCGTGCTGCTGCCGATGACCCTCGAAACCACCGGCGCCTGAGCCGATTCTCTGCGGCCCCTCGCGTTCACGTGAACCGTGACGGCTCGGCTCGGTTCCGGTTGTCTTTCCATTCCACCGTCGTTTTCGGCGCCCTGCGGGGACGAGTCCGGCCAGGGCGTGTCGCGCGCGACCGGGTTTTTCTGAACGATTGATCCGGGGCGCTTGACGTCGTATGGATCTTCTGCAAGGCTTGTGGGGCTTAAAGCAGTTGGGCAGGTAGAAAGTCGTGCATGTTCCCGTCGTCTTGCGTCCTGCCTTACCGGACGGTCTTGGCAGTGGCGGTGCTGGTCTTCGTTTCATTCGCTTCCCCGGCCCTGAACATCATTTCGGGTCCCACGTTGATTCCGGCGCCGCATGCGCCGCTCGCGGCGAGGATTGAGTTGGTGACGGATGGTTATTCCCGTGTGAGCCTGACGATCGACGACGGGGATCGGAGCTGGCGCCGGGATTTTTACGATTATGCACAATGGCATTCCGTGCCGGTGCTGGGGTTGAGGGCGGGGCGGGAGAACCTGATAACGGTGACGGTAATTGACCGTTTTGGCAATGCCGTCGAAGCCGGGGATCCGGTGGGTTATTTCACGGGTCCGCTGCCGGCGGATTTTCCCGTGAGCGTGCTGATGACCAGCAAGCCGGACAGAATGGAGCCGGGTTACACGCTGTCCTATCTCAACAACCGCGCCGCCAAGCGCGGCTACACGGCGGTAATTGATGCCGCGGGCGAAGTTGTTTGGTACACCGGCCTGCCGGCCGCTTCCGATGTGCGCCAGATGGCGAACGGGAACCTGTTCTTTCCCCTGAACACAAACTTTTACGAGTTGAATTTCCTGGGTGAGACCGTGGCGAACTGGAATGCGCCGACGAACCTGCCGATCAACATACACGACGGCGTGCCGACCGATCACGGCACGATCCTCTACCTGAGCGATGCGAGCCGGGTGGTGACGAACCTGCCGGGCAGCGCCACGGATTCGAACGCGCCCGTGCGCTCCGCGTCGGTTCTTTACAATCGCGTCGTGGAAATCTCGGCGACCAACGCCGAGGTGCTGAACGTGTGGTCGCCGATCGACCTGCTGGATCCGGCGCGGGTGGATTACCTGAGCCTGACCATCACGACGGCGCTGGGCTACGACGTGGAACATTCCAACGCGCTGCTGGAGGATCCGCGGGATGATTCGATCGTGGTTTCGATGCGGCACCAGGATGCTGTGGTGAAATTCTCGCGGCAGACGGGGCAGCTCAAGTGGATCCTGGGGCCGCACGCGAACTGGGGTCCGGCGTGGCAGCCGTTCCTGTTGAACCCGGTGGGGGATCCTTTCGAGTGGAATTACGCCCAGCACGCCCCGATCCTCACCGAATCCGGCACCTGGCTTCTTTACGACGATGGTGTGAAGCGGGCCAGCCCGTTTGATCCCGCGCTTCCGGACTCGAGCACCTACAGTCGCGCGGTGGAATTCCGGGTCGATGAAGCGCGGATGGAAGTGTCGCAGGTTTGGGACTACGGCCGGACGAACCTCCAACGGTTTTACACGCCCATCGTGGGCAGCACCTATCAGCTCCCGGAGACCGGGAATGTGTTGATCAACTACGGGTCCGTCAGCCTCGTGAACGGTTTTCCCGTGAGCGCCGCGAATCCGAACGCCACCATGGTCGTGATCCAGGAAGTCACCCACACCGCCAATCCCGAGGTCGTTTTTCAACTGGTTTACTTCGACTATTCGCCGACCGAACCCAGCTACCTTGGATACAATGCGTATCGGAGCCGCCATATCCCCGATTTATATCCTGTCCTGACGCCCGGTGGCGCCCTGGCCGAATTGGCGATGTCGGTGCAGCAGACCGGCCGTAGATCTGCGCGCGTGCTGATGCCGTTCCTCGCGTCGGCCCTGAACGGGATCGGCAGACAGGACGTGGCTGCCGCCCGGCGCTGGCTTGAGAAGTTTCAGAGCCGGTTGCTCGCAGCGCGGGTCGATCCCCCAACCGCCAACGTGCTGTTTTACCAGGCCGAGTCCATCCTGGACGCGCTCGAGGCGGGGAGAACCGTTTACGCGACCGAGCGCTTGACCTCGGAATACCCGCTGTTTGAACCGCTTCACGGTCTTGCGGGGCTGGTGGACTCCGTCGCGAAGGCGAATCCGAAATCGAGGCGTGCGCTCGTGCAGCAACTCTGCAACGCGTTGGGATCGATGAAGGGGAACGACACGAGAACCGCGGTGCGCGGTCTCCGGGCGTTCCAGCGTGCGATCCGGTCGGCCCGGCTGGAATCTTCCGTCGCCGACAATCTCTGGTTCCAGGCGCAGCACATTGTCAACGCGCTGGAGGGGTGACGGCGGGCGCCAGCCGGCGTCAGGCGCGGCGGGCGGCGAGGCGGTGGCGGTAATGATCGACGATGACGGCGGCGACGATGACGGCACCGGTGACGAGGCGTTTGATTTCGTCGCGGGCGCCGACGGTGGCGAGGCCGGTGTTGAGCACCGCCATGATGAGCACGCCGAAGAAGGTGCGCACGACGGAGCCGCGGCCGCCGAGGAGGCTGGTGCCGCCGATGACCGCGGCGGCTATGGCCTGGAGTTCGAAGCCGGACCCGGCGTTGGGGTTGGCGGACTGGAACCGGGACGTGTCGATGACGGCGGCGGCGCCGGTGAGGAGTCCGCTCAGGATGAACACGGAGGTTTTGACGGCGCCGGGTTGAATGCCGCTCAGGCGGGCGGCTTCGGCATTGGCGCCGACGGCGATCATGTGTCGGCCGAACACGGCGCGCGACAGGACGGCCTGGGCCGCGGCGACGACAACGAGGGCGAGCAGGAACGGCAGGGACAGGCCGAAGATCGCCGAGCCCGCGATGCCTTCGATGGCCGGACCGATGTACTCCGTCTGGGACCGTGTCAAAGCGTGAGCCCCGCCCCGGGCCATTTCCATCATGCCGAGCGTGACGATGAACGACGGCAATTTCCATCGGACGGAGACGATCCCGTTGAATGCGCCGCAGGCTGCGCCGGCGGCGAGTCCACCGAGGACGGCCAGCCACAGGGGCCATTGCCACCGGGTGAGCGCCACGCCGACCACCGCGCCGCAAAACCCGAGCACGGAACCGACCGAGAGATCGATTTCCGCGACGATCAGCACGTAGGTCATCCCGGTGGCCACCAGCAGCGCGGCGGGAATCTGGTTGGCGATGGTGCGGAACGTTTCCGCGCTGAAGAAATGGCGCGTGCACAGGCTGAACACCAGCACCAGCAGCGCCAGGGCGAGCACGAGGCCGAGATCGTCGGCCACGACGCGGCGCCAGTCGGAGGTTGCTCGGGCGGGCACGCTCATTTGGCGCGCAACGTTTCCGCCGTCACCAGTTCCACCGGCGTTTCGCGGTCGGCCGGCGGCGTCCGGTCGCGAAGCATGTCCAGCGCGCACTCGATTCCGAACACGGCGAGCTGGTCGGAGTGCTGGTCCGCCGTGGCGAGGACTTTTCCATCCTGAAGCAACTGGCGCACGGCGGCGATGTTATCGTAGCCGACGACCAGCACCGGTTCCTGCCGGCCGGCGGCTCGCAGGGCGGCAACCGCGCCGAGGGCCATGTTGTCGTTCGCGCACAACACGGCTTTCAGCGCGGGATACTCGGTGAGCAGCGCGGCAACGACCTGGTTGGCCTTGTCCGTTTCCCAATAACCCGATTGCGAGCTGGCGACCTGGATGCCCGCCGCCTTCATGGCGTCCTCGAATCCGAGCTTGCGCTGAATGCCGTTGAACGCGTTGGGGGCGCCTTCGATGATCACCACGCTGTCGCCCGCCTTGAGTTTGCCCGCGAGATAGCCGCCCACGGCGCGCGCGCCTTTGCGATTGTCGGGGCCGACGAAGGGGAACCGGACACCGCTGGCCGCCACGACGGCGTCGTCGAAGCGGTTGTCGATGTTCACGACCACGATCCCGGCCTGCTGCGCCCGCTTGCACACGGGGACCAGCGCCCGGGAATCCGCCGGTGCGATGACGATGGCGTCGACCTTCTGCGCGATCATCTGTTCGACGAGGTCGATCTGGCGGCTGACGTCGAGTTCGTCCTTGATGCCGTTGGCGATGAGGTCGTATTGGGCGGCGTGGGCCTGCTGGTGGGCTTTCGCGCCGTTTTCCATGGTGAGGAAAAATTCATTGGCGAGCGACTTCATGACGAGCGCCACGCGCGGCTTTGAGGTGGCGGGGGCGTGGTCGTCCGAAGGCTTGCAGCCGGGCAGGAGCAGGGCGGCGACGGCGAGGCAGGCGGCGATGAAAGTGGAGTGTCGATTCATGTGCGTTCGGGTTGTGGTTCCAGGCTCGGCAGGCGCAGAATGCCATGATTGATTCGGGGCGCGCAAAGGGAAACCACCGTGGAATCACACCCAGTTCTTGGGGTTGGATGCTGAAACGATCGCGGTAGACTGGTGGCATGAAGCCTGGAGCGCCGGTGTTGGTCCGGATGTTGACCCTTTTTCTGCTGACGGCAGGGAGCCGGTGTGGAGTAGCCGCGGCGGATTACCTTGGGCCCGTCACGAACTGTCTTGAAACGCTCATTCAATTCGGCACCGACCGTTATGGCACGGAACATTCGCCGATCTTCGTCAGCATTCTCGACGTGGAAACGCGGGAATGCCCGACGAATCCGGCGGCGCTCGACGAGGCGTGGCGGGTGTTGCGGCGCGACCGGCGGAACCCGGCGGGTGCGAACCTGCTGCCGGAGTTGCCGATGCTGAAGACGATGTATCTGGCGACGGAAGTGACGGGCGACCCGGGTTACGGGCGCGCTGCGGACGGCTGCATCGGCTGGTATCTCGGGCGCCTGGTGGATGAGCGCGGCTTTTTCTGGTGGGGCTGGCACCGGCATTACGACGTGTATGCCGAGAAGATGAAGGGGCACCTCGGCGACCCGCACGAATTTCACGCCATCCACGACATTCCCTGGGGCATGCTGTGGCAGGTCAATTCCAACGCCGTGCGGCGGGAGATTGAAGCCGTCTGGCAATGGCATGTGATCGACAAGAAGACCGGCGAAGTGAACCGGCACGGCGACGGGCAGCGCGGCTGCGATTTTGCGATGGCGGCCGGCGGCTACGCGGTGGCGTTTGCCTTTCTCTATCACCAGACCGGCGAACGCGTCTGGTTCGATCGCGCCCGGCTGCTGGCGGATTATTTCTGGGACCGGCGCGATCCGAAGACGGACCTGATTGCGGACCGGCCGAACGCGGGGTTGAACCGGTTCGACGGATCGCATTTTGTGACGAGCATCACGGCGTTCTATTGCCGGGCGTTGTTGCGCTGTTACGAACTGACGGGTGACGCGCGGTTCCGGGACCAGGCGGTCGCTTACCTGAAGGCGTACGGGCGGTATGCGTACGACCCGGCCACGGGAAAATTCTGGGGATCGTTGAAACTGGACGGCACGCCCGTGCCCGGGCCTCGGATCCTGATGACCAATTCAACCGACAAATTCGCGACGTCGTCGGAGACAGAATACTGGATTTACGAACCGCGGGGTTACCTGGATTTGTGGCAGCCGTACGTGGCGGGCTACGAGCACCCGATTCCCACGGCGCAGGCGTATGCCTACGCGGCGCTGACGACGGGGGACCCGGAACTGCGGCAGACGGCGGAACGATTCGGCCGCTGGATCAAGAAAGAATTCCCGCCGCGCCAATGCATGACCAACGCGTGGTATTTCGGGTATTCGGAGGATTACGCGCCGCAGGGGACCTATGCCGGGTTTTATGGGCAGACCCTGTCGTTCTTCATCCAGATGTATTTGCTGACGGGCGATCCGGGGCAACTGGCGATGGCGCGGGCGGTGGCGGATGAAGCCGTGGGCAAGCTTTACTACAAAGGCCTCTTCCGCGGACACCCGGCAAAACCGTATTACGAGTCGCTGGACGGCGTCGGCCAGTTGCTCTACGCGCTGGTCGAGCTGGACCGGGTGACACTGGACCCGAAGCGGGCGCTGGCCGAAAAGTCGGTTCCGTTGCATGCCGATGGGAAAGCGACGATGCCACCTGACAACTGGTGATCAGGGGATGCTTTGGTGATCCGTGTTCCGCACCCGGTACCAGCAGAGCAGTTCCTTCGCGGGCGGGATCGGCGCGCCCTGTCCCTCCGGTTTGTCCAGGTAACAAAACGCAACGGAGGAAAAGCTGAACGGCTTCAGCCGGTCGGGCGACCAGGGATTCACGAAGGCGAACCGGAAGTTCTCTCGGAAATGGATCGCGTCCGACTGGTGCACGCGGTACATCGCCACACAGGAATTGAGCGTATCCTTGACGGGCACGCCATGGCAGGGCCCGATGAACGGGCCTTCGCGGAAATACCAGCCGCCCAGGAAATAATCCTCCAGCCCGGTGCCCGTGATCCGCGGCGTGTCCTTGTCGCCGTCGATGTAAACATACTCCGGCGCCTCGAGAAAGCTGAGGTAATTGCGCTCCTCGCCCTGCATGTAGAGCAGGCAGCCGGCGTAATGGCCGCGCCCCTTCAGTTCGGCGATCTGGACCGCGTCCGGCCCCTTGTTCCGGCCGGTGTTGAATTGCGCGTGGAAATAGCCCAGGCCCTCGGGCAGCGGCGCCAGTTGATACAGGACGTTGCAGAACACCTCGGTGTCGATCCCCTCGTCCAGGTTCTCCAACTCAACCCGGAAGCTCTTCCGGAACGGCATCGGGAACTTGCAGAAGAACCCGCCGCTGGACGTGCCGAAATACTGCGACGCGAAGCTGCTGATTTCGCAAAGGCCGGCCCCGAAGAAATCGCCCACGGGCGCGGCGACGGACGGTTGCGCGGCGTCGTCGAAGGTGATGCGGAGGATGAGCGTCTTGAGAATGGTCTGGCTGATCGGGGCGCGGGTGTTCCAGTGCTGCCAGAACCAGCCGGGGAACGTGAGCCAGAAGTTGGCGATGTAACCTTCGCCTTTGACCTCGCCGATCGTGACGCGTTTGCCGCGCGGGACCGGGACGGTTTTGCTTTTGCGCTTCAGGTTGAACGTCGTGAGCTGGTGCGTGGCGTCGTCCCTCAGCATCGCCGGCCCGAGCACACCGGGCCCGACCGCGCCCGCACCGGTCGCCGGGGATTCGGCGTCTGCCGAAAATGCCGAGGCCGCGCCCAGCGCCGCGAAGGCGCCGACGAACCGGCGCCGATCCATGTTTTGCTGCGAAAGAGGTGAGGGGGATTCGGAACTCATAGTGGGTGATTATTTTTCAGCCGGCGCGATGTTGGTGATTGGATCTTTCTGGCCGTCGTTCCAGTTCAGCGGAGCCATCATGAGCGGCCCCTCGGTCCAGCCGGCGTGGCTCAGGTACCACCGGCCGCCGGCATCGCGGACCACCTCCGCCGCATGCGCCCGGATCCGAGTCGTTTTGTCCCGGAAATCCCAGTGGAACGGATCATTCGAGACGTAAACATCCGTCCACTCGTTGTCGCAGACAAACAAAAAATAGCGGTCGCCCCGGCGGACGACGAAGGGGGATTCGGTCGGACCGCCGAAGCTGCCTGCGCGCGGGTGGGTGAACACGACGCGGCGATCGCCCCAGTGCACGAGGTCCTTGCTCGTCACGCACACGACCTGGTGATTGCCCTTGTCCGGGGTGGAATTCGCCACGTAATAAAGGATCCATTCGCCGCCCGATTTCATGACCATCGGGTCGCGCGCATCGAACCCGTCCACCAGCACCGGGTTCGCGGGGCTGCGGGTCCAGGATTCCAGGTTCGTGGAGGTGAGCAGGTGGATCTGGTAATGGTGCGTGTCCCTGTCGCCGGCGCAGACATACATGTAATAGGTGTCGTCGTTGCGAAGAACGTAAGGCGCCCAGAGCAGGTATTCGTGGTATTTCTCCCAGTCGGCCGTGACCGCCGGGGGGCGGCCCTGCCAGGACTGCAGCAGGTTGGTGGATGCGGCGTGCGCCAGGCTGCGGCCGGGGTCCTTTTCCCAAATCAACGGTTTGGGATGCGTGATCGCAAACAGGTGCCACGTCTTGTCCGGTCCCTGGATGAACGTGTGATCGTTCAAACACCACGGAGGCGTTGCGGCAAAAAAGGCCTTGAACTCGCCCGCGCCCACAAGATCCGGCGTCACCGCGGCGGGCGGGGCCGCGGCCTGGCTGGAGGCGACGTCGAGTTCCGTCGAGGAATCCTTGCCCAGGACATCGTCGGCGCGGCGGTCGCCCTGGCGCCGTTCCACGCGGAGCAGTTTGTAATGCCCGGGTTTTTCGGCGCTGAACGGAACGGTCCAATCCTGTTTGCCCGTGTAAATGGCAAAGGCCCAAAGCCGATCCCCGCCGGGTCCCTCGATTTCGGCCCAATGCTCGGCGCCGGGGTAGTCGAACTTGACGCCTTCCAACCGGACACTGAAAGCCGGCGGCGACACAGGGGCGGCCGGGGCCGGGAACGAGACCAGGCACAGGGCGCAGGAAACCATCCACTTCATCATAGGCGAACTTTCGATTCGACAGTCTTCCCGCGGGCCTGCGGCCCCGTCAATGACATGATTTGGTCGGGGCGGAATCTCGGGGCGAATCCGGATCGGCGCCCGTGCCGAAGAACAACAACGGCCCCTGCACCGGGACAGGGCAATAAATGTCCAAGAACTGTTCCGGCCTTCGGGCCGTACCCACCGGAACGTGGGATTCCCTGGCCGGTTGCCGTCGGCTAGTTTTGAGAAATGCGTACCATGCAACAAACGGGATGGATTCTTTTCAACTGCGTGTTGGCGGTGTTTGCGTCCGGGGCTCTGGCGGGGCCGGCGTCGGGGCCGGCGCATCGGACCGAGAATGTTTTTTTTATTTCGGTGGATGGATTCCGCTGGCAGGAGGTGTTCACCGGGGCGGAGGAGGCGTTGATGACGCGGGACAACGGGGTGTGGGACACGAACCGTCTGCGGTCCGCGTTTTGGGCGGCGACGCCGGAGGCGCGGCGGCGGGCGCTGCTGCCGTTCCTGTGGGAGGTGGTGGCATCCCGCGGCCAGATCTATGGAAACGGGAACCAGGGCAGCGTGGACGTGGTGACGAACGGAAAGAAATTCACCTATCCCGGTTTCAACGAACTGCTGACCGGCGCCCCCGACGATCGCATCAATAGCAATGAGAAGCGGAACAATCCGAACGTGACCGTCCTGGAGTGGCTTTATCGGAAGCCCGGTTTTACCAACCAGGTGGCCGCGTTTGTGAACTGGGAAGTTCATCCTTACATCTTGAATGCGTCCCGCAGCGGGATCCCGGTGTGGTCGGGCGGCGAGAGCCGGTTGGGAGCGCCGGGCTCGCGGCTGGCGCTGGTGGAGGACCTGAATCGGGACACGACGTCGTTGTGGGGCGACATGGGATTTGATTCCTTCTTTTTTCACGCGGCGCAGGAGTATTTGAAGCAGCAGCAGCCGCGGGTGGTGTGGGTGGCGTTCAGCGAGACCGACGAATGGGCGCACGAGGGAAATTACGAGCACTACCTCCATGCGGCGCACAACGTGGACCGCTATATCCGGGAACTGTGGGAAACGGTGCAGAGCCTGCCGGCTTACAAGGACAAGACGACCTTTATCATCACCTGCGATCATGGGCGCGGCAGCGGGGCAGACTGGCGGAATCATGGCGAGAAGATAGACGGGGCTGAGAGGGTGTGGCTGGCGGTTCTCGGGCCGGATACGCGACCCCTGGGTGAGCGGAAAAACATCCCGCAGATCACGCACAGCCAGGTGGCGGCCACGCTGGCGGCGTTGCTGGGCGAGGATTACTGCGCCGCCAACCCGCGTGCCGGCGCGCCGATCTCGGACCTGCTGCCCGCCGGCGACGGGCGCTGATGCCGCACGCGTTTATGCTCAGGGCCCCTGGACCCGGTAGAACACCGCGTCGCCGTCGGGCGTGAGGAGCAGGCTGGTGCCGTTGGTGGGGGCTCCGACGTTTTGCCAGTGCGCGGCGCCGGGGTCGGTTGTTTTCTGGACCTGGTAGGGCGTGTCGCCGCCGGTCCAGGTCAGCAGCACGTTTGTGGACGGGAAGCTGATGGCGAGCTGGATCGGGCTTGGCGGGATCAGGATGCCGCGCGCCCTGGGTGCTCCCAGCGCCTGTACTTCGGCGTCGGACAGGGCGCGGTCGGTGAAGAAAAAGTCGCTGAGGTAGGCTTCGTGGGTGTAAACGCCGCTGGTGTCGCCCTCGTTCAACAGCCGGAGATCCGGTCCGGGCATCTGGCCGGAGTAAACGGAGTGGCGGCCGTCGATGTCCGCGCTGCCGGTGCAGACGAGCGTGCCGTTGAGGAAATATTTCACGGTGGCATTCGCGAGGTCCGCAACGAACGCGACCCGGTACCACGTATTGGGTTTGATCAGTCCGGAGTCGGAATAGCCGATCGCCGCGATCCCGATTGCCCCGTCGGGCGAGACGTAGAAATCCGCGTCGTTGGAATTCGTCGGGCTGGTGTTGAAGAACGGGAACCAGTTGATCGCGCCCGGCAGGAGGAAGTCGAACATGGCGGTGTATTCGTTGATGTAATCGCCGCCGCCGTTCCGGGCGCTGCCAGTCAACGTGACTGCGTAACCGTTGGCGGCCGATGTGAATGCGGGTGCGTGGAGGTAATGGGCGGGCTGGCCGCGGATGTGCGGGACCAGGATTCCGTCCGTGACGCCGAACTGGGTTTTGTTGGAAGTTGTGGCGCCGTCCGCGTAGGCCATGACGCCGTTGCCGAGCGCCGGCGCGAGATTGCCGCCGGCGAATTTCCATTCATACACCAGGCTGTTGGTGTTGCGGGTGACGAACGACCAAACCGCGCCGGTGAGGGTGCCGTCGGGGGTGATTTCATCGACGCGCCAGAAGTATTGGGTGCCCCCGGCGAGGTTGGAAACCGTGAGCGTGGGGTTGGTCGTGTTGGTCAGGAACGGGGGCGGGTTGACGGTGCCGAAATAAACGGCGTGTTCGACCGCGTTGCTGCCCGGGAGCCAGCTCAGCGGCGTGGTCACATCGACGCGGGTGGCGTTGGACACGGGCCAGGGTTTGCCGGCCTGGTCGGTGGCCGCGGGTGGAACGAGGCTGAAAACGGTTGAGACCGCCCGGTGATCCGACGGCCAGGGGTTGACGCAATTGTGCTCGTCCAGTTCCGTCGAGTTGACCGGCGTCGCGGCGGTGTTGTGGGCGTAATAGATGAAATCAATCCGGTCAAACACGCCGTCGGGTTCCTGGTCGGTCTTCGGCGTCCAGGTGATGCCCGGGTCGTTGTAGGCGAACGCGGCGGGAAATTTGCGGTTGGCCGGATGCAGTTCGCGGTAGGAATCGCCGAGCCCGGCGTTGGTGCAGGCGATGGAGAGCGGCCAGGCCACCGTGCTGTAATCGAAGTGCGATGGCGCGTTGAAATCGCCCACCAGGAAGCAGGGTTCCTGGCTGGCCAAGGGGGATTGCATGGCGGCGAGGACCTGGATGACCTCCGGCAGGCGCAGGTTGTTTTCCTGGTTCACGACATACGCGGCGGTTTGGCCGTCGTGCAGGTCGTAGGGCCCATAGGGGAACGCGGTCAGGTGAACGTCGAACAGGTGGACCCGCTGGCCGGGGCTGAGTTCGACGGTGACGCCGCGCGAGTAGCCGGCGATGTAGGTGGCGAGAATCGGGTAGCGGCTCAGGATGGTGCAGTCGCTCCCCGGCTGCATATAAAATCCAAGCGCGGAGGCAATGGTCTGCGCCGTGACGGCATTGCATTCCTGGAGGCCGACAATGTCCGCCTGGTTTGTGCGGATGGCCTGGATGCAACTGGGCAGGCTGAGTCCGCCCTGGACCCAGATGTTGAAGCTGAGAACGCGGAGGCTGGTGACCGGGCCGGCAAGGGCGTTGCCGGCAACCGCCACCAATGGGAGCACTGCACAGAACGGAAAGAGGCGGCGACGGAGTGCTGCGAGGCGTAGAAAATGAAACATATCGAAAAGGTGCATCCAGTTTATCGCAACCCGGGGGCGGCGCCATTGCTTGTTCTTGGGGCTTCGTCGCACAGCCCCGGCATCCGCTCTCTGCGACGTGAATGTCCAAGAAGCGTCCCAGATTCCCTGTGTAGTTTTGCGGATGCGGCTCAGGCGGGGGCGGGGGTGGATCGGCGGAACGCAGGTTTTAGGGGTCTTGCGCAGCCGCGGGGGTGCCCCCAGTTCAGGGCATTGGCCGGAGGCCGGCTTTGTGCCAGACTATGGCAACATCGACCCATCAGAGCGGACAGCACAACTCAGAGACTTAAAAACTATGAAGACGACTGCCTTAGGGCTTGCGGTTCTCACGACCGCGGCCATCGTGAATGCCCAAAACGTGCCGACAACCGGTTTGACCGGGCTTTGGCGCTTTCAGAACAGCGCGGCCCCGCTGACAGCCACCATCGGCAATAACATGACCACCAGCGATCCGGGTAACAGCGCCCCGTTTATCGGCCCCTGGACCGTCATTAATCCCGGTTTGAGCGACAATGGCATCGTTCAGGAAACCGCTTGGAATTACCTCACGGTGAACCCCAATTTTCACGCAAATGGGGGTGGCGATTATGTGAATAAATACACGGTCATGATTGATTACATTCAGACCAGCGGCGTGGGCAGTTCCTGGAACAGCCTGTTCCAGACGGCTGCGGACGGCCACGCGAATGACGGCGACCTCTGGATCGCCCCCGATGGCACGATGGGCTCGGGTGATATTGGTTATTCCTCGAGCGGCATCAACGCCGGCACCTGGCACCGGATCGCCTGGTCGGTCGACAACGGCAACTTCTTCCGCATTTACGTGGATGGCTCGCTGCTCCTCGACGGCGCTGGCCAGAGCGTGGACGGCCGCTATTCGCTCTATCCGGACGTGTTCAATCTGTTTGCCGACAATGACTGGGAAGATCAATGGGGCCTCGTGGGCACCGTGGCGACCTGGGATCATGCCCTGACGACGGACGAAATCGCGGGCATGGGCGGCTGGCTGAACGGCTCGCCGGACCCGACGGCTCTGACCATTCCCGAGCCCTCCACCCTGGCGCTCGTGGCCCTCGGCGGTCTCGTGATCGCCCGCCGCAGCCGCAAGTAAGATAAACGTCGAAAGTTTCTCAAAGGAAAGGAGCCCTCGCGGCTCCTTTCCTTTTTTGTTTGGGACGCCGGGGACGGCGTCCCTCCCCCGGGAGGGCGGGCGTCCTCGCCGGCCCCAACTTCCGTCACCGGCCCGCTCCCCTTGGCTTCGCGTTCCAGAGCAGCGTCATCAGGGCCGCGGGTAGCAACGGCATCACGGCAAGCCCGACGAACACCGGCAGCCAGCTTCCTTGTGCCAGGTCTTTCACATAGCCGATGCCCGCCCCGGACAGAATGGCCCCGATGCCTCCCAGGCACATGGTAAGACCGGTGGCGAAGGATCCCGCCCTGGGATCGCTCAGATCGACCGTTGCGGCGCCTGCGATCAGAATGTCGTTGCCGTAGATCATGAATCCGGCGATCCCGAGCAGGACCGTCGCCGCCAGCCAGCCCCCGGGCGGCAGAAAAATCATCCCGGCACACGTTACGGAAAGGCCGAGCATCATGAGAATGCAGACGGGGGCGCGCCGACCGTGGAACAGCACATCGGACATCCACCCGGCCGACAAGGCCCCCGCGATGCCGGCCAGCGGCAGCACGACCGCAGTCAGGACGCTGTTTTCGAGGCTGCGACCGTGGAATTCCGACATGTATTGCACGGTCCAATTCATGAACGTGTAACGGACTGCGTTCATGATGAAAAATCCAATGCCGAGGATCCAGAGGACGCGGCTGGCCAGGGTTTGCCGGAGCACGGGCCAGAGGGCGCGCCAGCCGGACTCCTGGCCGGGCGGGGAATCCGGCTTGGAGGGGAGATCATCGCGGACCGGCGGCAACCCCGCGTCGGCCGGCGAATCGCGCAGGAACAGGAATAGTGCGGCCGCCATGGGCAGGACGGCCATGCCGGGGACGGCGAACGCCGCGCGCCAGCCGATGGCCTGGCACAGCACGCCGGCCAGCAGCCACGACGCCACATGCCCGAACTGGTAACAGGTGGAAAGCCAGGCGAGAAGAGTTCCCCGGCGGCGCGACGCGGACCAGTCGGACATCACCTGGACCATGAGCGCCCAGCCGGCCGACTGGCCCCAGCCATTGAGAGCCCAGAGGATGCGCATGGAGCCGATAGAATGCGTGAAGGCCATGAGGACATTGCAGAGGCAAGCCACGAGCAGCGCGGCGCTCATCAGGCGGCGCGCACCGTACCGCTGGCCCAGCGTGCCGTTCACCAGCTGTCCGATCGCATAGGCCAGCGCGAAGGCGGATGGAATCGACCCGATTTCCGCGCTGGTCCACGAGGGGAAATCCTTGAGAATGGCGGGTTGAGCGACGGCGAAGTTGACCCGGCAAAGATAATAGGCGGCGTAACCGGTCCACAGCAGGCCGAACACCCGCCGTTGCCAGCAGCGCAAATCCGGCGCCGGACATTGCGCGGTGTTCGGGTTCAAATCCACGCGCCAGCACTAGCCATGTTCGCCGGGGAAGGTCAAGTGGGAGTTTGAGAGTTTAAGAGTTTAAGAGTTTAGGAGTTTGGGAGTTGAGTTCTGCGGAGGCGGCGGCCGGGGAGTCGTGCTCGTGCTCGAACTTTGGTTGAAGCGTTGAACCGTTAAAATGTTAAATGGGCGGCAGCGTCAAACGGTCCGACAGTTTCTCCGCGCCCATCCCCACTCTTAAACTCCCAAACTGCTAGACTCTAAACTAATACTCAGCGCTGAGTTCCACTTGTTTCCTTCCGCCTGGCGGAACTGTGACCGTTTCCTCGTCCGCATTGAACTCCAGCGCGGCGCCGGTGGAGTCAACAACGGACCGGATCCGGCGGCCTTCAGGAGCGCGCAGGCGGAGGAGAAATCGAGCCTCGGGCGGGGCCTTCGGACAATCCAGGCGAGCGGTCACGAAGTTGGAGTGCAGTCTGGATTGAATGTGGAAACTGACGGGTCCCCAGCGCGTCGGGGCGTTCGTGACGGAGATCGATTTTCCATCCTCAAGCCAGGCGCGCGGGGTTGCCTTGGCGATCCAGATGCCGTTCGTTCCGGGTTCTTCAAACACCAGCATCCAGCGGGTCAGCAGGGGAACCGTCATCTGGGCGGGCGCACAATAGGGCGCGGTGTAGAGTTTCGGATCGAGCAGCCGCGTTTCCGGCGCCGTCCAGGTGCCTCGCGTATACTGGTGCGCCATGAGGCTGTAAAGCAGAAGCAGGTATTCGCGGGTGAAATCGTGCTGGATCAGCCCGTATCCGTGTCCGTAACTCAGGAATCCGCCCCACTCGTGCGTGTTATGCCCGTAAACGGTGGGGATGCCCAGGAGGATGTCGTGATGCGCGGCGCGGTAACGAACAATGGTTTCCACCTCTGCGCGGGTGAGGTTGCCGGAATACAGCATCTCCATGTAGGCGCGGTAGGAGCGCCACAGCGGGTCGAGCTTGTCGCGATCGACGGCGATGTGAAATGGCTCGGTGGCGCCCGCGATGGACGGGAGGCAGGGCGGCGTGGTGTTGGTGAGCAGCGAGCGGGCGATAGCGGTCTGCAAATCGCGGTTGAGTTCCCGCGATTCCTGCCGGAGTTGCGCGCCCCGCCGGGCGAGGTCGGGCCGGTTTTCCCGGGTCCCGATGCGTTCCCAGGCTGCGCCAAGTTCGTCGAAACCGCGCGCCGCCTCGGAGCTGTTCGAGAAATACGGCTGCATGTATCGGGGCGGGTCGGGATCGAAACACGCATCCGCCTCGCTCCAGCCGGCGATCATGCCGTGGGCCGGATTTTCCGGCGGCAACGCCAGCGCTTTGGCGCGCATGGAGAGCAGCAGGTTCACCACGCCCTCGATGCGCGGTTGCAGCTTCAACAGGAGCGCGGCGTCGCCGGTGTCGTTGAAATATTCCGCCACCACGGTGAGCATCCGGCCGTACTGGCCGGTCTCGGGTCCGCGATAAAGAATCGAACCGTCGTCCCGCACGTAATACGTGAAGTAATTTTCGATGTATTGCCGCGCGCGGTCGAACATTCCCCATTCAATCATCGCGGCCGTGTCCACGGTGAAGATGTCCGGGAACCCCTCGTGTTCACTCCCGC
Source organism: Verrucomicrobiota bacterium (assembly GCA_046346665.1). Lineage (GTDB taxonomy): Bacteria > Verrucomicrobiota > Verrucomicrobiia > Limisphaerales > JAXMHQ01 > JAXMHQ01. Next base: position 27,473 of record JAXMHQ010000031.1, read on the forward strand.
CGTAACTCCGGTCGAACACGCCGTATTTCGGGAACGGCCCGATCCGGGTCATCATTTCGCGCACCAGCGAATGCCGGGCCAGGTCGGCCAGGCGCCGGTCGGGAATATCGATCTGCATGCCCTCCGCCAGCGCGCGGCTGTAGCCGGTGTGCAGCGACAGGAGATCCGCGTAAAACGGTTCCGCGGCCTGGTCCAGTCGCGGCGGAAACGGCAGGTAGGAATCCAGGTAACGCACGGAACGCAGCCGGTTGTCTTCGATGCGGCAGAGCCGGTACCAGACGGGCTGTACGTGCGAATTCCCGTTTTCCATTCGCAACGGGGCGTAGACGGTCCATTCCGACCACGTGCCGGGCGACTCCGGATAAACAAACCGCAGCACCGGGAGCCATCCGCCGAGCAGTCCTTCGAGCACCCGGCCGGCGTCGCGCACTTTCCGGATCGCGGGATGGAAGGCGGCTGGATCCAGGTTAGGCGTTGCGCCTCCGTAAAACACGCCTACTTTTTCCTGGCATTCCGGCGTGCCGACGAAGGTCTCGGTGAATGTTTTGGAAATCGGGGGAACGCACGCCGCGACCTCTGCGTAATCCGGATCTCCGGGCCGCGCCAGGATCTCGTCGCCCAGCAGGTCGTGTTCGCTTTTGAACACGTCCTCCAGCGTGTGACCGCGATACAGTCCCGCCGGGTCGGCCCACGTCGGCTCCGCGGTTTTCGACAAATCCAGTTTCACGCCGCCGGCCCCGACGAACAGGAGGTGGCCGTTGGTTTGGGAGAAATCCTCGAAGACAGCCAGCCGCGCCGGCTCCTTGCCGATCACCGCCATCAGCGTCCACGGGCCGGTTTGTTCGCCGTAATTCAGCCGGTTGGTCTGGCCGCCGGGCGAGATCACCGCGACGGTGTTGCCGGCGAAGTCCGCGACGCGCGGCGCGGTGGCGGCGTCCGCAAGCAGTTGAATCTCGCCGGCGCAGAGCGCGGCGAGGATCTGCAATGTCAGTCGCGTCGCTGGGCGGCAGGAGCGGTTGGCCATCGGCGGCAGGTTAGGGGGAATCGGTTTCTAGGGCAATTGCAGCCGGAAATAGCCGGCGCCGGCGTCATCGGCAGGCAGCGTCACTGTGCAGGTCCGATTTGAAATCGCGGGCGAATTGGGCACCACGTTCCATGGCGATGCCGGGTCGGCGGTTTGGCGCAGGGTGAACGGCGCGGAGCGGAGCGGCCAGGAGATGCTGAATCCGGATGCCGGCGCGGCGATGGCCAGGTCGGGCAGGCTGGCGTCCTCGACCGCGCAGCCCGCGAGCCAGGCGAATGCGGAGTTCCAATAGACCCCCGGCTCGGTCATGTCGGCGTCCTGCGTGTTGATGAATCGTTTCCACGGAAATTCCACCACCGGCGTCGCGGAGCCGGTCACATTGATGTTGCCGCCGAGATAGCCGGGCGGAAGGTGCAGGAGGTTCGTCCAGAATTGGGAGTAGAAATCCGACCCGTGCTGGCTGTCGCCATAACCGCTGACGAAGATCCGGTTGACGGGGTTGCGTCCGCAGATGAAGTGGAACGCGTGCATGGCGGTGTCGAAATAATTCGTGTTGCCGGTCCATTCGAACGCGCGGACCAGCGTCATGGCCGACGGCGCCAGCACGCCGCCGCTCGCGCCCCAGAAAAGGTGTCCCGGGTAAAGCATTGGAATCCGGTAGCCGGACAACGCGGTGTAGTTGGTGAGAACATCGGCCTGGTGAATGAACGCGTTTTTGAGCGTGGCGCGCACGGTGGGATCCGCGGCGCGGCTGGACCGGGCGTAATCGATGAACGCGAAATTCAGCGGATGATTGAGGTAGCTGATGACATTGTCGCTGCCGTAGCCGGTCTGGTTGGAATTGAAGGTCGAGCCGTTGAGGGGCGAGCCGCCGTTCGCGCTGAACTGGTTCAGGAACGCCGTGTTATAAACCGCCAGCCCGGTCGCCTCAAACAGTTCCACCGCCGCAAACGCCCGGCAGCGCCGGTCGAAATACACGTCGCCCCAGAAAGTGTCGTCCGCACCCGGATCCACCCCGTTGTTCAGCGGGAGCCGCGGCTGGACCATGCCCGTGTTGGCCTGCAGCCACGACCAGGAAAGCTGCGCGCGCGTGATCAGGTCGTTGTTCTCCGCCGGCGACAGCGCGCCGCCGAGCACGACCGACGCCTTTGCAAACGTCGCCGCCGCGCAGGCTGCCGCAAAGGAGCTGATGTCCGACACCTGCTGCGTTGTCCCGCTGGATCCCGTGACCACGTATTGATGCACGCTCCCGTCAGCATTCTGCATCCGCTTCAACCAATCCAGCCCCCACGTGATCAGCGGCAACAGGTCGCTCTGCTGGGCGCTGGAATCGGGCAGGTTCAATCCGCCCGGCGGCGCCCAGCGGCCGAAATCGCGATAGGTTTCCAGCAGGAACCAGCAGGCGATGGCGGTGTTCGGCACGTCCACGTGCGTGTCGCCCGCATCGAACCAGCAGCCGTGCGCGTCCCGGTTGGTGATTGAGCCGAAATGATAATGGCCCTTGGTCGAGGAATAGTTGTACGTCGCGTTCGAATTGCCGGCGAACAGCGCCGGGCGCGTGAATCCCTCGGCATACGGCTGGGCAATCGGCACGCCCGACCGCGAGTAATAGAAAAAGCGCAGCGCATCCCGGAAAAGGCCCTGGTAAACATTCGTGGCGATGACGAACGGGACCGATTGCGCCCCGATCCCGGGCACCTCGAGCCGGTAGGTGCCGGGCGCGGTCAGCGCGCCGAAATCCGCCTGGTAATTCAAATCGCCATCGAGCAGCCAGCCCCCCGCCTGCCAGATCGGCGGCGCCTGGAACGGTGTCAGCGCGCCGGCGTACACCACCTGGCTGCTGTTCACGTCCACCACCTGGAACGACGACGGCGGACTCGCCAGTGTGCCGGGTTCCCAGCTCACCACGCCCAGCTTCGATCCCATCAGCGGCGAGTAACCCACCTGGTTCACCTTTACGAAATCGGTGTATTGAAGCTGTCCGGCGCCCGGGACCAGGTCCAGCGCCGAGATGTTCAGCACGCAATGATCGCGGTAGTTCCCGGCCGCATACACCGCGATCTGCCACACGTGCGACAAATCCACCGACGGCTTTGCCGCGATGAAATCCGACGCCGGAATAAACACATCCTGCCACACCGAGGTAGAGGCGGTGACGTAGGCGTTCAGGGGGCGGAGCGCGCCTTCGACGCCGATGTTCAGGTTCCAGGCGCTGTTCGTCGGCAGGCTGCTCCATCTCAACCGGAGATGCACCGCCGGGTTTGTCCCGGTGCGCAGGAAATTCAGGGAATTGCCGCTGACCTTGAACAGCACGTTCCAGTAAGCGCCCGGCGGATTCACCGAATCGATCACCATCGAGCGCCCGCCGTCCACTACGTCCACCGGCAGAGTCCCGCTCACGTTCCGGACTGTGGCGCCGCCGCCGGAATAGACCGCCGATCCCCAGCCGCCCCAATTGGTCGGGTTCTGGTAGGGATTGAAATATTTGATGGAGGCCAGGGGCAGTTGGGCGGCCCGGCTGATACCAGTGGCGCAGAGGCAGCCGATCACCAGGACGCGAAGGAGGGGGGCGGGATTGAGCTTCAACATGAACAGATCGTTTTACTTCGAGGCACACCCCCAAAGATCGGTCACAGCATAAACCTGCGCCGCACGCAGCAACAATAGCCCTTTTTAGGGGGTCAACAAGGCTGCCATCCCGGCTATCATTAAGAAAAAGTAGCATCCGACGTGAGCAGGCTCTGACCAACAATCATGCAAAACAGCTCGCGGACAATTCTAATGTTTGCGGCGGCAGCCGTGCTCTCCGGCCGAGTCCTCTCGTTCAGCGAACAATTGATGTGGCACGAAGTCCGGCTCGACGGCCAGGGCAAGCTGATCTGCTGGATCGATTCCACCGCCCCTTACGGCAGCATCGTTTCCAACGCCTGGCAGGCGTTCAAGAACATCCCGGTCCAGCCGGACGGTTACCGGACTTACTTCACCTACCCGACGTTCTATGGCCCGAACAACCCGGATCACCCGCCTTACTCGGGCCGGCCCTGGGTGCATCACCCGGCCGGGCTGTTCGCCATGCTGACGGACTCCGCCGCCCTGTATCACGGCTACAGCGGCGACACCGTGGTCATGGACCGCGCGCGGGAGATGCTGGATCACATGCTGGCGCACGGCACCACGAGCGTCACGGACGCCTGGGCGTCGGTGCCGTATTCCTGCGCGAACGCGGGCGACCTGGAATATCGCGGGGCGGACGACAGGATTTATTGCGACCAGGAAAATCACACGCCCTGCGGACGCGGCGACGGAGTTGGGTTCCTGGAGCCGGACAAGGTTGGCGAACTCGGTTCGGCCTATCTGTTGTTTTACGAGGTGACCCTGGAGAGGAAATACCTGCAGGCGGCGCTCGCGTGCGCGGACGCCCTCGCGCGACAGGTGCGGCCGGGGGATCAAAGTCATTCGCCATGGCCGTTCCGGGTGGATGCGAAAACGGGCCGGAACATTCGTGAAGAGTATTGTGCCAACGTGCTGGGACCGGTTCGGTTGTTCGACGAGTTGATCCGGCTGAACCTGGGTGCGACGGACAATTACCGCAAAGCCCGCGCGCTGGCCTGGACCTGGTTGCTGAATTATCCCGTGAAGAACCGTGTCTGGAGCCAGTATTTCGAGGATGTGCTGATCTATCCCGATTACCGGACCAACGTGAACCAGTACGTCCCGCTTGAAACCGCGCGCTACCTGCTGATGCACCCGGAGCTGGACCCGCAGGGCAAAGCGAAGGCGAAGGAGATCCTGGATTGGGTGGCCGGTTTTTTTGCGGCCGACTCCGTGACGATGGGCGGCATTCCGGAGAAAGGCCGGCAGTACGGCGCTGAAGTGCTTTCCGAACAGGTGAACGACATGGACAAAATGTCCAGTCACACCGCGCGGTTTGCATCGGTGATGGCGCTGTGGTTTGAACTCACCGGCGATCCAGACGCAAAGGAGCGCGCCTGGCGCTCGTTCAATTGGGCGAGTTATTCCTCGCGGACCAACGGGCTGGTCAAAACGAGCGTGGATGAAGGAACGGGTTACTGGTTCTCCGACGGCTACGGGGATTACATGCGGCATTTCCAGCGAGGCATGGCGTCAGTTCCCGAATGGGCGCCGCCGGACGAGGACCACCTGCTGGGCTCCAGCTCCGTGATCCGGAGCATCCGGTACGGCGAAAATGAAATCGCCTACCGGACATTCGACGATCGTTCGCGCGAAGTGCTCCGATTGAAACGCGCGCCGGCGAAGGTGACGGCCGGTTCGAAATCACTCGAACGCGTCAAAGTGCTCGCGCCCGGTCGCGAAGGTTTCAGCGTGGACCCCGCAACCCCGGGCGGCTGCGTGGTCAGAATCGAGCATCACCTGTCCAACCCAGTCCTGATCCAGCGTTGAAACCCACCCCCAAATGTTGAATGTCTAGATGTGACACCGGGACCCGGTGTCACATCTAGACATTCAACATTTGAGGGGGATTACGATCCTGGCGGGTGGGCGGGGGTGGGGATCAATTCGACGGCCTGGATCATGGCGTCGTGGCCGGGGGTGGAGGTGAAGCGCAGTTCGACGACGCCGTTTTGGGGGCGGATGCCGGGGAATTCGCGGACATAGGCGCGGAACGTGCCGGTTTGCTTTCGCACCTCGAGATTTTCGATCACGGTTTTTCCGTTGATGGCGACGGTGGTGGGGCGGGTGACGGGGTCCCATTTGCCTTCGCGTTCGACCCACGGCGTTTCGGGGGTGTCGGCCCAGTGCAGCCGGACGAGGTATTCGCCGGGGCCGGCGGTGAGGTTGACCCGGAACTCGGGCGCGTGGACGCCGTAGCGGTAGATTTCCTCGTCGCGCGCGCCGCCGATATACATGCTGCGGCGCTGCTGCCACCAGGTGCGGGCGACGGTGTCGACGCCGAATCCAAGCCGCGTGACAAACTCCGTTCCCGGCCGCCAGGCGTTTCCATCCGAATCGACAAAATCCTCCCGCGCCGTCCGTCCGAAAATAAGCCGCTGCGGTTCCGTGGGTCCGCCGCCGGAGCCGAATCCGGCGTCGCCCGTGGCCGCCGAAAACTGCGCGGAATCGAGCCGCACGGATGCGCCGCGCGTGAGCGGGTTCCCGCCGCCGCGCGCGACGATTTTGAGTTCATGCGTGCCCGGCGCGAGTCCCTTCTTCACGAACAACAACTGCCGGTGTCGGGCGGACGGGCTCCAGCATTCGACCAGGGTTGGTTCCTTCGTCCCATCGACGAAGATATCGGCCCAGCCGCCGTCAGGCGCGACTTCGCCGAGGAGCGCGACGCGGTTGCCGTCGAACCGGAACACGGCGGCGGCGCCGGGTTTGTTTGCGGTCCGGACGGAACCCTGGAATGCCTCGGGATGTTTTTCCGTGATCCAGTCGCCGGAACACTCGAACGCGAGGTCATCCGCGGCTTTTTGCGGGTCCGCGCCTTCGATCTGGACCTGGGTTTTGCCGTCGTGCCGGATGACGACGATGCAATCGCCGTTGGACAGCGGTTTCACGGTGAACCCGACGGCGTCGAGGTCGCGGCGTTCGGGGAGCGTGGCGCCATTGGCTGTCACGGACCCGGGGTGGAACGCGAGGCGGAGGACTTCCTGGGCGCCGCTGGGGGCGTCGAAGGTGGAGTAGCGGATGGAGCCCGGTTCGTAGCGGACGTCTTTGATGACGGAGGTGGAGCGGACGATGTGGTTTTCTCTGTTAGGCGCGAAGGATTCGGGGAGCCAGGCGATGGCTTCGAGCACCTGGCAGAGCGGCCAGGGGTGGGCGAGGTTGGACCATTCGCCGGTGGCGACTGCGTCGCCCAGCAGTCCGTCCTTCACCACGCCGTCCGGCAGGCTGTCGTAGGTGGCCATGAGCATCATGCGCCTGCCGATTTCGCGGGCCCAATCGCTGTCGGCGAGCGCGGCGTAGCGGAGCAGGGTGGGTCCGGCGGTGTATTGGTTGTAGGAGAGGGAGGTGCCGCAGCAGACGGAGGATTCGGGAAAGGCCCAGGCGCCGCTGTAGACGTCGCCGCGCGAGGCGGGGTCGGCGCTGTTGCGATTCCAGACGAGCGACAGGATGTTGCGGACGTCGGTTTTCCAGCCGGGATAGGCGGCGGGATATTTCAGGATATGATCGGCGCACATCGAGACCATGCCGCACATCATGGGGTTGTCCCAATCCCAGTAGGTGCGGCCCCAGGTGTCGTTGACCCACCAGGCGGGGAGCATTTGCTGGTTGAGAAACCGGCGCCCGGCATCGCGCGCCTGGACGAGGCGCTGATCCTGGCCGGTGTAACCGAGTGCGATGAGGTCATCGAGAAAATCGACAATGATGCAGGTGGTGCCGGTGAGGACATCCGACCAGCCGACGACGGACGGGTCGACGTAGCGGTTCCAGGGGGAGATTTGGGGATCCTTGAGCTGGCATTTGGCGGCGAAGACGTCGCCCCAATGCCGGGCCATTTCGAGGTAGCGGGGGTTACCGGTCAGTTTATAGGCGCGGAGCACTTCGATGCCGGTGATGGCGCACAGGTCGAGTTGATTGCGGCCGGTGGGGTCGCATTTGCCATAGGCCTTGCCTTTGGTGGGGGTGCTAATCGGGAACAGCGGCCAGTCGGCGTCGGCGGGTGTCAGTCCGTAGTCGAGGATGTAATCGACGGTGAGCGGGATATAGACGAACGCGATCGGGTCGCCGCTGTATTGGTAATAGGCGGTCAAACCCTTGATGGTGCTCCAGGCGCGCGCGCAGAGGTCGCCGCACATCCAATCCGTGGTCGGCGGAATGACGATGGTGCCGTCGGGCTGGATGGACCAGTGGGAATTGTAGATGAAATCGGGGGCGGCCATGACGGCCTTGGGTGGGGCGACCCAGGGGTAGCGTTTGCAGACGTTGACGGCGATGTTGAGTCGTTCGTCGAGTTGCCCGTTCAATCCCTGGTACCACGGCGCGATGACGCCTTGGGCATCCTCAACGGTGGGATGGGCGTAGTAGGCCGGGAGAGTGGCTGCGGGCGAACCGTTGATGAACAGGGCGGCGGCGAGGGTGATGAAACTGCGGTCGAAAGCTGATTGAGGAAGCATGGGCTGGGGTTGAGCGGAAAACCCTGGAAGCACCCGGAAAACGGTGGCGGCCGGCGGGGTGTACCCCCCGGCCCCGCCCGAGGGGGAATTACCGGCTGAGCCGGTAGAATTTGGCTGTATTGCCCGCGCTGATGTTGACGGCGTTATTGGTCACGCCGGGCATGGGCGCCCAGGAGCCGGACACGAGGGTGTCGGACTGTTCCAGCGTGTAACCGACGTAGCTGGCAGGCCAGGAGACGGTGGCTCCGCTGCCGGTTTTGGCGATGGACAGGCTGGGTTTGGTGGCGTAGCTGGGGACGAGGATGCCGGTCGATTTCGGTCCGCCAAGGCCGGTGAGTTCATCCGAAGCGAGGGCGCGGTCCACGAACGCGACGCTGGCGAGGTAGAGTTCGTGGTCGTAATAGCTCGGGGTATCCCCTTCGTTGAAGAGCAGCAGGTCGGGGCCGGCGTCCTGGTTCGAGTAGATGCTCCAGCGGCCTTCGAGGCCGTCGGCTGCGCGGGATTTCACGTTCACGCCATTGACGTAGTAAGTGAGCGTGTTGGCTTCGAGGTCGGCGACGAACGCCAAGCGATACCACGTGTCCGGCGCCATGGTGCCCGCGGCGGAGTAGCCGCCGCCGCCGATGCCGATCGAGCCGTCCAGGGCCAGGAAGAAGTCGGCGTCGTTGAGGTTATAGGGATCGGTGTTGAAGAACGGAACGATCCAATCCTTGACCCAGGTGCTGGGAACGAGGATGTCCATGAGGAGCGTGTAGCGGTTGATGCCGGCGCTGCCGCTGACATTGGGTCCGCTGTTGACGAATTCGAGCAGGTAGCCGTCCGTGTCGAGGTCGAAGGCCGGGACGTGCATGTATTTGGCGGGGGAGCCGTTGATGTTCGGGACGGTGCTGCCGTCGGTGGTTCCGAACGAGGTGATGAACGGCGTATTGAAGGGGTCGGCGTAGGACATGATGCCGGTTCCGAGAGCGGGGCTGAGGTCGCCGCTGGTGAAGCGCCATTCGTAGCTGGTGTAATTCTGGACCTTGAAGGTGGTGGAATTGGTGACGCTGAGGCTGCCGTTGCCGGCGACGAGCGAGTAGGTGTGGGTGGATCCGCTGCGGAGCAGGCCGCCGCTGGAGAAGCTGACGTTGATGCCGGCGCCGAGGACGTTGACCGTGGCCGGGACGGGAGCGCCGTCGAGGAGGACCTGGATGGTATTGGTGTCCACCAGGCCTGTGGGATCGATGATGCTGGCCTTGTAGGAGAATCCGGGTGCGACGTTGGTGGCCCCGTTGGCGGGGCTGACGCCGCCGATTTCGGGGGTGTCGCTGAAGAGCAGCGGGCTGGGGCTCGCGCTGGCGTCGATCCAGCCGCCCATGCCGGCGATTTCGGCGGTGGTCAGGGCGCGGTTCCAGCACATGATGGTTCCGACCATGCCCCACTGGTCTTTCCAGCTATCGTCAGCGAAGAGGTTGAAGCGGTTCGGATAAAGGCCGTAGGTGCCATCGACCGGTTGACCGGCGGCGTCGAGGTAATTGGTTCCGTCGACGTAGACGCGGAAGAAGTTGCCGTTGCTGACGGACCAGACGATGCGGTGCCATTTGGTTTTGTCGATGGTGAGCGTGGAAAACCCGATATCGCCGGCGCCGATAGTGCCGTCTCCCATGATCCACAGGTCGCCGTCGGATCCGTTCCCGTTGAATGAGGTCTGGAACAAGCTGTTGGAATCGGTAAGTGCGAATCCGCTGCCCTGCTGGTAGTCGATGAGGATGGTGTATTCATTGACGTAGCTGCCGCCGCCGTTGGGGGAGAAGCCGGGGTCGATGGCCATGTAATTCCAGCTGGATTCCTGGAAGATGTCGCCGTCGCTGAACTTGGTGTGCCACGAGTCGACGCCGATGTCGGTCCAGGGACCGAGGAAATGGGCGCCGTAGGGGGCGTTCATGAACGTGATAGGGTTGCCGATGGTGGCGGCCGCGAGGTTGGTGGTGTTCTGGAATCGCCACAGCCCGGTGATTCCGGACGGGATGTTGGCGGCGCCGGCGATGCCGGCGGTCGCGAGGGCCAGAAAGACCAGGGCGGCCTTTCTCAGGGTTCGGGAACTGGTTTGGGTGTTCATAATCGGTATTTCGGGGCTGCTTGCGGGTCTGGGTTCAAAAGCAAAACATCTTGTTGCCGGTTGAAGCGCGGGGCTAATGAGGTGTGGGGGCCGTCTTGACGGCGCCCCAGGCGATCAGGTCTTTTTCGTGCGGTGAAACGAGGGCGTTGTGGAGCGGGGCCTTGCACAATTCGCAGACGCCGGAGTTGGACTGGCCGTGCAGTTGGGGGCGGAGGGTCAGGTGGTGATCCGCCGGGCACAGGAGTCCGACGACGTCCACCAGGGTGTACTGCCCGCATTTCGGGCATTGCCCTTCCATGAAGACGTCCTTGGTGGTGTAGAACTTGGCGTTGCAATGCTCGCAATAGTAACCGTGCGCGTCGGTCTCGATGGCTTCCATGCCGCTTTTCTTCGAGCAGCCCGCGGGCAGGAAAAGGGCAAGGAGCGCGAGCACCAGGCACCACGCGCGAAACTTTGCGGGACCGGGAAACCGAAAGATCCGGTCCAGGTCTGCGCAATTCTGGTCAGGGGTCCGCATCGGTTCCGAGGTAAATCACTTCCGCCCAGTGCGATTCCACGCGGGCGTTGACGAACTCCGCGTGGCCGTCACAGAAGGAAACATTGGCGCCGTCCGCGCCGTGGTTGTCGACGGAATCCGGGATGTTCTCCCGAGTTCCCGCGTAGCCCGAATCGCCGTCGAGGAACAGGATCGCGCGGCTGGTGCCGGCGACGGTGTTGGTGAAGGCGAGATTGTTCGTGTAGCGCGAGGTCCAGTGGTAAACCCAGTTCGGAACGTTGTTCAATGTCTTCGGCGTGGGCTTGTAGCTGTCCGCCCACCAGGCGAACAACTCGTAACTGGATCCCGGGATCTTGGTTTTATTGCCCGCGTATTGCCGCAGATCGCGCAGCACTTTCGGACCGGACGGCGGCGGATTGGGAATCCAGACATTGTTGCGGACGAAATTTAGCGTATCCGGGCAGACGAACACGTTCGGGTTTGGAATCAGGAGCGGGTAAAGCCAGGACTGATCGTCGTCCGAGGGGCTGGTGGTGGCGGCGTAACGGCCGTGGGCATCGTCATCCGCGTACATGATGCATCCCAGCACGAGCTGTTTCTGGTTGCTCATGCAACTGATGCGGCGGGCGCGTTCCTTGGCCTTGCTGAGGGCGGGCAGCAGCATGGCGGCCAGGATCCCGATGATGGCGATGACGACGAGCAGTTCAATGAGCGTGAAAGCGGGCGTGGGGGCCTTGATTCGGCTGCCCGTGGTTGTTGTGGAAACCCCTTTCACCCTGTTGGTTCTCGCGCGTTCCATTTTTTGAGACTGAATTCGGTTTACCATGAAAGTTTGGCGTCCAAAGCCCCTTCTCACAAGCCCCCTCTTTAGGGGGGCTCATGCACCCGAGAACAACCGGGAATTTACGGAGACCAATTTCCAATGGCAGAAGGCAGAGTTGGCGCGTTGCGCCGACCGAGGACGCCGCAGCGCGGCGTCCCTACCAACGGCTATAGTTTTTCTGGGGCAGCCTGAGCCGTCTCTATGCAGTTCAAAAAAACTCAAACTCACGCAGAGGCGCAGAGGACGCGGAGAATCGCTGAGAACCAACAGCTTTTATCGGGTCACCATTTGGTACGTCCTTCGCCGGATGCCTTGCTCTGCGACCCTCTGCGTGCTCCGCGCCTCTGCGTTTATCCCAAAGGAATTTCAACTGAATCGTTCCGGCTTAGTCATCATCCACGGCCCGAACGGCCCATTCCGGATACGGCGCGCCGGATCCTTTCATGGCATGCCACAAAATCCGGTTTAGCAGGTCTTCCGAGCATTGATCGGGTTTTTCCAGCGGCAATTTTGCGGAAGCAAGGGCCTGCCGCCGCAACAACGGATCCGAGATCTTCTTCGGCTCGGGGTTCATCTGGTCGAGCGGAATGTTGTTCGTCAGCGCCACGAACGGCGTCCAGTCGGGCGTTTCCGTAAAACAATCGGACATCGGCGTCGCGGTGGCGTCCATTTGGTTCATTGGCGGCAGGCCCAGGATGAGCTCCATGGTGCGCAACAGGCTGGTCTGGTTATATTGGGTCCGGACCACCGCCCCCCGCCGGGTAAAAGGGCTGGCAATGTAGGCGGTTGTCCGGTAGCCGCTCACATGATCCCAGCCGTCCTGCGGATCGTCCTCGATCGCGAACACGCACGTTTCCCGCCAGAACCGGCTGTGGCTCAAAGCTTCAAGGATCTGTCCCATCGCCAGGTCGTTGTCTGCCACCTGCGCCGCCGGGGTTGGCGATCCCGCCCGAGTGCCGCTGGTATGATCGTTGGGAAGGCAGACGATCACAAAATTCGGGAACTCGCCCTTTTGCTCAAATTCGCGAAGTTCGCCGATAAACTGTGCCGCCCGGAATGCGTCGGGGATGTCGAGGTCCCAGCCCACCGTGTTCGTCGCCAGGTGCGGCCCGAGCGATTCGATGCCTGGAACGCTGCGAATCTCGATGGCGCCGGCGCCGGAGGTGAAGTCGCGGTAATAATCGAGAAATTTCGGTCGTTCGGTGCGGGTGGGATCCTTCCACCGCGTCCGTGTCCAGGCGAATTCGCCGTAATCGCGGAGGGTCCGGCCGTGGGCGAGCACGTTGTCCCAGATGAATCCCCCGGGCGAATAGGCCAGGGCATCCACCTCGTCTTCACCCATCCCGTCCGGGTAACTGCGCGGAAACCCCGCGAACGATCGTTCCATGTAATCGGTCGCCAGCGCCGTGTCCGCCCATTCGTGTCCGTCGGCGCTCAGGATTCCGGAGCAATAGGTGTTGTCCAGCAGGACGAATTCGCGCGCGATCTTGTGCTGGTTCGGGGTGACCTTTTCGCCAAAGACGCAGAGGGACGGTTCGCCGTTGCCGGATTTCACATCGCCCAGGACCTGGTCGTAGGTGCGGTTTTCCTTGATGATATAGACGACGTGTTTGAAGACGCTGGGTTCGCCGACGCGTTCGGGGACCGGGCGCGGGGGCTGTCCGGGGCGGGGCGGCAGGGCGGCCTGGCGGAGCAGGGGGTAACGCAAATTGGCCAGTGCCGTGCGAGTGCCTTCGGCGAGTTCCTTCTTCGACGGCAATTTCACGAGGGAAATCGTGCCCTGGTACTGGCGGCTGTTGAATTCAGGGGGTCCGTTGGCGCGGCGCCGCGAACTCACCGCCGCACCTTTCACATTGGCCACCGACAGCAACTCCTCACGTGCATTGTACACCACAGCCGCCGGGAACCAGCCGACGGGGATCAGTCCGAGAAGCTCCGATTTTCCGGGCGCGAACCGGAAGACGGCGACGGCGTTTTGGGTGCCGTTGCAGGCGAACAGGCGTTTGCCCGAATCATCGAACGCCAGCGCGTTGGGCTGGGCGCCGAACAGGTCGCCGGGATTCTGCCGCGCCCACAGGGTTTCCGCTACGCGATCGTCCTTTGTATCGATGACGCTGATGGTGTCGCTGCCGGCGTTGGCGACGGCCACCCAGCGGGCGTCCGGGGACACGGCCAGGCCGGAGGCGTGCAGGCCGGTGAGAATTTCCGAGGCGGCGTCGAGCGTGCCGGGCGCGTTGGTGCCGGCGGCGAGGTTGATGACGGAGACCGACCCTTCGCTCGCAATGTGCCGGACCGGGTCCACGCGCACCAGCGTTCCGAGCCCGGCCGGGCCGGTGACATCGCCCGGTCCCGGCCGCCGCCCGCCCCAGTTGCTCACGTAAACCTTGCGCCCCGCCAGGGCGACGTCGCACGGCGCCACACCCACCGCCCACAACCGCAGCACCCGTCCGTCGGCCGCGTCCAGTTCCGCCAGCCGGTTCGACACATTCAACGCTACGTAGAGGCGCCGGCCGTCGCGCGACACCGCGATGCCGGACGGAATGTCCTTGGGTCGCGCCGCATTGCCGGATTCCGGCAGCGGGAGGCTGCGGATGCCGGAGACGGCGCGGTTCGTGACGCCAAACACCTTGATGCTGCCCTCCACGTTCGAAAGATAAATCCGGGTTCCATCCGGCGAAAACGCCAGGCCCATGTAGCTGAGCTGGCCCTCCTTGTCGGGCTCCAGGATCTGTTGCGATCGCGGCGCTGCGGCGGGATCGGTTTCGGACGGCAGCGGGACCCGTTGCAGCACCTGGCCGGACCGGGGATCGATGACGACGAGCTCGGCGGTTTTTCCCGCGGTCACCAGCAGGCGCCCATCCGGGCTCAGGGCGAGCGCCTGCGGGCGCAACCCCGGCAGTTCCACCTGCAGCCCCCACGGCGTGAGCACCTGGTTCACCGGCGTCGAAAAACGGTTGGTGCCCGTCCGGCCCACGTTGTCGAAGGTGGAAAAGTCCGACGCGGCCGCCGTGGCGGGACTGTGCGACGCGACCCAGGCCGCGGCGAGGAGAACGGAGGGAGAACGGATCGGGAGAAGAAGTTTCATGGCGCGATAACGGGGAAACACTGTCGCAAAACGTTCGGCCGGTCAAATCTTCGATTCTGTCGCTCGCGATGAATGTCCAAGAGATGTCCAAGTTTCTTTCTTGGAGGAGTTGAAGGGTTGAAGGGTTAAACGGTTAAAAGGGGCGGGCGCGCTGCGAACCTTTTAACTGTTTAACCCTTCAGCCATTCAACTGTTTAACGGTTCAACTATTTCTGAAGAAACTTGACGACCGCCTCGGTGCGGGTGTGGACGTTGAGTTTTTCGAAGATGCTTTTGGCGTGGCCGTGCACGGTCCAGATGCTGATGCCGAGGGAGTCGGCGATTTCCTTGGCGAGGTAGCCTTTGGCGAGCAGGGCGAGGATTTCGTGTTCGCGCGGGGTGAGTTTGGCCATTTCCAGGAGGGAGGGTCCGACGGGCATGGCTTCGACCAGTTTTTGGAAGTATTCCCGGATGCAGGTGGCGATGAGTTCGCGGGTGAGTGGGGCGGAGGTGGACGCGATGGGATCGAAGATGCGGAAGTTCGGGGTTCGGCGGAGCATGTAGCCGGCGGAGCCGCCGGGGGTGGATTTGAACATGATATCGCTGTCTTCGAAAACGGAGTAGAGGAGTCCGACGAGTCCGGGCCGGGTCTGGCGGAGTTCCTGGAGGCAGGCGGAGCCGGGCTGGTTGGGGAGTGAGTAATTGGCGAGGACGAGGTCGATGTTGTATTTGGCGATATCGCGGAGGGCCTCGGCCGTGCCCGCGTGGACTGCCCGGCACCGGAACCCGGGCTGGTTGTTGACGCACGAGGCCAGCGCCAGGCGGATGCCCTCGTCCGGCTCGATCACCACGATATTTCGAGACGTGCCCGCCGCCTCGACATCGCCCGCAGCCGGCCGCGCGTCGCCATCCTTCCAGGTGTGAATGGTTGTGTAAGTCCACGCCAGGGGATCGTCCAGCCAGCGGAACGCGAGGGTGAGTTCGCGGGAATATTTCTGGTTCGCGATGAGCCAGCCCTGGCCGGTGACGCAGCGGTGGATGCGCAGGGCGGCGGCGGCGGCGGCGGATTCGTTCAACGTCCGGAGCGGGAAGTAGCGGTTGATGCCGCCATGCTCGATGCGCACGGAGAGTTCCGGCATCGCCCGCGGATCGGTCTGCCGCGGGTAGGGCCGGTAGATCAGGCGCCGTTTCCAGCTGTCGAGGTCGAGATCGTTCCCCGCAGAGGCGGTCCCGCCGATGGGCCCGAGCTGGGATCGCAGCGTCACACGGCCCTGCCGCTGCGCGACCGCGTCCCACCCCTGCGTCGCAATGGTCTGGTAAAGCGAGCACGCCTCGGCCGCCGCCTGCGAGCGGTCGCTCGAACCCAATGAAAAAGTCTTCCGCTTTCCGAACAACTGGATCTTGACCGACCAGCCCCGGACCTTCACGCGCCGGCCCTTGTAAGTGAACGTGTTTCGAAACAGCCGCTCCGGCCAGTAATCGGGTTCCATCTTCGACGGCGGCGCTTCCCGGGCCGGCCGGACTTCGGCGGGCCGGCGGAGCCTTGGACGTTTCTTGAACATGGATCTTTTATACCGCGTCCGCCGCGGTTCGGCAAGTGTTTGGGGGAGCATCCAACATTGAACATTCAACCGCTTTCGTCCTGGCGATGGGCAGGGTCCAGTTTTCGGTGCCTGAGGTTGAATGTTCAGCCTTGTTGCCGGCCCACGATTCCCGGCCGGTTCACTCCCTACAACTGGGTATGGCACTTCGACGCCCGCCCCGCCACCCTGCTGTCCGAATCGCCGGCAACTCCAACCAGGGCGCCGGCATGCCGTGCACGGGATTATGAGATCGCCACTTTTTCCACTCCTCCTCGCCGCCGCCTGCGCCGCGTCCGCATCCGCCCAGGATTTCAGCCTCTTCGGCCTGGACCAGGCCCGCAACTTCGAGTCGCGCCGCGTGTCGTCGTCCGACGCCGACTGGCGGAACGGGAACAACGACGCGCGCCCCATCAAGCCGGGCGGCACACTGACGCTCGCCGAACTCGACGGCCCCGGCCGCATCGTTCATTTCTGGTGCACCGTCGCCCAGAACGATCCCTTTTACTCCTGCAAACTCACCCTGCGCATGTACTGGGACGGCGAGGAGCATCCCAGCGTGGAATGTCCGCTCGGCGATTTCTTCGGTATCGGGTTCGGACTTGACCGGCCCTTTACGTCGCTCCCCATCCGCGTCAGTTCCGAGGGGCGCGGCCGCAATTGTTACTGGCCGATGCCGTTCCGGAAAAAGGCCCGGATCACGGTGACGAACGAGAGCGACCGCATGTGCGACTGTTTCTACTACTACGTCGACTGGCAGAAATACGCGTCGCTCCCGGACGACACGCTGTATTTCCACGCGGCGTACCGGCAGGAATTCCCGTGCGTCATGGGGCGGAACTACCTGATTGCGGACATCGAGGGTCGCGGCCAGTACGTGGGGACGGTGCAGAGCGTGATGCTGGTGTCGCCGGGTTGGTTTGGCGAGGGGGACGATTTCTTTTTCATCGACGGCGAGAAGGAACCGAGCCTGAGGGGCACGGGGACGGAGGATTATTTCTGCGACGGCTGGGGCTTCCGGGAGCAGGCCGGGCCGTTTTACGGGACGCCGTTGTGGGAAGGCTTCGGGACCGGCAACCGCGGCAGCGCCTACCGGTTTCACGTGCCCGATCCCATCACGTTCCGGAAATCCCTGCGCGTCGAAATCGAACACAAGGGTTCCCAGGAATTCCCCGACGGCAAAGGCAGCGGCTTCATTGAGCGCGACGACCTGATGTCGAGCGTGGCGTTCTGGTACCAGACCGAGCCGCACAAGCCCTGGCCGGCGTTGCCCGCGGGCGCGGACCGGGTTCCGTTCCGGGAAAAAATCGTGGTGAAAGGGCATGAAAAGGTCGCATCGGCGCAGCATGCGGATTACCCGATTGAAACCCAGAATTTCCAGGGAGCGACGGACGGCAAGCAGATGGTGCTGCGTCCCAAGGACGGGCATGGCTGGCTGGAGATTGCGTTCGAGGTGCCGGAGGACCAGTCCGGGGAGTTGATCGCCAAGATGTGTCACTCGTACGATTACGGGAATTACCGCGTGCTGCTGGACGGAACCCAGGTGGCGCGGCTGAATTTGTACGATTCCATTGCGCGCACGGCGGAGGACAAGCTGGGCCGGCAGACATTGAAAGCCGGGAAACACACGCTTCGATTCGAATGCACCGGGAAATCCCCGCAATCCGACGGTTACTTCATCGGCTTCGACGCTTTGGCGTTCCGCGTCCCGGTTTACAGCCGCGCCCCGTCCGTCGACCTGCGGACGCTCCAGAAATGAGCGGCTGCGTGCACACGAAGATTTGGCTGGCGGGGCGGCCGCCGTCACGGGAGAATCCGGCCGCCGCCGAACCCATGAACTCAAGTCCTAACGCATGAGCACCGCCCAGCGCCAGACTCGGCCCCCGACGCCGGCCCTGCCGCTGGTCCGCATGAGCGGCATCACGAAATCCTTCGGCGGCCAGCCTGTGCTGCAGGAAGTGCAGTTCGAAATCCGGGCCGGCGAAGTCCACGTGCTGGCCGGTGAAAACGGGGCCGGCAAGAGCACGTTGATCCGCATTCTGGCGGGCATCTACACCGATTTCGAAGGGCGCCTGGAGATGGACGGGCTCGAGATTCGGCCCCGAACCCCGCTGGAAGCCACCGCGCTCGGCGTGGCGGTGATTCACCAGGAGTTGTCCCTGATCGGCCCGCTGAGTGTCGCGGAAAACATCTGCCTGGGCCGCACCCCGTCGCGCGCCGGCTGGGTTCGCACCGAAAGGCAGGAGGCCGAGGCGTTGCGATTGACCCGCGAGCTCGGGCTCGACGTGGATGTCCGGCGGCCTGTGGAGGAATTTCCCATCGCCATCCAGCAGCAGATTGAAATTGCAAAGGCGCTGAGTCAAAACGCCCGGGTCGTCGTCATGGACGAACCCACCAGCGCGCTCAACGCGCCCCAGGTGGACAAGCTCTTCGCGATCATCGAATCGCTCAAGGCCCGCGGCTGCGGCGTTGTTTACATCACCCACAAACTGGAGGAGATCGATCGCATCGCGGACCGGATCACGGTCATCCGGGACGGGCGCTGGATCGGCACCGCGCCGGCCCGCGAGCTGCCTCGGGCGCGGTTCATCGAATGGATGGTCGGGCGCGAGTTAGGCGAGCAATTCCCCCGGCACACTTCGCGGCCGGGCGCCGAGCGGTTGAGGCTGGAGCGATTCAGTGTTCCTCCCGCGGTTCGCGAAGTCTCGCTGCAGGTTCGCGCCGGCGAAATCGTCGGGCTCGCGGGATTGCAGGGCTCCGGCGCGACGGAGTTGTTGCTCGGATTGTTTGGCGCCTGCGGCGGGGCGGCCGGCGGATCCGCACGGCTGGATGGAAAGGAAATCGCGTTCGAGACGCCGCGTGATGCGATTGAATCCGGCGTGGCGCTGCTGACGAACGATCGGAAGGGGACGGGCCTGGTATTGCCCATGTCGATTGTGGCGAACTCGACCCTGGCGGGTTTGCGGGGTTTGTCGGATTGGGGCTGGCGGCGTCCCGCGCGCGAGCGGGCGGCCGCGGAACAAATCGCCGGCCTGTTGCGCCTCCGTGCCGCGTCGCTGGATGCGCCGGTCGCCACGCTTTCCGGCGGCAACCAGCAGAAGGTTGCCCTTGCCAAGTGCCTCCAGACCCGGCCGCGGCTGCTGTTGCTGGACGAGCCGACGCGCGGCATTGACGTCGCCGCGAAGCATGAAATTTACGAGCAGATGGGCCGCTGGACCGCCGAAGGAATCGCCATTTTGCTGATCACCTCCGAAATGCCCGAACTGCTGAACCTGAGTGACCGGATCGTGGTGTTGCATCGCGGCCGGGTGACCGCCGAATTCGGCCGGGGCGAAGCCTCGCAGGAGGCGATCCTGGCGGCCGCGATGGGCCAGGCGGCGGCGCATTCCGGGAATTGAATTTAAATCATGAGCACTGAAAAAAAGAGCATGTTCGTCACGGACGACGGCAAGAACCTCGTCTTCACGTTCACCATTGTCAGCTCCCTGTTCCTGCTGTGGGGATTCTGCAACGGGATGATCGACGTGATGGACCGGCATTTTCAGCAGACGTTGCATCTCACCCTGGCGCAATCGGCCTGGGTGCAGTTTGCGCATTGGATGGGATATTTCCTGATGTCGCTGCCGGCGGGCTGGCTGGCGATCCGGCTGGGTTACAAGGGCGGCATCATCGCCGGCCTGCTGATGGTCGGCGCGGGCGGGTTCTGGTTCATTCCCGCGACGCACATCGCCTCGTTCTGGGCGTTCCTGCTGGGCGTGTGCGTCATCGCGTCGGGCCTGACCTTTTTGGAAACGGTGGCGAATCCCTACACGACGGTGCTCGGCCCGAAGGAATTCGCCGCCACGCGGATCAACCTGGCGCAGTCCTGCAACGGCGTCGGCTGGGTGTTCGGGCCGATTGCGGGCGGGATGTTTTTCTATGGCAAAGACGCGGCCGGCCAGGACACGGGCAGCCAGACGATCTGGATTCCGTATGCGGGGGTGGGGGTGGTGGTGCTGCTGCTCGCGGTGATCTTTTATTTCGCCAACGTGCCGGACATCAAGACCGAGGATGAATATCACCTGGACGACCCGGATTCCGGCAAGGCGGCGGCGCCGCGCGATGTGAATTACGGGCTGGTGTACGCATTGATCCTGGGGAACATCGCGGCGTTGCTGTGTGTCTTCGGGATGATTGCGTGGCTGGTTCTCGGGGCGGCCGGGGCGGGGCCCGCGATGGCCCGTCTGGCTTCGGCGCTGCCGCACTTTGGGGCGTCGCCGCTTTCCGAGGAGGCGGGCATGCTGACCGTGCTGGGCTGGGCGGGCGTCGTGATCCTGGCGCTCATCGCCGCCATCCTGTTCCCCATGGTGAAACGCATTTCCCATCACAGCATCTGGTCGCACGAACATTTTTCCGGCGCGACGCTGACGCAATTTTTCTACGTCGCGGCGCAGTCGGGCATTTTCAGTTTCCTGATCAACTACATGATCGCCGAGCCGCCGGGGCTTCCGGGGTCGTGGGGTTCGGGCTTTTTCGGCCGGTGGCTGGAGACGGGCAAGGACGGGCTGCTGCACATCTCGAACCAGGGCGCGTCCGGGCTGGCGTCGGTGGGTTTCCTGTTTTTCCTGGCCGGCCGCGGCACAGGCGCCGCGCTGTTGCGGAAGATTTCCGCGCACCGGATGCTGGGCTTCTACGGCCTGCTGAACGTGGGGCTCACGTTCCTGGTGTTCCTGAAACTCGGCTGGCTCTCGGTGATTTGCGTGTTCCTGAGTTATTTCTTCATGTCCATCATGTTCCCGACGATCTTCGCCCTCGGCATCTTCGGCCTCGGCGTCCGCGCCAAGCGCGCGTCGTCCTACATCGTGATGGGCATCGTCGGCGGCGCGCTGCTGCCGAAGCTCATGGGCGCCATCGCCGACAAGCACGACATGTCCACCGGCTTCATTGTGCCGATGGTGTGCTTCATCTTCATTGCGCTTTACGGCTATTGCTGGCCGATGCTGAGCCGGGCGAAATCGCTGCACGGCGCCGGGCCGCTGCGCGGCCACTGACGGATTCATGACCGGAACTGAAACAAACAAACCTTTATGAACAAGAACCTCGCTCTAACAATTCTTATGCTCACAGCCACCGCCGCTCCTTCCGGGGCCGGCGCCGCCAGCTTCGGCGACGATACGGCATTCCTCAAACAACACACCGATGTCCTCGTGCTCGGAGAGGGCGCGTCGAAAGTGGCCGTCGTGCCCGCCTGGCAGGGCCGCGTCATGACCAGCACCGCCGGCTCCGACGCCGGGGCCAGCTTCGGCTGGATCAACCGCGAGCTGATTGCGTCTGGCAAAATCCTGCCGCACATGAACGCGTTCGGCGGCGAGGACCGGTTCTGGATGGGGCCCGAGGGCGGGCAGTTCTCGATCTTTTTTCCGAAAGGCGCGAAGTTCGAATTTGCGGACTGGCAAACGCCGGCCGTGTTCGACACGGTGCCCTACCGGGTTGCCGAAAAATCCGCCAGCCAGGCGACGTTCACGGCGGATTTCGGCCTGACGAACTACTCGGGCACCGAGTTCCAGGTGTCGGTCAAGCGCACCGTGCGGCTGCTCGACAGCGCGACGGCCTGGAAGAAGCTCGGCGTGGGTGCGAAGGAAGGCGTCAGCCTGGTGGCCTACGAAACCGACAACCAGATCCGCAACGCCGGCAAGCACGCCTGGGAAAAGCAGACCGGGCTGCTCTCGATCTGGATTCTCGGCATGTTCAATCCGTCGCCTTCCGCCACCATCGTGGCGCCGATCAAGGCCGGGCCTGAATCCGAGCTCGGGCCGAAGGTGACCTCGGATTATTTCGGGGCGATTCCGGCGGACCGTTTGAAGGTGGAGGACAACGTGGTTTACCTGTGTGCGGACGGCAAATACCGGAGCAAGATCGGTCTTAACCCGAAACGCAGCATGGCGGTGCTGGGCGCTTATGACGCGGACAACAAGGTGTTGACCATCGTGCAATTCACGCAGCCGGTCGGGGTGACGGACTACGTCAACTCGCTGTGGAAACTGCAGGAGCATCCCTTCGGCGGCGATGTCGCGAACAGTTACAACGACGGCCCGGCGACGCCCGGCGCGAAGCCCATGGGGCCGTTCTTCGAATTGGAATCCTCCTCGCCCGCCGCCGCGCTGGCGCCCGGCCAGAGCCTGGCGCATGTGCATCGCACGATTCACCTGAGCGGCCCCGAGCCCGCGCTGGACGCCGTCGCGCGCGCGACGCTGGGAGTGTCGCTGGCGGAGATCAAGTCGGCTTTCAAGAAGCACCCGTGAGGGGGCTGGAAATTTGCGGGAATTAGAGGTTACGCCGGCGCGATTGGTCGCGACGCCCGGATTTGATGCCGTCTGCAATGTCGGCACGATGGCAATCGATCCGGCCCGGAGGGTTCCGTGCGTCCCATCGGCCGGCGCAACCTCGTGATTGGGAAAGCTGAGGACGGTTGCTGAATGGTGCGCACGAGAGGACTTGAACCTCCAACCCTTGCGGGACCAGATCCTAAGTCTGGCGCGTCTGCCATTCCGCCACGTGCGCACGCGCGGGCTGCAGCTTATCCCGGGCTGTGACGAATCGCAATCCTCAGAAATGGGGCGGATGGGAGGGAGGGAATCCATGGAAATTCATTGCGCGCGGGGCCTGCCGGCGATTTAATGCCCTCACTTCGTTTTTATGCATGTGTTTGCCCGCCTTGCCTGTCGCGCCGGTTTTCTCCTCGTACTCGCTGCGTGTCCGCCGGTTTCGGCGGTAGACGGCGTGATCGCGCGCGTGGACGCTTCACGGACCAACGCGCCCATTTCTCCATACGTCTACGGCCAGTTCGTCGAACATGCCGGTGGCCTGATCTACTCGACGTTATGGTCGGAGATGATCGACGACCGGAAGTTTTTTCACCCGGTCCAGCCAGCGCCGGCGGAGGACCCGGCGGCCCGCAGGGGGCCCGGGCCGTTCGGTCCGGGGCGGCGGCGCGATGCCGGCCCTGGACGCTGGAATCCGATCGGCCCGGTGGATTCGGTGATCATGGATACGAACCGGCCATTTGTCGGCGATCACACTCCGCGCATCCAACTGGCCGGCGCCGAACCGCGCGGGATCCGGCAGACGGGATTGCGTTTTGTGAAAGGGGCGGATTACACGGGCCGGGTTCAACTGGCCGGGGATTCTTCGGCGGACGTTAGCTTGAGCATTGTTTGGGGCACGAATGCGGACGCGCCGCGCCAGGAGATCTGGCGGGGCAAGCCGGGTCGGGATTACCGGAAGCAGGTTTTTTCCTTCACCGCCGCGGATTCCGGGGCGGCCACGCTGGAAATTCGCGGGACTGGGACCGGCTCATTTCAGGTCGGGGCCGTGTCGCTGATGCCGAAGGTCAACCTGGAAGGGTGGAAGCCGGAAGCGATCGCCGCGTTGAAGAGTTTGCAATCGGGCGTTTACCGGTTCCCGGGCGGCAACTATGTCTCCGCATTCGAATGGCGCCATGCCATCGGCGATCCGGACCGGCGCCCGCCGGAGTACGATCCCGTCTGGCGCGCCGTGCAGCCGAACGATATCGGCACGGACGAGTTCCTGACGATGTGCCGCCTGCTGGGTGTGGAACCCTACATTAGCGTCAACGCCGGCACGGGCGATGCCTGGTCGGCCGCGGAGTACGTGGAATACGCCAACGGCGACGTCTCCACGCCGATGGGCAAACAGCGCGCGGCGAACGGGCACCCGGCGCCCTACGGGGTGAAGTTCTGGGGGATCGGCAACGAGATGTGGGGGATCACGTATCAGTACGGCGCGATGAAGCTGCCGCAGTTCGAATACAAGCACAACCAGTTCGCCCGGGAGATGCGCAGGATTGATCCTAACATAATATTAATTGCGTCCGGCGCGATGCCGGACACGATGACCGGTTCGAAGGAATCGCTCAGCCTCGGCACCAACCTGGTCCCGGCGTATTTGTCGCCGGCGGACTGGACGGGCGGGCTTTTGCAGCACTGCTTCGACAATTTCGATCTCATCAGCGAACACTATTACAATTACGGCAACACCCATTTCAGCCTGGCGGAAGGGCGGCAGGTGCCGAACGATCCCAATGAACCCGTCACGGACTGGATGCGGCGTCCGGCCAACCATGTCCGGTTGAAAGCCGAGGAATACCGCGAATACGAGAAGCTGCTGCCGCAACTCGCGGCGCATCCCAAGCCGATGGCGATTGACGAGTGGGCCTACATGGGCGGGAAGTATCCGGTTTACCCGTCGTATGCCTGGGTGTTTCACGAGATGTTCCGGCATTCGGACATCATTCAGATGGGCGCGTACACCTTCGCCACCTCGCTGCTGGCGCGGGATGGCACGAACACCGGCCTGAATGCGAACGGGCTGGTGTTTAAATTCTACCGGGATCATTTTGGCGTTCTGCCCGTAGAAGTGGCCGGCAATTCGCCTCAGCCGAAGCCGGCGGACCCTGTGGGCGGCGAGCAGCCGGCGGTGAATGCCGGCAGCGAGACCTTCCCGCTCGACGTCGTTGCCGCCTGGAGCGCGGACAGAAAGACGCTCACGGTGGCCGTGCTGAATCCCACCGACACCGAGCAACCCTTGCGGCTGCAGATCGCGGGCGCGGATTTGTCCGGCAGCGGCACTCAATGGCGCCTGGCCTCCACGCATCCGGACGGGTCGCATCCGGAGATCACCCGGACGGTGCTGGAAAAAGTCGGGGAGATGCTGGTCCTGCCGCGATTCAGCATGACGATTTACGAGCTGCCGGTGAAGTGAGGGCGAGGAGCGCGGGATCAATCCAGATTTTTTCCGCGTCGCGGACTCTTGTCGGGAACGAGGCTTTCGGGCAGCGAAGTAAGTTGCGACTGGCTTCCGTCCGGCCGCCACGCGATTCGGCCGTCCTCGAGTATCCGGACGATGACCCCGCGCGTGGTTCCCCGGAGTGTTTTGACGCGATCGCCTTCCTTCCAATCGGCGATTTCGGAGAGAGAGTCGACGGCTTCGACCAGCAGGTCTTCATCCAGGACGCCCGTGATGAAATGTGCCACGCTCGAGGCAGCTTCCTTCCGCCGGTGAAACGGGAGGTTGGAAAACAGCGCTGTTGCCAGCGCGCGGCCTATTTCGGCAAACGTATTGCCGTTGTAGAAAAGAAAAGGGGCGCGACGATGGCAGGATTTGAGGAAGCGAAAGGCTTCGATGAGGCTTAGTTCGGACGCGCGGATTTTTTCCCAGTCCTCTTGAGCCGCTGCGTGAGTTTCCGTGTTAATGCCTCGCTGCGCGCGGCCTCGTTCGCAGAGTCCGTCGTGGATCTGGGTGACAGATGCCCAATCCCAGTTTTTGAGAAAGTGGGCTCTGCTTTGTAGCGGTGCTGATTGGCTGCGGCTTCCTGAAGAATGTCCGCCGCGGTCAGATGCTCCAGCAGATCCAATCTCAATTTCATCGCCCATAAAATAGCCCTTTTTGCGTGTTTCAGCAACTCCCGAAATGATGGCACTTCCCTTGCGGTGGCGTAAGAGTTCTTGTGTAAAAGCTGTGGAGGGGGTGTATCTGGGTTTCATGCAAATGAACAACCCTAAACCTGGAAAGGAAGATACACCCATGAGAGCAAGCGAAGCCCTCACCTTTGAGCCTGCCGCCTGTTGGGAGCGGCTGCAAGCAGCAAAAAGTGAGTTTTTCTTTGAGGATCTGGATGGATTGATGAAAGAGCGGCACCAGCAGTTTCTGGAAGAACTGATGAGCTACGAGCGTCAGTGTTTTCTCAATGCACACCCCTACGAACGGACTGAGCAGCGAGTGGACCAGGCCAACGGCTTCTACCGTCGAGGCCTGACTACTCGGCTGGGGGCCTTGGAACTGCAAGTGCCCCGAACTCGGTCTGGGCAGTTTCAGACACAGGTCTTGAAACGTTACCAGCGCCGGGAGCCGGTGATCAACGAGGCGTTGAAACAGGTGTTTCTGTTGGGCGTCTCGACCCGTCAGGCCGGCCGTGCGCTGGCCACGCTGGTGGAGGACGCAGTGAGCGCCTCGACGGTCAGCGCGGTTGCCAAAGCCCTGGATCAATCGGTGCATGCGTTTCATCGGCGCCGCTTGCCTGATCACTACCGCTATTTGCTTTTAGATGGGGTGAGCGTGCGGATCCGGCTGGTGGGCAAGGTCCAGCGCCGCATGGTGCTCTGCGCTTATGGCGTGACCACCGAGGGCAAACGCGAGCTCATCGACTTTCACATCGTCAATGCCGAGGCCAGGAAAGCTGGTTTGATTTCCTGTGGGGTCTGTTCAATCGAGGACTGCATGGAGAGTTTCTGGAGCTGATCGGCACCGACGGACAAGCTGGGTTGGCCAAGGCCATTGATCGGCTTTGGCCGGCAGTGCCGCATCAGCGCTGTTGGGCCCACAAGCTGCGCAACCTGGAGAACAAACTCAAAGCCTCTCAAGCGCCCTGCCTGGAGGAGGCCAAGCTCATTTACCAAGCCCAGACCCGCACGGAGGCCATCCAACGGTTTCGTCAGTGGCGCCGTCGCTGGCAAGCACGGGCTCCCAAGGCCGTGGCCTGCCTCGAAGCCGATCTGGAGGAACTGCTGGCTTTCTTTAGTTGCCCAAAGACCCAATGGAAACGCCTACGCACCACCAATGTCATCGAGCGCCTCTTTGTAGAGGTTCGACGCCGAATCCGAACCATGTGCGCCTTTACAACCCGCGACAGCTGTGAACGAATCCTATTTGCCGTCTTTGACCGCATGAACCAGCACTGGACCCGTCACCCCCTCCCAGCTTTTACACAGAACTCTTGACGCCACCTTCCCTTGCCCCCCATCTTCCCGCCGTCGTCAATTCAGCGCAAGCACGAATCGAATCGGCGCCGGGGTCGGGCAGATTGCGGTCTTGCGCGCCGGTGGGTTTCTCCCGAGAATGCAGTCGTGCCTGCGACTGCGGTGTTGAATCACCCGCGCCGGTTCATCGTCGGATCCCTGTTATCATATGAAACTGATCTCCCGCCTCGCGCGCCTCCACCTCCTTCGGTTCTCTCCAGCATTCATCGCCGCCATGATGGCCTGGTCCCTGCCTGCGGCGGCTGCCGAAAACGCAACCCTGAAGGACGCCTTCAAGAACGATTTCCTGGTGGGCACCGCCATCAACCGGACGGTCGCGTTGGGGGCGGCCGGGGTGCGGGCCGACAACGCGCGGCGCTCGCCCGAGCAGGTGCAAAAAGACATTGCCCTGGTGAAACAGCAGTTCAACCAGATCGCGCCGGAGAACGATTTGAAGTGGGCTCTGATTCATCCGCGCGAAGGGGCCGACGGCTATGAATTCGGACCGGCGGACGCGTATGTCAATTTCGGGTTAAGCAACCGGCTGTATCTCGTCGGTCACACGCTGGTCTGGCATGCGCAGACGCCGCGGTGGGTCTTCGAGGGAACCAACCCGCCGCCGGCCGGCGCGACGAACTCCCCCGGCCGCGGATTCAACGGGCCGCGCGCTTCACGGGATGAGCTCCTCCAGCGCATGAGCAATCACATTCAGACGGTTGTCGGCCGTTACAAGGGCAAAATCCAGGTCTGGGACGTGGTGAACGAAGCCGTGTCGGATCACGGCACGAACATTTTGCGGGTGTCGCCCTGGTCGCAGATCATCGGGCCCGATTTCATCGCGAAGGCTTTCGAGTATGCGCACGCCGCGGATCCCGGGGCGATTTTGCGCTACAACGATTACGGGTTGGAGGACCCGGTCAAGCGGCGCAAGTTCATCGCGCTGGTGAAATCGCTTCAGGAACAGCATGTGCCCGTTATGGCGATCGGGTCGCAGACGCACGTGAGCGTGACCTCGCCGAGTTTCGAGGAGGAGGACCAGGCGTTGACGGATCTGGAATCGCTCGGATTGCCGATTCACATCACGGAACTCGACGTGAACGGGGCGCAGGCGGGGCAGCGCAACACCGGGGCCGACGTGGCGAACAACGCCGCCACCACGCAGGGCGGTTTGGTTGAAGACGCCAATGCAAAGCTGGCGAAGGAATACGCCGCGCTGTTCAAGGCATTCGTCAAGCACCGCAACTCGGTGAAAATGGTGACGTTCTGGGGAGTGAACGACGGGGTTTCCTGGCGCGCGAACGGAAAGCCGCTGTTGTTCGACGCCAACAACCAGCCGAAGCCCGCCTTTGATGCCGTGATCGCCGAAGCCAAACCCGCCGCGAAATGAGCATGAACATCCGACTGATTTTCAGCGCCGCCATCGCCTGCCTTGCCGCCGGCGCGAACTTGTCCGCCGCGGCGGACCCGACAAACGCCGCACCCGGCTCTTCGAAGCCGGGCATGCGGATTGAGCGGAACATTCCGTACGTTGAAAACGGGCATCCGAAGCAGGTGTTCGACCTGTTCCTGCCGGAGAAGACGCCGGACAAACCGATGCCGCTGATGATTTGGATTCATGGCGGCGCCTGGATGGGCGGGAGCCAGTCCAGTCCGCCGGTGCTTTACCTGCTGTCCCGCGGCATCGCCGTGGCTAGCATTCAATACCGGTTTTCGCAGGACGCGATCTGGCCGGCGCAGGCGCACGATTGCAAGGCGGCGATCCGGTTTCTGCGGGCCAACGCGGGGCGGTACGGGCTGGATCCGGACCGGTTTGCGGCGGGCGGCGATTCCGCGGGCGGGCACCTGGCGGCGTTTGTGGGCACGAGCGGCGACGTGAAGGAAACGGAGGGCGACCTGGGGCCGACGAACGTGTCCAGCCGGGTCCAGGCGGTGGTGGACTGGTTTGGTCCGACCGACCTGGTGGTGATGGGGAAGCAGGCGGGACCGGGCGGTTTGATGCAGCATGACTCGACCAACTCGCCCGAGTCGCGGCTGGTGGGCGGGCCGATCCAGGAACGCAAGGAACTCGCGCGGACGGCGAATCCGATCACATACATTGACCGGAACGATCCGCCGTTTTTGATCATGCACGGTGACGCCGACCGGCTGGTGCCGCTGGCGCAGAGCGTGATCCTGGCGGAGGCGCTGATGCAGGCCGGCGTTCGCGAGGTGACGCTGGAGACGCTTCACGGGGCCGATCATGAGGGACCGCAATTTTTCGGCCCGGACAGCCGGCGGCTCGTCGAGGAATTCGTGGTGCGAACGTTGAGTCAACCTCCCGCGAGGCGCGAGTCGCGCTAGCGCGGGACGCAAATGCCCGGCGCGGTGGCTTTCACGGTGCCGGTGACGATCCCGGGCATGTAATTGAAATAAGCCGGTCCGGAACCGGTCATCGTCCAGGTCGTCCTGCCAACGCCCGGGTCGTTGCCTGTTTGCTGCTGGATACAGGTCCCGCTCAGGCTGAAATAATACATTTGGATGTAATTGTTGACTGCGAACGATCCGCCGAATTTCAGGGTCGTGTTGTAGGAATCCTTCCTCCAGGCGCCGGAAGGCACGTCCGACGTTCGTATCCACCGGCCGGATTCCAGCGGCGAGTTGAGATCGAATCCCACCGGGGCTGGTGAATCAGGCAGGTTCATCAGGACATTGGTTCCGCCCTGGACCACGGCGACCCGGCTGCAGGGATCGATCATCAATTCAGCCCCGGCCGGAAAATTGGTGGCAAACATCTGCTCCAGCATCTTCAGGACAAACGCGTTGTCGACGACGAGGTTTGTCGAGGTGGCGGTAAATGTTTCAAGGCGATTGGTGCCGGCGGAGGAGATGTTGGTGCGGGTGCTGGTGACGGCCACCTGTTCCTGCAGGGTTGCCTTGAGTCGGATGGTCAGGGGGCCCCAGGGAATGGGCGGGGCGGGGACGCTCAAGGGGAGGGCGACGACGGCCAGCAGGGCGAGCGAAAGGGTGAGGGATTTCATAGAACAGGCCATACCATGCCGTCGCGGGGGCGGCAACACAAAACAAGCATAACATTTGTTAGGAAAGTCATGAGGTGTCCTGATGCGCGCCGGCACCGCGATCTGACGATCGCGGCTACGGGGTAGCCGCGATTGTGAAATCGCGGAGGTGTGGGTGAGGTGGGGAACCGCAATCTGACGATCGCGGCTACGGGGCTTCTTTAAGATTCTTGTTCCCTCTTGGCGGGCAACTACAATTCGTCGGATGACAGTGAACTGTTTTCTTCGCGGTGAGCCGCGGTTGTTGTGAGCGCGCGCGGGGGCGATTCCGTCCTGGCGAATCGGGGCAAGGCGGCCGTGCCGGCGGCGGCGGCCGTTCTGGGAGGCGCGGGCCTGCTGGCTTTGGCCTGGCCGATTTTTGTGGAGCAGGGCCTGCGGATGCTGATCGGGACGGTGGACATCTTCATGGTCAGCCATATCGGGGACGACGCGGTGGCGGGGCTGAGCATGGCGAACCAGGTCGTGATGCTGTTCATCCTGACGTTCGCGTTTATTGGGATCGGGAGCAGCGTGGTGATCACCCATCACTTGGGCGCGCGGGACAGGCGGGGGGCGGACGAGATATCGGCGGCGGCGATTGCGACGAACTTCTGGATCGGTCTTGGGGTGAGCGTGCTGGTGACGTTGTTTTCGACGTCGATGCTGCTGCTGATGCAGACGCCGCCTGGGCCGATTGTGTATGCGAAGCCGTTCCTGGCGTGGATGGGGGGAACGCTGTTTTTGGAATCGTTGAACGTGGCGATTTCGGCGACGTTGCGGGCGCACACCTACACGCGTGACGCGATGCTGGTGGCGCTGGGCCAGAACATTCTAAACGCCGCCGGCAATTGCCTGCTGCTGTTTGGATTCCTGGGGTTTCCGAAAATGGGGGTCACGGGTGTGGCGATCTCCAGCGCGTTCAGCCGCGTGGCGGCCAACGCGGCGTTGTGGATCATCCTGTACCGGCGCACGGGGCTGAAGCCGCACCTGCGGGATTTCTTTTCGATCAGCGGCGGGAAAGTGCGGCGGATCCTGCACATTGGCCATCCGGCGGCGGGGGAGAACATCAGCTACTGGATTGCGTTCATGGTGGTGACGACGTTCATCGCGCGCATGGGCGCCACCGAGCTGGCGACCCAGACCTACACGATGAACATCAATCGCTGGGTCATCCTGGTGAGCATTTCGATCGGGCTGGGCACGGAGATCATGATCGGCCATTTGATCGGGGCCGGTTTGTTCGAGAAAGCCTATCGTGAATTGCTGCGTAGTGTCCAGTGGCGCTGATGCTGGCGGTGTGCGGGATGGTGTTGCTGGGGGTGGCGGCGCCGTGGTACTGGGGTGTTCACCAGCGCACGCCGGCGGTGATTGCGTCGGGGACGTTGTTGATCCGGATGGGGATCCTGTTGGAGCCGGGGCGCGTGTTCAACGTGGTGGTGATCAGTTCGCTGCGGGCGACGGGCGACGCGCGGTTTCCGGTGATGGCGGGGTTTGTGTGCATGTGGGGGATCTGGGTGCCGCTGGCGTGGCTGCTGGGATTGAAGCTGGGGCTCGGGCTGGTGGGGATTTGGATCTCGCTCATTTGCGACGAGTGGACGCGGGGGATGATCATGTATTGGCGGTGGCGGGGGTGGAAGTGGCTGCCGGCGGCGGAGCGGAGCCGGGCGGTGGCGGGTGAGAAGGCGCTGGCGGAAGCCCAAAGCGCGGCGCCGCAGGAAGGGTAATTTCCTCTTGAGAGTTGAATGGTTAAAAACGTTAAACGGTTGAATGGAACTGGGCGCGCTGCGACCATTCAACTTATTTAACTTTTTTAACCATTTAACCTCTTGTTCTTGCCCCAAGCGGGCGGCGGGTGTAATTAGCGGCCAACACTCGAACAGTGCGACCGTGGCATGGGCAGGCCTCGAAAACCAAAATCGAAAAGCGCCGGGTTGAAAGCCAGATCCCGGTCCCGCCGCAACTCCGCTTCTTCGCCGGATCGCCGGGCTGTTCGCGTTCGCGGCAAGGCGGCTTCGCCCCGGCTCGTGGTGGGCGTGGGGGCTTCCGCGGGCGGGTTGGAGGCGCTGGCCCGATTCTTCAAGCCAATCCCGACGCCATGCGGGGTGGCGTTCGTGGTGATTCAGCATTTGTCGCCGGATTTCCGGAGTTTGATGGACCAATTGCTGGCGCGGCATACGGAGATGCGGGTGATTTTGGTGAAGGGGCGGACGCGGCTGGCGGCGGATACGGTGTATTTGTTGCCGCCCGGAAAGGAGATGGTTTGCGAGGGGCGGTTCCTGGCGGTGCGGGAGCGGTCGTCGAACAAATCGCTGATGCCGATCAACCTGTTTTTGAATTCGCTGGCGCGGGAATTTCGAGAGCGGGCGGCGGGGGTGATTCTGTCGGGAACGGGTTCCGATGGGACGCAGGGGTTGATCGCGGTGCACGAGGCGGGGGGGTTGGCCCTGGTGCAGGACGAGGATTCGGCGCGGTTCAACGGCATGCCGCGGAGCGCGGTGGAGAGCGGGGCGGCGGACGCGGTGTTGCCGCCGGGCGACATGGCGCAGGTGCTGGTCGAGTATGCGAAGAATCCGGGTGCGGCGTTGAAGCCGCCGGCGCAGGGCCGGGTGTCCGGGCTGGAGGAGGGGTTGCCGGGATTGCTGGAGCGATTGCGGGAGGTGTATGGGATCGATTTCAAGGGATACAAGCCGGCGACGATTTTCCGGCGGGTGCACCGCCGGGTAAGTTTGCAGCATCGCGGGAGCCTTGCGGAATATGCGCGGAGCGCGCTGGAGGATCCCCGCGAACTGGCGGCGGTTTACCGGGATTTGCTGATCGGCGTGACGCGGTTTTTCCGGGATCCCGAGGCGTTTGCGGAACTGAAGCGGCGGGTGATTGAACCGCTGGTGGCGGCGACGTCGCCGCAGGACGAGCTTCGGGCGTGGGTGGCGGGATGCGCGACGGGCGAGGAGGCATACACGGTGGCGATGTTGTTTGCCGACGCGTTCCAGGAGCGGGGCCGGGAGCCGAACGTGAAGATCTTCGCCACGGATGTCCACCGCGAATCGCTTCAATTCGCCTCGGATGGATTGTATTCGGAAGCGGCGCTGGACAGTTTGCCGTCGGACCATTACCGGCAGTTTTTTCACATGGAAGGAGGCCGGGTGCGGGTGTCTTCGCGGTTGCGCCGACTGCTGTTGTTTTCGCCGCACAACGTCATGAAGGATCCGCCGTTGACGCGGATGGACCTGGTGAGCTGCCGGAACCTGTTGATTTACCTGCGGCCGGCGGTGCAGGCGCGCGTGCTGGGATCGTTTCATTTTGCGCTGCGCACGGGCGGCGTGCTGTTTTTGGGGCCCAGCGAGACGCCGGGCGGGCTGGCCGCGGAGTTTGGAGCGGTGGAGGCGCGCTGCCGGTTGTTCCGCAAGGTGCGGGACGTGCGCGCCCACCGGGGCGCGGCGCCCGGCGCGGCGTTGGTTCCACCGGAGACGGGGGCGGGGGCCCTGGCGCCGATGGCGGATGCCCGGCTGGCGAGGGCGTATGAATCGCTGGTGGGGACGCTGCTGCCGCCGGGGATCCTGGTGAACGAGCGGCGCGAAGTGCTGCATGTGTTCGGCGAGGCCAGCGCGTTTTTGAGTCCGCCGACGGGCCGGATGAGCAGCGATGTGACGCGGTTGACGCGCGGGGATTTGAGGCTGGCGTTGTCGTCGGCGATTCACGCCGTGGTGAAGCGAGGCCAGCGGGTGGAGCATGCGGGCGTGCGGTGCCAGCGGGACGGGCGGGGGGTGGTGGTGGATGTGATTGCGGACCCGGTGCCGGACCGGCCGACGGATTCCTTGTTTGTCTTCGTTCAGTTCCGGGAGCGGGGCGGGTCGCCGAAAGCGTTGGAGCGGGCGGGCCGGGTGCGATTGAAAGACGCGGCCCGGACGCGGCTGGAGTCGCTGGAATCCGAGCTGGCGCAGACCCGCCAGTCGTTGCAATCGGCGAACGAGGAACTCGAGACGAACAACGAGGAATTGCAAGCCAGCAACGAGGAGATGCTGGCGTCGAACGAGGAATTGCAGAGCACGAACGAGGAATTGCATTCGGTGAACGAGGAGCTCTGCACCGTGAATGCGGAGTATGAGAAGAAAATCCGGGAACTGGCGCTGGCGCAGCAGGAATTGAAGGACCAGAAGGCGGCGCTGGACGAGCATGCGATCGTGGCGGTGACCGATCCGCAGGGGCGGATCACCTATGTGAACGACAAGTTCTGCGCGATCTCGGGTTATTCGCGGGAGGAATTGCTGGGGCGCGATCATCGGCTGGTCAATTCCGGCGTGCATCCCAAATCCTTTTTTGCGCAGCTTTGGAACACGATACTTTCCGGGCAGGTGTGGAAGGGGGAGGTTTGCAACCGCAGCAAGGACGGGCGGCTGTTCTGGGAAGACACGACCATTGTGCCGTTTCGCGGGGCGGACGGGAAGCCGTCGCAGTTCGTGGCGATCCGGGCAGACATCACGCAGCGCCGGCAGGCGGAGGCGGCGGTGCGGGAGAGCTTGAGCGAGAAGGAGACCTTGCTGAAGGAGATCCATCACCGTGTGAAGAACAACATGCAGCTCATCTCCAGCCTGCTCAATCTCCAGGGCGAATGCATCCAGGACCCCGAGGCGCGGCAGGCCTTCGAGCAGGCGCAGCACCGGATCCGGTCCATGGCGCTCATCCACGAGCGATTTTACCGGAGCAGCAGCCTGGCGCAGATCGAATTCAGCGAGT
>JAXMHQ010000032.1:0-59281 GCA_046346665.1 Verrucomicrobiota bacterium
CGTCGCGCCGGCCTTGATGGCCTGCACGCTCATGGGGATGTCGCCGCGCCCCGTGAGAAACACAATCGGCATGACAATGCCGGAACGCGTCAGCCTCTGCTGCAATTCCAGTCCGTTGAGCTCCGGCATCGCCACGTCGAGCACCAGGCAGCCGGAGGTCTCCGGTCGGCACGATTCCAGGAACGCCTTTGCGGACGTAAACGATTGCACAGCGAAACCCTCGGCCCTGAGCAGGCGCGCGAGGGCCTTGAGCATTCCCGGCTCGTCGTCGAGGAGAAAGACGGTGGGAGGGAGGGTGTCAGTGGCAAGTGGCAAGTGGCCGGTGGCAAGTGGCCGGTGGCAAGTGGCAGGTGGCAAGTGGCCAAGTGGCGAATGGCCGGTCGCGAGAGGTTTCATCTTGTGGTGAGTCGTTTGATGGTAGCGCTGAGAATTCGGTTGATCTCCTCGGCCAATGCGATTCTCTGCTCGACGATTTCAAGTGGCACCCGGTAGCGCAGCCGCCGGTAACGCCCTTGTGTTTCCCTCAACGATCCTCTGGCGATGATCAAAAAACGTCGGTATTCGACCGTGGACTCGCGGCCATAGCCTTCCTCGATGTTCGAGCAGACAGAATCGGCACTGGCCACTTGTTGGCTGACAAGACGTTCCAGCTTGCGATCAGCGAGGAATCGCGCTGTGTCCTCAATGACCCCGTCAAATAGTTCCAACGCTTTTCGATACGCCCCGAATTGTTCAAGATTTCCGCTGCTCATATTCCCTCACTGGCCCCTTGCCCCCCGCCACTTGCCATCCGGACGGGTAATTCAACCTGAAGCGTCGTCCCGCGGCCGGCTTCCCCTGCCACCGCCCACAATCGCCCCCGATGGGCCGTGACGATGGATCGGCAAATCGCAAGCCCCAGGCCCAGACCGTCTTTCTTGGTCGTGTAGAACGGTTGAAAAATGCGTTCCGGCTCCGCAGGCAAGCCGCAACCGTTGTCCGATATGGAAATCCGCAGCATTCCATCCTGGTGCACCGTGGAAAGGGTCAGGTGCCGTTGCCCCGGGGGATTGGCGGCCATGGCGTCGCAGGCATTCAGAATCAGGTTCAGGAGCACCTGCTGGAGCTGGACGCGATCCCCCATGATCTGCGGCGGGTTCACAGCCAGGGTCGTGCGGACCGAAATGCCGCGTCCGATCAAATCGCTCGAGATGATGCGAAGCACATCCTGGATGAGTTCATTCGAGGCCAGCGACGCTCTTTGCGTCTGGCCGGGCTTCAGAAGTGCGCGCAGCCGGCGGATGACCTCACCGGCCCGCTGATCTTCACTCACGATGTCCGCCAGGATGCTGAGGGTCTCCGCGACATCCGGCGGATTCTGCACGAGCAGGCGCTGGGCGGCCTGGGCATTGGTGAGAATGATGGCGAGGGGCTGGTTCAATTCGTGCGCGAGGGAACTGGACAACTCGCTGAGGGTTGTGATTCGGGAAAGATGAGCCAGTTCATTCCGGTGTTGGGCGAGTTGATCCTCGGCCTTTTTGCGCCCGGTGACGTCCACGGAAACACCGCGCAACCGAAGCGGATTTCCATCCCGGCCACGCTCCACCTGTCCACGCGCCACAATCCAGTGTGTCACCTTTCCGTTGGCAACCACGCGATACTCAGCCTCGAATTCGCCGCTGACCTCAATCGCGTGGCGCGCGGCGCGTTGCGTCGATTCCCGGTCGTCGGGATGAACTGACTGCAGGAAGCGGGCAAAAGTAATCCGCTCGGACGCCCCGGCTCCGGCGCGTTCCCGGCCCTTCTCGGTAACCCAGATCTCGTCCCGCACCAGGTCCCACTCCCAAAGGCTGAGGTTCGCAGCCCTGGCGGCCAAATGCATGCGTTGTTGGCTTTCCAGCAGGTCGCGCGACAGTTGCCCTGCCCGGAGCACATCCAGGCTCAGGTCATAGCCCATCAGAAGAATCAGCGACAGGACGAGCTGGCTGGAAAACGTGCTCGGCAGAATTTCCCGCGCATAGAGCGCATAAAGCACGATCGCCAATGCGAATCCAATCGACGTCCAGCTGCCCAGTACCCGTGCGCGCCACGGCGCCCCGTTCCTCCAGGCGGTTCGGGTGGCGTCGACCACAAAAATGACGATCAACACCAGACTCAAGTGCATGAGTGCCGCCCAGGAATGCAACACGCCATGCGGATGCGAGATCTGCTCTCCCAGCAGCGGCATATGGTGCAAAGCGGTGATTTCGCGGTAATAAAAAAATTCACCCCCCGGCGTGAAGTTGAGGACCAACATGAGCGCACGCACACCGCAGATCAAATACAGCAGCCAGAGCCGTCCCGCGTGCAAATAGAGGTAAATGAACCACGCGATCAACACGCCTTCCACCATCCCCAACACCAGCATCCAGCGAAAGAATACCTCATACTCCTCCGGTGTCCGGGCGTGCATTCCCAGCAAGTCGAGCAGGGCGTAGCCAGCGGCCGCGGTCGCGGCGAGTGAGAACACCAGATTTCACCACCGTGGCGGCGGCCCCAAACGAGAAAATGCACGGCGCCGAGCGTCAGGCAAATGCCTGAGGTCAACGACCAGATGACGGCGATCCAACTCACGAGTTGCCCGAGGCCAGCCAAGCGTCCGGGAAAGGCCAATCTGAAACCCATGAAAGCGCTGACTGAACATTTGTGGTTTGAAGTCCCGAATCGTCGGGGGTTCAGCACACGTCCACCGTCGAGGAACTCGTGCGCAAGAGCGGCGTCAAAGAAGGACTCTGCCTTGTGAATGCCATGCACATCACGGCCTCCGTGTTTATCAACGACGCCGAGGACGGGTTGCTGCACGATTACGAGGTCTGGCTCGAAAAACTCGCGCCGCACGCGCCGACGTCGCAATACCACCACAACCGGACCGGCGAAGACAACGCCGATGCCTTACATGAACAAGCCAGGTCATGGGCCGCGAGGTCGTGGTGGCGATCACGAAAGGCAAACTGATTTCGCCCGTGGGAACAGATTTTCTACGGCGAATTCGACGGCGCCGCCGGAAACGCGCGCTGGTCAAGGATCATCGGGGGAGTAATCACATCCTCCGGATAATCTCAGCACTTGAAATTACTTTAATCCGATTCTATTGCGGCGGGCAGCCCGAGTAGGTTTGGACCCACGGATCGCGGCTGGCCACCCCGGCTGTCTGCACGACGAACGCTTCCCCGCCTGATCGTCGGCGCAGCCGGCACCCAGGCTCCACTCACATAAGTCGCTGTCATTACCTGCACGCTGTTGACATACTGATATATCTGGTCCCCTTCCGCCCCAGGAAAACCAAGATCCACCAGCGTCCCTGTCCGCGGCACCATCGACGCCACCAGCGAAAAATACCGCGCGGTCGTCGGCAGATTCGAATACCGTTGCTGCCCCACCGGCACTTCGCCCACAAACGTCACCGTGTGGGCGCCGCGCTCGACCTGTTGTTCACAATCACTGTCTGCCCGGGGTTCACTGCAAAATCATTATTCCACCCCGTGCTCACCGTATTAATCGCCTGGGCCAGCATGACGTTCCATCCAATATTGTTTGGCGCGTATGAGGTCACGATCGTCCGAGTCGGACTCCCATGAAGAGTGCCGTCACCATGTTCCCCTGCCGGTTGTCCAACGATTGCTCACCCCGATTGAGCTCTGCGCAGGCAGTGTCATCTTCACAAATCCCACCGTGCTGGCCGAGCACACTCCCCCTTCCACCACCCGGTAAAACCGATGCGCAACCGAACCCACCATCGTATCCAGCACCACATAGCTGCCTCCCGACAGGCTCACCGTTCCCCATGGACTCCAATGGATCAGATCCTCGCTGCTGACCACATCCACGGCGGCCGCCGCCCCGCCACTGATCGTAAACTGATAACCATTGGCTGTCATCGCCTCCGAGCCCAGTATCGGCTGCGGATCCACCGTCACAATCACAGGCGCCGACACCATCGTCACTCCGTTGTTGTCCGTGACTTTCGCCGTGAACACGCAGGGACCTGATGCCACCGGGGTCCATACCACACTATAGGGCGCGCTCGCCGTGAACCGATCAACGTCGTTCCCGAATAAAATCCACACGGGCGACACCCGCATCCGCCGCAGCCGCCGCGCTCAGAGTCACGCTGCCCGAAATCACTGCCGCACTCCCGTCCGCAGGACTGATTACCGTCACCGTCGGCGGGCAGCCCGAGTAGGTTTGGACCCACGGATCGCGGCTGGCCACCCCGGCCGTCTGCACGACGAACGCTTCCCCGGCCTGGATCGTCGGCGCAGCCGGCACCCAGGCTCCACTCACATAAGTCGCCGTCATTACCTGCACGCCGTTGACATACTGATATATCTGGTCCCTTCCGCCCCAGGAAAACTAAGATCCACCAGCGTCCCCGTCCGCGCACCATCGACGCCACCAGCGAAAAATACCGCGCGGTCGTCGGCAGATTCGAATACCGTTGCTGCCCCACCGGCACTTCGCCCACAAACGTCACCGTGTAAGGCTGCGTCGACCTGTTGTTCACAATCACCGTCTGCCCGGGGTTCACTGCAAAATCATTATTCCACCCTCTGTGCTCACCGTATTAATCGCCTGGGCCAGCATGACGTTCCACTCATCATTTGGCGCGTATGAGGTCACGATCGTCCGAGTCGGGACTCCCGCGAAGAGTGTCACCATGTTCCTCAAGCGGCTGTCCAACGGATTGCTCACCCCGATTGAGCTCTGCGCAGGCAGTGTCATCTTCACAAATCCCACCGTGTTGAAGGCCGAGCACACTCCCCCTTCCACCACCCGGTAAAAACCGATGCGCAACCGAACTCCACCATCGTATCCAGCACCACATAGCTGCCTCCTGACAGGCCTGTTCCCCATGGACTCCAATGGATCAGATCCTCGCTGCTGACCACATTCACGGCGGCTGCCGCCCCGCCACTGATCGTAAAACTGATAACCATTGGCTGTCATCGCCTCCGAGCCCAGTATCGGCTGCGGATCCACCGTCACAATCACAGGCGCCGACACCATCGTCACTCCGTTGTTATCCGTGACTTTCGCCGTGAACACGCAGGGACCTGATGCCACCGGGGTCCATACCACACTATAGGGCGCGCTCGCCGCAGAACCGATCAACGTCGTTCCCGAATAAAATCCACACGGGCGACACCCGCATCCGCCGCAGCCGCCGCGCCCAGAGTCACGCTGCCCGAAATCACCGCCGCACTCCTGTCCGCAGGACTGATTACCGTCACCGTCGGCGGGCAGCCCGAGTAGGTTTGACCCACGGATCGCGGCTGGCCACCCCGGCTGTCTGCACGACGAACGCTTCCCCGGCCTGGATCGTCGGCGCAGCCGGCACCCAGGCTCCACCACATAAGTCGCCGTCATTACCTGCACGCCGTTGACATACCGATATATCTGGTCCCCTTCCGCCCCAGGAAAAACCAAGATCCACCAGCGTCCCTGTCCGCGGCACCATCGACGCCACCAGCGAAAAATACCGCGCGGTCGTCGGCAGATTCGAATACTGTTGCTGCCCTACCGGCACTTCGCCCACAAACGTCACCGTGTAAGGCAGTGTCGACTTGTTGTTCAATGTCATCGTCTGTCCGGGGTTCACCGCAAAATCGTCGTCCCATCCGGTATCCGGTTTGTTGTTTGCCTGAGCCAGTGTAACGTTCCACCCGACGTTATTTGGCTGGTATACCGTAACGGTTGTCCTGCGGGCGCTCAAATAGCTTTGTCACCATTTCCCTTGCGGGTTATCCAAGGGATTGCTTACCCCGATTGTGCTGTGCGAAGGCACCGTCGTCTTCACAAATCCCACCGTATTGACGGAGCAACCGTCGGCGCTGCGGCAGCGATAGAAACAATGCGCTGATGATCCGATCGCGGCATCGGTGAATTCATATGTATTTCCACCAAAGTGAAACCTGGCCCAGAACACCCAGTTGACCAGATCATAGCTTCTTTCAATATTGATTTCGGTTCCTGCAGGTCCATAAAGAAGCATATTGCAGGCGGTGGTCGGACACATTTTCAACCGCCAAAGCCGAAGTTGGAACAGCAAATCACGGTGACCGGGAAGGAAAGGGTGGCGGCGCCTCCGTCCTCATCCAGGACCACCGTCTGGATTGTCGCACGCTACATTTCACGCGCATGAATATGCACAAGGAGAGTTGACCCTTGTCGGCTGGTGGTCAGGTCTCCGGGCCGAATGAGGTTGCCATCTGAACAAGATGCAGTGTAATCCGAAGCCTGTCCGGCGGCGTAAAATCGTTCAACCGGAAATCGGAATATCCAATACCGAATATTGTCCCACTGACTGGGCGGGAATCGATGAGGGAACAAACACTGGGGTTGATTGCCGCTATGGGCAACGACATTGACCGTCACCTGGGCCCGCACCGTTCAGCCCATCGCTGACGACATAACGGAATGTAACCGGCCCCAACCAGGCTGAGTTTGGCACAAAATGGACTGTTCTTTGGTCAGGTTAATTGCGATTGCCCCGGCTTCGGTGAAGCCAGCGTGGAGATCGATGCGATTGTTAATGCAGACTGCGCATCAGGGTCGGTGTCATTATCCATCACATTGAGATTGCTGCCACCGTGATACACAGTATAAGAATCATCCTGTGGTGTGGGCGGATTATTCAGAGCCAGTGCTGCTGAAGAAGAAGTAAAGTGTCCCAGATATATTTCTCACAACCACATAGTAGCTGCTCTACATCTCCTGGCTGGGTAAGGGGCCCTTGATCAACAGCCCGGAAGTGGTGGTGCCTGTCAAATGACAATCATCCGTCAGGGCCGAGCCGTCCTGTACCATTGATAGGACAATTGCTCGTTGCCGGCAATGTCCGTCCCGGCTGCATCCACGGTGAATGCAGTAGCAGATGCACCCATCTGTTGTCCTTGAAGCAACGACCTCGGCTGTTGGGACCACTATGATTTTAATAAAGCTTGCTAAATGGGTTGGCTGACTCGCAATTATTCCCTGCTCATGTTCATATAGGGACCGAAAGCGGTCGTTTCCATTTTCACAGCGTGCGCACCATGTAGTAGTTGTCCGGCACACCGCCGACTGCAGGCCTGGATGCATTATAGGTCGTCGTAACGAGCGGCCCGGAGGTATTCACCAGGGAAAATGGGCCCTTGCGTGTTGGAGCTGAATAGACGTTATGTCCCATGGTCGCGTCTCGAGAAGCAGTCCACGACAAGAGTGAACCGGTATCAGTTGAGGAAATGACCAGACCGGACGGAGGATTAGCAGTATGCAAGCGCAACGTGGGGTCACCCATTAAAGTCGTATGAACATTGATTGGCTGCTGGGAGATGAGTGCCTCACCAATGGTCGATCCCAGTGTTTCAGAAGTTCCAATGAAATTGCCGCTCGGACCACCAACCCAGCGTGCAGCCAAGCCGTAACCATACCTGCCATTGGCGGGTCATAGGGATTCGCCAAAGGCGCTTTAAGCAAGTCCTTCCACTCCTCCCAATTTCCAAAGAAACTGCCAAAAAAGGACACAAAGACAACTCTCGAATCATAATCAACGAAATTGTTTTTGCTGCTATTCACCCCATCTCCATCCGGAGTTCCCCAATTTCCTGTAGTTCCGATTCCGAACGCGCTACCACCCCCACCGTAACCTCCACCGTAGCCAACGAGGTAATCTTGTCCTTGCGCGCTCACATTTGGAAACCAATGCATGGACTGATCGCTGATATGAAGAACGTCGCTCCCAAATGCCAGCTCTGACCCCGGTGCAGCACAGAAGTGAACTTCCGCCGGTGACCAACAAACACTAATCATTCGTCTCTTCACCGAAAATACTCCCGTGCGGAAGTCGTGATCCTTGTCCAGATAGCGCGACAAAAGAGTCGCTTCATTCACGTGAAATTCCGGCTCCAAGGATAGGTCCACCCTGCCGATCCCCAGCGGCGCCGGCGTGGGAACCGCGTCTTGATCGAACTTTCCGTCACCCGGATTATTGTAACAGGGTGGAACCCCAGGATAATGCACACCAGTCTCAATACTGACTTGATCTGCGGAGACTGTATTCAGATCGCTCCAGCCCAGGACACCATACGCTGAAATAGGGTCGGCGTAGAAGCCGTCCGCAGGCAAGGCTCCAGAGTAGTGATTCCCCACGGTCCAGGCATCACCGGTCCCGGAATACGGCACCGGAACATGACCGATGATAAAAACGAGTTTTACCTCGTCGGGGGCTGCACTGTAATCGGCCTGGACGATCGAGCGGATTTCACGAACGCGTGGGGCGTTTCGCTGCGCCCAAAGAGTAAAGTCAGCGCCCGGCTCGCCGCATGCGATCCGACCGCGCTCAACATCGTGCCGCAACACACGCCACCCGTCACCTGCCAAATCTTGCTCGTCCGGATCGAGCTTCAGAGCGATTTGCGTATCACTCGCTATCGTTTTGTCCACCAGAGAATCACCTTTCCCTCGATAGGTAGGCGCATCGAACGCATGAACACCGCAAGCGCCCGCCAACAGCAATAAGGTGGCCATCAACCTAAACAAGCCGCATTGTCGTTGAGATGTGTTCATGACATACATGATTGTTGGACGGTATTTATACCAACATGATTCTCCAATTATGCCCGGCTCCGACATCCTTACCGGCCCGCACAGCCTCTTACCCGAATGATAAAGAACTGCACGTTCCAGTCGCCTTTATGTCATAGCTCATTAGGGTGTCAACATAATTCATGTATTTTAAATATATTTGTCAACTACGAATTGACTCAAATTAAATGCGACGAGAGGAAGGAATGTGGGCGGGTGAAAGTAATTCAATGCGTCTATCACTGCGGCGGTATTCATAAACGATGCGAAGAGGGTCTTCTTCAAGCACGACTACGATGTTTGGCTGGAAAAGCTAGCCCCACACGCTCCCACCTCCCAATACCAACACAACCGCACCAGGGAGGACAACGCCGACGCCCATATGAAACGGCAGATTATGGGCCGCGAAGTGGTAATCGCCATCACGAATAACAACCCGATTTCGGCCCATGGGAGCAAATCTTCTACGGCGATTTCGACGGTCGCCGCCGCAAGCGCGCCCTGGTCAAAATCATGAGAATGGCTCCTGGCACGCCTCGGCGGTTCAACATGGCGTGCATACCTTCAAGCCCGGCGCGCGCAGGGAGATTTCGGCCGGTCTCCCATCGCCAAAGTGTGCTACATCGAGACCAGAGCCTTAGCCAGCTGCTTTTGTCAGCCCCAGACGGCGCCTGGCATAGGCAATCCTTCGGGGCAAGTCACTCGCTGCGGCTCCGGGTCAAATCCAAGGAATTTACGGCCTTTCGGAATTGTCTGGACTACGGAGTGCCGGAAAGCCTCGCCTGTTCTTAGGTTCCCGATGGGATCGTCTCCTGCAACGCCTGCGTGCTCGTGATTGCATCACATGGAGCTGCAGGCGTTCCTGGCGCAAGTGGTCGCCAATCGTCCTGGCTTCGTCCTTCGCGGTCTGGGTGCATTTCCAACGGTGGGGATGTGGGCCACGTAAGGCCTTGATGTGTAGATGGCAAAAAGGCAACGCATGGCACCGCCTCCGTGTTCATCAACGACGCCGAGGACGGGTTGCTGCACGACTACGACGTGTGGCTGGAAAAACTCGCGCCGCATGCGCCCACGTCCCAGTACCAGCACAACCGCACCGGGGAGGACAACGCCGACGCCCATTTGAAGCGGCAGATCATGGGCCGAGAAGTGGTGATCGCCATCACCAACGGCAAACTCGATTTCGGGCCGTGGGAGCAAATCTTCTACGGCGAATTCGACGGGCGGCGACGGAAACGGGCGTTGGTCAAGATCATTGGGGAGTGAGGCCAAACTGTTCTTGGCCACAGAGGACACAGAGGCACAGAGGAGGTAAGGTAGATGGGCAGCAGTTTCTCTGAAACTCTGTGGTCTCTGTGGTCTCTGTGGCAACCCCGGAAACAACCGTGCCCGCAGACCACGTGCTGCCTGCTGGCGGGCGAGTCGTCCGCCAGAACGGGCCGGTGGCCCGTTCCACCCAGACCAGTTGCCGAATTCGGACTTCATTCGCGTCCATTCGCGGTTGAACAACGTTTTTTCTGATCTGCGGTTAAAACCCCGCTTCTTTCCATAC
This sequence comes from Verrucomicrobiota bacterium, assembly GCA_046346665.1. GTDB lineage: Bacteria > Verrucomicrobiota > Verrucomicrobiia > Limisphaerales > JAXMHQ01 > JAXMHQ01. The sequence goes on from JAXMHQ010000032.1 coordinate 10,136, forward strand.
TACAAAAAAACAGTGCGACCGTACATTCCCCCGCTATCCAGAAGCGGTTCGATCCTCTAGTATCCGGTCTGGATCATGAAGTATTCTGAACCTGCCCGACTCTTCTCCCGTACGCCCCGAGTCCTCGCACCCCTCTCCCGCAGATTGGCGGTTGGCCTGCTCTTCCTGGTGATGCTGGCGCCCGCAGCGGTCTGGGTGCCCTGCGCTTCAGCCGGACCCATCGTGCTGTCGGGTTCCGGGGTTCCCTACACCCAGAATTTCGACACGCTTTGGAGCGCCTCCAACGGCCAGGTGAAGAACAGCCCCGCGAACCAGGAGTTGTCGCAGGCAGCCTGGAACAGCGCCGGCACAGGCTCCACCACCGGCGGCACTTCCGCCAGCGGCTGGTGGCAGAACGGCGGAAACGGATTCGTCCGGGCCGCGGACGGATCCAGCGCAGGCGGCGGCGACAACAACGACGTGACGAGCTGGGGCGCTATCGGAAGCGCCGAACGGGCCTTGGGATTGGGCAGCAGTTCCAGCGCGACCGCGAGTTTTGGCGCGCAATTCACGAACGCCACCGCGAGCACGATCAGCGAGTTGGACGTGAGCTTCACCGGGGAGCAATGGCGCGAAGGAACCCAAAGCGGGACGCGCACGCCGGATACCCTGGCTTTCGAATACAGCACCAACGCCACCTCCCTCACCTCCGGCACCTGGATCGCAGTGGCCGCTTTGAATTTTAAATCGCTCCAGACCAATGCCGTGAATTTCGGGGCGCTGGACGGCAATCAGCCCGCCAACCAGCAGGCGCTCTCGGCCGCCATCACGGGATTGAACATCCCGAACGGAACCACCTTCTTCCTGCGCTGGAGATCGGTGAACAACGCGACGGGAAACGACGGCCTGGGCATCGACAATTTATCCGTGACACCCATCGCTGCCGGCGGACAGACCAATACTCCCGCCGGCATTTATTTTTCCCAGGTTCCGACGGATTGCATCGCCGGCGGCATCCTGTCCCCCGGTGTCGTGGTGGTCGTCACCAACGCGGGCGGCGCGTCCCTCAACGGACTGAACGTGTCCGTGTCCCTGTCCAGCGGCAGCGGAACATTGAGCGGCACCCTCACCCGGACAACCACGGGCGGTGCCGCGACGTTCAGCGATCTGAGTGTCAGCGCGCCCGGCGCAAAAACGCTTCGCGCCACCTGCGGCACGCTCACCGTGGATGCGGGATTCAATGTCAATCCCGCCGCTGCCGGCGCCGCGAATTACAACAGGATCGGAACCATCTGGACCAGTTGGGATCCGTCGCACTTTGCGAATTACAGCACTTACATTGATTCCCTGACGAACCGGGGGATCAACTTCGTTTGCCTCAATCCCACTTATTTCATCAATACTTACGCCGAAGGCATCACGAACATCTGGGAGGGGACCGAGAAAACGCCTTCGCTGGCCCTTCAGAAAACCGTGCTCAAGGAACTCATCCGCCGCGGGTTCAGCATCAATTATCGCCCCCATGTCGATCCCATCAAATACGCCATGCCCACCGGATCGACGCGCGACAACTGGTCCACCGACCCGGGCGGCAAAAGCTGGCGCGGACATTTCGATCAACTGGACCCGACGAGCCCCACGATCGGCTATCTCGACAGGGTCATCCTGCCGGAGCTGCAGATTTTGGCGGAAGCGATTCGCGAAGCCGGCCCGCCGGTTCGGCCTGTTCGATTTGATCTCGGCGCTGAGCTGATGGATTCGATGTTGAGCTACCCCACGCATTGGCAGCAGCTCCAGGCGGCCGTGCGCGGCGCCCTGACGAATCAATACAGTGACGTGTCCGGCAGCATTATTCTCGGACACAACTTTTGCCACCACATCCAGTACCTCTTGCGCCTGCCGGGCTACAGCGATTATCTGGCTCGCATCGAACCCGACCTGGCGCTCAATTCCCAGGACCAATACCTCGACCGGCCGGGCGTCACTCAGCAGACAAAAATCGAGATCGGAAAATACATCGCCGGGCTGGACGAGATGAGCATCTCCCAGTATTTGCCGCTGGATATCTTCAATTCCGGGGGCGACGCGACGAACACGACGCCGGCGCAGGTGGCCCGGGCACTGATCCAGTACGAGGATGATTTCATCAACCAGGTCCTGCTGGGCGAGTTGCAGATTCCCGCGACCAACCTTCCCGTCTTGAATATCGGCGAATACGGCATGGGCATCCGGGGCCTCGCGGCTCCCAATGTCTGGGATTCCGCCGCCTGGATCGCGGCCGGCAACGGCAATTTGCTTCTCCCGGACGCCATCCAAAAGCAGCACGCGGAGATTGCCATCAAAGGAATCATTCAGTACGCCCAAAGCCCCGAACGGCGAAATCGAAGCGTCCTGCTCTGGCTGGGCGGCCCGCCCTACGACATTCTCGGGCTCAATACATTTTATTCGCAGGGCTGGACCAATGCCGCTGCCGCCGGCGCGCTCTTGTCCTACTGGGCCACCAACACCCTCCTGCCGCCTGCGGACGACGGCGCCGGGCCGACCTTCCAGATCGTTGCCACCGCCGGTACCGGTGGAACCATCACTCCCAGCGGATCCGTCAACGTGCTTTCGGGCCAGGATCACACGTTCACGATCCTCCCGGACCTCGGCTATTCAAACACCGACCTGTTGATCAATGGAGTCTCGGTGGGCCCCCGGTCGTCCTACACTTTCACAAACATCACCGCCAACGCCACCCTTTACGCCCAGTTCAGCGGCAGCCCGGCTTATCTTCCCGTGGCCAATGCAGGGACCAACCAGACGGTTTACGACGTGGATGGCGATGGGTTCGCCCTGGTCACGCTGGATGGATCCGGCAGTTCCAGCCCGGGAGGCAATCCGCTGACATATCTCTGGATGATAGGTTCCAATATCCTCGGCAGCACCGCGACAATCCAGGCGTACCTGCCGGCCGGAATCAACGCTGCCACCCTGACGGTCTCCGACGGCATCTACAGCAACACGGCCGGCGTCAGCGTCACTGTGATCACGGCCCTCCAACCCGGCACGCACGACCAGGAGGAATATCAATACTCGGGCGCCTGGACACTCGCCGTCTCCGGCGGCAGCAAATACAACGGGGACGATCGCTACTCGAGCCAGAGCAACGCCTGGTTCCAGATCGTCTTTCAAGGCACCAAAGTGCAGGTGTATGGCACGAAGGACGCCCACCACGGCAACGGCGGTGTGTCTGTCGATGGCGGCTTGGAAACAGTGGTGAGTTATTACAGCGCCACACGATTGGAAAACGCATTGATCTGGACCAGCCCGGAGCTGGCGCAGGGGTTGCACACGATTCGGATGCGCGTGCTTGGCAACCAGGTGATCACGGCGGATCGCTCGGTAATATTCGGAGCGGCCGTTCCGCCAATGATCGCTACGTCTGGCTATACGAAGGCGGGAGGCTATGAATTCAATTTCAGCGGCCCGAGCGGCCAGCCATTCCGCATTCTCTGGACCACCAACTTGGGCCAGCCGCCGGCGAGCTGGACCAGTGTCCAGGCGGGAACATTCGTCGCCGGCCAAATGCAATTCAGCCACCCGGACGCCACCAATCATCCCCAGGGATTCTATCTCCTGGCGACTCCTTGAATCCTTGAATCCTTGAATCATCCCCGGATCCTTTGCGTGAATTGGCGTCCATTCGCGGTTAAAAGATCCCTGGTTTATTGACTGGAATCAGCGGAAGCATTCTGCCATGTTTCCTATCGTGAACTTGACCAAGGGGCAGGTTGGCGTAACAAAAATCAGCACCGCTCATCGGGCTGGGATGCTCCTGGCCCTGGTTTGGCTCCTCGCCATCGTTCCCGCTCGCGCCGGCATTCCCAATCCGCAGAATTGTCTCCCGATCGATTTCTTCACCAACACGGCGGCGCGGTTTTTGTCGAGCCAGTTGAACCTTGACCTGGACCGGATCCAGGTTTACCCGACGAATCAATACACGCCCGCGGCGCACCGGCTTCTGCAGGTGACGGCCAATCTCTACGATGCCGCCACGAACCGGACGCTCACCGGGTATCCATTTCTGCCGTCGGTGTTCCGACCGCTCTTTCGGCGCGATGCAGGCGGAGCCATTTACATCGCCGGCTACCGCGAATTGCACGGCACCCTCATGGCCGACCCGGCGACAGCGCCGGTGTTCGTCGATCTCCAGGACCCGGCCAGCCGCGGCCTGGTGCCCCTGGACGGCACTGCGTTCGATCCCGTCAACCAGCACGAACCCATGGTGTCCGGTGTGCCTTTCGTGATCGGGGCGAAGAAGGATTATCCGAGCTTCAACCAATTCGCGCTGCAGAATGACATCGTGGTCACTCGCAAACTGGGATTCCATCGTTACACACCGAACACGGTTTATCCTCCGTACTTCGGCACGAACCAATCGTATTTGCTGGCGATTACGAATGCGTTTGGCGTTCAATGCTGGAATTCCTACAGCAACACCTTTCCACGTCCACTGCAACTCGTGGTCTCCGCCGACGTCACGCTCATGCTCACCAATGGGCTCGGCCTGATCGTGGGGCCGGACGGCAACGCGCTGTCGAACACATATTCGCTCCACACGGTCACAAACATACCGGCCGACTGCTGGACGGGTTACCTGGACCTTACCAAATTCTCGGCTGGCAGGGCATCGTTCGTGGTTCCGGCACTGACCAACCGCACATTCCTCCAGAATTCAGCGTTCGTCTCAGCGGAGAACCGGTTCTACAGCTTCTCGACCAATGATCAGATCGGCCACTTCCCCGTGCCTGATTGGTTCCTTTGCGTCCGGGAGCGGGTCCGCTATTTTCTGATCGATACCACCACCGGCCGCCTTGTCGATGCCGTGAACCTGGATTGCGGAGAAAGGCCGCTGGATGTTTGCTCGTTGCTCCACTCGGATGCCGCCAACTGCGGCTCCTTGTCCTTTCCGGACACGGGTCCGACCGCAGGCGATTTCTGGTGCGCGAATCGTGTCCAAGGAACAAATACGATGCTTGATCCTGCTTACCCGACCTTCGGAATTCAGGCCCAAATTGCCGTTTGCCTGGGAGTGCAAAGGGGCGGCGTGAACATCCTGGATTCCATTTGGCGCGACTACAATTCATACCCGGTCGAAAAGGAAGCGGGAATAGAGACTTTTGGAATCAATCTTCGTCCCACTCCTTCCCAACTGATAAATGGATCCGCGTTGACTGATTTTAGCGCTACATTCAACCCCAGGCGCGTCATTCATCAATATGTCTCCTGGCAGGCGAACGATCCGCTCGTGCATTACACCGTTCTGGACCTGTTCGATCCATTGGGCCCCACGAATTATTTCGAACTGGATTCTACTGTTTGGAGCTCGATGGATCGATTGAGCAATCCATATAACCCCGTCGCATACCATTTTCGTCCGTGGGGTGGAAATCCTTACTATCCCTACGACACTCCCTACGTCCATACGATATTCAATCCGGCCGTAAAAGATCCGCAGGTCACCGGTTCCGACTGCTGGGATTTCCCCAGCGGCGAGCCGCTGACTTTCGCCAACATCGGCCGAGTGCATCGCGGTTCCCCCTGGCAAACCATCTATCTTCAATCCACCGATCTCCCCGCCTTTTCGTGGGCCCTTTGGACTGGCTGGAGCAATCTCTTCGAAGCAGCGGCCAGCCGTCCAATCACAGACCGCAACCTGGTCGCATTGCTCGCCCCGCTGCTGGGTCCGACCGATCCGCGCCCGTTGTTATCCTTGAATTCCACCGACACCAGCGCATGGCTCGCCGCGCTCGACAGCCTTGTGGTTCTGACCAATACGGGCCTGGCCGCAGACCCGCTCACCGTTTCTTCGAATTCCCCCCAGGCCGCCGTCCTCGCGGACGCTATCCAGCGCGCCCGTGCGTCACAACCCGGCGGATTTTTGGTCAACCCTGCCGACCTGCTGGCCATCCCCGAACTCGCGGACAAATCTCTGTTCATCAACACGAATAACCTCAACAACCCGTATGCCGGCGGCATTTCGGACGCCGTGCTCGAGGCGATTCCCGCGCAACTGTTGTCCCGCGTCCGCGCGGATTCCTTCGGGTCCATCGCCGCCGACCCCGGCCGGGTCAGGGTGAAGTTCACCGGCTACGACCAGGTCCCCTATCGCCTGGAACAATCCCCGGATCTAGTCCACTGGACGCCGGTCGGAACCAATATTCCTGTGGATGGCGTCTTCGCCTGGACCAACTCGAGTCCCGCCGCTCCCAGTGTTTTCTATCGCTCCATGCTGCTGCCGTAACCACACCCTGGGAGGGACGCCGTCCCCGGCGTCCCACACTGATATCCCTCCTGGTCCGGGAGTCCCGGATCTAATCTGGGACGGCGGGGACGCCGTCCCTCCCGCCGCTTTTTCCCTTTTTGAATCCGCGGTTTTCTGCTCCCTTATGCCGCGATGAAAGCCATTATCCTGGCCGCGGGCAAAGGCACGCGGATGCGCGAGCTCACGAACGAACTCCCCAAGCCGATGCTCCGCGTCCAGGGCAAACCCATCCTGGAACACATCCTCGAAGGCATCCTCCGCACGGGCATCCGCGACCTCTTCATCGTCACCGGCTTTCGCGCGGAGGTCATCGAAGCCCACTTCGGCGACGGCTCCCGCTGGGGCGCGCGCATCGCCTATGGCCGCCAGGAAGTCCAGGACGGCACCGGCAAGGCGCCCGAACCCGCCCGCGATTTCATCGGCCCCTCCCCGTTCCTGCTCACCTACGGCGACATTCTCGTCAAACCGGAAACCTATCCTCAAATGGTTCACCGGTTCAACGAGGGCTATTTCTCCGGGCTCATCACCGTCACCCGCGGCGAGGACGTCGCGAAGGGCGGATTGAATTTCTTCGACGACCGGTTCTGCCTCAAGCGCATCGTGGAAAAACCCGGGCCGGAGCAGATCGAACAGCTCCGGCGCGACGGTTGGATCCAGCCGAACCAGCCGTTCTGGTACAACGCCGGGATTTACATTTTCAAACCGTCCCTGTTCGAGTTCACGTCGAAGCTCCAAAAGTCTCCCCGCGGCGAATACGAACTCACCGACGCCATCAACGCCATGCTCGCGGCCCATCATTCCATCGCGGGCCTTGAAATCCAGGGCCGCTGGGTGGATGTGCGGGACCCGGAAGTTCTCGCGCGGCTGGAAACTGAAGGAAAATAAACGCAGAGACGCGGAGCGGGAGGAGATCCTGGGGAAAGGCAAAAACGATCCGCAGATTGCCCAGATTTCACAGATTCATCGTCCCACCTTCGCCCCCGTCGCGTCCTTCGCGCGACCCCTCCTGAATTCTGAATTCTGAATTCTGGCTTCTGGCTTCTGGCTTCTGGCTTCTATCAGGTCACAAACACCGGCTCGTGCACCGGCCCGAAGCCGTGCTTGCGCAGCAGCTCGATGAACTTCGCAATCCCGCGCTTCTCGTCCGCACCCAGGTGGTAATGGATGTGCCAGCCGAGGTAATCCTGACGGAACGCCAGGTCGTACTCGGTCCGGTTCCGAATGATGTGGTCCAGCGTGTCGAGGCCGAAGTCCCGCGCTTCGCGCAATTGCCGCCGCAGGGCGCCGTTTTCGATCCCGCGCCGCAACGCCCAAACGGCGTAAACAAACGGCAGCTTCGTCAACTCCAGCCACGCGGTGCCCAGGTCCCAGAAATCGCCCTCGCCATGCGACCGGAAATAATCCAGCGCCGTGTCCCCAATCAGCAGCGCGTAATCCGGCAGCGAGGAGAAATCGTAGCCGGCCAGCGGCCGGAATTCCGGCCGGATCCCCCGCTCCGCCAGCAGCACCTGCAGCAGCTTCACGCTGGTGATGGAAGCCGGGTCGCAGTAGACAACCTTCGCTTCGTCGATCGGTTTGCGATGCGCCAGCAGCACGCTCTGGACTTCGCCGAGCGAGGCGATGGCGATGGTGTCGAGGATGTCGTAGCGGCCGGTGAGCAGCACCTCGGCGAGGCTGACAAGGGCGGCGTCGAGTTCGTCCGCCGCCAGCATCTCGGCGAGTTTGGACGGCACGACGAACTGTATTTCCTCCTCGAGCCCGCGCGTCAGCGGGACGGCATTCAGGTAAGGGACGGACCCGACGCGGAACGGGGCGAGAGAGGATTCGAGCCCGGCTTCGCGCTGTTTTCCGGCTGCACGATGCTCGCGCTCGACGCGGCGCGCCAGGACGTCGGGGGATTCCGGGGCGGCCATGCGCAGCTTGGACGATTTTTCGGGCTTCGACATTGAGTGCCGGGTTACAGGTTACAGGTTGCAGGTTGCAGGTTCATCTCCGTCGCTGCCGTCGTGAGATTTCGAATCATTCGGCTTTCCTGCCTTCCGTCGCGGGCGCGAGGTCCTGGCCGATGGCGCGTTCGAGGCGGGCGCGGGCGGTGGCGTAGCCGTGGAGCGCCTCGGACTGGGTGGTGCGGGCCTGGGTCAGCGACGTTTCGGCGTCGAGCACGTCCAACTGCGTGCCGGTCCCCGCGTCGGCTCGGGCCTTGGCCAGGCGGAGAGCTTCCTCGGCTTCCTCCTGGACCTTCTCCTGCGATTCGAGAACTTCGCGGGCCTGCACGAACGAGGAATAAGCGGTGCGCACTTCGAGTTCGATCCGCCGGGACGTGTCGTCCACTTCGGTTTTCGATTTGTCGCGCAGGGCTTTCGCGGTTTGCACGCGGCCGATGGTGGCCATGCCGTCGAAAAGATTCCAACTGAGCTGCGCCCCGGCGAGCCAGCCGTGGCGTTCGACGGTGAGATCGGTGCTGAATTCGGAGCTTTTATCGCCGTAACCGCCGTAAACCTGGACGCTGGGCTTGTAACCCGAACGCGCGTTCACCACGGCTTCCTCCTGCAATTGCTCGCCCTTGCGCAGCGCCGCCAGCTCGGTCCGGCGCTCCAGTGCCTGCGAAATCGCCGACGGCAGGTCGATCTGGTACGGCTGCGCGACGAGGCGGTCGGTCAATTGCAGCGGGATGTCGTCCCAGATCTCGCGAGGCAAATTGTAGCCGAGGATGTTTGAAAGATTATTCTTGGCGACGCGGTAATCGTTGCGGGCGCGGATGAGCGCGGGACGGGCATTGGCGAGGGCGACCTCCGCGCGGAGCACGTTGAACCGCGGCACGGTCCCGGCGTCGAACCGGCGCTGCTGATCCTCCAGTTCCTTCGTCAGCAATTCGACCGACGCCTCGTTCACCACGATCTGCTGCCGGGCCAGGAGGACGTCGTAATAGGAAATCCGCGCCGCCAGGAGCGTGTCCGACACGGCGGTGCGATAGGCCAGCACGGCCTGTTCATTGGTGAGCCGGGCCGTGCGGAGGGCCGACAGCATGCGGCCGCCTTCGTAGATGGATTGAACCACGCGCACCTGGGCGTTCCAGCTCTGGTCCTGGCCGAGCTGGAAGGAGCCGAGCGGCGGCGGGAGCGCGGCGATGTCGATGGAGTTCTGCGAGACGGCGTTGAACCCGCTCGTGACCTGCACGGAGGGCAGGACCACGGCGCGCGTCTGGACCACGATTCCGTGGTTCGCCTCGAGATCCTTGCGGGCCTTCAGCAGCGTGCCGTTCTGCTGCAACACGAGGTTCAGCGCGTCGACCAGCGAGAGCGGCCGGGTCACCCAGCCGGGAACATTCGTGGAAACCGTCGATGATCCCGCGGTCTGGGACCACGCCACCGGCGCCCACAACGCCAGCGCCACGATCCCGCACATCCAGTTCAACTTCATTTGTCTCATAATCCTGCTTCCCTTCAAGGCTTGGCGAGTTTTTTTATCGCCGCCAGCGAAAACTCCGTGATGTGATCCGCCAGCCGCTCGATATCTTCCGGCTCATAGGTCATGTCCGGAAACATCCGGCCCAGCACCGGCCGGCAGTGAAAATAAAACACCACCTGCGCCGCGACGCTGAACGCACAGTCCCGGACCAGTTGTTCCCCGGCCGATTTTCCCAACAACTCCCGCACGACCGAAATGATCCCCTCCGCCAGCGGAAACAAATCGTCGCGCACAATATCATCCAGCACCGGGCTCGGCTCAATCAGTTCCCGTGTCAGCAGTTTGCCGTGATGCGACTGCGGCCCGTCGGAAAGCGTGCGCAACAGGAGCGAGCGGACGATGGCGTGCAACCGGCGCGCGGGAGTGGGATTCGGAGGCAGCCCGCCGGTCTCGGGATAGGTCTCGCGCGCGAGGCGGGCGGCATCGGCGACGACCGCGGAGTAAAGCCGCTCCTTGTCGCCAAAATGATAATTTACGGCGGCGATGTTGGCGCCGGCGCGATGGCAGATCTCGCGGATGGTGGCGTTGCGGAAGCCGGCTTCGGCAAACACCTGCCGGGCGGCTTCGAGAAGCTGCTCCCGGGTCGCGCCAGGACCGGCGCCCGCCACACCAGGATCGGAAAATCGCGCTTTCATATTCAAACATACATTTAAAATAATTGTTTGACTTGTCAAGCTGCCGGTGATTTATTAGCACCGTCGATTCAAACAGATGTTTGAAATAAGTCCTCACACCCGGGAGGGACGAGCTACCGCGAGTCCCACGAATCCCGGCAGGGAACCGGGACTCGCAGCAGCTCGTCCCTCCCGGGTGTGTTGTTCGCAATGATATGAATTGGATTCTTTTCAGTCTTGTCGGTGTTCTTGGCGTCACCGCCGGATGTCACCGCGCGGATCCCGCCGGTTCCGCGCCTCCGCCCGTCAATGTCCGCTGGGCCGCCGCCCAATCCGCCGCCGGCCCGGGCAGTTTTCCCGAGGCCGAATACATCGCCCTGCTGCGGGGTGAGACCGAGACCGAACTCGGATTCAAGGTCGCCGGGCTGCTGGATTCGATCGGCCGCACCAACAGTTCGCAGGACTGGCAGGAGGGCGCCGTGATCCGCAAAGGCGAGGAGTTGGCGCGGTTGAAGCAGGCCGACTTCGTCGCCGCCGAACAGGCCGCGCGGGCGCGGCGCGACCTCGCTGCCAGCAGCTTCAAGCGCGTCTCCGAATTGAACAGCAAAGGCGCCGCGTCTCCGCAGGAACTCGATGTCGCCCGCGCGGAGATGGATTCCACCGCCGCCGCCTGGGCGCAGGCGGACCAGGCGCTCAAGGATTCCACGATCCTGTCGCCCTACGACGGCGTCATCCTGGCGCGGCTGTCGAATCCCGGCGAAACAATCCGGCCCGGCGTCGCGGTGCTGCGGATCACGTCGCTGGACCGGATCTCCGCCGACATCGGCGTTCCCGAGAAGCTGGTCGGCAGTATCCGGGTGGGCAGCGAAATCCCGCTGCGCGTTCCCGCGCTGGAAGGCCGCGCGTTCACCGGGCGCATCACCGAGGTCGGCGCCGGCGCCAAAACCGGCGCCCGGCTGTTCCGGGTCGTGATCCAGGTCGAAAATCCCGGCGGCTTGTTGAAATCCGGCATGACCGCGTCGGTGGTGTTGAACCCGGCGCGCGCGTTTCCCGAGGGCGCGGTCCTGGTTCCGTTGTCGGCGCTCGTCACGGCCTCGTCCGATCCCGCCGCCCGGGCACTCGCGGTGTTTGTGGTGGACGACTCGGGCCATGCGCGAGAGCGCCGGGTGAAGACGGATGAAATCATCCGCAGCTCGATCCTGGTGACCGAGGGATTGAAACCCGGCGAGCGCGTGGTGGTGACGGGCGCGAGCCTGCTGTACGACGGCGCGCCGGTGCGGATGCCGGAGGCGCTGCCATGAACTCAGCCCCGCCGGTTGCCCCCAAAACGCCGCGCCCGGGCGGGCTCGCCCGCTATTTCGTCGATCACCGGGAAGTCGGCTGGATCGCCCTCGTCGCGGTGCTGCTCTGGGGCCTGGTTTCCTACTTTCAACTCGCGCAACAGGAGGACCCGGACATCCCGCATCGGACGGCGCAATTGGTCACGACATTTCCGGGCGCGAACTCGGCCAAAATCGCCGACCTGGTCACGCGCAAGCTCGAGGACAAGATCGACGAGCTGGACTGCGTCGAGGAGCTCAAATCGCAATCGCGCGCCGGGGTGTCGATCATCACAATCAAGCAGGTGCCGGCGTCGAAGGCCCGGATCGAGCAGGAATGGGAAAAGCTGCGGGCGCGGCTGAAGGAAGCGGAACTGCCGGAAGGTTGCGGTGAACCGCGGTTGAACACGGATTTTGGCAACACGGTCACCCTGCTTTTCGGCATCACCAGCCCGCCCCAGAGCGACGCGGAAATCCAGGCCCGGGCCGGCCTGATCCGGTCGCGCCTGGCGGATCTGCGCACGTGCTCCGGCAGCGACGGGCGCGCGGCCGTGTTTGCAATGTTCCCGCCCGCGGTCTCGGCCGATTACCGGGCCGATTTGCGCCGGAAATTCGAGACCCAGCTCCGCTCCACCGGGCTGGCGGACGACGTCCGGTTTGCAACCGGTCCCTCTTATGATCTCGCGGACTTCAAGACCGCGGCGACGCGGGGGCAATTGGAATCGTTCCTGGCAAAATTCATCCGGTCGCTGGCGGGCAGCGATGCGGAGATGCACCCGGATTTTTCGGGTGCGGGAATTTTGATGGGCGGCGAGGATCCGTTGCCGGCGGTTCGCGCCTCGGCCCCGCCCCGCTACAGCTATCGCGAACTGGAAGTGGCGGCGGACCGGCTGATGGACACGCTGAAGCAGGCGGCCAGCGTGGGAAAGGTGCGGAAAATCGGCGAAGCGCGGGAGGTGGTGGACCTGTTCTTCTCGATCGCGGCGGTGAATGGCTACAATTTTTCGCCGGACGAAGTGCTGCGGGCGATTGCGGCGCGCAACGCCATCATTCCCGGCGGCACGTTCCGGGCCGAGGGCCAGAATTTTCCGGTGCAATTGTCCGGCGAATTCCGGGACGAAAACGAAATGCTGGGCGCCGTGGTGGCGGCCGACAGCCGGACAGGGTTGCCGGTGTATCTGCGCGACCTGTTCGAGGTGCGGCGCGGTTATGAAACCCCGATTCCCTACAGTGCGGACGTGCTGGCGCGCGACGCGGCGGCAGGGAGCGTCCGCCCCGCGCCGCTGACTTCGCATCGCGCGGTGCTGCTGGCGGTCGAGATGAAGGAGGGCCGGATCATCGGAAGTTTCGAGAAGGAAGTCCTGGCCTCGGTGGACCGCGTGCGGGCGGGGCTGCCGGACGGGATGCAAATCCTGGTGCTGTCCGATCAGCCCCAGGCGGTCGCGCACCGGGTCGCCCACTTCATGCGCTGCTTCATCGAATCGGTGGTGATCGTGGTGCTGGTGGCGTTGTTCCTGATGGACTGGCGGGCGGCGCTGGTCGTGGCGGCGGCGATTCCGCTGACCGTGGCGTTGACGCTGGGAGGCATGGCGATTTTCGGAATCCCCCTGCACCAGATTTCGATCGCCGCGCTGATCATCGCGCTGGGCATGCTGGTGGACGATCCCGTGGTGGCGTCCGACGCGATCAACCGCGAGCTGGCGCATGGGCAGCCGCGCGAAACCGCATCCTGGCTCGGCCCGTTCAACCTGCGCCACGCGATCCTGTTCGGCACCCTGATCAACATCGTCGCGTTCCTGCCTCTCGCACTGTTGCCGGGCGACAAGGGCGCCTTCATCTTCGCGCTGCCGGTCGTCGTGACCCTCGCCCTTGCCGCTTCGCGCATGGTCTCCGTGACGTTCATTCCCCTGCTGGGCTATTACCTGTTGCGCGGACAGAAGGGGCTGGAGGCGGGCGGTGAAGTGCGGTCGTTCCCGCTGTTTGCCCTCGTGGACCGGGCATTGATCCGGGTGCTGCCGCATTACCGCCGGCTGCTGCGCGCGGCGCTGGATCATCCGTTCCGGACCGTCGCCATCGCCTACGGCCTGCTGGCAGCGAGCTTCGGGCTGGCCGGGTTGCTGGGCACGCAATTCTTTCCGCCGGCGGAACGCAACCAGTTGCTCATCGACATCCAACTGCCCGAATCGGCGTCCATTACCCAGACCCACGCCGTGTGCCGGCAGGTGGAGGAGATTCTCAAGCAGCATGAGAATGTGGCGAGCGCGGTGGTCTTTTCCGGCGGGACCGCTCCGCGCTTTTATTACAACGTCGTCCCCGCCGAGCCCGCCAGTTACCTCGCCCAGGTGCTCATCAACACCCGGCGCGACCGCGACGTCCCCGAATTGCTGGTCGCGCTCCGCGCGGAACTCGACCGTGAAATCGCCGGCGCGCGCTGCGTGGTCAAGCAACTCGAGCAAGGCCCGGCGGTGGAAACCCCGATCCAGGTCCGGATCACCGGCGACGATCCCGACGAACTCCGGCGCCTCGCGGACGCGGTTGCGGGCCAACTGCGCGCGGCCGGCGGTTACAAGGTTCACGACGACCTGGGCCGGCGCGTGCCTGCGCTGCAGATCGATATCGACCAGGAACGGGCAAACACGCTCGGGATCAACAACGACCGGATCGGCCGGATCGCCCAGGCCGCCTTTCACGGACTCAAGGTCACCGAACTGCGCGAAGGCGACCACCTCGTCCCCGTCTATGTCCGGCTCCGGGTCGAGGATCGCAATGAAGCCGAGAAGGTGCAGTCGCTGTATGTCCGATCCCTGAACGGAAGCCTGGTGCCGCTCGGGAATTTCGCAAACGTCAACCTCAAGCCGGAATACGCCACCCTCGCGCATTACGGCAAACTGCGTTCGGTCACGGTGAAATCCTACTCCGCCTTCGACGAATTGCCGTCGGCCGTGCTGAAGCGCGCGCGGCCGGGCATCGAGGCGCTGCCGCTGCCCTGGGGTTACCGCATCGAATTCGCCGGGGAAGCGAAGGAACTGCGCCAGAGCCGGAGCGAGATGGGCCGGGTGATGGCGATCTCCCTGTCGCTGATCGCGATCGCCATGGTGATCCAGTTCAACTCGGGCGTGAAATCACTGGTCGTCATGCTCACCGTCCCGCTCGGGCTGATCGGCGCGCTGGGCGGCCTCGCGATCACCGGCTCGTCAATCGGCTTCATGGCCCTGCTGGGAATGGTCAGCCTCGCCGGCGTCATCGTGAGCCACATCATCGTGCTCTCGGATTTCATCGAACACGCGCGCGCGGCCGGGATGCCGCTGCGCGACGCCCTGGTCGAGGCGGGCCTGGTCCGGCTGCGGGCCGTGCTGGTGACCGTCCTGGCAACCGTCGGCGGCCTCATCCCGCTCGCCCTCACCGGTGGCGCCCTCTGGCACGCCCTCACCGCCGTGCACATCTTCGGCCTGCTCTTCGCCACCCTGCTCACCCTCGTCGTGCTGCCCGTGCTCTATTTCATCTTCTGCGACCGGCTCCGATGGATCAGGTAAGTGCGGAATGCAGAATGCGGAGTGCGGAATGTCGTTCTCGTCCTCGTCCTCGGGCTTTTCCAGGAAGGACGAGCTACTGCGAGTCCCATTTCATTGGATGTTGGATGCTCCATGACTGGGGACTCGCAGCAGCTCGTCCCTCCCATCACTCCTGACTTCCATCACCGACGCCGTTCAAGGCGATTGCAGGACCCTGTAAAACCGCTGCGAGCCGGGGCTGATGAGATCCGAATTGCTTTGAACGCCGCCGTTGCCGGCAACCGGGCCTCCGAACGGCGCCCAGTTGTCCAGCGACAAGTTGGTTTTGCACTGGAGCTGGTAGTTGAAGCCCGCTGTGGAATTCCAGCTCAGGTAGACGGTGCTTCCCGAGCGGACGGCGGACAGCGTCAACGGCCCGTTGGTGGCGGCGAACAATTGCTGCACCTGCACAGACGAAAGCGCGTTGGTGAAAATCGCGACTTCGTCGATGGTGCCTGAGAAGAGTTGCTCCGAGGCCGCCTCGGGCGCGCCCCCGATCCAGAGGTCACCGGCCGATCCCGGCACGGGCACGGTGGCGGAAGTGGTGGACGCGGCAAGTTGTCCGTCCACGTAAAGCAGCTCCGAGCTGGTGCCGTCGTAAACCCCGGCAAGCTGGTGCCAGTTTCCGTCCGCCACAGGAACGGTTCCGGAAATATCCCCGATCCACTGCAATCCGTTCCCGAAAACCGGCAGGCCCGTGCCATCGAGTCCGAGGTGGAACGAAGTGCTGCCGGCGCCGAGAATGGTCTGGGCGCGGCCGGTGGCGGGGTTGGCGCGGATCCAGGCCAGCACGGAAACGGGCCCCGGCAGGCCGGGCAGCGGACCCGGAACATCCACGTAGCCGGCCGAACCGTTGAGCTGGCAGGCGCGATTGGGTGAACCGAATCCGCTCGCGGGAACCCCGGCGACACCGGGAACGGAGCCGGGTTCATACAAGCCGAACACCGAGGCGGCCGTGCCGTTGTTGAACGCCACGGGCAGCGACGCGGGATCCGGCGCCGCGTAAGCCGGGTTGTTCAGCGGCCAGTAACCCATCGGGCTGTCGGCGACGATCTGCGCGACGTATCCGGCCGCATTTGTGGTCGCCGCATTGTAATGCGCGGAGATGCGAGCGGCCGTCAGCGCGGAATTGAATAGCGCCACGTGCGCGATCCGGCCGTCAAAGCTGCGGTTCGGAATGGTCGTGGCCCCGATGCGCAGCGGTTGCGTGGAGTTGGGCGTGTAGGCGGGCACCGCCGTCGGGCCGCCAACGAGTTGCCCGTTCACATAAAATCGGCAGTTCGAGCCGTCGTACACCGCGGCCAGGTGCTGCCAGGTGTTTGTCTGAGCGGTCCCCCCGGTCAGCGTCGCAATGTAACCGCTCAACCCGCCCATGCGGAACTGCCAGGCGGCCCCGGTCGCCTGGTAAATAATCCACCCGTTCCGGCTGCTGCCGCCGTTCTGGGTGAAATCAAGTGAGGACACCGCGCAAAACAGGTCGCTCACAACCTGGTTTGGATTCGCCCAGCATTCGATGGTGAACGGCCCGGCGGGGTTGAACGCGGGGGCATAGGGCGCATCCAGCCGGGACCCGGAGTAAGTGACAATCTGATTAGGATTATAGAAGCGGAAGCTGTTGCCGACGATGCCCGGTTGCCCGGCGGTCACTCCCCCGTAGGGCATCGCGTTTGCCGGCGAACCGGTCAGGCCATAATTCGTCGCCACCAGCGGCGCGGGCGGCGGATTGGTCTCGTTCAATCGAAAATAGGCGGCGGGATTCAGCGCGAGCACGGCGTCCGGGTTGGTGGAATGCGCCGGGGCCGACTGTGCCACGAGCGACCAGCGGCGGCTGTTGGTGCGTCCGGAGGTCGCATTGACGAGCACGGGTGTGCCGGTGTATTCGCCCGCGGCGAGTGCATTGGCGGCGGAGTTGACCGACAGGGTGAGCGCGGCTCCGGCGCCGGCGGCCAGCGTGCCGCCCGACGCGGAGGGACTGAGCCAGGCGGGCGTGTTCGACAGGCTCCAATTCAGGGCGGCGGCGCCGCGGTTGGTGAGTTGAACCTGGAATGAGCCCGGGCCGAAAGGTCCGCCGGCTGGGCCGCCGAATACCGGCCGGGCCGGCCAGGAAACTTGGAGATTGTCCCCCTGCCCTCCGGCCAGCGCCAATGTCGCCATCACAATCCCGGCGCCCGAAGCCCGGTCCACGCCCGGCCCGAGGATGTCCATGGCTGTTCCACCGAGAATACCCCGGACCTGCGCGGCGGTGAGCGCGGGATTATAGGATTTCAGCAACGCCGCGATTGCGGCCGCATGCGGAGCCGCGGCCGAGGTGCCATGAAACGGCGCAAAACCCGGCACATCCGTCGTCACGCCGTCCGCCGCCGCCAGGTCCGGCTTCTGATAAACCGCGCCGCCGGTCGATGAAAAATTTCCCGGCGTGATCGGGGTGCCGTTCGGCCAGAAAAACATCCGGCGCGGACCGTCCGAGCTGAAATCCTCCACGATATCCTGGGACCCGCCGAGAAATGGCGACGGGTAAACGGCCTGCGCCACTTCCACCGCCGCGACGCCGACCGCGTTCGTCGACGCGTTGTGCCCCCGCGTGGCGCCCTGCGTGCCGACGTCCAGCACGCCCGCGTAGGTATCAAGATGGAGAAACCGGTCGGCGCCGGAACTTCGAACTATGACAATCTGTTCGCCCGTCAGCGGCGCCGCCACGCTTTCATACGGATCGCCCGCTCCGGCCTGCAGGTTGGCCGAACTCTCCACCACATACGAACCCGTGCCGTCCAGCACATACAAATCGTAATCATTGGAGGATCCACCCAGGGGATCGGACCAGAACAGCGACGTGTCCGCCCCGTAACTGCTCGTCACGGCAACAGTGTCGTAGTCCGCGCCGCCGAAATTGTGCACCGTGATTCCCTCGAACACCCCGTCCGGCGGAGTGTCGGCGGAAAAATCGCCTTCCCACGTGCCGGAGGTGCCGCTGTCCAGGTTGCCCATGTTTCCCGCGGACGAAAAATACAGCCCGCCGCTTGCCGTCACGGCGTTCACCGCCCGCGCCACCTCCCCGTCCTGGAACGGCGACTCGTCCTCGTAGCCCACATCATCCACAATCACGTCACAGCCGAGGTTGAATCGAAGCTGAAGTATGTTGGTGGCGAACTGCGTCTCGCTGAATGTGGCCGTCGCAAAATACAACTGGGCCCCCGGCGCCAGGTCGTGAACGATCTCCATCATCGCCGTCCCTTCGCCCGCCCCGCTGCCCTGCTGCCCCGGCATCACCGTCGGCAACCCCGCAATCTTCGAAGTGTTCAGATAATTCACGCTGTCCGACAGCACCCCCACGCGGACGCCGGCGCCGGTCGACGCGAACTGCTGCCGCGCCAGGTCCGCCGCGTGCGCGCTGTCACCCTCGCTCACCACCGCGCTCGTAAATCCCCGGGGCGGCCGCCCGATGAATTGCACGTCCGGGTTCTCCGCCACCCGGACCAGCGCCTCCAGGGGCAGCGCCGCGCGGAGATTCGACGGATAATTCGCCAGCACCTGGCCGCCCAGCGATTCCACCTGGCGCAGGAGCGAATCCGAAATCGCGCCCCGGATCTCCACCACCACGCGGCCCTGCGCATCGCGATCCAGCCGCAACCGGAGGGACTTCACCCCGGGCGCGATGTCCAGGCCCTGGCGCAGGCGGTCGGCGAACAACAATTGACTGTCAATCTTCCGCTCCGCCGGCGTGCGCAACGCCTTCGCTTCTTCAATCGCCGAAATCTGCGACCACACCGCCGGACTCAAACGTCCGTCCGATGCCGCCTGCCCCGGCGCGGGCCGGTTGGTGGCGGCGATGGTGAAAGCGCGCGGACCGGCGGCTGCGACGGCCGCTCCGGCTGCAGACGGGGCGCCCGGCGCGGAGGTAGCGCGGCCGCCTGCGGTCGAGGTTGAGTTGGAGGCCGGGACCTGGGATGTGGTGGATGAGGATTCCGGGGCCGGACTGACGCGCCGGCGCGCGGGCCGCCAGAACAGCGCGGCGAGGACGACCAGCAGCAGCAACGGCAACAACCAGCGACGCGGAAGATTCATTCGAATTGGACGTCTACAACTTGGTTACGCCGTGGTCATTGGAGCGCCGAAAACATATACCGTGTCAGGACAAATCTCAAGTGGCCCGCAGCGACCGGCGGGAACCGTGCTGGCACGGACGGGCCATCGCCATTTCCGGGCGTTCCTGCATTGAAAACAGGCCAATTCGGAGATCGCGTTGACTCACGGCAAAACCTTACCGAAGGAATGAGGGGTTATGGGATCGTTGACTCATAACCCAGCTTACCGAACGCGAGTCCTATCGAACACGGTTTTGAGTTTTTGTTCAATCTGCTCTTTCAGGTCGAAAGGGTCCAGTGTCTGGTATTGGATGCGTAGTTTTTCCTTCTGCTCCTGTGTGAGGTGTGGGCATTCCAGGAGTCTTTGGTAGGGCGTTTGAGGTTTGAAGTACTTCCGCAGTGTCTTGGACCCTTTGCGGACCTTGGACCGCAGCTTGAGCGATGGGCAGAAGTAGTTGTGGAATAATCCCCAGCTACGGTAGAGGTCGTTGATCAGGGGGATTAACTCCGGGAGCTCCAGACGCTGGTAACCCAGGAGCTGGCGCACATGGGTCCAGTTTTTCTGCTCCACATGCGCCTGGTCATTCTTGCGATACGCACGGCTGCGTGTCATCGGGATCGGCCGGGGACGATCCATCAAGTAGCGCCACAAGTGATGAGTCAGGAACTCCGAGCCGTTGTCGACATCAAAGCCCAATAGCTCAAAGGGCATTGTTGTTTCCAGCTCTTTGACCTCTCGCAATACATCGGTGGAGCCTTTATTCCAAACGGCACGGTTTTCGGTCCATTGGCTGAAAATGTCGGTAAATGTTGCGCTCCAGATAAAATTGCCAGCCATGGAGGTGCCGCAATGAGCAACGGTGTCGGCCTCCAAAAACCCCGGCCGATCCACATCATGATTGTCGGTACGGATCGGGATCTGGACCTTCAGCAGCTTGCCGGGGCGTGTGCCGCACAAGCCTTTGCCGGGGTGGCGCGCGCGGGTCTTCTTGAGTAGTCGATCGATGGTGGCCGGACTGATTCGCAGCAGCTTCCTTCGAATCGGTTCGGCCAGCTTTCCGTGTTTCTGCTCGTAGAACGGCAACCACACGGGCAACGCCTCCTTCAAGCGCTTGGAGCACATCTGCTCACTTTGCAGCCAGATTACCTTCAAGGGCTCCAGCACTTGAACGTCATAGTGCCGGCGCGGGCCGCGTCGCTTGCTCTTGCGCCCCGGCTTGCGGCTTAACAGGCCAATCGCATATTTGCGGGCATAGCCACAAACCGAACAGAACTCATCCAGGATCTTGCTCTTGAAGCGCCGCCCCACGCGCTGGTAGCGGGCCCAGATCGCCAACAGGTATTCTTTCTTTGATTTGCCGCCCATAATTCTGCTTTTCCTGCCGGTAAGCTGAATTATGAGTCAACGATTCCTTCCCCCCGCCCCCCCTTCCTTTCTTTGGTCACATTTATTGTGAGTCAATTCGAGATAAATCAGTGGAGAAATCAGAGATTGCAATCCGTCCTGAAGTCCGGCAAGGTATGCGTCCCTTGGGTCGGGGCGTAGCGTAGCCTGGTAGCGCGCTTGTTTCGGGTACAAGAGGTCGTGAGTTCGAATCTCACCGCCCCGACCACTTTTTATTGGGGTTTTCAACGAGGTCAGATTTTCCTGCCAGTTTCCTACACGGATTTTGGCGCCGTCACCGACATCATCATCATCCCGATCATGATCATGACCGTCCCCATGGTCGCCATGGGGGCCATGGTCATGGACTCGGGCAAGGTCATGGCGATCATCATCAGGCAACGCTCCGCTGATTGAATTGCTTTTCGAACTCGCCGACGACGGCCATGATGTCGTCAAAGGTTGGGACTTCGCCGAAGAACATCGGGCCGAGCATTTGCTGGTAGTCAGCGCGCCAGTCGGCGAGCTGGTTTTCCGGCGGGAGGAGGCGGAATGTGCCGGGCCGATGTTTGCTGTAGTCCACCCAGGTGTGGCGAAAGAAGATTTCGCGATGCTCCGCAACACGCTTGAAAAGGGAGTTGTCGGTCACGGCGCGATCGCCGACGCCGGCACGAAGGAGACACCATAGGTCGTAATAGTGGCGGGCCATCCGCAGTTTCCGGGGTTTGTTGGCCGGTCGGAAGGTTTCCTCATGCAGCAGGCAGGCTTTCTCCCAAAAGGTGCGCTCCGCCGCGATGACCCGCGCAGCAAATGCGGCATCGGGCACGAGGGCGGGAAAGAGTTCCGCCACGTATGGCTGGATACTCTTTTGCACGTAGGGCCAGTCGTCCGAGCGGGCGCCGAGTTCGATCTTGACCACGGGCCGGACGTAGCCGGCGGCGCCTGGCGGAAAGGCCGACGGATGGTGGAACAGCAGGCATTGGCCGTCCGCCATGTCGGGATCAACTTCGATTTTCCAGCCGGATTCGCCGAGAGAGGAGGCAATCCGCCCGGCCAGGGCGGGCTGCAGCTTCCCCTGGACCCATCGCCGACTGGCTTCCATCAAGGCCTCCAGCCGCTCGCGACGCTTCTTTTTGCTGGATGACTTCTCGGGCGCGGCGTCGCCGCCGAAACCGAGGGCTTCCTTGTCCACGACCAAATCAATGTCCTCGGAGAAGCGTTGGATGAGCCCCCAGGCTTTCGAAAGCGACGTACCGCCTTTGAACGTGAGGTGGTCACCAATGTCCGGCAGGGCGAAGAGTTCCCGCAAGGTCCAGCAGACCCAGAAGTCCTTTTCCACGCTGACCGCTTGAAGGTGCATTTGCGCGTCCACCTGCTGGCAGGCCAGCCGGCGTTCTTCGGGCGGAAGTCGGAGAAAGGCGTCCATGGTTCAGGGTGTGGACGCGCTGAGTCCCCGGAGGATGGCGGCAATCCAGGCCGGTGCATACCGGAGGTCCTTCAGTATGACGGATCGGTCGGCATCGGTGACTTGTCGCCGCAGCGTGGCGATGACTTTGTCATTCACCTGGTCTTGCCCGAGGTAGCGAAGCGCCTGGATGAGGGTTCCGCTCTTACGCCCTGCGGTTGCCATGTTGCGAGGCGTGGTGCGCTGGAGAATAATTTCCTGGGTGCCGACCCGGACTTTTCGGGTAGGGCCGTCGGTCAGGAAGACGACTTTCGACGGAACCTGATCCGACAGACCAAGGAGGTTGGCGGCGTAGGCTCCGGCCGGTTGCAAGCGGATGGCATCCCGCCCGACCAAGGCACGGGCGACGGCGTCGGCAGACGGCGCCACGGTGCCGAGCACCGGATGCTGCACCGGGTAATCATAAAGGCCGCGGGCGAGCTGACGGACCGTGCCGGCCTTTTTATGGCGCTTCAGTGCAGAGTCGATGGCGTCGCGGCTGCCCAAGTCTTGAAAATGGTTTGGCGTGAACACCCAACCCCTACCACGGCCGTAAACACGACTAAGCAGCTGTGAATCAATTGATTGAACGTGTTTACCCATAACATTTTTGACAGAAATCTAATCTATTTTTTCTGTCAAAAAAACAATTAATTTCCTTTGGCAGTGGGAATTTTCAGAAGCAGTTCATTCATAACAACTTTTAATTTCTGAGAACTTTCCAGCCAGGTGCCGAGTGCCGTGGGGAGGTCCGGCTTGCCAGCCGACGTTGGGTCTGTATCCGATCCGGCATTCGCCGCCGGTGCGACATAGAGCGGGATGCTCAGATTGCCGTCCTTGACGCGGAGTTCTTCCAGCGTGGCGACCCGAGCCAGGCCGGGCTGGTCTTTGAATCTCTCGTAGGCTTTGACGATGCGCTCGATGTGGTCGTCGGTGCGGAAACTTTGGGCGCGTTCGCGGGTGGGGGCGCCGAATAATGGTTGCGCGCATCGTGACGGTTGAGCGTGCGAGCGGAGTGCAGCGCGAAGTGACTTTTCTTCGAGCGAAGCGAGCTGGAATTGCTGGGTTGGGGGACAGGCGAGGAGTAGGACGGGCTCACATCGAACGGGACTCACAGCGATTTATTCCGTTGAAGTTTGGCTCAAACGAGCCTGGTTGGACGGGTCCCGAAGCTGGATCCAAACAGCGCGCATCATCTGCCGAAACCCTGGCCGGCCGCGGCGGGTCCTTCAACAAAAGATGCCACAGAGGGCGCGGGCTCAAAGCTGCCGCCGAGGGCCAGGTGGAGGTCGATACGGTTGGCGAGTTGAGCGTTCCGCAGCTTGATCCAATTCGCCTGGCTGCCAATCTCGTCGCTCTGCAACTGGAGCACCGACAGCAGGTCAATGGCGCCGGCCTTGTACTGGAGGTTGGAAATGCGGACGGCTTCGACTCGGTCACGCACCTCGGCCTGCTGAAGCTGGAGTCGATCGGCGAGCAACTCCTCGTGAGTCAGCGCGGATTCCACGTCGCGAAATGCCCGCAGGGCAGCGCCGCCGTAATGGGCGACCGCCTGCTCTTGCTGGGCGTTGGCGATCCGGATCTGCGCGCGCAGCGCTCCGCCCTGGTAGATCGGCACATACATCCCCAAGGCCGCGTGAATCATCCACGGGTTCATCTGGAGCAAGGAGAGCATACTGTCGCTGAGGTGCCCTCCTGCCAGGTTCAGGGAGAAACTTGGCAGCAGCGCGAGCTTCGCCGCCTCTTCGACGCGAAACGCCGCGAGCACTTTGCGCTCCGCCGCCACAAGATCCGGCCTTCGTTCCAGCAATAGCGACGGCAGCCCGGCCTGGACCGGCGGCGGGACCGGCGTGAAGTGGTCGGCCACCGCCAGTTCAGCCGCGGGATAGCGCCCGAGCAACAGTTCCAGGTTCCGCCGGGAATCGCTGTAAAGACCCTGAGATACCCGTAATTGCCCCTGCGCCGCGCTGAGATCCGCGCCGGCCTCGGCGACATCGAGGTCCGTCACCTTGCCCGCATCGCGCCTGATCTTGACCAAATCGAACAGGTTCGAATAGACGGTGACGCTTTGCTCCGAGAGGGTGAGGAGTTGGCGGGTTTCGATGGCGAGATACCAGCTTTTGGCCGTGATGGCGGCGAGGGATTGGCGGGCGAACGCATAGTCCAGGGCGGTCGCCTGGTAGCCGGCTTCGGCGGCGCTCCGTTGCGAACGCAGGCGGCCCCACACATCCGGTTCCCAGGAGGCGCCGGCAGTTTCCAGGTTGCTGTTGTACCATTGATCGTGGTGCTCGTCCCTGGTTGAGGCCACGCCGAGGTTGGCACCCGCCCGCGGCTTCAATTGGGAGGCCACCACCACCACCGTCTGCCGCGCCGCCTCCACGCTCGCGGCCGCCTGGCGCAGGTCGAGGTTGTTCGTCAGCGCTTCAGCAACCAATGCTTCCAGGCGCGGATCGTTAAACGATTTGAGCCAGTCGTCGGATACACTGTTGGTGCCGGCGGGTGAAATCCAGCGTGCAGGAATGCTCGTACTCGGGGGCAAGGCATTGGTCACAACTTGCGAATGAGCCGGCGGCCTGGACAGCGCGCAGCCCGATAGCAGCGGCGCCAGCGAGCAGGCCAGGAGAATCGCCGGCAGGAACACTGATTTTAGCCATGCTCCCGTCCGGCGGAACACGTTGGACGAATGCTTGTTGTGGTTCATCGACGAAAACCGCCAAAACCGCCGAAGGAACGACCACCGCCACCCCAGCCCCCTCCGCCCCAACCGCCGCCGCCACCACCGCCCCAGGAATCATTTCCCCAGGAACCATTGTCCTGCCAGCCATGATTGGCCCAACTGCTGGATCGTTGGTCACCAAAATCCTGTGAGGCGGAAGCGCTGGACAGCGAGCGATTCTGATCGAGATTCGAATTCTGATCCCAGCCTCCGCTGGAATTGTATCTATCCCAGCCGCCATCGTTGTTTTGGCGATAGATATTGCCGTCGTCCGTGGCGAAGGTGTGTCCACCGACGCTGTAGGCCGAGCCGGAGGCTCCCTTGATGCTGCTGACGCTGGTGGAATAGCCGCCGGGTCCGGCGACAGCGCCCCGACTGACCGTGGCCTGGCGGCCGGAATACGCGTTGCCGACAGTGTATTGGCTGCCGGCGGCGGCCATGCCCGTGCGCGAATTGTAGGCTGCGCCGCGCCCCCCGTAAGCGTAGTTGCCGGAATACACATTCTGCACCGACCCGCGCTCGCCCACCGCCCGGGTGCCGGTCACGGAATTGTAGGCGTGGCCGTATTGATAGGCGTAGCCGCGTCCGGTCCAGGCATTGTAACCGGCGCCGCCGCGCGAGACGGCGGACCAGTTGCCCCAGTGCGAGTAGATGTTGCCCGTGGTTGCCGCCCAGCCGCCGGGTCCCCACGCAGTCACCCCGCCATAGCCGTTGTAGTAGGCGCCGTGGCACCAGCCGGCGTAAGCCCCCCAGTAAGGCGCGCAGGGAGAGCAGCACCAGTAGCTCCAGCTCGCGCCCCATGCCCAGCCCGCCGCGAACCCAAACCCCCAGCCCGCCCACGGCGTCCACGCCAGCGACGCATAGCAGCCGTAAGTCATGGGCGGCGCAATGTAAACCGTGCCGATCCACGGGGTGTAATAATACCCAGTCCCGTAAACCACGAGTCCGTCGGCTCCAACTACCGTGCCGTAGTAGCCGGGAGTGTAACCGCTCCAAACATAAGCCGGGTCATAACTGTAAATCCGGACATACGTGACGAAGTGCATCGGGGAGCTGGGAGGAATCGAGTAAATGATCGCCGGCACCGACGTCGCAACCGTCCACGGTCCGCCCAGCGCCGTCGCCACGAACCAGACGCCGTTCTCCAGGGCATACCACGTGTGGTCGTCGATCTTGATGACCGGCGTCATCGTGTTGGCGACATAGGAAAGCGGCGTGTCGAGGATCGGCTTCAGCGATGGTTCGCCATCGAACACCAGCGGGGTCATGTGCGTTCCTGAACGATCGACCCGCGCGGTCTGCGGGATGCCGTTCTCGATAATCGCCTGTTTCGATTGCGCCGTGCCCGGCACGGAAGCGAGCACGTTTTCCTTCACACCCGTCTCGGGGATCTTCGCGAAATCCTTGGGCAATTCGCCGCCCGGCACAAACGACCACGGGCCGCTAAAGGCCGGCGCCCGGAACCAACGCCCGGACACCAGCACATAGGTTTGGTCGTCATCGAGGTATTTGAAAACATTGGCCACGGTGTTCTTCACGTAGAGCAGGTCCGTGCCTGCGACGGGCAGCCAGTCAGCCGGCCCGTCGAACACGACCAGTTCCGTCGGATCCGTCGCCACGTAAATCGCGGGCAGCGGCGTGGTCTTCAGCGACGGCGGCTTGTGTGTCTGCGGATTCGCCTGGCCACCCAGGAGATCCACCGCCTTTTCCTTCACCGCCTCTTTCTCAGCCTCCAGAACCTCCCCGGGCACTTTGCCGGCCACAGTCCACGGACCCGACAGCGCGGATGCCGTGACGTAACCGTCCCAGAGATGGAGATAGAGAGCGCCGGAAGTCGTCCTGGCAATGAACGCACGCGTATTGAGAATGCGATCGGCACCGGCACCCTTCACCGCGCGATAGGCGGGCAGGCCCTGCACCTGGATAAGCATGGCCGGTGTCGTTGAGAAAATGAACGCCGGAGCCGGGTTCAGAACGGGAACCGCCTGCGCCTTCTTCTCAGCGCCCTGAAACGCCAGGTCGGCCGAGATCCGGTCGAGCGACACGGAGCGGACATCGCTCCTGAGAAGAGTCAGCCACATCGCCGAGTACTCGGACTTTTTGGCCGGGGCCGACGGGAAATTTGCCTCCACGATCTGGACGTCCTCGAAATAGACCTGGCGCTCCAGCTTGTCGACATGGGTGAGCGTCTTGAGTTGGAGAACGCCGAAGATGGGATCGGCCGCGCCCGCGGCCTGGATGGACACGGCGGCGCGCGCCTGGAGCACCATGCCGTCCCAGGATGTCACCTGAGGCTGGTAGAGCGTGTTGGTGGAGTCATCCGAGAAGAAGATGCGCGGCCAGCCGATGTCGTGGGTGGCGTAGGACGGTTTGGTGGACACGGGGCCGCCGACGTTGGCGATGGCCGGTTCGAGCGTGTTGGGCGGCGGGGGTGGCAGCGGCGTGGGATTGGCGGACGGGGTTGCGCCTGCATTCTGCCAGAGGGGGACAAGGTCGACGGGCGGCATGCCGGCGGCCGGTTTGGAGGCGCAACCGGCTAGCAGCAGCTGGAGGAGCAGCGCTGCGCTGAAGATGGTACCGAAGACGCAATAAAGCTTTGCCCGGGGATATGCCTGGGTGTTCACACGTTTTCCTTTCCTAAAATGGCACAGGATAGAGCCAGTTCATCCAGGAGGTGATCCGAATGGATATTCGGCGAAGGGCGGCCCACGGGCCTTTCATGCCGTTGGTGTAAACCGCCGCCACGCCTTGCGCGCCGATCGGAAACTTCGACTGGTCGGCGTCGTCAAACACGATGGCCACAGCGAAGCAGCCCTGTGGAATTTTCGGCGGGTCCGGATGGAACAGCGGCAGAGTGCCGCTCGGCAAGTACTGACCCTCGCCGCTCGCCATCCAGATGGTCTGCACTTTGCCGGAGAAAATCTGGCCGGGGTACAACTCGAGGGCTACTTCCACCGGCTGGCCGTTGGTCATGTACTTGAGGAGCTCTTGAAAATAGGCGGCCAGCAGATATCGGCCATCATCGCAGATGAACGACGCGATGGCGCCGAAGCGGATGTCGCCGGACACCATGCCGGGCCGCACCTGGAGGTTCACAATACGGCCGTCTTCCGGCGCAACCAGTGTCGTGTTGTCGAGGTAATACTGCGCCTGCTTCAATTCCGCTTCAGCCTCGGCCACGCTGGTGTTTACGCCGTTGATCTGCGACTCGTAACGCAACTTAGCACGATCCAGTTCCGCCATGGTTTCCTTCACCGCCGCCTCGTTGACCTTTAACTGGGCGTCCCAGCGCTGGGCGTCTTCCTCGGGCCCGGCGCCTTTTGAGGCCAGGCTGCTTGCCAGGTTCTGCTGGTACTTCGCATAGACCGTCTCGCTTTGCGTCTTGACCAACTTCTCGGTGGCAAGGTCGAGATCCGCCTTGAGGATCATCACGTCTTGCTTCGCCTGGGCAAGCTGCGCTTCGAGCTGCTGCACCTTGTATTCGTAAGGCCGTCGGTCGAATTGGAACAGCGGCTGGCCTTTCTTCACCGGTTGGTTTGGCTCGACCAGCACCGCCGTGACCAGGGTCGGCTCGGGCAGGCGCGGGACCAACTGGATGGTGTGCTGGACGACCTTCGCATTGTTCGAGGCCGGAGTCACAAAGCGCAGCCCGAGCAGGAAGATGAACATCACATGCACCAGGATGAACACCGAAAAGAGCGCCCAGACGATGCTGAACTTGAGCCACTTGAATTTGAAAAAGACCAGCCAGATGAAGGCCAGGAAACCAAACAGGAGAATGAACGCGAGGGCCATAATATTTCCTTTAGCCTTGCTTCTTCTCGTCCTTCCCCGGCGGCGCGGCATCCGGGGCCGGGGATTTCACGGCGTCGGCGGGCGCGGGTTTGCCGCTGAGCCGGGCAATCTCCTCCTCGATGCCTTTCGCCTCCTCGCGCGGCAGGCGCCGGATGTCCACGATGTTCGTGGGCTTAAAGGCCCAGATGAATGCCTGAATCCATGGCACCGCCGCGAGGAAACCGGCGTAGCCCATCATGCTCACAGCCTCGGCATCGGGATGCTTGCGGGCAATGGCAATTCGGCCCGGCAGCCCCGCCAGCCAGAGCAGGCTAAACAGGACTGAAAACACCAGCAGGAACAGCACGACGAACGTCGCGTAGTCCCAGCCACTAATTTTGAAGCCGAGCAGGGATTCCATACATGGTCACTTTGGTTGAGGATTCCTGTAATTCATAAATTCAATCCCGTTGCGGCCCACTGGCCTTTGCTTTTTCTTCCATTCGTCAATCCGTGGCGGCCGGTGGATTCGGCGCCGCGCCGGCGGCGCTTTTGGCACAGCGAAACCCGATGTGGCTCATGCCGGTGTCGGTGGGGGAACCGCGCCGGGCGCTGGGCCGGTAGCCTTCGCTATAGGAAGCGTTGCAGAGGAACGAGCCGCCTTTGATGATGCGCTCCTGCTGGTCGGGATGGCCCGGCGAATAGCTGGAAGTGGGACCGGTCGGGTTGACGCAGCGGCCGGCGAGCCTGGCCCGGGCGAGCGTGTCCACGCGATACCAATCGCTGCACCAGTTCCAGACATTTCCGCCCATGTCATAAAGGCCGTAGCCGTTGGGGGGAAATGCCTTTGCGGGGGAAGTGCCGGCATAGCCGTCGGCGGCCGTGTTGGTGCTCGGAAATGTGCCCGTCCAGGTGTTGGCCATGAATCTTCCTCCGGGCTGGAACTCATCACCCCAGGCGAAACGCTTGCCCGCGAGACCGCCGCGTGCGGCATATTCCCACTCGGCTTCGGTGGGCAACCGCTTGCCGGCCCACTTGGCGTAGGCGACGGCATCATCCCAGGCCACGAGCACGACCGGGTGATTCTCGCGGCCCTTGAGATCGCTGCCCGGGCCTTCGGGATGCTGCCAGCTAGCACCGCGCGTCCAGACCCACCAACTTTCCTCGGCCTGCGGATCCACCGGGCCCGGCGACGGGGAAAACGTCACAGCCCCCGGCTGCAATAGCTCGGGCGAAGGCTCCGGCGTGCCCGGCGGAACGGTCTTCTTCATCTCCTCCCAATCGATCGGGCGCTCCGCGATGGTCTTGTAGCCGGTGGCGTCGACGAACTTCCGGAATTCGGCATTGGACACGTCGCAGGCATCCATCCAGAAACCGTCCAGTGTCACCTGCACCACGGGTTGCTCATCCCGCCGGCTGCCGGGCAGTTCGCTGCCCATGGCGAAGGTGCCGCCGGGAATGAACACCATGCCGGGCTCTGGCACATTGGTTGCCTGAACCGCCACAGGGGCATCCGCAACAACCGGTTTCTCCGAGTGCGGCGCGCGGCGCCACCACACGAAGATGGCAATGGCAAGGCAGAGGGCGATCAAACTCAGGATCGGGCGGTGCCTGGGCCGCGGCTGTTCTCTCTTTTTGCGCCTATTCATTCCGGTTTTCATTCCATCTGTTCCCACCGCAAACAAAACAGGGGACATTGAACACGAGGTAACAGAGGTAACGGAGATTTTTCCTTCGGATCTCTGCTCGCTCTGCTTGTTCCTGTTAAATATCCCGGCTCACTTGCTCTCAAACGCGAAGATCTGCTTCCAGTCGTTCTTCATGCTGATGACCGTCCAGCCATCCTTTTTTGCCTGGTCGTAGAGCGCCTGCGGAAAGGTGCCGACCTTCGTCTCCGGCAATCCCTGGGCCGGGCCGTAGGCGTATTCGCGTTTGGCGTCGTCGTGCAGGACGAGCATGGCCAGCCGCGCGCCGCTGCCGGCTTTCGTGTATTCCAGCATCTGCCGGTCGCCGGCCGAATTGCCAAACGCCGCAACGGGACGGCGGCCGATCATCAGATGGATGCCTTCCGGCTTGCCGGCGTTGTCATCGTTGAGCAGGAGCTTCGGCTCCTTGGTCAGAAATGGTTTCCCGTTCTTGTCATAGCCATACCGGGTCGCGCCCATGGTGCCGACGATCTGCTCGGGCGGGATGCCGTAGGTCTTTTCGGCATACTGCCGCACGAAATCCTGTCCGCCCCCCGTGCAGATGAAGGTCTTGAATCCGTTCGCGCGAAGATACCTCAGCACTTCCTGCATCGGCTGGTAGGTCAGCTCGGTGTACGGCCGGTGCCAGCGCGGGTCCCGGGCTTCCGCCAGCCATTGCTTGGCCTCGGCGCTGAACTCCTCGACGGACATGCCGGTGGAGGTGGCGGCGAGAACCTTCAGAAGATCGTCCATGGTGAGCTTCTCCATCGCGGCGCGGTCGCCGTGGAGCAGTTCCAGCACGGTGCTGAACGGTGCGACCTTCGCCAGCTCCGGTTTTGCCTTCACCAGCGCCGGCACGCGTTCGAGGCAGAACATCACCTGGGAATACATCGGGTGCTCAACCCAGAGCGTGCCGTCCTGGTCGAACGTCGCGATCCGCTCCTCGGGCGGGACGAATTGCGCGCCCCCGGCGGCGGTGGTGGCTGTGACAAAATCCACGATGGCCTGTTTGGCCGGGCCGTCGTTCCAGGAGGGCAACGGGTCCTGGGCCCGGGCGATGGCTGTGGTGAAGGCCACCGCACCAATGAGCGCGGCGGGGAGGAGTAGTGAACTCTTGTTTTTCATAATGTGGGTTAAGTGATTCGATCGGTTTCTTAGGTTCCATTTTGTCGTTTCCCCGATGCGCTCGTGAAGTCGCGGGCCGGTCCGGGCCGGACAGGGCCATCGGAACGGCCCGCGTGTTTCACAAGCGTGAGCTTAATTGCCGCCCTGGGGTGCGCTCTGCAGGGTTTGCAGCACGGCGTCGAGGCTGAAGCTGCCGACTTTCTGGCTCGGCGGGAATTCCTTGAACGTGGCCAGGAATTGCGCGACGTACTGCTGCGCCGGCACGAGCAGGAACACCCGGTCGAGCCGCCAGTGGTCGTAGTCCATCGCCACCTGGTCTCCCTCTTCGAACGGATCGGTGCGGAGGTTGAACAGTTTCGGCACCCGCAGCGTCACGAACGGTTCCGCCCAGGCGTGAAAGCCATGGGCGCGTTGCTCCTGGAAAACGAGCTTCCACTGGTCGAACCGCAGCGCCACCAGCGAGCCGTCGTCGTTGAAATAGAAGAATTCACGGCGCGGATCGGCGGCTTTGCCGGCGAGCGAGTCGGTGATGTTATAGCCGTCGAGATGAACCTTGAAGGTCTTGTCGCCCACCTTCATGCCTTTGAGGAGCTGCTCTTTCATGTCGGGAACTCCGGCGGCGGCCAGAAGTGTGGGCAGCATGTCTTCATGCGAGTAAATGTTGTTGTCCACGGTGCCGGGCTTGATGACGCCGGGCCAGCGCATGACACAAGGCACGCGGTAGCCGCCTTCCCAGTTTTCATTTTTCTCGCCGCGAAAGGGGGACGTGCCGCCGTCCGGCCAGCTGAATTTCTCCGCGCCGTTGTCGGTGGAATACATGACGATGGTGTTGTCGGCCAGGCCCAGCTCATCGAGCTTGTTCAGCAACTGCCCGACCTGGGCGTCGTGTTCCACCATGCCATCGGGATATACGCCGAGGCCGGTCTTGCCTTCGCTGTCCTTTTTGAGATGTGTGAAGATGTGCATGCGCGTGGAGTTCCACCAGAGAAAGAACGGCCGGCCATCCTTCTTCGCCTTCACCAGATAATCGAGCGAGGCCTTCGTGACCTCTTCGTCGATCGTCTCCATGCGTTTGATGTTGAGCGGGCCCGTACCCTCGATCCGCTGCGTGCCGTCCGGATTCGCCCACGTATGGATCACACCGCGCGTCCCAAATTTCTTTTGCAGCGCCGGATCCTTGAAGTAATCGGGGTTTTCCGGTTCCTGCTCGGCGTTGAGATGGTAGAGAGACCCCATGAATTCGTCGAAGCCGTGCACGGTGGGGAGCGTGTCGTCGGAATCGCCGAGATGGTTCTTGCCGAACTGCGCCGTCATGTAGCCCTGCGCCTTGAGCAACTGGGCAAGGGTGACGTCCCGCGCCTGGAGTCCTTCCTTGGCGCCGGGCAGACCGACCTTCAACAGGCCGGTGCGGAACCCGGACTGGCCGGTGATGAAGCACGCGCGACCCGCGGTGCAGCTCTGCTGGCCATACCAATCGGTGAACCGCGCGCCTTCGTTCGCAATGCGGTCAATGTTGGGCGTCTTGTAGCCCATCATGCCGCTGTTGTAGCAGCTCGGATTGAACCACCCGATGTCATCGCCCCAAATGATGAGGATGTTGGGCTTTTTCGCGTCCGCCGCCCGGGCCGTCCCGGCTGCGCCGATCAGGGCCGCCCAAGCGGCCAGCACGGCCAGGCCGTACGGTATGAGGTTGGTGCGTTTCATGCGAATCCTTTTGGTTTGTTGCTTCAATGGCTCAGGGTTTCAGGTCAAACTGCTTGAGCTTCTTCGCCGCGGTGCCGAACGGCCCGAGTTGATAAACAGCCGCGCCCGCGGGTGAGAAATTGGACAGGTGCCAAGGACCAGCAGTGCGAGGCCGTGGAGGTTGACGAGTCGGGTCGGCTTCATTCGGTTTGTTTCTGAATCATTCTCCCTCAATTCGAGGTCGCTCACTGTTTCGCCGACGGCGGCGCGAAATGGTCGGCGGGCTTCACAATCGTAACTTCCCATCACGGCTGCTGCACCGGGCCGATGAGCGGCGTGCGGACCGGCTTGGCCAATCCGTAAAAAACCACCACGCCCTGGCCTGCGCCGAGAGTGGAAAGCGGTTCGGCGTTCCGGTCCAGCACGGACTGGAGGTTCTGCCAGTTGTTGCCCACCCAGATATTTCCGGCTGGATCAAGGGCCAGGTCCACTTCCATCTGCATACCGCCGCCCACATAACCGCCGGGCGGCGAAATGGCGTCGCCCATTTTTTTGCCGGGCGGCCAGGCCTTGGGATTTGCCCCGCACAGCTCCACGATCCCATACTTGTCGCTCACGAGGTTGTTCACCCAGACGTTGTCGTCGCCGTCCACGACTACCGCCCATGGGCCGGCCAGGCCATTGCCGCAGATCGGGGAGAAAGGCTGCTCGCTGCCGTCGGGTCGCAGCACTGTGATGCTGCCGCCTTCCCGGTAGCCGGGGGTTTGCCTCGACATGGCAGTGGTGAGGGTTGGGTCGGGATTGCCATGATCCCGCGCGTCCCACAGCATGTGTGCCAGGACTTCCGCGCCGCGCCACGAACTGCCGAGGCGGTTGGCGATCCAGACGTTGCCCTGGCTGTCCACCGCGAGCCCGCTGATGCTGTAGCCGGCCTTGAATTTTTCCACCGTTCCTTCCGGGTCTGACACCGAAAAGCGGCTCACCCAATCGGCGGCGCCGTTGCCGACCCAAATGCGGTTCTGCTGGTCGATCGCCAGGCTGAAGGGGGCGAGCAGGTGACCGGGATTCTTCAGCGGATCCTTCGAGTGATTTTCAAAGAAGAACTGGACCTTGTCCGGGTCGCCCTGGGGCAGGTAAACGACCTGAGCGTTCTCGATGTCCAGCGCCCAGATGTCGCCGCTGGGCGTGGCGATGATGCCCTGCATCATGCCGAGTTTGCCGCCGAACGTGTAGCCTCCCGGCGGCGAAAGCGGCTTGCCGTTATTGTCGAACTTCACGATTGCTTTGCTGCCGTAGGTCGTGGCCCAGCAGTTGTCCTGCGCGTCGATGCAGAGCCCGAAGCCGATGCCTTCCACGCCGCCGCCGGTGAAGCCATAGGTCATCGGCGAGAGCGGCTTGCCGTTCGGCGCGAACTTGGTGAGGTTGCCCGACCAGAGGGCGTCCTGGTTCTGGGCGCCGACGATGAAATTGTCCCCAGCCCAAAGATTTCCCTGGCTGTCCAACATCATTTTGCCGGGCGCGCTCAAGCCGCCGCCGGTGAATTTGAGCGGCAGCACCCAGGCGCTCGGCGCCCAGCTCAGGTAGGGCATGAACGGTGTGGGCCGGAGATTTTTGCCTTTCGGGACGGGATAAAACTGGTTCAGGAGGGCGAAGACGCCTTCGGGTTGATACCACGGATGGCGGGCGATGGACACCGCGGCCTGCAGCGTGTTGGTCGGCAGGTTGCCATTGGGGTCGGACGCCGCCGCGAGGAGACGGCCGGGAGCATCCGGCAATACCCGGGTGATAGCGCCGGCCATGAGGTTCGCAAGCGTGGCAAAGTTGGCCATGGTGGGCGTCTGGGCGCTATTGAGCGCATCCTGGATGGTGCCGCCGTAGCCTCCCGTTTCCAGGTCCACGAAGTTCGCCACATTCCCGGCGGCGATGCGCAAGCCCAGCTTCGGTCCGCTCAAAAACTCTCCGTTGAGGAACTGCGCGCAGGTCCAGACGGAAGCGATGGTGGTGAATTCGTTCACCGTGACGGTTTTGGGCGGCGAACTGCCCAGCACCGCCATCAGGGCGATGGTGTCATTCGCCTTCTTGTCTGCCGCGGCCTGGGGCGTGCCGCCTTTGGCGACGACATAGAGAACGCTGTCGGCCGGGGCCTGGCCGACGGCGAACTTGAATGCGCCACCAGCGTCGGTGGTGGCCTCGGCCAGTTGTTTCGGCGCGCCGCTGCCCGCGGCATAGAGGGTCACGGTCGAACCGGCGATCGGCCTGTTCGCGCCTTGCACGCAGCCAGCAATGTCCGTGGCGCGCGCCTGTGCTGCAGAAAGAAGGATCGCGCAGGCGAGTGCGACGGTACGGAGCGAGTTTTTGAGCGAGTTCTTCATCGTCGTGTTTCCAGTTTTAAAACGGTGCCCCCCTCAGGCCTTGGCCCGCGGTGAAGGCAAATATTTGAGTCTCGTTACCTCGACTCCTGCAAATCCTGTTGTAGGAGCCGACGTGAGGAGGCTCTGACTCGACGGCCAACGGTTCACGGATTGAACTCGGCGGGCGGAGCCATGGCCCCGCCCGCCGTTGATAGCGAATGCGCGAGGCCTTAGTCAATGCCTTCGGCTTTGACGCGCGGCATCTTGACCGGATCCATCGCCGGCACCGGATTCTCAGGATTCATCAGGTTGGGCTGGAGATCCTTCGACGCGCCGCCCGGGAAACGTTTGATGCTCGGGTACTTCATGATGGATTTGTCGAAGTCGTAGAGCGCGGGCAGGATCAGGGAAAGCACCCAGCCGTTGTCCTGGCCGGAGTATTTGCCAGGCGAACTCGACATTGCGCGGTAGGAAACCGCGCCGTTGAATGCCATGTCGTATTTCTCGTAAGGGTCCATCGTGAGGTTGTACACCGCGCCAATGCCACCGAGCGTCTGCTCCGGCCCGAGCCAGGTGTCCTTGGCCGTCCAGAGATACTTCCAGGCGATCTTGAGATCGGGATTCTCCGGGTCGCCGCCGATGTCAACGCGAATGCCTCCGAAGGATTCGCCGTCAATATACATGAAGGAGTTGCGCGCAGAAGAGTGCGACTTTCCGGTGACGTACGCGCTGTTGTCCACGCCGTCGAAGTAAATCGGCTTCCCATTGTTGTCCTGCCATTCGCCGTGCGGCGGCGGGGTCAGACCCGCCATCGCGGCGGTCGTCGGCCAGACGTCCATGTGCGACATCATCTGGTCGAGAATGGTGCCGGCGGGAATTCGGCCCGGGGCCCACATCAGGCCCGGAACGCGGAAGGCGCCTTCAAAGGCCGAGCCTTTTTCGCCGCGGAACGGCGTGCACCCGGCATCCGGCCACGCGTCCTGCCACGCACCGTTGTCCGAGGAGAACACGACAATGGAATCGGGCGCCTCCGCGCGAATGACGTCCATGATGCGGCCGATGTTGGAATCCAGCTCCAGCATCGAGTCGGAGTAGTTGCCAAGGCGGGACTTGCCCTGGAACTGCTTCGCCGGAGCCGTCGGGTTGTGCATCTTCATGAAATTCACGTCCATGAAGAAGGGTTTGCTGTCCTTCGCGTGCTGCTTGATGTATTCGATCGCGCTGTCGGCCTGCCGGACGTCGAACTCATGCAGGTAATCGTAGGTGATCCGGGCGACTTTGACAGCGGGCTTTCCGGCCACGCCCTCCCATTCGTCCAGGTTGCAGACTTCCTGGTATTCCTTCCAGTAGGCGGCGTTGTATTTCGGGAACCAGGGATGGAAGTTCGGGGAAGTGTCGTCGTAGGAGTAGACGCCCGGATAGTACGCGGCGAATTCCTTCATCACGTCGAAGCCGTGCTCGATCGGGTACATCTCCGGCTTGTCACCCAGGTGCCATTTGCCCGAGAAATAAGTCGTGTAGCCGTTTTTCCTGTAGAACTCGGCGATGGTCGGGGTTTCCTTCTTCAGACCGTTTTCGTCGCCCGGGGCCATCACCACGGACAGCGCGGTGCGGATGGGGATTCGCCCGGTGATGAAGGAGGATCGGCCCGCGGTGCAGCTGGACTGGCCGTACCAACTCGTGAAGAGCGCGCCTTCCCTGGCGACGCGATCAATGTTGGGAGTGGGGTGCCCGAGCGCCTTGCCGCCACCGGGGTAGCAGCCGAAGTCGCTCCAGCCGACATCGTCCATCATGATCATGATGACATTCGGTTTTTTGTCCGCAGCCTGGGAGGTGGCCGTGGCTGCGTAGAGCGCCGCGCCCGCGGTCAGCAGCGACAAGCCGTAACATTGCAGCTTCTTTGTTTTCATTCGTATGCGTTTGTTCTTTCTATGTTCCTAACCGGCGAGATTGCTTGCTCGCTGGTGAAGCCGCGGGCCGGTCCGGCACGGACCCGCCCGCGTGATTCACAAGCGATCTTATTCCGCCGGCATGACCCCGGGAGGCCCTTCAAAGGTCGCCCGGTCCTTCAGCGCCTCCGACACCGAGGGTTCCGGCGCGTAATTGCGGAAGATGAGATAGAAATCGCCCTTGGGCGTCGGCAGCCAGTTGGCTTCCTTGTCCGCACCCGGGCTGTCCACCTGCATGTAGAGCGTAATCGATCCGTCCGCGTTCTTCGTCAGCGTGTCGTAGTCGGCAAGGTGATAGCGGTGGATCGGGTTGGGGGTGGTGTAGCTCGTCGCCTTGTCGTACATCGTGACCGACCAGAATCCCGGCGGCACCGGCTTGGCGTAGGCCATCGGCTGCTTGAGAGTCAGGGTGTATTTCTTCGCGCCGGTCATCGGCTGGTTGTTGCCGTCGAGCACGCCCGAGTAGTAGATCGCTTCGGTGGAGATGTTCGCGGTGAGGCCGAACACGGCGACGCACAGGCGCGAGAGGTAGTCGGGGCCGGCGTTGCCCGTGTTGGCCGGCGGGATGACCCAGCCGTGCTTCAGTGTCCCGGCGAGCGGCATGGTGCCCAGCGCCAGGTCCCCGATGGAGGCGGCGGCTTTTTTCATCTCCGCGAGGATGAGCGGGTTCACGTCTTCGGGCTTCCACTGTTTGCCAAGCTTGATGCCCAGGTATTCGAACTGGGGCAGCACCGAGGCGATTTCGCTGGCCGGCGGCGGGTTTTCGTTCATTGCCGCCGAGAAAATGCTCCAGAACTGGATCGGGTCGTCAAACTGGCAGTGGCTGGTGGCGACGCCGGGGGTCAGCTTGGGCACTTCGTAATGGTAGGCGACGGGTGCGGGGGCCGGGCCGCCGTTGAACTGGGAAAATCCCTGCAGCGTGATCGCCTGGATCACTTTCTTCGCAGCCGGCAGATCCGCCTCACCCTTGACGTTCACGCGCGGCTGGAGTTCGATCCAGCGCGTGGGGCAGTCGATGCGCTTGACGCCGTCGGGCAGCGTGCCGCTCCAGCCCGGGCCGCACAGCGCGAACTTGCCGCCGGTGTAACCGGACGCGCCCCCGGCCGGGTAGGCGAAGGCGGTGCTGTACATGTCGCAGATCTCGATCATGTAATAGCGGCCCTCGGAGTCCGGCGCGGTCAGGATGACCGGTTCCGGGCCCAGGTCGGCGAACCCGAAGCCATAAATCACGTCGAGGTTTGGGGAGACATAACCGGATTCAGCGGCGAGCGTCGGCGTGGAGATGTCTTCCATCCGCCAGATGGTGTTCGGCACCGCCTTGGGATTGGGGCCGACGGCGACGGTGGACCGCAGGTTATACATCGCCACGAGCGGCGCGGCGTAGGTCGCGGCCTGGACTGCCAGGGAGCCGGTCCAGGCTTCGATGGCCTTGACCTGGGCGGGCGACGCTCCGGGAGCCTCCGGCGCGGCATCTTTCGCAGCGGATTCCTTGGGTGGAACGGCGGCAGCGGGGGTAGGGGCCGGTTGCGTCGGGGTGCTGCACGAAGTGCAGACCAGCGTTGCGGCTGCGGTCAGCAGCACCACGCTGTGGTGGAGCAGGGTTTGTCGTTTCATATTGGTTGTGTTTGTGATTGAGGTCATCAATTGAAGTTCTCTTGGGTTTTGCCGTCTCCGGACGGAGGAAGGCTGGCTCCGGGCTGGCCGAGTGCCGTGCGGACAGCTTCGATCAGCCGGCTTCCGGGAAAGGGTTTTCTGAGGTAGGCCACGCAGCCGCAATCGCGTGCCCGGGCCTGCGTTGCCGCCTCGTCGTGGGCGGTGATGAACGCCATCGGCAACTCCGGACTTTCGCTATGAATACGTCGCTGCAGGTCGAACCCGGACATTCCGCGGAGCTGGATGTCGGTGACCACCAGCCGCGCGCAGCCGTGGTCCGGATCGTCCAGGTAGGATTCCGCGGAGAAATAGGTTCGCACGTCGTAACCCGCCACCCGCAGGAGGCGGCTCAACGCTTCACCCATGCTTTCGTCGTCATCGACGACTGCGATAAAGGATGGAATCTCCGGCACCGGACGACCATCGCAGAAAACCCAGGCTGGTCGCTATACTGCTTTGGTTTAGAGCTCTGCGGCCCGGGCGCGATCCCCGGCAATCCCACGAACGGAACCGAATTCCTGGGCGACGCGGCCCAGCTCCGCAGGCGAGTGGACCTGGAGTTTTTCCATGACGCTGGCGCGATGCACTTTGATCGTGCCTTCGGCGGCCCCGAGTTCGGCGGCGATCTCCTTGTTCAGTTTTCCGGCGACCACCAGCGCGACGACTTCGCGCTCGCGGGGCGTCAGCGATTCGAAACGCCGGCGAAAGTTGCGGTGGTGGGCGTGTCGCGCAAACGCCGCCGCGTCCCGGGCCAGGGCGCGTTCCACCGCGGCCAGCAGGTCCTCCTTGCGGGGGGGCTTTGTGAGGAAATCCTCGGCGCCGCCTTTCATGGCGTGAACGGAGGTGGGGATGTCGCCGTGGCCGGTGAGGAAAATGACCGGGAGCGGATTATCGCCGCGAGCGAGCGCCGACTGCAGTTCAAGACCGCTCACGACCGGCATCCGCAAGTCGGCCACGACACAGCCGCGATCTTGTGGCCCGTGCTGCGCCAGAAATTCCGTGGCGGAGGCGAATGTTCGCACGGCATAACCCGCCAGAGTCAGGAGACGCGACAACGCCCGGAGCAGAGAGGCATCATCATCCACGAGATACACAACGGGACTGGCAGCGTGTTCGCTCATGTGTTTCGTCTTTAACGACTTACAGGCAATGTAAACCGCGCGGTCACCCCTTGGTCAAGATTGTTTTCAAGCGAAATCCTCCCGCCATGCGCCTCAATGATAGAGCGGCAGATCGACAATCCCAGGCCCAACCCCCCTGGCTTGCTGGTGTGGAAAGGATCGAAAACCCGGCTCACGTTGCCCGGGGGTATGCCGACCCCTGTGTCGCTGAGCGAGATCTCGACCGTGGCCGGATCGGGTTGCGTGGCCCGGATGAGAATGCGGCGGAGCGGAACCGGACAAGTGCTCATGGCATCCA
The DNA here is from genome assembly GCA_046346665.1 of Verrucomicrobiota bacterium. GTDB lineage: Bacteria > Verrucomicrobiota > Verrucomicrobiia > Limisphaerales > JAXMHQ01 > JAXMHQ01. The sequence goes on from JAXMHQ010000032.1 coordinate 50,639, forward strand.
TGGCATTGACGAGCAAATTGACCAGCACCTGCTGCAAATGGATGCGATCTCCCCTCACGCGTGGCAGGGCGGGAGAAAAATCGAAGCCAATGCTGACGTGGCGCGACACTGCGTCGGCGCTGACCAGCTTTACCGCCTCGTCCGCAACTTGGGCCAGTTCGAGCGGTTGCATTTGCAGCTCCCGCCGCCGCAGGAAGGCGCGCACGCCATGAATGATTTCTCCGGCGCGCAGATCGTCCCGGCGGATGTCCGCGAGGATGCTCCGCAACTCGGCCAGATTGGGCGTCTCGCTTTGCAGGTGCAGTTCCGCGGCATCCGCGTTGGCGAGAATGGCGCCCAGCGGCTGGTTGAGTTCGTGCGCGAGGGAACCGGAGATTTCACCCAGCGTCGTCACGCGGGAGAGATGCGCCACTTCGCTGCGCTGTTGCGCCACCTCCATTTCCGCCAGCCGGCGTTGAGTGATATCCAGCGAAACGTCGCGCATGCGGAGCGCTTTGCCTGAAGGGCCAAACTCGACGCGTCCCCGGGAGGCGATCCAACGCGTTCCGCCGCCCGGCAGCATTACGCGATATTCCGTATCATAGCCGCCTTCGCCACCGATGGCCTTCGCCTGGGCTTGACGGACGACTTCACGGTCTTCTGAGTGAAGCCTGGCCAGGTAACCGTCAAAATCAATCGGCTCCGTCTTCGAAAAACCCAGCAAGGCGCGCCACTGGTCGGTCGCCCAGACTTCGTTCCGCACGAGGTCGCGAATCCAGATGCCCAGGCTCGCCGCCTCGGCGGTCAGGGACATTCGTTGCTCATATTCGCGCAAATCGCTGGAAAGTCGCGCCGCGTTCAAAACGTCATCACTCAACTCCATACCCATGGCCACGAGGATGGCGAGATAGGCAAAACTAAGAAGATAGGGGGTTCGCAGGATTTCTGCGTCCACCAGTGCCGCTTGGGTGCCGCCGACCAAAACAAAAAATGTGATGGTTCCTCCAACCACCGCCGCTCGTCGGCGTGCGCCGCGACGCCAGAGCGTGCGGGTAGCATCCGCCACGAACACGAGCAGTAGAAAGACGCCCAGGTAAAAAACGGCGTTCCACGGATTATTCACACCATCGGCATCCGTGTAGATCGCCCCACCGAAGGTTGGTATTTTTTTGATGCTGGTGAGCTGGAGGTAAACCAGTTTTGGCTGCGGCAACAAATCCGCGATCAAAGCCCCGCACGACAGGCCGGAGGCCAGCAATGCGAGCCATTTTCTGCCAGTGCCAAAGAACACCCACACAAACGCTGCCGTGGTCGCCACCTGCAAACCCGCCATGATGTCCAACCAACGCAGCCAAACCAGATACTGCGCGGGGGTCTCGGCACAGGCTAGAGCCATTTCACAACCTGCGTAAACCGCCACCACGAATGCATTCAGGGCGAACAGCAAATGAGCTGCGCCCGGCGTGCGGCGGAGCCCAACCCGCAACTGGATCGCCCCCATCGTGACGCATGCGCCAATTACCAGTGGCCACGCAATGGTCATCCAGGTCATATCTGATGTTCCGCAGGTTGGGCTGCGACGTCAAATAGCTTTGCCGGATTGGTCTCGGGCGGCCTGGTTTCCCTGCCGTGAGTTGAGCGCGACAGCGGGCAGGTCGCGGACTTCACACACGGCGCCCACCTGCTCAAGAATGGAGGGGTCAAATGGAGGGGTCAAGGCCCTCCAGGAGGGACCAGACTTTGACTTCGGTCCGATCCAACTGCCAGCAGGCTGCGTCGCGCGCTGCCGCATAGGCCAGGAGCGGGCGGTCCCAAGCGCGGATAGTTGACTGAAAGCAGTTCGTCTTGGGCGGGTCAGCCGGCCTCATGCCCGGTCTCTTGCCTGCCGAGGTGCGCTAAAAACGACCTTCCGTTGCTGGCGCACAGCACATGGATGGTCAGAGGCTGGTCGCCAAATGATACCGGACCGAACAGTGGAGCTGACGCCGGTTGAACGGGGTACGTCCTAACAAATCATAACACAGCAAGTGCATTTTGATGCGTAAAAAGCGTCTCCGGTACGGGTGAACATTGGAGGCGCAAAACGCAAGAACAGGCCCTGTTTATGCGGGTGAAACGCATGTTCTGGCAGGATTCGCGAAAGCCCCCTTACTGGATTCGAATCTCACCGCCCCGACCACTTGTTATTGGGGTTTCCCACGAGGTCGGATTTTCCTGCCAGTTTCCTACACGGATTTTTCCGTCCACACACGTGAGCCGAAGGGCCATTCTGTCCATTCGGTTCATTCTGTCCAAACCGGATTGTCACCGGATCGTGACGGGCGCTGTTGAACAAAATGCGCGATGCTCCGTCGAAATTACCAGTGAGGAAGGCCATGAAATCGATTATGATGACGTATCCGGGATTCCAGCGGCTGCCCCGGGAAATCAAGAAGCTGCTGCTGGTTTCGGAGAGCTATTTCTTTGGGGAAATCACCCGGCCAAAGCCGACATCGCGCGGTTCGCTGCCTTCGTCCCAGGCGAACACCGGGGTATCTGCACTTTATCAACGGCTGACGGGGGCCCGGGATGCGTGGAGGAATTGAATCCGCCGCTTCCCTTGAACAGGGCTCGACAGAGTCTCGCCCCAACCGCAACACTTGGGGCATGTCCGACCGTGCGGCTTGTGCCGACAACCTGGTGTATGATCTGCCGTCGATCCTGGACCGGATCGATCTCGCGGCGCTTTTCACGGTTGCACGGCCGCTGGAAGTGGAGCTGGGCTGCGGCGACGCGTCGTTCCTCGCCCGCTACGCCGCGCTTCACCCCGACCGCAATTTCATCGGGATCGAACGCCTGCTCGGCCGGCTGCGCAAGCTCGACAAGAAAGGCCGGCGCGCCGGACTGGACAACACGCGGGGCATCCGGATCGAGTCGGCCTATTTCCTGGAATACCTGCTCCCGCCGGAGAGCGCCGCGGCAATTCATGTCTACTTTCCCGATCCCTGGCCGAAGCGGAAGCACTGGAAAAACAGGCTGATCAACGATCGATTCCCGGTGCTCGCCGCGCGCGCGCTAACGGCCGGCGGCCGCGTCTACCTTCGCACCGACGACGCGCCGTATTTCGAGCAGATGACCGCCGTCTTCACGGCGGCGCGGGAGTTCAGGAAAATTGAAACACCGCCGGAGTTGGCGGCCATTTTGACGGATTTCGAGGAGGGCTTTCTGGCGCGCGGCATCGCGACGCGGCGGGCGGCGTATGAGAGAGTTTAGGAGTTAAACAGTTTAGGAGTTTGAGAGTGCTGCGGCCGCCAGTCGAAATTCCTAAACTCCCAAACTCCCAAACTCTCACACTAAACATCAATGACCGGCCCGTTGCCGCCGCGATCGGAAGGTCCCGGCGGGCGCTGGCCGCGGCGGAGAACGATGCGGGAATTGCCGGTGCCGGCCAGGAAATTGAGGAAGGTCGACACGATGCTGATGATCAGCGCGCCCCAGAAGGCCGGCATGAACCCGTCGATCTGAAAGTGCGATTGCAGCAGGAGACTGACCGTGTAGAGCAACAGGGCATTGATGACGAACATGAACAGGCCAAGCGACACGATCAGGAGCGGCAGCGCCAGCAGCATGAGAATCGGACGGATGAACGCGTTCAAGATACCGAGCACGAAGGACACGATGAACGGGGTGAGCCGGTCGCGGATGTGGATGCCGGGCACGATGTAAAATGCCACCATCACGGCGATCGTGCTGATCAGCCAGTTTTGTATGAACCGTTTGAGTTTGGGAGACATCGTCGTCCTGTGCTCGTCGCCAGAAGATGGAGCACGGGGCGGCGGATGACAACTCGGAAAGACAGTCCGACAAGCGGTCGAGGGTCCAGAGTCGAGGGTCGAGAGCGGGGCTCGCGCGAGGTTCGGCCCTCGACCCTCGACCTTCGACCCTCGACTGTCCTCTACTGCCTCTTGGAGCGGCGGCCGCGCGGGTAGGCTCGCGCCGGTTTGGATTCCGCGGCGGCCGCCGGGGCGCCGCCCGAGATGCGTTTCAATTCCTTGATCTGATCCCGCAACAGCGCGGCCTTCTCGAACTCGAGATCGTTCGCCGCCTTCAGCATTTCCTCCTCGAGCTCCCGCAGGGTCTCGGTGACGTCGAGGTTCGCGGCCGTTTCCTGGAGCACGCCGCGCGCCTGCTCGGCGGTTTCGTGGTGCGACGACAGGCTTTCTTCCACGGCCCGGCTGACGCTCCGCGGAGTAATGTTGTGCACGCGGTTGTACTCGAGCTGACGGGCCCGGCGATACTCAGAGACCGCCAGGAATTTCGCGATGCTCTGCGTCCGGACGTCCGCGTACAAAATCACTTCCCCGTTCAAATGCCGCGCCGCCCGCCCCGCCGTCTGAATCAAACTGGTCGTGCTCCGCAAATAGCCCTCCTTGTCCGCATCCAAAATCGCCACGAGCGACACCTCGGGCAGATCCAGCCCCTCGCGCAGCAGGTTGATGCCCACCAGCACATCGAATTCGCCCTTGCGCAGGGATCGCAGGATTTCCACCCGCTCGATCGCGTCGATTTCGCTGTGCAGATACTGCACCCGAATGCCGATGTCGCGGAGGTAATCGGTCAATTCCTCCGCCGTGCGCTTGGTCAGCGTGGTGACGAGAATCCGCTCCTTTGAATCGGCCCGCCGGCGGCATTCGTGGATCAAATCGTCGATCTGGCCCTTCAACGGTTTGAGCGTGATCTTCGGATCGACGAGGCCGGTGGGGCGGACGATTTGTTCGACCACGCCGCTGGAGGACGGCTGCGGGGCGCCGCCGAGCGCGCTGAGGTTGTCCAGTTCCGCGCGCCCGTCCTGGCGGGACCATTGCAGCTCGCGCTCGCCCGGCGTCGCGCTGACGTAAATGGTCTGGCCCTGTGTCGCCTGGAATTCCGTGAAATTCAAAGGCCGATTGTCCAGGGCGCTCGGCAATCGAAACCCATGCTCCACCAGGACGGTTTTCCGCGAGCGATCGCCTTCGTACATCCCGCCGATCTGGGGCAACGTCGCGTGCGATTCGTCAATGACCAGCAGGTAATCCTTCGGGAAAAAATCGAACAGCGTGTACGGCCGCGATCCAGGAGCTCGCCCCGCGAGGTGGCGCGAATAATTTTCGATCCCGGAACAAAACCCCATCTCCTCCATCATCTCGAGATCGTACTCGGTCCGCATCTTGATCCGCTGCGCCTCGAGCAATTTTCCCTGTTTCTCGAACCACGCGATGCGCTGGCCGAGTTCCTCGCGGATCGACAGCAGCGCCGGGCGGAGCTTTTCCGCGGGCGCGACGAATTGTTTGGCGGGATAAATCCAGACGGTCTGCAGGTCCTCGGTTTTCTCGCCGGTCAACGGCTCGAACCGCGTCAAGCGCTCGACGTCGTCGCCAAAGAACTCGACGCGCAGCGCGTCCTCGCGCCCGGCGGGGCACAGTTCGACCGTGTCGCCGCGCACCCGGAACTGGCCGCGCGTGAATTCAATGTCGTTCCGCGTGTATTGAAGCCCAACCAGCCGTTCGAGGAAATATTCCCGGCTCATCGGGTGGCCCACGCGCACCGGGAACACCATGGCCTCGTAATCCTCCTTGCTGCCGATGCCGTAGATGCAGCTCACGCTCGCCACCACCACCACGTCCCGGCGCGAAAACAACGAACTCATCGTCGACAGCCGCAGCCGCTCGATTTCCTCGTTGATGCTCGAATCCTTCTCAATGAACGTGTCCGTCCGCGGGATGTAGGCCTCGGGCTGGTAATAATCGAAGTAACTCACGAAGTATTCCACCGCGTTGTTCGGGAAAAATCCCTTGAACTCCGCGTAGAGCTGCGCGGCAAGCGTCTTGTTGTGCGAGATCACCAGGGTCGGCCGGTCGACATTCCGGATGACGTTCGCGACGGAAAAAGTTTTGCCGGACCCGGTCACGCCCAGGAGGGTCTGGTGCTTCGCGCCCGACAGAAGCCCCTGCGTCAGCTTCGCAATCGCTTGCGGCTGGTCTCCCGCCGGTTCGTATGGCGCCGTCAGCTCAAACATGAAGAACCAAACTACCGCGCCCTCCCGCCCGGCGTCAAACAGGAGTGAAATACTGATACAGGAGAACAGCCCGGATTTTGACAGGAGGAAGCAGAGTCAACAGAGGAGGAGCGATTTCCCCCCTCTGCTCTCTCTGCTGCCTCCTGCAAAACCATGTCCCCACTCCTGTCTTCGTTCCGTCTTGGCCGGGAGCCGGCCATGCGCTATTTTTCGCACCATGAGCACGCCAATGAACCGCCGGGCTTTTGTAAAATCCTCCTTCCTGGCAGGCGCCGGCCTCGCGCTCGCCGGCCGCTGGTCCGCCCGGGCGCAATCCCCCGCCAACAAAATCACCATCGCCGTCATCGGCACCAACGGCCGCGGGCTCGCCCACATCGATTGCCTGGCGGGGATTCCCGGCGTCGAAATCGCCTACATCTGCGACGTCGACACGCGGGCCATCGCCAAGGGCCTCAAACAAACCGCGAAAGGCCAGAAAAAAGTGCCGGCCGGCCTCCAGGATTTCCGAAAGGCGCTCGAGGATAAATCGCTCGACGCGGTCACCATCGCGACGCCGGATCACTGGCACGCGCCGATGGCGCTGATCTGCCTGGCGGCAGGCAAGCATGTCTACCTGGAAAAGCCCTGCAGCCACAATCCGCGCGAAGGCGAACTGCTGGTCGAAGCCGTCCCGAAATCCGGCCGCATCCTCCAGATGGGCAACCAGCGCCGCTCTTTCCCCAACATGCAACAGGCCATTCGCGAGATCCATGACGGTGCCATCGGCCGCGCCTATTTCGCCAAGGGCTGGTACGTCAACGACCGCGCCTCCATCGGCCATGGCAAAGCGGCCCCCGTCCCGGACTGGCTGGATTACGATCTCTGGCAGGGCCCCGCCCCGAGGCTGCCCTACCGCGACAACGTCATTCATTACAACTGGCACTGGTTCTGGCACTGGGGCACCGGCGAAGCGCTCAACAACGGCACCCACGAAATCGACATCTGCCGCTGGGCGCTCGGCGTCGACTGGCCGGCCCGCGTCACGTCCAACGGCGGCCGTTACCAGTTCCACGACGACTGGGAAACGCCGGACACGCAAACCATCGCCTGGGATTATGCCGGCGAAAAATCCATCGCCTGGGAAGGCCGGAGCTGCAACTCGCACCCGGTCGAGCGCCTGTCCCGCGGCGTCATGATTTACGGCACCGACGGTTCCGCCCTGCTGGATTCGAACAACTACACCTTCTACGACAAGAAGAACAAGGTGATCAAACAGGTGAAGGAAGAGGTCAAGGCGGACCCGACGAACACGGTCAGCGCGAACGGGATCGACCTCGACCGGTTGCACGTGCAGAACTTCATCGACTGCATCCGGAACGGCGCGCAGCCGAATTCGCCGATCGCCGAAGGACACAAGAGCGTGGCGATGCTGCACCTGGGAAACATCGCCTGGCGCGTCGGCCGCGAGCTCAACTGCCAGCCCTCGGACGGCCACATCCTCAACGATCCCGACGCGATGAAACTCTGGTCCCGCTCCTACGAACCGGGCTGGGAACCGAAAGCGTAGGAGAGAATTCAGAATTCAGAATTCAGAATTCAGGATCCAGAAGCCGAGAAGGGTCGCACGAAGGGCGCGACGGGGGGCGAAGGAAGGATCGATGCCTGTCCTTCAGTGTCACTTGCATACCCCTGAAAGATCTGCGTCATCCGCGCAATCTGCGGACTGTCTTTCGCTTTCAGCGTTCCTCTTTCGGGATGTCCAACTGACCGGCGCGGTCGAGCCGCAACAACTCGGCGCTGTAACCTTTGCGGAAATTCGGATATTGAAACTGGTACCCCAGCTCCATCTTCAGCCGCCGGTTTGAAACCTTCTTGCTGGTCAAACCGCGCCGCCGTTCCGGGTCCTCGGGAACCGTCGGCGGCGGATATTTCCCAAGCGTCGCCGCCAGCCACTGGTAAAACGTGAACTGGCTCACCGGCTCGTCGTCGACGGCATTGTAGACCTCGCCCGGACGCCCGCTGCGCAGCGCCGCCTCGATGCATCCCAACAGGTCGTCGCGATGAATCATGTTCATCACGCGATCACCCTTGCCTTCGATCCGCGCTTCGTTCTTCAAGAATAACTTCAGCGGATAACCGCGGTCCGGACCGTAGATTCCCGCCACGCGCAGGATGACGGCCGGGAATTTCGTCTCGCGCGCCGCCGCCAGCAGCAGGTTCTCGGTTTCCACCAGCACCCGGCTCGTCGCCGAGGCGGGCTCGGTCGGGCTGTTTTCCTTGACCAACGATCCGTCCGACTGGCCGTAAACGCTCGTGCTGCTGGTGTAAACAAATTTCTTGAGAGCCATCGAACCCAGCCGGCCGACCAGGTTGCGGGTTCCCTCGAGATAAAGCGCCCGGTAATCCGGCTCCGATCCGCCACCCGATGCGACGCAGTGCACGACCCAATCCAGCGGCTCCGGCAATTTCGCCAGGTCCTCCGCCCGCGTGATGTCGGCGGCGACCGGCCGGATGCCCGCGGCCTGCATTTCGGCGGCGGCCGATTCGCTCCGGCGCAGCCCGAAGACCTCGTGTCCCTGCCCCGCCAGCCGGGCCCCCAGCGGCAGCCCGACGTAACCGCATCCAACAATCAATACGCGCATGGACGGAGT
>JAXMHQ010000033.1:0-57554 GCA_046346665.1 Verrucomicrobiota bacterium
ACGGAATGCTCATGTCAGTTCCTGGGGTTGGATTCGGATGTTTTCTGGTGGGCGATGAATTCGGTTTCTCCCGGCAAATGTCCGCCGGCGCCCGGGTAGAGAATATCGTAATCGACAGCCTGCACGCCGACGATGGCGGCGACGCCAAGCAGGTCGTGCGCATTGGAACCGCGGGAAACGTCGGCGGCCGGGCGATCGAGCCCGAGCAGGATCTGGCCGTAAGCGTTCGCGTGGGCAATGTGCCGGACCATGCGGCTGGCGATGTTGCCCGAGTTCAGGTCGGGGAAGACAAGAACGTTGGCCCTGCCCGCCACCTTGCTGTCCGGCAGCTTCCTTGCCGCGATCTCCGGCACCAGCGCCGTGTCCGCCTGCAACTCCCCGTCGAAATCCGCGTCCAACCCCTTCGCCGCCGCCTTCTGTTCCGCCAGCGCCGTCGCGGCCTGGATGCGGCCGATCGACGGATGCATCGCGCTGCCCTTGGTGGAAAAGGAAAGGAAAGCCACGCGCGGCCGGATCCCGGACAATTGGCGGGCGAGCAGCGCCGTCGAGACGCCGATGTCGGCGAGCTGCTCCACCGTGGGTTCCGGAATGACGCCGCAATCGGCCAGGAACATCACTCCCTTGTCCCCGAACTGCGAATCCTCCGCCTCAAGCACCATGCAGCTGGAAGCCGTCGCGGTCTGCGGCGCCATCTTCACAATCTGAAACAGGGGGCGCAGCACCGCGCCCGTCGTGTGACAGGCGCCCGACACCAGCCCGTCCGCCTGGTGCATCGCCAGCATCATCGCCCCGAAAAAATTCGGCTGCAAAATCGCCTCGCGCGCCTCCGGCGGTTTCAACCCTTTCCCGCGCCGCAACGCCGCAAACCGGCGCGCGAAATTTTCCAGATCCTCGCTCTCCGACGGATTCACGATGCGCACGCCTTCGAGGGAAATGTGGAGATCGGCGGCGACGGCCTCGATTTTCGGGCGTTCGCCCAGCAGGATCGGGGCGCCGAGGCGCAACGAATGAAATTGCCGGGCGGCCTGCAAAACCCGCGGCTCCTGGCCTTCCGGAAACACAATCCGCTTCGGATGCCGCTGCAGCTTTTCAATGATATTCCCGATGAAACGCATGGCGCTACATTAGGCGGTCGAGAGTCGAGAGTCGAGAGTTGATGGGGCGAAGCTCCGTGGAGCCCTCGAAGAAAATGGATGGTGGAGCCGAGGGGGATCGAACCCCTGACCTCGTGAATGCCATTCACGCGCTCTACCAACTGAGCTACGACCCCATCCAAATCCGGAGCGACGCAAACTCTAAAGCGCCAAGCCGAATTGTCAAAACAGTTTTTCTGCGATCAGCCTCCCCCGGCAACCTTCGCCCTCCGGGTGCGGCGAGACTCCGTCGAGCCCCGACTGGGACCGTGAAGACGATTGGATCAATGGATTGTTGGATTGCTGGATGACTCCGCGCGGCAATCCCACCATTAATCCAAAAATCCAACAATCCATGAACCCATTTTCGTTGGCTCGACAGAGTCTCGCCGCACCCGCATTCCTCATCCGCCCGGTTGCACCTTGCATGCACACGACGTGCAATTTGCAAGTGCCGCGCTGCAAATATTAGGCGCTCAATTGATGGTGAAAAACTGCGTTAATACTGGGGCTGAATGGTTTTAAGACAGGCGGACAGGGCTTGTCTTGAAAGCTTTCAAACGCCTGTGTCTGCAGGCGAAATTGCTTGCAGCACCAGGAGCGGCAGGGGCGCGTTTCCCTTTAAATTCGGGCCATTCTCGAAATCGTTAATTCCGCCCAATCCATCGCGAAACATTTCTCGCCGGCGAGAACGACGCAGTTTTTGGCGCGCGGCGATCCGGTTTGGCAGTCCTTATGCATTGGCTGCCGGGCGTGATGGACAGAGTTGTATCCAGTGATTGGTTGAGACGGTTTGGTCTCAAGTTAATTCTAACCGGTTCCGTGGTGTTCGCCCCCCTGCTGGGTTTTGCCGCGCAGAGCGTCACCCTGGCGTGGGACGCCAGTTCGGACACCAACGTCGTGGGCTACCGCGTGTACTATGGCGTTGCAAGCCGCACCTACACGAACATGGTGGACGTGGGCAATACGACCACGGCCACGATCACCAACCTGGCGGACGGCACCACCTATTATTTCGCCGCGACCGCTTACAATGGTGTGGGGCTCGAGAGCGATTACTCGAATGAATCCGCCTACACCACTCCCGGCGGCGCCGGCAACACGGCACCCACGCTGAACGCCATCACCGGCTTCAGCATCCTGGAAAACGCGGGCCAGCAAACCGTGAATCTTTCCGGCATCAGCTCCGGCTCGGTCAGCGAAAACCAGACGCTCACCGTCACCGCCACTTCCGGCAACACCGCCCTCATCCCGAATCCCACGGTCAACTACACCAGCCCGAACGCCACCGGCACACTGACGTTCACGCCCGTGGCCTACGCCAACGGCACCGCCCAGATCACCGTCACCGTCAACGACGGCGGCGCCAGCAATAATATCATTACCCGCACGTTCACCGTCACGGTCATCTCCGTGAACCAGGCCCCGACGCTCAACGCGATCAGCGGATTTGCCGTCAACGAGGATGCTCCGCAGCAAACGGTGAACCTCTCCGGCATCGGCACCGGCGCGGCCAACGAGAGCCAGACGCTCACCGTCACGGCCACTTCCGGCAACACCGCCGTCATCCCGAATCCGACGGTCACCTACACCAGCCCGAGTGCGACCGGCACGCTCGCGTTCACCCCGGTGGCCAACGCCTCGGGCAGCGCGCTCATCACCGTCACGGTCAACGACGGCGGCGCCAGCAACAACATCGTCACCCGCACCTTCACGGTCACCGTGAACCCGGTCAACGACGCCCCGACGCTGAACGCCATCACCGGCTTTACCATCAATCAGAACTCCGGCCAGCGGACGGTCAACCTGTCCGGCATCGGCACCGGCGCCGCCAACGAAAGCCAGACGCTCAATGTCACGGCCTCCTCCGGCAATACCGCCGTGATCCCGAATCCGACGGTCACCTACACCAGCCCGAATGCGACCGGCACCCTGGCGTTCACCCCGGTGTCGAACGCCTCCGGCAGCGCGCTCATCACCGTCACCGTCAACGACGGCGGCGCGAGCAATAACATCGTCACCCGCACCTTCACGGTCACAGTGAACGCGGCCCCGACGATTACCGGCATCGCCCCGCAGTCGATCGCGACCAATACCAGCACCGCGGCCCTGGCGTTCACCGTCGGCGACGCCGAAACCGCCGCGTCCGCCCTCACCGTGTCCGCGTTGTCGTCCGACACCACGCTCATGCCGACCAACCGGATCGTGTTCGGCGGCAGCGGTTCGAGCCGCACGGTCACGCTGACCCCGGCCCTGAACCAGAGCGGCACCGCCCAGATCACGCTGACCGTGAGCGACGGCAGCGCCAGCGCCACCACCAGCTTCCAGCTCGAAGTGCTCGCGTCGCCGTCCGCGCCCCTCAACTTCATCATCGTCACCAACGGCCTCGGCGCGGTCACCCCGAATCTCAATCCGTCCCAGATGACGATGGGCAAAACCTACACCGTCACCGCCGTGCCGGCCGCCGGCCAGGAATTCGCGGGCTGGACCGGCTCGTATAATTCCTCGAATCCGAAGCTGACGTTCCTGATGTCCTCGAACATCCTGCTTCAAGCGAACTTCATCGCCAGCCCGTACATCCCGGTGGCCGGAACCTATAATGGTCTGTTCTACACGGAAGACGAAGTGCGCCTCGGCGAATCCGGCGCCTTCAGCATGAAGGTCACCACCAAGGGCACCTACACCGGCAAGCTGCAGTTGGGCACGCACAAATATCCGTTCAGCGGCAAACTCAGCCTGTCCGGCCACGCCACAAACGTCCTCTCGAACAAAGGCCTCCTTCCCACCACGCTCGCCCTCGCCATCGGCAACGGTTCCCAGAGCGACCAGATCCTGGGCAGCGTTTCGAACGGCACCTGGACCGCGTCGCTGCTCGGCGATCGCGCGATCTTTAATCGAAAGACCAACGCCGCGCCCTTCGCCGGCAGTTATACACTGGCGGTCTCGGGCGTGAGCAACGACGCCTCGCTGCCCGCCGGAAATGGCTATGGCTCGATCCGCGTCGACACCTCCGGCAACGTCCGGTTCATCGGCACGCTCGCCGACGGCACCCGCTTCAGCCAGGGCGTGCCCGTCTCCAAACACGGCGTGTGGCCGGTGTATTCGCCGCTCTATTCCGGCTCCGGCGCGCTCCTGAGCTGGATCTCGTTCACCAACCTCGGCGGCAGCGATCTCGCCGCCACGTTCAACTGGATCAAAGCGCCCAACGCGAAGTCGAAGTACTACGCCGGCGGTTTCACCAATGACTTCCCGGCCATCGGCTCGGTCTACCTGAAGCCGGTCGGCAGCAATATCCTCGACGGCTCCAGCGCCGTGGTGACTTTCTGCGGCGGCAACCTGGCCACCTTTACCAATCTCGTCACGCTGGCGCAGAATTCGAAGGTGGAAAACGACAGCACGAACGCGCTGGCCCTCAGCTTCAGCCCGGCCACCGGCTTGTTCCGCGGACGGGTGACCGACCCCGACTCCGGCAAGGCATGGAGTTTCGGCGGCGCCGTGTCGCAGAAAGGCAACGCCGGCTACGGCAGCCTGCTCGGCACCAACCAGTGCAGCCAGGTCGTGTTCGCCCCGTAGCGCGGGTGCACCCCTCTCATCCCGCCCGGACGGATTCGCTCGTCCGGGCGTTTACGTTTCCCCCTGTAGCCGCAATCGTCAGGTTGCGGACCTGGTTTGAGCCCCCGACCACCGCGATTTTACAATCGCGGCTACGGACAGTCGCCTTCGTAACCGCAATCGTCAGATTTCGGATCCCTTAGAACGCCGGCGAGAGTTGCACCTGCTGGCCCGGCCGCGCGACGAGGTCCTCGCCCTTGCACCAGACCGCGTCGTTCAACAGCACCTTGAACCTGAGCGGATCACCCGCTTCGCCGGACCATTTCCAGGTGCTCGCATCCACGCACGTCAGCGGAACTCCATGCGACCAGCTCAGGCCCTTGCCTTCGCCGCGCAGGAAAAGTTTGTTTCCAAACCCGACGTCGATCTTCGCCTCGATCGTCACGGTCTTCGTCGGCGACGCCGCAGGCGCGAGCGCGGCCGGTGGCGGGGCCGGCTTCGCGGGAACTGCAGGCGCCGTCACAGGCTTGGCGGAAAGGGGCGCCCCGAATTTTTTGAAATTTTTCAATTCACGATTGGGTTTCATGGCAATATCAATTGGTTCAGTTTTTTTTTGAGCAATGTGTTTGGTTCGGAACACTTGCCGCGGGTCGTGCACGCACAACTCCGCACTGGCCCGGCTCAAAGCAGGACCTGTTCCGGCGTTCATTCCCCGAAAGTTAAAACGTCGAAACGTTAAACCGTTGAAAGGATTGAATCGCTCGTTTGATGGATAGATGCATGAACGCGCGGATTCGTTCAAGGATTTCGTTTTTTTAATTGTTTCCCCCACACACGGGAGGACGAGCTGCGCGAGTCCCCAACACGATCACCACCGCAAGTTCCACGAATCCGACTCGTAACGTTCCGCCGCCAGCGCCGCGATTTTTTCCGACGGAATTTCGTCCACGTGATTGAACGCGTGCCACGCCTCCTGCAGGGCGCTCCTCACGGCGTCCGGCTCCAGGGGGAGGTGCATGAGAAAATCCGCATGCGACCGTTCCGCGCGGTAGGCGGGCTGCTTCGACGGCATGGGCAGGAACTGGTCGACCAGCCCGAGATTCATTGACAGCAAAAACGTGCCGTGAAAGAGCAGGAACCGTTTCCGCCGGCGCTGGCTGTTGCCGGAGAATTTCAAATCGCCAACCGCAAGGTCCGTGTGCCCGCGCACCTCGATGCGCGGCCCGCCAAGCCCCGCTTCCTGCATCGCGGCGTTCAGCGCATCGCAATGCCGCTGCATGATGGAACGGTTCGCGCCCGACACCGATTTCAGCGAATCCATGCCTTCCACATCCAGGATCAGGCTGTAATTCAGGCAGCCCGGACCCTGCACGACCGCGCCGCCGCCGCTGCAACGGCGCAGGACCGGGATGCTGAGTTCGTGGCAGACATCCAGGCGCGCCTCGGTCGCGGCGTGGTTGCCGTAGCCGACCACCACGAACGGCTCCTGCGGTTCCCAGAATCGAAGGATATCGTCCGCCTCATGGGTGGCCTCGCAGTGGTCCAGCAGGGCCTCGTCGCACGCCAGGTTTTCCGCCGGGGTGGGCAGGGTGAGATCGAGCAATTTAACTGGCATTTGACGGGCCTTGTTGTCTAATGAACAGTTCCAAACCGGCCGCGAACGATCGCCGGTGAACTCAGCATAGCGAACGGAAGCAACGACGTGAAAGCGCAGAAATCAGAAAAATCAGCCGCCGCCCGGCCCGCCGCCGCGCCGTCCGACGGCGACAAAGTGCTCGAATCCCTGGAATCGCTGCTCGAGGTGGCGTTGAAACAGCAGGGGCCGCAACGGACCGCCGCTTTCCTTGGCCGCGTCACCGACAGCCTGCGCGCCGCCGGCGTGGAGGCGCCGCGCCTGGTCAGCACGCCCTATATCAACACCATTCCCCCCGACCGCCAGGCGCCGTTCCCCGGCGATTGGGAAATGGAACGCCGCATCAAGAGTTACATCCGCTGGAACGCCATGGCGATGGTCGTCAACGCCAACCGCCGCCACAACGGCCTCGGCGGCCACATCTCCACCTTCGCCAGCTCCGCCACGCTTTACGAAGTCGCCTTCAACCACTTTCTCCGCGGCCGGACGGATTCCTTCACCGGCGACCTCGTCTACTTCCAGGGCCACGCCACGCCCGGCATCTACGCGCGCGCCTTCCTCGAAGGCCGCATCACCGAGCCGCAGCTCCAGCATTTCCGACAGGAACTCGCCGAGGGCGGCGGACTGTCGTCGTACCCGCATCCCTACCTGATGCCGGAGTTCTGGCAGTTCCCCACCGTGTCCATGGGCCTCGGGCCCATCATGTCCATCTACCAGGCCCGGTTCAACCGCTACCTCCGCGCCCGCAAAATCATCGGCGGCCAGGAACCCAAGGTCTGGGCCTTCCTCGGCGACGGCGAATGCGACGAGCCCGAAACCCTCGGCTCCATCACGCTCGCCTCGCGCGAAAACCTCGACAACCTGATCTGGGTCATCAACTGCAATCTGCAGCGCCTCGATGGACCCGTCCGCGGCAACGGCAAGATCATCCAGGAACTCGAAGCCCTCTTCCGCGGCGCCGGCTGGAATGTCATCAAGGTCGTCTGGGGATCGGAATGGGATGACCTGCTCGCGCGCGATACTTCCGGCCTGCTCCTCAAACGCATGGAGGAAGCCGTCGACGGCGATTACCAGAAATATTCCGTCGAACCCGGCAGCTACACCCGCCGCCATTTCTTCGGCAAATATCCCGAGCTGCTCCAACTGGTCAACCACCTCACCGACGATCAGATCCGCAAACTGCTCCGCGGCGGCCACGACAGCCGCAAGGTCTACGCCGCCTACAAGGCCGCCTTCGAACATACCGGCCAGCCCACCGTCGTCCTCGCCAAAACCGTCAAGGGCTACGGCCTCGGCGAAGCCGGCGAAGGACGCAACATCTCCCACCAGCAGAAAAAACTGAACGAAAAGGAACTTCGCGATTTCCGCGCCCGGTTCGGCGTGCCGATCAGCGACGATGTCATCGCCGACACGCCGTTCTACCGGCCGCCCGACGACAGCCCGGAGGCGAAATATCTGCTCGAACGCCGCCGGAAACTCGGCGGATTCCTGCCGGAACGGCGCGTGGTGCCCGAGCAGCCCGCCATCGAAATTCCCCGGCGCGACGCCTTCGCCGAATTTTTCAAAGGCTCCGGGCTCATGGAAGTGTCGACGACCATGGCCTTCGTCCGGCTCGTCAGCGTCCTGCTCCGCAACAAGGCCATCGGACGCCGCATCGTTCCCATCATCCCCGACGAAGCCCGGACGTTCGGCCTCGACGCACTGTTCCGCGAGATCGGCATTTACTCCTGCAAAGGACAGCTCTACGAGCCGGTCGACATCAAATCGTTGCTGTATTATCACGAGGCCAAGGACGGCCAGATTCTCGAGGAAGGCATCACCGAGGCGGGCGCGATGTCGTCGTTCATCGCCGCCGGCACCAGCGATGCCACGCACGGGCGCCAGATGATTCCGTTCTACATTTATTATTCCATGTTCGGATTCCAGCGCATCGGCGACCTGATGTGGCTGGCGGGCGACATGAAGGCGAAAGGATTCCTGCTCGGCGCGACGGCCGGCCGCACCACGCTGAACGGCGAGGGACTGCAGCACGAGGACGGTCACAGCCTGCTGCTGGCAAGCACGATTCCCACGCTGCTCACCTACGACCCGGCGTTTGCCTACGAAGTGGCGCTCATTGTCGCCGACGGCATGAAACGCATGTTCGCCGACGGCGAGGACCTGTTCTACTACCTGACGCTTTACAACGAAAACTACGCCATGCCGCCCATGCCGCCGGGCGTCGAGGAAGGCGTGCTCAAAGGGCTCTACAGGTTTAAACCCGGCCCGGCCGACGGGAAGCTCAAGGCGCACATCCTGGGCAGCGGCCCCATCCTCAACCAGGCCCTGCGCGCCCAGCAGATTCTCGCCGAAAAATACGGCGTCTCCGCCGACGTCTGGAGCGCGACGAATTACAAGCGGCTCCGGAACGAAACGCTCGAGTGCGAGCGCTGGAACCGCCTGCACCCGTCCCAGCCGCCGCGCCGTTCCTACCTGGAAACCACGCTGGCCCCTGAACAGGGCGTGTTCCTCGCCGTGTCCGACTTCATGAAAATCGTCCCCGACCAGATCGCGCCCTGGATTCCTGGCGGCCTTACGACGCTCGGCACGGACGGGTTCGGTCGCAGCGACACCCGCGCCCGGCTCCGCCGCTTTTTCGAGGTCGACGCCGAATCCACCGTCATCGCCACCCTGCACGCCCTGGCCCGGAAAAAACTCGTCAAACCGTCCCTCGTCGAGCAAGCCATCCGCGACCTCGACGTCAACCCCGACAAGGTCCATCCGCAGATACTTTGAAGCAGGGTAGGGCGATGACCCCTCGTCATCCTCGTCCTCGAAATTGTGGATCGGATGGTGGGATTATTGGATTGCTGGATTTATGGATTCGGGGCGCCGAGCCAATAATCCATATATACCCAAATCCATTCATCCCTTCTCGTCCAAAAATCAGGCTGGCCAAACAGGCCAACTTATTCGATGCTACCCGTCTAAACTGAAATGTTTACTGGAACCTATACGGCAATTGTGACCCCGTTTCGCAACGGGAAGATCGACGAATCCGCCCTGGAAAGAGTGGTGCGCAGCCAGGTGAAAGGCGGGGTGGACGGCATTGTTCCCGTCGGCACCACCGGGGAATCGCCAACGGTCGATTACGAGGAACACGTGGATATCATCCGCCTCGCCATCAAGTTCGCGGCGGGCAAAGTCAAAGTCCTCGCGGGCACCGGCGCCAATTCGACGTCGGAAGCCGTGTTTCTCACCCAGGAAGCCGAGAAGCTCGGGGCCGACGGTTCGCTCCAGGTGGCGCCTTATTACAACAAGCCCACCCAGGAAGGATTGTTCCAGCATTTCCGCGAAATCGCCCGCAACACGCGCCTGCCGATCGTGCTCTACAGCATCCCCGGCCGCTGCGGTGTTGAAATCGGGGTGGACACCGTCAAGCGCCTCGCCGCCGAATGCAAAAACATCGTCGGCATCAAGGAAGCCGGCGGCAGTTGCGATCGCGTCAGCCAGTTGCGCGCCGCGCTCGGGCCGCGATTCGACATTCTCAGCGGAGACGATTCGCTCACGCTGCCGTTCATGTCCGTCGGCGCGTCCGGCGTCATCAGCGTCGCATCCAACGTCGCCCCGCGCCAGGTCTCGGCCATGGTCCGCGCGTTTGCCTCCGGCGACGCGAGGAAGGCCCTCAAGATCCACGATTCGCTCTACCCGATGTTCAAGGACCTGTTCATCGAAACCAACCCGGTGCCCGTGAAGGCCGCGCTGGCGATGATGGGTATGGTCGCCGAGGAATACCGCCTGCCGCTCGTTCCCATGAGCGCGAAGAACCGCGACGTCCTCAAGGCCACGCTGCGCCGCTGCGGCGTGCTCAAGTAGTCCGGAGGCCGCCATGACCCGCATCATCATTGTCGGATCCAAGGGCCGCATGGGCCAGGCGCTGCAAAGCTGCGCCGCCCGCATCCCTGAAATCAAAATCACCGGCCTTGTGGACCAGGGCGATTCGCTCGAATCCTCCATCGAAAACTGCGACGTCGTAATCGAGTTCAGCCTCCACAACGTCACGCCCGGCGTCGCCTCCCTTTGCGCCGCGCGCAGGAAAGCGTTGGTCATCGGCACCACCGGCCACTCGGATTCCGAGAAATCTCAAATCTCAAATCTCAAATCTCAAATCCCGATTGTCTGGGCCTCGAACTACTCGACCGGCGTGAACACGCTGTTCTGGCTCACACGCAAGGCGGCGGAAATCCTGGGGCCGAACTTCGACCTGGAAGTCGTCGAGATGCACCACCGGTTCAAGAAGGACGCCCCGAGCGGCACCGCCAAATCACTGGCGGAAATCCTGGCCTCCGTTCGAAACCAGCAGCTGGAGAAAGTCGCCCGGCACGGCCGCGTCGGCATCACCGGCGAACGCACCCCGACCGAAATCGGCATTCATTCCATGCGCGGCGGCGATGTCATGGGCGACCATACCGTCGTATTCTCCGATCTGGGCGAACGGGTGGAGTTGACCCACAAACTTTCCAGCCGCGACACCCTCGCCAACGGCGCCCTCCGCGCCGCGCAATGGATCGTGAAGAAAACGCCCGGCATCTACGACATGCAGGATGTGCTGGGACTCAAATAAAGGCAGAAGGTGGAATGCAGAAGGACGGTGGGGCGAGACTCCGTCGAGCCCTGAAACACCCGGGAGGGACGAGCTATGCGAGTCCCCATCTTATTCCGCGGCAGGAAAGGGGACTCGCTGTAGCTCGTCCCTCCCGGGTGTTTGAAATGATGCAATCGACTTCGCACATTAACCTGGCCATCATCGCCCTCGGCTCCAACCTCGGCGAACCCGCCGACCTGGTCCGGCGCGCCTTTGCCAGGCTCCAGCCGTTCTCCGACAAACCCGTCCGCACCTCCTCCCTCTACATCACCGCCCCCGTGGATTGCCCGCCGGGATCGCCCGACTTCGTCAACGCGGTCGCGCTCGTGATGGTTCGGCACGCCGAAACACCCGAATCCCTCCTGGCCAAACTCCAGGACCTCGAACGAGAATTCGGCCGCACGCCGAAAAAGGTCCTCAACGAAGCCCGCCCGCTCGACCTGGACCTGATCGCGTTCGGAAATGAAATCCGATCCACCCCCGGGCTGACCCTGCCTCACCCGCGCGCCCACCTGCGCCGATTCGTTCTGGAACCGCTCGCCGAAATCGCACCCGATCTGGTCCTTCCCGGCCAGACCCTGCCGGTCACCCGTTTGCTTCAACAGCTACCCCGCGAGACTCCGCGGAAATAAGTGTATTTTAGCCCGCAGATCACGCAGATCACGCAGAATAAATCTGATGTAAATTTCTGCGTGATCTGCGTGATCTGCGGGTAAACGTCTTTCCCGTTCTTCTGCGGACAGCTATTTGGCCCCGGGAATTCCCCGGTTGAAAAATTCAGCCTCGCCCCGATTGCAACTTCTTCGCACCTGGTGCAGAGTGTCAGCGAACGAAACCCAATACGGAAGCCGGAACGAAGTAAGCAGTAAGCAGTAAGCAGTATGAACGTCCAAGGACCGCAGCAGCCCGTTCCCGCGTCGCCGGCTCAAACGCACAATTCCGGGGAAAATCTCCCTCCGTCCCAGCGCGTCAAACATCTCCACGGTTTGATCCAGGAAAATCGCGCCGCGATCGATCGGAACTGGGAGGAACTCCGCCGGCTCGACGCCCAATTGCTCGCGCTGCAGCCCGACCACCCCGCCGCGCCCGTGGCTTCCCCCGCGCCCGTCAAGGTCGCCGCCTGACGGTCTGAACATTCAACATTCGAGGGGTAGGGGGACCATCGCCGTTCCGCTTGGGGTTGTTGGATGTGCGGAGTCAAAGGGAGGATGGCGGTGGCGAGGACGCTGTCCCTCCCGGTCGGAATTAGTGGTAATTCGCGCTAATTCGCGTCGAGTTCCTGTCCCGCGTATTCCGAACTTGAATCGGACGTTGTAATCTCACTATTTTGCCTGCGAATGAAAGGCATCATCCTGGCTGGCGGCGCGGGCTCGCGCCTGTTTCCATTGACCCTGGTCGCCAGCAAGCAGCTCCAGCCGGTTTATGACAAACCGATGGTCTATTACCCGCTGACGACGCTCATCGAGGGCGGCATCCGCGAGTTCTGCCTGATTTCCACCCCGCACGACCTGCCCCGGTTCAAACAATTGCTCGGCGACGGCTCCGCCTGGGGATTGCACATCGAATACCGCGAACAAGCCAAACCGGAAGGCATCGCCCAGGCCTTCCTCATCGCCGAATCGTTTATCGGCAACGACGGCGTCACCCTGGTCCTCGGCGACAACGTCTTCTACGGGGGCGACGCGTTTCAGCGCGCGTTCCACGATTTCAAGGGCGGCGCCACGATCTTCGGCTATCACGTCAACGACCCGCAGCGCTACGGTGTTGTCGAGTTCGACGAGCAGGGCAGGGCGATTTCCATCGAGGAAAAACCGCGTCAGCCCCGCAGCAATTACGCCGTCCCCGGCCTGTACATTTTCGACAACAAAGTCGTCGCCATCACCAGGGCGCTCAAACCCTCCGCGCGCGGCGAATTGGAAATCACCGACGTGAACCTCGAATACCTCCGGCGCGGCGAATTGCGCGTCCAGCGGCTGAACCGCGGCGTCGCCTGGCTCGATGCCGGCACCAGCAGCAGCCTCCACGAAGCGTCCGCCTACGTTCAAACCATCGAGAAACGCGCCGGCATCAAGATCGGATGCCCCGAGGAAGCCGCCTTCCGCAACGGCTTTCTGCCGCTCGAACAACTGGAGGCCCTCACCTCCCGCATGCCGGGCTGCGAATACCGCGAATACCTGGTGGACGTCGTCGCCGAAGCGCGCCGGCTCGGACGGCCTCAGGCCAAATGAACACTTCCGCCTGTCCATTGGCCGGCCTCGTCGTGATCGACCCGAAAGTCCACGGCGATCCGCGCGGATTTTTCCTCGAATCCTGGAACCGCCAGCGCTACGGCGAAGCCGGCATCAACGTCGATTTCGTCCAGGACAACCTCTCCCGGTCCAAACGCGGCACGCTCCGCGGATTGCATTTCCAGAATCCCAACCCGCAATCGAAACTCCTCCAGGTGCTCGATGGCGAAGTGTTCGACGTCGCCGTGGACCTGCGACGCAGCTCGCCCACCTTCCGCCAATGGCACGGAGTCGTCCTGTCGGCCGAAAACAAACGCCAGTTCTTCGTCCCGGCGGGGTTCGCCCACGGATTTTTCGTGCTCAGCGAGTCCGCCCTCGTTCAATACAAGTGCAGCAGCTATTACTCCCCCAAGGACGAACTCGCGGTCCGATGGGATGATCCCGGCATCGGGATCCGCTGGCCCGATGTGACGCCGCTGCTGTCCGCCCGCGACGCGCGCGCGCCGCGATTGTCCGAGATCCCCGTCGAAAGGCTCTTCTCCTGACCAACCCGGCCATGGAACCGCCGCTCATTCTGCTCATCGGCAAAAACGGCCAGGTCGGCTGGGAACTCCGGCGCGCCCTCGCCCCCATGGCCCGTCTCGCCTCCGTCGATTACCCGGAAATAGACCTCGGCAGCAGCGACTCCATCCACCGCTGCGTCAAAGAGGTCAACCCGCGCGTCATCATCAACGCCGCCGCCTACACCGCCGTCGACAAGGCCGAATCGGAACCCGGCGCCGCCATGCGCGTCAACGGGCTCGGACCCGGAATCCTCGCCGAGGCCGCCGCCAAGAAACGCGCGCTGCTCGTCCATTACTCCACCGATTACATCTTCGACGGCAACCTGCAGCGGCCATACCTCGAAACGGATTCGCCGAACCCAATCAGCGCTTATGGACGGTCCAAGCTGGCGGGAGACGAGGCCGTCCGGGCCGTGGGCGGCGCGCACCTGATCTTCCGGCTCTGCTGGGTCTACGGCCTGCGCGGCTCCAATTTCCTGCTCACCCTGCAGCGCCTCGCGCGCGAACGCGACCGCCTCCGGGTCGTCAACGACCAGTTCGGCTGCCCCACCTGGTCGCGCCTCATCGCCCAGGCCACCGCGCTCGCCCTCCAGCAAACCCTCGCCGCCCAGGACCCCCTGCCGCTCCTCGGCACCTACCACCTCGCCGCCGCCGGCGTCGCCACGTGGCACGATTTCGCTTCCGCCATCGTCCGACTCATGCCCGCGGCCGAACGCAAATGCACCGAGGTGGAGCCGATTCCCACCTCGGAATACCCGCTGCCCGCGCGCCGGCCCGCCCGGTCGGTCCTCGATTGCAGCAAACTCGAACGCGTGTTCGGCCTGCGCCTGCCCCCCTGGAACGAAAGCCTCCAGCAGGCGCTCGAACCCGACTCCAATCCACAGAGCCCCGCACCCGCTCCAAACTTATGAACCTGCTCGTCACCGGCGGCGCCGGATTTATCGGGTCCAACCTCATTCAGCACGTGATCGACCGGCCCGAAATCACCCGGCTCGTCAACCTCGACTGCCTCACCTACGCCGGCCACCTCGAAAATCTCCGCGCCGTCTCCGATCATCCCAAATACAAATTCGAACAGGTCGATCTCCGAGAAAAAACCGCCGTGCTCAGCGTCGTCCAGCGTCACCAGATCTCCCACGTGATGCACCTCGCCGCCGAATCCCACGTCGACCGCTCCATCACCGGCCCCGGCGACTTCATCCACACCAATGTCGTCGGCACGTTCCACCTGCTCGAAGCCTGCCGCGCCTGCTGGCGCTCGCCCGACGAAGGACACCGGTTCCTCCACGTCTCGACCGACGAAGTCTACGGAAGCCTCGGGGCCACGGGCTATTTCACGGAAACAACTCCTTACGCCCCCAATTCGCCTTACT
The DNA here is from genome assembly GCA_046346665.1 of Verrucomicrobiota bacterium. GTDB lineage: Bacteria > Verrucomicrobiota > Verrucomicrobiia > Limisphaerales > JAXMHQ01 > JAXMHQ01. Next base: position 15,107 of record JAXMHQ010000033.1, read on the forward strand.
CCGCCAGCAAAGCGTCCAGCGACCTGCTCGTTCGCGCCTACCACCACACCTACGGCCTCCCGACCCTCATCACGAATTGCTCGAACAATTACGGCCCGTTCCAGTTCCCCGAAAAACTCATCCCCGTCGTGATCCAAAGCCTGCTCGCCCGCAAACAAGTGCCGGTTTACGGCGACGGCATGAACGTCCGCGACTGGCTCTACGTCCGCGACCACGCCGAGGCCCTCTGGCTCGTGCTCGGCCGCGGCAAGCTCGGCGATACCTACAACATCGGCGGACACAACGAATGGGCCAATATCCGAATCGTGGAACTCATCTGCGATCTCATCGATGAATTCGCCCCGCAACTCGGCGGCAACTCGCGGAAACTCATCTCCTTCGTGAAAGACCGACCTGGACACGACCGCCGCTACGCCATCGACGCCGGAAAGATCGATCGCGACCTCGGATGGAAACCCGCGCATCGCTTCGAAGAAGGCATTCGCGAAACCGTCCGCTGGTACCTCGACCACCAGGACTGGGTCACGGCCGTGCTGGAACACTCCCCCAAACAGTAGTCAAGCGTCCAGGGTCAAAGGTCAAGCCTCGCAACCCCATTCAGGCTCCCGACTCCCGGCCCCGGTGTCACATCTAGACATTCAACATTTGCGGTTTTCTTGACCACTTGAGTGTCCAAGATTGATCGCTCGTCCCACGGAGCCCATTGCCGCGCAAAGGGCCAATTGTTGAATGTTTAGATGTGACACCAGGTTCGAAATTGTTGAATGTTTAGATGTGACACCAGGTTCGAAGTGTCAAATGATTGAGGATTTCGCAAAAAACATCCAGTGTCACATCTAGACATTCAACATTTGAGCGCGCCGGAGGAGGGCATGGTGAATTCTCCGGATGTGACGAAGCCTTTGTGGACCGGGGTTTCTGTGACCGGTAGGTGAAAGATGATGCTGAGAACCTCGCGTCTTGTGACGACATCCGCGAGCCCGTTCAGGCTCTCGACCCTCGACTCTCGGCTCTCGACTAGCCTTTTTCTCCGCTGGCCAGCAGGGTTTCGAAATGCGGCGGCTGTTCTTCGCGGGCGACCACGCTGATCTCAATTCCCTTGAAGCCGGCCTGCTCCAGCCATTGATGAAGATCGCTCTCTGGAAATCCCGGCCAGCGATCGCCATAAAGCTCTTCGGCCTTGGAAAACGTGTGCCGCAGCAAATCCAGGATCAGCAGTTGCCCGTGCGGCTTCAAAATCCGGTGCGCCGCGCGGATCGCTTTCGCGGGGTCCGCCGCGTGATGCAATGCCTGGCTCAGGATCACCAGGTCCACGCTGCCGGGATCGATCGGCGGATTTTCCAGGTCGCCCTGCCGGAACTCGAGATTCTTCAGGTGGTTTTTCTTCGCCTTCGCCGCGCCGAATTCCACAATCCGTTCCGAGTTGTCGACGGCAATTACTTTCTTGCATCGCCGCGCCAGGAGTTCGCTCAGCAGGCCTTCGCCCGATCCCAAATCCGCCACCACCAGCGGCGGCAGCACGCGCAGGAGCAGGTGGCCGAAGGCCTGCCAGGACCGGCCCGGGCCGTAAACGCGATCGAACCGTCCCGCGATCTGGTTGAAATACACCTGCGCCTGCTCCCGGCGCCGGTTGAGGATCCGTTTGAGATTGATCTGGTCCGCGCCGTGTTCCGGCAGCTCCCGCGCCCCGCGGATCGCCAGGGCCAGGGCGCCGTCACCCGCGCCTCCCCGGTCTTCCACCCGGTAAAACGTCCGCTTTCCCTCCCGGCGCGACCGCACCAGCCCGGCTTCCTGCAACAGCCCGAGATGGGTCGAAATTCGCGACTGCCCCAGCCGCGTGATTTCCTGCAGCTCGTTCACGGACAGTTCGTCCCGCTCCAGCAGCGCCACGATGCGCAGCCGGGTGGGATCCGACAGCGCCCGCAGGGATTTCAGGATCGACGACATGGCCCGGGAATCAAATAAATCGAAAAATCAGTTGACGCACGCGGCCTAACATATATCATCTTATCCTGATACGTCAATATGACATTTTGAACAACGCCAATCTTTCATGAGCAAGAATTTCATCTTTTCTTCCGAGTCCGTCGGTGAAGGCCATCCGGACAAGGTGTGTGACACGATTTCCGATGCCGTCCTGGACGCCTGCCTCGCGCAGGATCGCACCAGCCGCGTCGCGTGCGAAACCTACGCCAAGAGCAACCTCGTCGTGGTTGGCGGTGAAATCACCACCTCCGCCCGCCTCGATTTCAACGCCATCGCGCGCGACGCCATCCGCGAGATCGGTTACACCCACGAAGACGACGTGTTCCACGCCGACCGGGTGTTGATCATGAACGCCATCACCTCCCAGAGCCCCGACATCGCCCAGGGCGTCGATGCGCGCAAGGCCAAGGGCAAGGAGACGGCGGAGCAGGGGGCGGGCGACCAGGGTTTGATGTTCGGTTACGCGTGCAACGAGACGCCCGAACTGATGCCGGCCCCGATCATGTATGCCCACCAGCTTGGCCGCGCGCTGACGAAGATCCGCAAGACCGGCAAGGTGAAATGGCTGCGGCCGGACGCCAAGAGCCAGGTGTCGGTCCGTTACGTGAACGACCAGCCGGTCGCGATCACCAACGTCGTCATTTCCACCCAGCACAGCGCCGACGTGGACCACGCGACGATCAAGAATTTCTGCATCGACCAGGTGATTCGCAAGACCCTTCCGGCCCATTTGTTGACGAAGGAAACCAAGTTTCTCATCAACCCGACCGGCCGGTTCGTGGTGGGCGGGCCGCAGGGCGACACCGGGCTTACCGGCCGCAAGATCATTGTCGACAGCTACGGCGGCATGGGCCGTCACGGCGGCGGCGCGTTCAGCGGCAAGGATCCTTCCAAGGTTGATCGCAGCGCCGCCTACATGGGGCGTTACGTCGCCAAGAACATCGTCGCCGCCGGCCTTGCCAGCAGCGCGGAGATCCAGTTCGCCTACGCCATCGGCTACCCCGATCCGGTGTCGGTCTGCGTGAATACTTTCGGCACCGGCACGGTGAGCGATGAAGACATCGAGCGCGCTGTCTCCGAGGTGTTCAGCTTCAAGCCTGCCGCGATCATCAAGCAGCTCAACCTGCTCCGGCCGATTTATTCCAAGACCACCAATTACGGTCATTTCGGCAAGAACGACCCCGAGATCACCTGGGAAAAGGCCGACAAGGCCGATGCGCTGCGCAAGGCGGTTGGACGCGGCGTCTCGCCGGTGGCCTCTTCGACGCTGCGCAAGGCCGCCGCGCTGGCGAACGGCCGTGCCCGTCCCGAAGCCGCCGCCTGATTCAAACCATTCAACCCTGATTCATCATGCCTGCCATTGCCAAAAACAACGGGAAAAAAGCCGCGGCCAAGTCGAGCCCGGCCGATTACATCGTCCGCGACCTCTCGCTCGCCGAGTGGGGCCGCAAGGAAATATCCGTCGCCGAGCAGGAAATGCCCGGCCTCATGTCGATCCGCGCCAAGTACGGCCCGCAGAAGCCGCTCGCCGGCGTCCGCGTGTCCGGGTCGCTGCACATGACGATCGAAACCGCCGTGCTCGTCGAGACGCTTGTTGAACTCGGCGCGTCGGTGCGCTGGGCGAGCTGCAATATTTTCAGCACGCAGGACCAGGCCGCCTCGGCGATCGCGAAGGCGGGCATCCCGGTGTTTGCGTTCAAGGGTGAAACCCTGGAGGAATATTGGGACTTCACGCTTGCGGCGCTGACGCACCCCGGCAACAAGGGGCCGGAACTGATTGTCGACGACGGCGGCGACGCGACGTTGCTCCTGCACAAGGGCTATGAAATGGAGCAGGGGAGCGACTGGGTGAACACCCCGAGCGGCAGTCACGAGGAGCAGGTGATCAAGAACCTGCTCAAGAAATGCGCCAAGCAGCGCCCCGGCTGGTTTGGCCAGGTGATCAAGGACTGGAAGGGCGTCAGCGAGGAAACCACCACCGGCGTGCATCGCCTTTACCAGATGCTCGAAGCAGGCAAACTCCTCGTGCCCGCCATCAACGTCAATGACTCCGTCACGAAATCGAAATTCGACAACCTTTACGGCTGCCGCGAATCTCTCGCGGACGGACTCAAACGCGCGCTGGGCGTGATGATCGCCGGCAAGACCGCGGTGGTTTGCGGCTACGGCGACGTCGGCAAAGGCAGCGCCCACTCGCTGCGCGGCTTCGGCGCCCGGGTCATCGTCACGGAAATCGATCCCATCAACGCGCTCCAGGCCGCGATGGAAGGATTCCAGGTCACCACGATCGAGGACACGCTCGGCGAAGGCGACATTTACGTCACCACGACCGGCAACTGCGACGTCATCACGCTCGAGCACATGCTCAAGATGAAGGACCAGGCGATCGTGTGTAACATCGGCCACTTCGACAACGAGATCCAGGTGGACCGCCTGAACAACGCCAAAGGCGTCGTGCGGGTGAACATCAAGCCGCAGGTGGACCGCTACGACCTGCCGGGCGACCGGAGCATTTACCTGCTGGCCGAGGGGCGCCTGGTCAACCTGGGCTGCGCCGAGGGGCATCCCAGCTTCGTCATGTCGAACTCGTTCACCAACCAGGTGCTCGCGCAGCTCGATCTCTGGAAGAACCGCGCCACCTACAAGCCGGCCGTCTATCGCCTGTCGAAGAAACTCGACGAGGAAGTCGCCCGGCTGCACCTGGAGAAGATCGGCGTCAAGCTCACGCGCCTGACGAAGAAACAGGCCGATTACCTCGGCGTGCCGCTGGACGGCCCCTACAAGGCCGATCACTACCGCTACTGAATTCAATGGGAGGGCCGGCGTCCCCGCCGGCCCAATCATTACGCCCGACCGCAACCGGGATGGGGACGGCGAGGACGCCGTCCCTCCCATTTCAGGGCGTGCCCACGACGGTGGGGCGAGACTCTGTCGAGCCCAAACTCGATTCCGCCATTGCGGGAGCGTCCCTGATCCGCTTACGCTTTCTTCATGCGCAAGCTGATTGCCGGTTCTTTTCTCTACCTGATTTTGCCCGCCGTTGCCTCCTTCGCCTCCGGTCCCTTCGACGGCACCTGGCGCATGGACCTGCCGCGGCCGGGAAACGTCACGCTGCAAACCTATTTCGTCCTGCACCAGGACGGCACGAATCTCAGCGGGAAGGTGGTCATCAACGATTCCAACGACCTGGACCTGCGCAAACCGCGCGTGGACGGGACCAACGCGGAATTCAGCGTGGATTGGAACACGGCTTATCGGTTGAGCTTGGAGGGCGACCGCCTGCGGGTGACTTTGATTTATTCCGGCAACGGCCGGGAGAACGCCGAGGGCCGTCGTGTGGATCCGTCCCAGGCGCAGCCGCCGCTCACCAAGCCGCTCCCCGCGCTGATGGAACTGCCCGCGAACGGCCTCGCCAAGACCCCGCCGATGGGCTGGAACAGTTGGAACCATTTCGGTTGTGCGATCGACGACGCCACGGTGCGGTCGGTGGCGGACGCGATGGCGACCAACGGCATGGCCGCCGCCGGCTATAAATACATCAATATCGACGACGGCTGGCAGGCAGGGCGCGACGGTTCGGGGCGGATTGTTCCGAACACCAAGTTTCCCGACATGAAAGCACTGGCAGATTACGTGCATTCGAAAGGATTGAAGCTGGGGATTTATTCGTCGCCCGGCCCGAAGACCTGCGGAGGATACGAAGGCAGTTTTGGGCACGAGGAGCAGGATGCGAAGACCTATGCCGAGTGGGGAATTGATTACCTGAAATACGACTGGTGCAGCGCCGCGCGGGTTTATCGCGAGGACCAGGTGCGGATTGTTTATCAGAAAATGGGAGCCGCGCTGGCGAAATGCGGGCGGCCGATCGTTTACAGCTTCTGCGAATACGGCATGGGCGACGTCTGGACCTGGGGCCCGCTGGCGGGCGGCAATCTTTGGCGCACCACGGGCGACATCCAGGACAACTGGAAATCGATGTCCGAGATTGGTTTCAACCAGGGCCGGTTGGCGGTGTATGCCGGGCCGGGTCATTGGAACGATCCGGACATGCTGGAGGTTGGCAACGGCGGGATGACTCCGGTCGAATACCGCACGCATTTCAGCCTTTGGTGCCTGCTGGCGGCGCCGTTGCTCGCGGGCAACGATCTGCGCAACATGACCGCAGACACCGCGGAAATCCTCACGAACCACGAAGCCATCGCCATCAACCAGGATTCCCTCGGCCAACAGGGCCACCCCATTCTCAAGCGCGGCGTCATCGAGGCCTGGTCCAAACCGCTCGAAAATGGAGCCACCGCGATCGGCATATTCAACCGCGGCGATTCCACCGAGTCTGTGCAGGTGACGTGGAAGGATCTGGGTTTGAAGACTGCGCCGAAATCACTGAGGGATCTCTGGGAACACAACGACATTGCTCCTGCCGCGGACGGCTGGGGCGGCATGGTGGTCTCGCACGGTGTGGTGTTGCTGTTGCTGAAATAGATTACACCGGGAGGGCCGGCGTCCTCGCCGGCCCCAAACTCAGATGGGGACGGCGAGGACGCCGTCCCTCCCAGGGGGCGGATCACTAACGCCGGTTCCAGGCAGCCGCGTAGGCCAGATTCAGCGGCAGTGTCCACCAGAGGCCCGTGGGGGACCGGCCCAGCCGTTTGCGAATGCTGTTCAGCGAATAGAACCGCCGGTTCGCGTAGCGATAACCTTCCAGCAATTGCTCCGGGGTCATGCCTAACGGCTGGTAAACCACGTCCGCCCGCCCGTTGTAACGGTTCCAGTCGCGCGTGAGTATCCGGCCCTCGGATTCCAATCGCGCGAACAGCGGCGTGCCGGGGAACGGCGTCAGGATGTTGAACGTGGCGTTCTGCACGCCGGCGGTTTCCAAAAAATCCAGCGTCTGCGCAAAAACCGGCGGCGTGTCGTGATCGAATCCGAACACCAGCCCCGCCTGGACGGCGATGCCGTGGGCGTGAATGCGGTCGATGGCGCGGGCGTATTCCGCGACGCGGTTGAATCCCTTGGACACGCCGTTCACGCTCGCCTGGGAAACGGATTCCAGCCCGATGAACAATTGTTTGCAGCCGCTGCGCGCGGCCAGGTCGAGGAATTCGTCGTCGTCGCCCGCGTGGATGCTGGCCTGGCAGCTCCACCATTTCCGGTGCGGTGCGAGCTCGCGGAACAGCGCCTTCGCATAATCCCGGTCACAGGCGATGTTGTCGTCCCACAGGATGATGACGCGGCCGCCGAACGACCCGAACTCGCGGGCGACGGCTTGGACGGGTCGTTTACGAAACCGGCTTTGGGACATCACGGCGACGGTGCAGAAGTCGCAATGGTAGGGGCAGCCGCGCGTGGCGAACAGCACGCCGGCCGTGTGATCGCGCCGATGAAACAGGTCTTTGCGGGCCATCGGCGCGGAATCCAGCGAGGGCGCCTCCGCTGCTTCGTAGCGCGCCGCGTGGCGGCCCGCGGCGAAGTCGCGCAGGAACCGCGGCCATTCCTCCTCGGCTTCCCCGACGAAAATTGCATCCGCATGTTCCTGTGCTTCGCCCGGCAGCAGCGTGACGTGGGGTCCGCCCAGGGCGACCGTGACGCCGCGCTGCCGGAATTGATCCGCCATGGCGTAGACGTGGGGTGCGCTCGGCGTGTGGAACGTGATTGCGACGAGATCGACCGCGGCTTTTGTGTCCACCGGTTGCACGGCCTCATCCACGTGTTGCACGGACCAATCCGGCGGCACGAACGCCGCGAGGTAGGGCATGGTGATCTGCTGAAAGTTCAGGACGCGCGCGCGCCGGACGCGCCGGATATCCGGGGCGGAAGCCGTGACCAGCAACAACCTGGGTGCGCCGGGCGAATTCATTGTTCCAGTTCCACGCGGCCCGATCGCAGATTCAATCGAGTGCAGTCAGATCTGACTGCAACCTTTATGTCGTACGTACGACATAAAGTCGGTAGCCTGTTTACGGGATGATAACGCTGCCGTCGGGCCGGAATTTCAGTTTGTCCGAATACAAAACCTCCCAGCAATAGCCGTCGGGGTCCTGGAAATAACCGGCGTAACCGCCCCAGGCAGTTTGGACGGGTGGTTTGCAGAGGGTCGCGCCCGCCTGCTGGGCCTGGGCGAGGACGGCGTCGACCTCCTCCTTGCTGCGCACGCAATGGCCGAGGGTGAACCCCGGGAATTTACCGCCCGCGGCCGAGTCCTTTGGATTCGGAAACCCGGAATCGGCGGCCAGATTCTCACGCGGGTAGAGCATCAGGTGGGTTCCGGTGGACACATCGAAGAGGATGATCCCGCCGTTGGGGGTCATTTTTGTGGGGAACCCGAGGCCGAATTTATAAAAGCCGTAGGAGTGAAGGAGGTCCGACACTCCGAGCGTGATGACGCTGATGCGCGGCTCCATTTGGACGAGCTCGGGCGGGCGCCGGGAAGCGGTGCTGCAGCCGGTGAACAGCAGAAGAATGAAAGTGATTACCCGCATGCGATTCAGGGTTTTGGAAAAGGGATTTGCCACAGAGCCACAGAGGACACAGAGCTGTTCCGGGGATCAAGGATTTTGTTCTCTCTGCGCTCTCTGTGACTCTGTGGCAAACCTGCCTGATCAGGTTTTTCGGAACAGCACGATCCGGTTGGTGTTGGTGCCCTTGGACTGGTTGTCGATGCCCCAGCAGTTTGCGGTCTTGGTGAATTTCTGGTCGTTGACCATGACCAGTTCCGGTTTGAGGCCGGCCTCGATGCCGCAAGGGAGGACGGCTTCTTCCAGCCGGGTTTTGCCGGCGTGCACTTCGCCGACTTCGAATGCAATGCATCCGCCTTTCCTCAACACGCGCCGTAATTCGCGGAACACGGGGATCATGATTTCCTGCCAGGCGTCGAGCCTGCGCGGCGTCGACAGCGCGACGGATTTCGGGTCGATGCCTGCGAACCAGCAGCGGAGCCAGTTATCCTCGGCGTATTGCACCACGTTGAGAAACGGGGGCGAAGTGACCACGAGCGACACGGAGCCGCTTTTGAGGTCGGGGGTGCTGTCGGCGGGGCGGGTGAGCCAGCGCGCGCGACGCGCCGCGGCCTGAAGGGCTGCCCGGTTTGCCGGGGTGAGATCCGACAGCAGTTGTTTCGATTTTTTCAGGAGGATCGACCGGACATCGCGCCGGGGCGGGGACTGATTTCGTTTGAGGTTGATCTTCCGCTGGGATTGGACGGAAACGGCCTGGTTGGGAGGCAGGGTGTAGACGGAGAAGAACCCGGCGGAATGGCCGGTCAGCCGGTTCAGGCAAACCATCTCGAGCCAGGCGTCCAGTGAATCCAACTTTTCCGCGGCGCGTCGTTCCGCGAAGTAGCGGCGGAGCGAGGAGATGGCCTCGAGGGTTTCGGGGTGATAGAACACGAGCAGGTCATCCGGCATCTCGCCGGGCTGGTGCAGGTTGATGGATTTGAGGCGCGCGGCGATGGCATCCAGTTGCGGAGGGGCGAGACGTGGCGCGGCCATGAGGCGGCTGAGCGGGCTGATGTCGTTGCCGGCGGGGACGCGTCCGAGCAGGGCGGCTTCGATCGGCGTGGTGCCGCGGCCCATGAACGGGTCGTAGACGAGGTCGCCGGGGCGGGTGAGTCGATCGATGAAAAACCGGGGAAGCTGGGGTTTGAAGCAGGCGCGGAAGGAAATTTCGTGGAGGGAATGCGCCTGTCGCTGTCGGGCGGTCCAGAATTCGTTGATGTAACACGGGACCGATTCGCGGCCGCCGCTGAACAATTCGAATTCGACCGATCCGATGGCTGTGGTTTTCTTGAAGTCGCGGAACGCGATCAATTCCTGGGCGAACGGGGAGGGGGCGGCGGCGCGGGCGCGGCGGGTGGCGGGCCAATCCCACGCCAGTTGGCGGGGGCGAGACGGGGTGGCGCTGGAGCGCTGCATGGATGGGAGGAAAGCAGCTTTCGGTGAAAGCTGCAATCTTTGCCAGCCAAAGGGAGGGCCGGCGTCCTCGCCGGCCCAAACATTCTCGGGATTAAAAGAAGGGGTTCTGGGACGGCCAGGACGCCGTCCCTCCCGGGTCAGGGCTCGACGGAGTCTCGCCCCACCGGGGCGTGTTAAAAAACCTATAAATCGACGCTTGCCAATCCTGGCACTCGCGACTAGGCTTGACGCTCTTTTGGCTGGGCAGGTGTTGTGACCGGCGAGAATCGAGAATTTATATTATGGCAGTTAAAATTCGCATGAAACGGATCGGGACGAAGAACACGCCCGTATTCCGCATTGTAGTGGCCGACGGCCGCAGTCCGCGCGATGGCAAGTTCATCGAGGAACTGGGGACGTATCAGCCGCTGAAGAAGGGCGACAACATCACGCTGGATCTTGAGCGCGCGAAGTATTGGGTGAGCAAGGGTGCGCAGCCGAGCGACACGGTGGCGAGCTTCATCAAGAAGGCGAGCAAGGCCGCGGCGGTCTGAGCGTCCCATGCAGGCCTTTCTCGAATACATCGTTAAAGGGCTGGTGCAGAATCCCGACGCGGTGACGGTGACGCCGGTGGAGCGGGAAGGCACCACGATTTACGAGCTGCGGATGAATCCGCAGGACGTGGGCAAGATCATCGGGCGCCAGGGCATGACGATCAATGCGATCCGGTCGTTGTTGCTGGCGGGCAGTGCCCGGAAGGGGCTGCGCTGCAGCCTGGAGATTGTCGAGGATCAGAAGTGATTTTTTCCCTGCCGCCGTGCGCGGCGGGGCGAGTGGATCGGAGCACGAACGGTGAAAATTGACGTGCTCACATTATTTCCGGCGATGTTTGCCGGGCCGCTGGATGAGAGCATCATCAAGCGGGCGCGGGAAGCCGGGTTGCTGGATTTGAAGATTCACAACCTGCGTGACTACACCCATGACCGGCACCGGACGGTGGACGATCGTCCATTCGGGGGCGGGCCGGGGATGTTGTTGAAACCCGAGCCGATCTTTGAAGCGGTGGAGAGCCTGGCGCGGGAGAAGACGCGGGTGATTTTGCTGTGTCCGACCGGGCGCCGGTTCAGCCAGTCGATCGCGCAGGAACTGTCGGAGATGGACGACCTGCTGCTGGTGACGGGGCATTACGAAGGATTTGACGAGCGGATCCGGGAAGAGCTGGCGGACGACGAGATCTCGATCGGGGATTACGTCCTGACGAACGGCGCGTTGCCGGCGATGGTGGTGGTGGACGCGGTGACGCGGCTGCTGCCGGGTGTGCTGGGCGACGATGCGAGTTCGCAGGATGAATCGTTCAGCCACGGGCTGCTGGAGTATCCGCAGTACACGCGCCCGGCGGAGTTCCGGGGCATGAAGGTGCCGGACACGCTGTTGAGCGGCAATCATGCGGAGATCGCCAAGTGGCGGTCGGAGCACGCGCGGCTCCGGACCGAGCGGCGCCGCCCGGATTTGTTGTAGAGCAGTTTGAGGTAGGGTCGGCGCGCTGCGCCGACCGCGGACGCCGCGGCGCGGCGTCCCTACCAACGGATTGAAAATTGTAAATCGAAAATTTTATGAATCAGTCATTACTTGAAAAAATTGAATCGGAGCAATTCCGGAAGGACAAGGCGGAATTCAACGTGGGCGACTCCGTCCGTGTTCACACGAAGGTCGTGGAAGGCGACAAGGAGCGCATCCAGGTTTTCTCGGGTGTGGTGATTGGCAAGCGTGGCCGCGGTTTGAACGAGACGTTCACCGTCCGGCGCATCAGCTACGGCGAGGGTGTGGAGCGCGTGTTCCCGCTGCATTCGCCGCGCGTGGACAAGGTGGAAGTGGAACGCGCGGGGTCCGTCCGCCGCGCGAAGCTGACCTACCTGCGCAAGCGCCTCGGCAAGGGCGCGACGCTGGTGAAGGAAAAGGAAGCCAAGGTCGAAGCCGCCCCCGCGGCCGCCAAGGCCTGATCCGCAGAGACAATCGATTTGCAGAAAAGCGAGACTCCGGTCTCGCTTTTCTTTTTCGCATTCCCCAGCAGAACACTCAGATCCCGCGAAATCCTTTTAGTGGGGTTCTTTGCGCCCCCTTCGTGCTCTTCGCGTCTTCGTGGTGAACACCCTGCGGCGGTGCTCAGCGCAGGTGGTTCCCTGCGTCGTTCACACCGGTCACGATTTCTTCGCGCGTTTTCAGATTGCGGATGCGCACGTAGGCGTCGTTGTCGAGCTTCGCGGTAAAGGAGGCTTTTAATTCCTGGGCGCGCTTGAATTGTTTGTCCGGCTTGGCGGGAGTGAGGGAGTATTCGACGGAGAAGCCCGCGGTGCGGAGTTCGGCGATGAGTTTGAGGGAATGCGGGCGGAGGGATTCGTCCTCGATGAGGCAGAAGACGTCGACGCCGACGATGGACGGCTGGAGGAGTTGTCGTTCCTTGAGCAGTTCGAGGAGGACGACGTCGCCCATGCCGAAGCCGAGGGCGGGCAGGTTGACTTTGCCGGCGCTGATGAGTTTGACGAGGTTGTCGTACCGTCCGCCGCCGGCGATGGCGCGGAATTCGCCCTTGCGATCGAAGGCCTCGAACACCACGCCGGTGTAATAAGCCAGGCCGCGGATGACCTGGTAATCCACCTGGACGAAGTCGCTCATGCCGCGCGCGGCGAGGTTGTCGAGGATGCTTTGCAGCTCCTTCGTGGGTGCGCCGCTTTCGATGAACTTCGTCACTTCGTCGAGCGAAAACCCGAGCGAATCAAGTTTCTTCGCGCTTTCCTCGGGGGCGGTGCGCTCGAGCTTGTCGATGACTTGAAAAAATTCGTAGGCGTTCTCCGCCGCGTTTCCGCCGTCGGCCTTCTTCCTCCGACCTTCGTAAAACTCCTGCCACGCGTTGCGGCTGCTGAGGCGGATGACGAAATCCTGCGCGGTCAGCCCGAAGGAGCGGAGCGTGTCGATGAGCAGGGCGATCAATTCCGCGTCCGCGGCCGGGTCGCTTTCGCCGATGACATCGGCGTTGAACTGGAAATGTTCGCGCAACCGGCCTTTTTGCTGTTTTTCGTAGCGGAACAACTGGGGGATGGCGAACCATTTGACGGGCTTTTTGTAATTCCGCTCGTGCGCCGCGACCATCCGGGCCAGGGTCGGGGTCATTTCGGGCCGCATCGCGACCGCCCGGCCGCCCTTGTCCTGGAAATCGAAGAGCTGTTTGACGATCTCCTCGCCGCTTTTGGTGGTGAACAGTTCCAGCGGTTCGAGCGGCGGGCCGTCGTATTCCCGGAACCCGTAACGCCGGGCCATCTCGCGCCACTTGGCGAAAATATACTGGCGCGCGTCGGCGCTCCACACGTCCGCGTGCGGCAGCGGTTCGGGATAAAAATCGCGAAATCCAGGCAATCGTTCCATAAGCAAACCAGCATAAAAAGCGTGGCACAGGAAGTGAAGCGGAATCGGGGAGGGCACCAGGGCTCACGCATTAAAATCTAAGCCCAGGAGATGGAGCAAATATCCACTCGGTTGTCCCAGCCAGCGGCCTTCATTCGGCCCTTCAAACTGCGCTTTTTCTTCTGCGTATCGGTTTTGATGAGATTCAGCGCCCAACGGCGCAATGTCGCTAGGTTCTCGGACGCGTAGCCGCTGCGCGCCCGGCTTTGGTCTTCGTTAAAATTGACGTCCAAAACCCAGTGCAACTGGTTCTCGATACTCCAATGGCTGCAGTAAGCACGGGCGAACCGATTCACGTCCAGACTCAAGCTGCTCAGATAATAGCGCCGCTCCACCGTACGCTGCCCCCCCAATCTCGCGCACTGCTTCGACCACACCCACGCTCTGTAAACCCTCCCAAGCCTCTCGATCCTCCGACCAATCGACCGGCCGCTTTGCCAATAACGCCGCACCTCCAGGCGCCCGTGCCCTTTGTCCACGACTTCCGCGTAAGCCAGTTCCTTGGCCTGGCGGCTGATAGCGTCATCCAAATAGCTTTTGACCTCTTGGTGCGTCTGCCCCTGGTTGCCTTTGAGCGCCAAAACGTAATCGAGGCATCGGCTTCTTTGATTTCCTTGGCTATCTCTTTTTGGCAGCCCATCGCGGCCAGCGTCACAATGCATCCGCTCAGTTCCAAGGCTCGCAACAGCTTGGGCACCGCCCGAATCTCGTTGCTCTTGTCATCGACGAGTTGACCCAACGCCAGACCGTTGTCTGCCGCCCAAGCACTGATCACCACTTTGGGGCAATCCCCCTTGTTGATCGCCCGCCTCAGTGCTTTGCCATCCAGCGCTACGATCTCCTGCGCCACGGTAGCTCGCAGACTCTGCGTCCAGCGCATGAAGCACTCAGAAACTTCTCGGATCCATCGCCGCAAACGCAGTTGAACGTATCGTGACTGGGAATTACCGTGGCGCAGCTCCAGAAAGCTCCTGAACCGCCGACTTTGCTTCCCCAAAAACCTTCATGTCCTCAAAACTATCGGCCCCACACAGCAGCGCGCAGGGATGGCAATACTCAGCACGTCAGGTAACGCGTGCAGTTTGCGCCGATCCATTCGCGGGTCCGGCACTTCTTTCAGAATCGTGATCAAACTCAACTTTGGATGCTTTTTGCATCCCGCCTCATATGCATTGTATTTACAAAGTACAGACAAAAATCGTCCCTCCTTCAAAAATCTTTTAATGCGTGAGCCCTGGGGAGGGCACGGATAAAAGGATTATTGGATTGATGGATAAATGGGAATGAGGCGCGGAGTCTTCCAGCAATCGATAAATCCATTTATCCAAAAATCCCGGCCGCCCAGTCAGGGCTCGACGGAGTCTCGCCCCACCTGGCGGGAGCGGACTGAATTCGCCTGAATTCGCGTCAAGTCAGGCCTGAAAATGCCGATATGCAACCGTGAGTTTTTTGGGCACGATCAATCGGTCACTTCGATCCAGGGTTTTTTCATCGCCGACCCGTTCCACGCCTGCTTTGGCAGCACCGCCGGCCGCGCCGGTTGCCGTGCCGGTTCCGGGTGCGGAGCTGCCGGCGGGCAAGACGATTCGCTGGCGGTTGCTGTGCATCGGGGCGGATCCCGCGTGGTTCGAGTCGGTGCGGATGCAGATGTCGGGGTTGCAGCCGGACTGGGAGCTGGCGCGGGTGGCGAACAGCACGGAGGCGATTCCTTTATTGGCGGGGTCGACGTTTGACGTTTTAATTTTCGAAGACCGGATTTCCGATGTTTCGGATTTGTTGGCCACCTTGGGCAAGGACGTGAACCGTTACATTTGCCTGGTTCGATGCGACATCTCGGACGAGGAGGCGATGATCCAGTGGAACAGTTTTGGTGTGATGCCGGTTTCGGGCGGGGGCGATGCCGCGGTGTTGCGGTCCGAACTGAACCGGACGGTGCGGGTGCGGGAGTGGACGGCGAATCCGGCCGTGAGGAAACTGCTGCCACAGATCCGGCAACTGCCCGCGGTGCCGAGGCTTCACGCGCTGATCACGAAGGAGCTGGAGTCGCCGGAGGGATCGATGCAGGTTGTGGCGCGGCTGGTTGCGCAGGATCCCGTGATGTCGGCCAAGATATTGCAGGTGGCGAATTCGGCGGCGCTGGGCGTGGGTCACGAGGTGACCGACATGGCGGAAGCGGTCCTGGTGCTGGGTGCGGAGCGGATACGGTCGTTGATTTTGCTGGCGGGTGTTTTTTCGCAGTATGACCGGGCGAAGTGTCCGGGATTTTCGCCGGAGAGTGTCTGGGGTCACAGTGTTCAGGCGGGGATGTATGCGCGGACGATTGCGTTGAAGCAGACGGGGGATGCGAAGGTGGCGGAGGCGGCGTTCACGGCGGGGTTGTTGCACGACGTGGGCAAGCTGATTTTGGCGGCGAACGTGCCGCGGATGTACGAGGAAGTGCTTTGGACGCGGAAACGGCAGGACTGCACGCAGGGCCAGGCGGAGCGGTTGGTGTTGGGAACGACGCATGCGGAACTGGGCGCCTGTTTGCTGGCGTCGTGGGGATTGCCGCTGCCGATTCTGGAGGCGATTGCGTGGCATGACGAACCGGAATGGTTTCCCGGCAATGGATTCACGCTCGTGGCGGCGGTGCATGTCGCCAACGCCCTGATTACCGAGAGCAATCAGCGGGGTGGATCGGCCGCGCAAGACCGGATTTGCCTGGAGTATTTGAACAAAGCCGGGCTGGGGGATATCCGGAACCGGTGGCGTTCGTTTTGCGGATTGCCGGTGCGGCCGGACCAGGCGCCTGCGTAAACGGGGGCTGGATTGGTGGATTGGTGGATTGCTGGATAAATGCAACAGCACCGCGCGGAATAATCCAATAATCCAGCAATCCATTGATCCTCGGCTATGCGATTCGCATTAAGCCTCGTCCTCCCAAAAAGCAAAGACACTCCGAGACCGGAGTGTCTTTCCGAAAAAACCTGAAATTCGTTACGGCTGCGGCTGCTGCTGCGGCGGAGCCGGGCTGGGCGGAATGGATCCGAGCTTCAACACTTCAGCCCGCATTTCCTTGCCCGGCTTGAACTTGACCACGGAACGTTCCGGGATCGGCACATCCGTCTCGGGAGCATTCGGGTTTCTTCCAATCCGCGCCTTGCGCACCTTGACTTCAAACACACCGAAGTTGCGCAACTCGACTTTGTCGCCCTTGGCCAGCGCTTCGGCGATATAATCAAGGGTTTTTTGCACAACATCCAACACCTGCTGCTGCACGAGCCCGCTCTCATTACTGATGCGGGTGACCAGATCTCGCTTTGTCAGGGTCATAGTTTGATGGTTGGTTGATGGATCTGACGTCGCGGGTATAACCTGCGTGACGCCAGCGGTCAAGGGGTATTTTGACCCCTCCGGCGCGGACCGGATCCAGGGCAGTCTCCGATTTAGAGAGACATTTGGCCAGAGGATGAGTGCGTTTCGTCCGGTCGAGGTGCTGTTGAAGGGGGTCCGCCAACTTACGTTGGCGGCTACGGGAGCTGAGGAGGATCCGCCAACTTACGTTGGCGGCTACGCTGGCGGCTACGTTGGCGGCTATGGGGTTAGGATGGAACCGACGAGTTCCTTGAGATCGTTGATTCTCTTTCGCTCCATGAAATCGCGGATGCCGGAGACGACGTCCAGGGCGGTGCGGGGTTCGTAGAAGTTTGCGGTGCCGACGGCGACGGCTGATGCGCCGGCCATGAAGAACTCGATGGCATCCGGCGCGGATTGAATTCCGCCCATGCCGATGATCGGAATTTTCACAGCCTTGGCGGCTTCCCAGACGAGCTTGACGGCGATGGGCTTGATGCAAGGCCCGGTCAATCCGCCGGTGACATTCGCGAGGCGCGGCCGGCGTGTTTCGATATCGATCGCCATGGCGGGGTAACTGTTGGTGATGGAGAGGGCGTCGCTGCCGGCGTCCTGGGCGGCGCGGGCGAACGGGGCGATGCTGACGACGTTGGGGCTCATTTTGGTGATGAGCGGCAGGGTGGTGGCCTTGCGGCAGGCGCGGACGACTTCGTCCAGCAGTTTGAGATCGGTCCCGAACTGCGCGCCGCCTTCCTTGATGTTCGGGCAGGAGACGTTCAACTCGAGCGCACCCACGCCGCCCAGCGCATCGAAACGCCGCGCCACCTCCGCGTATTCTTCCACCGTCGTGCCCCAGATATTGATGATCGTCGGGACCTTGAGTCCATTCAGGAACGGCCAATATTTTTTGATGAAGCCGTCCACGCCCGGGCCCTGCAATCCGATGGCGTTGAGCATGCCGCTGGTGACCTCGGCGGTGCGCGGGGTGGGGTTGCCGCGGACCGGGTTCAGGCGGATGCCTTTGACCGTGACCGCGCCGAGCTGGTTGAGGTCGATGAGTTCCGCGTATTCGGCTCCGTAACCGAAGGTGCCGGACGCGACCGTCACCGGGTTTTGCATCCGCATGGAGCCGATTTGGACTGAGCAATTCATTGGGGATTCCATTCGACGAGGCTCGAATCGAACACGGGTCCGTCGGTGCAGGTGCGCTGGTATTCCCAGCCGCCGCCGGAAGTTTTCACCGGGATGACGCAGGTGAGGCACACGCCCACGCCGCAGCACATGTGTTCGTCCATGGACAATTCCGCCGGGATATTGAATTCCTCGGCCAGTTTGCCGACGGCTTTGAGCATCGGGGTGGGGCCGCAGGCGAACAGTTTCCGGCCCGTGGCGGCGCGGCGCAGCTCGGTTGTCAGGGGCAGTGTGACGAGTCCTTTTTCGCCGTGGCTGCCGTCTTCGGTCGCGGCGCGGATCTCCCAGCCGATCGATTGAAATTCCTTTTCGCAGAGGATATCGAGCTTGCGCCGGCCGCCGACGAACACGATGCCTTTGACGGGGGACCGGGCTGCGAGCAGGTAGAGTGCGGCCATGCCGTAGCCGCCGGCGACGAGCAGGGGAATTTCGGTCTCCGGCACGGTGAATCCGCGACCGAGCGGTCCGAGCAATCCGAGTTCCTCGCCTGCGCGCATGCGGGAGAGCGCCGAGGTGCCTTTGCCGACGGATTTGTAGAGGAACGTGACGGTGTCGGCGGAGGATTGAAAGATGCTGAACGGCCGGCGGAGCAGGGCCTCGCGCATCGGCAGTATGCGGATATGGGCGAACTGGCCTGGTTGAACCAGCGGCGCGACGCGCGGGGCGCGCACCGTGAGCCGGTAATACTGGTCGATATCCCGTTCGTTCGAAATGATCTGGACCGTTTCGTCAATCATCGCCGGGCCCAGAATGGGTTGCATTGGAGGAGGTGTCAACTGAAGGCAGAAGTTAGAATGCAGAATGCAGAAACGCCGACCAACCAACTGCAGCGGGTGGTGGGGCGAGACTCTGTCGAGCCCTGACATCCAGCGGAGTGCTGGAGTCAAGGAGTTGTGGAGTGCTGAAGGACCAGTCGTGATTTCAATGTCCCTTCACTCCAGAACTCCATCACTCCAGCCTTTCGAGGGCTCGACGGAGTCTCGCCCCACCGAGTCTCGCCTCACCCGCCATTTTACA
Source organism: Verrucomicrobiota bacterium (assembly GCA_046346665.1). Lineage (GTDB taxonomy): Bacteria > Verrucomicrobiota > Verrucomicrobiia > Limisphaerales > JAXMHQ01 > JAXMHQ01. Next base: position 33,982 of record JAXMHQ010000033.1, read on the forward strand.
TTCTGCCTTCTGCCTTGGCGAGGTGGACTTCGCCGTTGTGCGAGGCGCGGTTCTGGAGCAGGTTTCGGTAGGTGGCGAAGGCGAGCAGCGGCCAGGCGTTCCGGTACATGTCGTACTTCAGGTAAAACACCTTCGGGAATCCAGTGCCGGTGGTTTCCAGTTCCGTCCATGAACCGTCGGCGTTCTGGGAGCGGATGAGGTAATCGATGCCGCGTTTGATGCTGGCGCGGTCGGGATCGCCCATGGCGCAGAGGCCCATGACGGCCCAGGCGGTTTGGGAGGCGGTGCTGGGGCCCTGGCCTTTGAAAACGGGATCGTCGTAGGTGTTGCAGCGTTCGCCCCAGCCGCCGTCCTCGTGCTGAACGCTTTCGAGCCAGTCGCGCGCCTTGAGCAGCCACGGCTGGTTCATGTCGATGTTCATCGCGCGCAACCCGCGCAGCACCTGCCAGGTGCCATAGATGTAATTCACACCCCAGCGGCCGTACCAGGATCCGTCGGGTTCCTGCTGGCGCCGGACGTATTCCAGCGCCACTTTGACCTGGGGATGCGAGGTCTCCCAGCCCTCGTAACCGAGCAACTCGAGGATGCGCGCGGTGATGTCGGCGCATTCGGGGTCGAGCATGGCGTTGTGATCCGCGAACGGGACTTTTTCGAGAATGTTATTGGTGCAATCCTTGTCGAACGCCGCCCAGCCGCCGTCCTTGCACTGGAACGTCATCATCCAATCGAGCCCGCGCTTGAAGCATTCGTCGCGGCGCTTCGGATTGTCCGTAGGCACCTTGCGCAACGCCAGCAGCACCATCGCGGTGTCGTCCACGTCGGGGTTCCACTTGTTGTTGTATTCGAACACCCAGCCGCTGGGCTCAACTTTGGCCGGGTTTTTGTACTGCCAGTCGCCGCGGAACCGGATTTCGCGATCCATCATCCAGTCGACCGCTTGTTTCAATTTGGGATGATCCGCGGGGATGCCGGATTCCTGGAGGCAGATGGTGACGATGGCGGTGTCCCAGACGGGGGAGAAGCAGGGTTCGATGCGGACGCTGTCGGCGGTTTCGTGTTCGAGTTTTTTGAGTTCGTGTTCGGCGCGTTTGACTTCGGGATGGTCGTCGGGATAGCCCAGGGCCTTGAGGGCGATGAGCGAATTGAGCATCGCCGGGAAGATGGCGGCGAGGCCGTCGGAGCCCTCGAACCGTTCGAGCATCCATTGTTCGGCGCGTTTGAGGGCGCGGCGGCGGAACGGGTGGATGCCGTTTTCGGCGAACCACTCGGCGAACTTGTGCAGGCGGTCCAGCCAGAGGAAGAAGTTGCGCCAGGAAACGCGTTCCGGGTCGGGCGCGAGCGCGAGGTCGCGTTCGTGCAGGCCGTGCGGGTAAAGTTCGTCGAGGTTGAGGTTGTTCGCCGGGGGCCGGGTGGGTTTGAAATGGTTGATGATGGCGAGCGGGACGAGCATGCCGCGCGACCAGTTGCTCATGTCCCAGAAATTCACGTGGAACCATTTCCCGATGAGCAGCACTTCGCACGGAATGGTGGGGACATATTCCCACGGGAACAGGCCGAGCAGCGCGAGATAGAGCTTCGAGAACGTGTTCATCCGGGGCACGCCGCCCAGGTTCAACGCCATCTCGCGCGCCTTCAACATCCGCCAGTCCGTCACCGGCATCCCCGCCAGCTTCAACGCCAGGTAGGCCTTGATCGTGGCGTTCACCTCCGCCGGTCCGCCGTAGTAAATGTTCCATCCGCCGTCCGGCAACTGCATCGACAGGATGTGATTCACCGCCTTGCGCTGCCATTCGGGGTCCACTTTGCCGTTCCAGTGATGGTAAGCCACCGTGTCGGAAACGATGGTGGAATCGACCATGAGTTCGCCCACCCAGAATCCTTCCGGGTTCTGGATGCCGAGCAAATACGACTGCGACCGGTGAATCGCTTCTTCGAGTTGCGGGTGAACGGTTCCCATGACCGGGCTTCCCGACGGTCCGCCCGGGCGGTTTTGTTGAACGGCTGTAGACACTCCATGTACATTGCGAATCCAGTCACGGGCTGTAAAGCGCAGAATGTGACACGTACATGCGACGGGAATCCGCAATCTCACGATTGCGGCTACGACGGAGGGGGAACCGCAATCTCACGATTGCGGCTACGGTGCACTGGTAGCCGCGATCGTCAGATCGCGGTTCCTCTGCAACATCGCGTCTTTTTTCCCCTTGGCGCTTCCGGGCGGGGACGTTAGCGTTGCACGGCATGAAATTCACGAAATACCACGCCCTGGGAAACGACTATCTTGTGATCGATCCCCACGATGTGGAGTCGCCGCTCACGCAATCCCAGGTGCGGACGATCTGTCACCGGAATTTCGGGATCGGCTCCGACGGCATCCTGTTCGGGCCTTTGCCGTCGAAGTCCGCCGCGTTCGGGCTGCGCATTTACAATCCGGACGGCAGCGAGGCGGAGAAGAGCGGCAACGGGCTGCGGATTTTTTCGCGTTATCTCTGGGATCGCAAGCTGGTGTCGGACCGCGAATTCACCGTTGAGACACCCGGCGGCATTGTGAAATCGACCGTGTTCGACAACGGCCGCAGTGTGCGGGTCGACATGGGCCGGGTGAGTTTCTGGAGCGACCAGGTGCCGGTGGCGGGGCCGCGGCGCGAGGTTTTGAAGGAGCAAATTGAAATCGGGGGCTCGACATTCACTTATTGCGCCGCCACGGTGGGCAATCCGCATTGCGTCGTCCTGCTCGCCACCACGCCCGAGCTGGCGCGAAAGTGGGGGCCGCAGTTTGAAGTACATCCCAGCTTCCCCAACCGCACCAACGTCCAGTTCCTCGAAGTGCTCGACCGCGCCAATATCCGCATCGAAATCTGGGAGCGCGGCGCCGGTTACACGCTGGCATCCGGCAGCAGCAGCAGCGCCGCCGCCGCCGTCGCCCACAAACTCGGCTTGTGCGACCGCTCCATCACCGTCCACATGCCCGGCGGAAAATTGTCCATCGAAATCTCCGACGATTTCCAGATCCGCATGACCGGGCCGGTGACCAGGATCGGGCAGGGGACCATCGACGCGGAGGGGTTGGGACAAACGGTGTAGAACAGGATCGAGGCTAAACTCGTCCCCGTCCTCGATACACCGGATTAGTGGATAAATGGATTCTTGGATTGATGGATTTCGCGCGGGAGTCTTTCCATTTATCCAACAATGCATTTATCCGACAATCCTGGGGTGGACCGCCCGAGCACGGCGACGAGCACGAGGCGCCACCGCCGCCGCGGCCAGTGCCAGCAGTGCAGTGGACGAGGGTTCCGGCACCACAGACTCCACAACAAATCGCGCGCCGACATCGGAACCGGGCTGTCCGCTGTAGAGCCAGGAAGTTCCAATCGGTGTGCCGGGATAGGCGGCGGCGTCGCCCGACAGGACCGCGGGGGTGTCCAGGCTGGAGAAGCGGAACGTCAGCGACGAGCCCGGCTGGAGGAAGTTGATGGTGGAATTCGCGTAGAACAGGATCGACGACGCGCCGCCGCCGGGGTTGACGATGCTGAACGTCCAGCCGGCCGGGGCCGTCACGCTGGCGGGCGCTGTCGGCAGGTAGAACTGGCCGGGAATCCAGGCATACCAGAACGTGCCGATTGTGGTGGGCCCGGTGTTTTGAAGTGCGATGGAATAATTGTAAAGCCCTCCGGCCCCGGCGTTCGACGTCATCGTGGCATCCGCCAGCTCGTTTTGGGCGCAGGCGGCGACCGGCAGTTGAGTCCAAACGACAAACCAAAGCGCCCTGCGCAATCCCGCCAGTTTACGTGAGGTGTTCATAAGGATGCGCCGGGCATCGCCGGCTCACGGTTAAGAGGCGCGAGTCCGCAAAAGGTTCCCGCGAGATTCGCCCGGCGGGATTTTCCCAGTTGCTGGGCTCCGACGGAGTGCTGCGACGGGCTGCGTGGCAGGATTTTTTCTGGAAAGCCCGTCGGTTATGCCCCACATTAACCCGCTCGACCAAACACGTTATGGACGTCAAATTGCCTCGCCTGGGTGAAGGTGCCGATTCCGGCACCGTGGTGAACATTTTTGTGAAGGAAGGCGACACGGTCGCCAAGGACCAGCCGATCCTGGAGCTCGAGAACGAGAAAGCGGTCGCCACCATCCCGGCGCCCGCCGCCGGCACCGTCACCCGCATCCATGCCAAGCCCGGCGACAAACTGTCCGTCGGCCAAAAAATCCTGACGCTTTCGGGATCCGCCGAACCGGCGGCCAAACCCGCCGCCGCACCCGCGGCCAAGTCCCGCCCCGCCGCTCCCGAACCTGAGCCGGAACCTGAAGCGGCTGCGCCGGAGCCGGAACAGGAAGCCGCAGGTGATTCGCCCGTCTCCACCGCGCCGCCTGCCGCGTCGCCCGCCATTCGCAAACTCGCGCGCGACCTCGGCATCGATCTTGCCCGCGTGCGCGGCAGCGCCCGGGGCGGCCGCATCGAATTGGCCGATGTGCGCGCCTACATTCAGCGTCTTCAGAAGCTGGCCGCCCAGTTCAAGAGCGCGCCGGCTCCCGCGGCCGCCGCCCGGCCCGCGCCGGAATCGATCGATTTCTCCAAGTGGGGCCCGGTCCGGCCGCAGCCGATGTCGTCGCTCCGGCAGGTGATTGCGCGCCGGATGCTGGAGAACTGGAATGCCATTCCGCACGTGACGCAATTCGACGACGCGGACCTGGGAGCGATCCTGGCGCTGCGCAAAAAGCATCTCGATGCCTATGCGAAGAAGGGCAGCCGGCTGACGGTGACCGCGTTTGTGATTCGCGCGGTGGCGTTGACGCTGAAGCGCCACCCGGTTTTCAATTCCAGTCTCGACGAGGCGTCGCAGCAGATTGTCTTCAAGGATTACGTGCACCTGGGCATTGCGGTGGACACCGAGGCGGGGCTGATTGTCCCGGTGTTGCGGGATGCCGACAAGAAGGACCTGGCGACGCTGAGCCGGGAGCTCGAGGATTTGGCGGTCCGGGCGCGGGACCGGAAGGTGACCGCGGACGAGCTCAAGGGCGGCACGTTCACGATTTCGAACCAGGGCGGCATTGGCGGCGCGCATTTCACTCCGATTGTGAACAGGCCCGAGGTGGCGATTTTGGGACTTGGCCGTGCCCGGCCGATGCCGGTGGCCCGCGACGGCAAGGTGGAAGTGCGGACCCTGTTGCCGCTGGCATTGTCCTACGATCACCGCGTCATCGACGGCGGCAGCGCGGCGAGGTTTATGGTGGATCTGGTGCAGGCAATCGAGGGATTTGAAGGGGTGGACTCGTAATCGTCCTCGTGCTCGTGCTCGTCCTCGAATCTATGAACTCAACCGGCGTGAAATTCGACCATGAAAAGCTCGATGTGTATCAACTCGAGCTTCGTTTTGTCGAGTGGCTGTCGCCTTTCCTTGACGAAGTCGGTTCACGCAAAGGCCGGACGCGCGAGATTTGTGATCAGCTCGATCGGGCCAGCCTCTCAATTTTGCTGAACACCGCCGAAGGCAATGGTCGTCGCCAGCGCCAAACCCGGGCGAAGTTTTTCGATGATGCCAGAGGGTCTGCAACCGAGTGCGCGGCGTGCCTGGACGCGGCCGTTGCGAAGAAGCCTTCTTCACTCACGAGAATTAATGAGGGTAAAATCCTCCTCCTGAGAATCGTTTCCATCCTGTGCAAATTGGTCCAGCGATTCGAGTCGCCTGAGACTCTGTACGAGCAAGCCGTCGAGTGCCACGTTTCGGATGTCAAAGGGGCATCGAGGACGAGGACGAGGACGACGACGAGCACGACTCGCGCTTTGGCGCGCGGCTGATCCATTTATCCAATAATCCAACCATCCAATAATCCACCCCGTCCCCCCCCATGGACCCCATTCAAACCCAAATCGTTGTCGTCGGCGCCGGGCCCGGTGGTTACGCGGCCGCTTTTTACGCTGCGGACCTCGGGCGCAAGGTCATCCTCGTCGAACAGGAACAGCGCCTCGGCGGCGTGTGCCTCAATCGCGGCTGCATCCCGTCCAAGGCCCTCCTCCACGCCACCCATGCCCTCACGGTCGCCCGCGAATCCGAGCACCGCGGCATCCGTTTCGCCGCCCCCACTGTCGATCTCGCCCAGCTCCGCGCCTGGAAGGAATCCATCCTGGCCAAATTGTCCGGCGGCGTCGCCCAGCTCGCCAAAATGCGCGGGGTCGATGTGTGGAGCGGGCGCGGTCATTTTGAGAGTTCCAACACGCTTCGGGTCGAGACCGCCGAGGGCCAGAAGTTCATCCAGTTCGAACAGGCCATCATCGCCACGGGCTCCAAGTCCGCGATGCCGAAGGCGTTCGACCTCGGCAATCCCCGCGTGATGACGTCGCGCGAAGCGCTCGAGGTGGAGGATATTCCCGCCACGCTGCTCGTCGTCGGCGGCGGTTACATCGGCATGGAACTCGGCACGGTCTACGCCTCGCTCGGCAGCAGGGTGGTCCTGGTGGAAGCCCTCGACGGCATTCTGCTCGGGGCCGACCCCGACCTTGCCCGGCCTGTGGTTGCCTACGCCAAAAAGGCGTTCGCCGAAGTCCGGCTCAAAACCAAGGTCAGCAAAATGGCCACGGTCGGAAAACAAATCCGGGTGGAAATGGACGTGGACGGCCAGAAGAAAGAGGAACTTTACGACCGCGTGCTGGTCGCCGTGGGCCGCGTGCCGAATTGCGACGACATCGGGCTGGAAAACACGAAGGTTGGCCGCGACGAAAAGGGCTTCATCAAGGTCAACGAACGCCAACAGACTTCGGATCCGGCGATCTACGCCATCGGCGACGTTGCGGGCGGCGTGTTGCTGGCACACAAGGCGTCGCGCGAAGCGCGCGTGGCGGTGGAGGTCATCGCCGGGCAGGACAGCGCGTTTGCCGATGTCGTCATCCCGGCCGTGGTGTTCACCGACCCGGAGGTCGCCTGGTGCGGATTGACCGAGGCTGAGGCGAAGCAGAAGGGCATCGCGGTCTCCGTCGCCAAGTTCCCGTGGGCCGCTTCAGGCCGGGCGCTGTCGTTCGATCGCACGGACGGGCTGACGAAGCTGGTGATCGATCCGGAGACCGAGCGGGTTTTGGGCGTGGGCATTGTCGGCGCCGGCGCGGGCGAACTGATCGCCGAAGGCGTGCTTGCGGTGGAAATGGGTGCCACGGCCAAAGACCTCGCGCTTTCGGTGCATCCGCACCCGACGCTGTCCGAGACCCTCATGGAAGCGGCGGAGGTTTTCTACGGGCACGCGACGCATACGTTTACGCGCAAGACCAAATAGGGTTGCAGGTTGCGGGTTGCGGGTTGCAGGTTTCTGGCGGGCAATCGGCCGTCAAAGAATCGCCATCTTGTCCGCCAGGAACCTGCAACCTGTCACCTGCAACTCATCTACAGCAAGCCCGCCTCCCTCACCGCCGCGACGCTTTTCTCCGGTGTCTCGTGCAGGATGACACGCCAGCCTCGTTGGCGGCCGGTCTCGATGTTCTCCGGCCGGTCGTCGAGGTAAAGCAGATCGGCGCCGCGCAGGCCGGTGAGTTGCTCCAGATTCTCGTAAATGCCGGGCGCCGGCTTCATGCACTTCACTTCATAGGAAAAAATGTAACCGTCGAATCCCGCAAAGAACGGGAAGTTATTCCGGATATGCTGGATGGCCAGGTCGTTTGTGTTCGAGAAAATGTAGGTCGGAACCCCGCGGCGCCGCAGGGCCGCGTGCAATTCGATCATGGCCGGGATCTCGGTGAAAATGTCGGCAAACTGGCCGCTGAATTCCTCGATCGATCCCCTGAATTGCGCGGCGCGCCGGACCCGGTCGTAGAACTCCTGGCGCGTGATCAGCCCGGTCTCGTAATTCACCAGCACCGGCGAATGCGCCAGGTAATGATGCGCCTCCGCCTCGCTCATCAGGCCCGGCTTCATGATCCGCCGGGCGGCGATGGAGTAATCAAAATCCAGCAGGACCTTTCCCAGGTCGAAGACGGCGGCTTTGGGTGGGTTCATCAACAGGAGCGGCGTCAGTTCATCTCGCGCCGGCCTTCCAGGGCCCGGCTCAAAGTCAATTCGTCGGCAAATTCCAACCCGGTCCCCGCCGGCAACCCGTAGGCGATCCGCGTGATCTTCAATCCCGCCCGCGCCAGCCGCTTCGCCAGGTAATATCCCGTCGCGTCGCCCTCCACATCCGTCCCAAGCGCCAGCACGAGTTCCCGGATCGGTTCGCTGCCCAGCCGCCGCTCCAGTTCCGCGATCCGCAGGTCCTCGGGTTCCACGCCGTCCAGCGGTGAAATCCTTCCGCCCAGCACATGATATTTGCCGCGGTAAGTGCCGGATTTTTCCAGGCTGAGAATATCGACAGCCTGTTCGACGACGCAGACCAGTCCGGCTTCGCGCCGCGCATCGCTGCAAATCCCGCAGGGCGAAGCTTCGGTCAGCGAGCCGCAGATGTCGCAGAACCGGATGCGGTCGCGCGCGTGCAGGAGGGCGTCGGCGAGCTGGCGGACAGCGGCCGGCTCCGACTGGACCAGGTGCAGGGCGATGCGTTCGGCGGACCGGGGGCCGATGCCCGGGAGCCGGCTCAGGGCGGTGACGAGGGAAGTGATGGGCTCGGGAAGCACGTGTTAAAGGTAGAAGTCAGAATGCAGAACGCAGAAGGAAAACCGCGACGAATCAGAGTTTCTGCATTCTACATTCCGCCTTCTGCATTTCAGCCGAAGCCCGGCAGGTTCAGGCCGGAGGTGACCTTGCCCATCTCGCTGTTGGCGATGTCGCGGGCCTGGGCCAGCGCCTGGTTGGCGGCCGTCAGGACCATGTCCTCGACCAGTTGCGCATCCGCCGGGTTCAACGCCTGCGGATCGATTTTGATGGAGCCGATCGTGCCGTCGCATTTGGCGACGACCTTGACCGCGCCGCCGCCGCTCGTGGCTTCGACCGTGCGTTGCGCCAGCGCGGACTGCACCTGTTCCATCTGCTGCTGCATGCGCGCAGCCTGCTTCATGAGTTTTCCAATGCTCGACATAGGTAATAAAATTCAACTTAAACGGAACCCCACGCGGCGCCAGCTTTTTTGATCAATTTCAGTTTAACCACGGATGAACACGGATACTAAAGGAAAAGGCTTTGACCCAAATTAACGCGAATTTCCGCTAATCTCTTGATCCGTGTTCATCCGTGTCCATCCGTGGTTAAACCATTCCCGGCTCCGCCTCACGCCCGGACGTCCACGATCTGGCCTTTGAAAACCTCCAGCGCCTTTTGGATCAACGGGTCGTTCTTGAAATCGTCCTTGTTGAACGGCACCGGCGCCGGCTTCTCGCGCGGGGCGGCGGCCGAGCGCGCGGGGCCGGGCTTGGCGGCTGGTTCGGCGGCGGCCACTCGGGCCGGCGCAGCCGGGGCGGGAACGGGCGGCGCCACCGCCGCGGGCGCCTTCTTCACGGGCGCCTCCGACTTGATGAACTTGATCTGCGCCCCGGAATGTCCCAGCTCGGCCAGCTTGGTCTGCAGCAGCGTGTGATTCCGGGAATTGTCCACCAGCGACAAATGATCCGCGAACTCGGGATCGAACCCGATCACCAGCACGTTTTTTTCGAATGACACCGGGTGCGCCTCGAGCAGGTAGGATCGCGCGAACGGGCTGGCCCGGCCCACCGCGTCGACAAGGTTCGTCCACAAAGGGTCGAGGTTCCCGGCCGGGACGGCAGCCGGCGCGGCTTCGGCCATGACCTGGCGTGGTGATGCCGGGGGCTGCGCGGCGGGCGCAGGAGCGGGTGCGGCGGCGGCCCGGGATGGTGCGGGCGCCGGCGCCGGGGACGGGGCGGGGGACCCCGCCTCGCCGCGCAATTCCTGCAACCGCTTCAGCACGGTGTCCAGGCTCACCGCCTTGCGGGCCTCAATCGATTTCAAGAGTGAAACTTCCAGGAGAATTTTCTTCGACACCGCGTCGCGCAAACGCCCTTCGGCATCGGTCAGCACCTCGAGAATCCGGGCGAGCCCTTCCTGTCCGGCGAGACCCGATTGCTCCTTCAGGGCGGTGGCTTCGGATTCCGAGATTTCCAGCAGGCTCGAATTGCCGCCGGCGACCTGGAAGATCAGGAGGTTGCGGAAATGATTCAGCAGATCCGACAACAGCCGGGCGAGGTCCTTGCCGTTTTGGGCGAGCTCGTTCAGCCGGCTCAGGGCGGGCTCCACTTCGCCGCGCAGGATGGCGCCGGAGAGATCGATCACCTGGCTTTGAGCGGCCAGGCCGAACATGGACAGAACATCCGATTCCTCGATTGTATTTCCGCAAAAGCTGATGAGCTGGTCGAGGGTGGATTCGGCGTCGCGCATGCCGCCTTCCGCGCCGCGGGCGATCGCATACAACGCGGGTTCGGACACCTTCACCTTTTCCTGCGTCGCGATCTGGGCGAGGTGCTTGACGATCAGGGCGGCGGGAATCCGGCGCAGATCGAATCGCTGGCAGCGCGAGAGGATGGTTGCCAGCACCTTTTCGGGCTCGGTGGTGGCGAACATGAACTTGACGTGTTCCGGCGGTTCTTCGAGCGTCTTCAGCAGCGCGTTGAACGCCTCCTTCGTCAGCATGTGAACTTCGTCGATGATGTAGATTCGGAATTTCGACGACGACGGGGCGTAACGGACCGTTTCCCGCAAACCGCGGATTTCATCGATGCCACGGTTGCTGGCGGCGTCGATTTCCAGGACGTCCAGCGACCGGCCTTCGGCGATCTCGAGGCACTTGGGATCCTGGGGGTCGAATTCGACTTTGGGTCCGCCGGTGCAATTGAGGCATTTGGCGAAGATGCGGGCGACGGTCGTCTTGCCCGTCCCACGCGGGCCGCAGAACAGGTAGGCATGGGCGATCCGGTTCTGCTCGATCGCGTGCGACAGCGTCTTCGTGACGTGTTCCTGTCCCACCACGTCGCCGAATTTCTGCGGGCGATATTTCCGGGCTATGACCTGGTAGCTCATTCTAGTAAAGGATGAAGGAAGAATGCAGAATGCAGAAATGAACTGCGATCACATTCTGCCTTCTGCCTTCTGCCTTGAAAAAAGTGCCAGGGTGACCACGGCAGATGTCGAGCAAACTACCGTTGCTGCCTTCCGGCCCTGGCGGGGTTCGTAAGTCCACATTCCATGGGCCCTGGCGGAGGAAATGTGCGCCACGCGACGAGAGGCTTCAAGAAGAATAGTCGAGGGTCGAAGGTCGAGAGTCGAGAGCCTGATGGGTCACGCGTTGCGCCAGGCCCTCTGGCCCTCGACCCTCGACCTTCGACTCTCGACTAATTGGCGGCCCTTGTTACACTCGGATCCGGCATGAACGCGACCATCCAGGGTTTTGCCGCCTGCCTTTTTCGGCCCGATCTCGGGAACGAGGTTGTTCACGGCCGCATTTACCTCGACCGCCAGGCGCTGCATTTCCAGTCCGACACCCTGCACGAGAGTATTCCCCTGGACAACCTGGTCATCGAACCCGAGGAGCGGGGCGGGCGGGTGAACCTGACCGATCCCGAGCGGCCGGACCTCTTGATTTACACGCTGGATCCCGCGGTGCTGCGCGCGTGGCGCGAGTCGCCGATCAATGCCGTCCGCTACCAGGTGCGCCAGCTCCGGGAGCAAACCCGGTTTTCCAGGGCCGTGAAATTATCCCTCTGCCTCGCAGGGGCCGCGATCGTGCTGACCTGGATCGGCTCCTGGACCCTGAGTTTCATGGTCCGCAGCCTCGCCGACCGCGTCCCGGCTCAATGGGAATCCAAGTTTGGGGAATCCGAAATCAAGGATCTCCAGGAGGAGGAAGTTCTCAGCAAAGATACGAACGCCGTCCAGCAACTCGCCGCCCTCGCCGCGCCCCTGACCCGGGTCGTTTCCGACGGCAAAACGCAATTCCAGTTCCATATCATGGAAAATCCTATGCCGAACGCGTTCGCGCTGCCCGGCGGGCATGTGGTGGTGACCACCGGCATGCTGGACCTGGTGGAGGATCCTAACGAATTACTAGGTGTTCTCGCCCACGAATTCGCCCATGTCACCCGGAAACATTACGCCCGCAAGATGATTTCCTCCGCCGGGCCAATGCTGATTTTCGGCGTGTTTTTAAGGGGCCGCGCAGGGGTTGGAACCCTCCTCACCGCCGGATCCGCCGTCATGATCGCGCAGGGTTTTTCGCAGGAATACGAAACCGAAGCCGACGACGTCGGCTGGCAGACGCTCGTCCGGGCCAACATCGATCCGAACGGCATGGTGATGGTGTTCCGGCGCCTGCAAACCTGGGAGGCCAACAACTCGATCCGGCTGGACGTCCCCCAGGCGTTCTCGAGCCACCCGGCCATGGACAAGAGGATCGCCCGGCTCGAATCCAAGTGCCGCCGTCTGCCGCCAAATCAAACATTTCTGCAGATTACCAACGCGATTCCGAAACTGCGCTCCTGAATCGAACTGCAACCTTTGTGTCGTACGTACGACACAAAGGTTGCACGGCCTTTAAGACCATCAGAACCACTCCAGCCTTTCCTTGTTGCGGATATACAGCAGGCCGAGGATCCGCATCGTCACGGTCAGGAGATACATGTTCACCAGCGCCAGCCCCGCCCGCACCCCCAGCGCGATCAACAACGCTGACATGTCGTGCGTCGACATTGAAATGCCCCCCGCGATGTCCGACGCGGCGAGCCCAACCTGGCGGACCCCGTAGATCACCACCAGCAACCCGGCGGCGACCAGGTATTGCAGGGGTATTTTCATGATCGCCGGGAACACAATCAGCGGGTTGGCCGCGAACACCGTGTCCTTCATGGCGACCGCGAGGAATGCCATCGGGAAATACAGGCAGCCCACAACGATCGACGCCACCAGCGCCTCGCTCGGAATGTCCACGTCGAAAAGCCTGGCTGCCATCAGGCCGATCGCCAGTCCGTAGGAAATGAGGATCGTTCCGCCGAGCTGGAACGCCGCCCCGAACAGGCCGTCCGCCACCGGGAAACTCAACGGCTCTTTCTCGTCGGAAGCCGTCGTGTGAATGATGTTCTGCATGAAGAGGAACAGGAATCCGTAGAATGTCCCCTTGACGAACAACCCGAAAATGCCCCCGCTGACGAATTCCAGCGCGGCGAAAACGATGGTTGCCATGACCAGGATCACCACTCCGAAACCCCGCAGCGGATAGAGGAACGCGCCCGGCAGGCTGGAGAAAAAGCCGCGCCGCTGGTAACCCCCGCCCACCGGCAGTTCCAGCGGTTCGCACTCCACCCCGCAGGTCCGGCAGGTTTTTTTCACCGACCCCGCCACCGTCCGGCTGGTGACGCACAGATCGCAAAAGGTCCGGTTGCACTTCGGGCACTGGTAATGGGCGGGGGATTTTGGATGGAACTTGCAGAATCGCGGCCCGGCATGCAGGTGCACCGTGCCGGCCGTCTGGCCGCCGAACGGCGGCGTAGCCGGTTCCATCACCGGGGGCGCGGCCGCCGCCATGACCCGGATGGGGGCCGATTTCGCCGGCGCCGGCGCGGAAGGTTCCGCCCCGCCGCCATCGTTCCCGGCCAGCAATTGCATCTCCACCGCCCCCAGCCGCACCCGCTGGCCCGCTTGCAGGTAAGCCTCGCGCACCCGCGCATTCTCCACAAACGTCCCGTTAGTGGATCCCAGATCGCGCAGAATGATCGCCCCGTCCTGGAGAAGGATCGCGCAGTGCGATCCCGAAATGCTGGGGTCGTCGAATCGGAAGTCGTTGGTGGTGCCCCTGCCGAGCAGGTTCGTGCCCTGCTTGAGCTGAATCTCCCAGGCTTGCGGGGTGCCCGGATTGACCACGAGCCGGCTCATTGACAATTCATGGTTGAATCAGTCTGGCGGAGAGCGTTATACCCCGTCGCCGGAAGGTTGTCCATCGTGAAAATGGTTCAGCTTTGAACAACGTTAGGCGCGGCGTGGCCGCCCTCGTTCTTGTCCTCGGACCTTCCACACAAGGATTATTGGATAACTGGATTCCTGGATGAATGGGAAGACTCCCGCGCGGAATCCATCAATCCAAAAATCCATTTATCCACTCATCCGGTTTAAGCGAGGACGACAACGAGCAGGAGCTTCCCTTGAAATTTCTTTGACGCCGCGGCGTTCCCTGTCAAACCATGCCGGCATGCACCGGATTCTCTCCATCCTCGCATGCCTGGCCGCGACGGCTTCCACGAGCGCCGGACCCGTTCATACCTGGGAAAAAATCGAGCTCACCTTCCACGCCGCGCGCCCTTACACCAACGCGTACATGGATGTCGATGTCTGGGTCGACTTGAAGGGGCCCGGGTTCGAGCGGCGCTGTTACGGGTTCTGGGACGGCAGCAACGTGTTCCGCGTCCGCGTGCTCGCGACCGCGCCCGGAGTTTGGAAATGGCGCAGCGGCTCCAATCCGCAGGATCCCGGATTGTCCGGCCACGAGGGTTCCTTCACCGCCGCGCCCTGGTCCGACGCCGAAAAATCCGCGCTGATCACGCGGCGTGGCTTCATCCGTCCCTCCGCCAACGGTCACGCGTTCGAGCTGGCGGACGGCACCCCGTTCCTGCTGCTCGGCGACACCTGGTATGCGGCGGCCACGGATCGATTCCCGTGGTTCGACGATGACCGGGAGCGGCCGATGGGGCCGGAGGCGGGGTTCAAGGATTATGTGCGCCACCGGAAAAACCAGGGGTTCAACAGCGTGGCGTTGATCGCCGCGTTCCCGAACTGGGCCACGGACGAGGCTGCCTGGGACGTGTGGTTCGACAAGGCCGCGGATGTCTGCATCCGGTCGGCATGGGTCGACCAGGGGGAAATCGCGGCGCACAAACCCCGCGACCAATGGCGCGCCAAGAACATGCAAAACGAAGGCGGCCGCGCGTTCCTGTTCCCCGGCCGCGTGCCCGGCTACGAGAACGTTTTTCCCGATGTCACCCGGATCAATCCCGCTTATTTCCAGGCGCTGGACCGGAAGATCGATTATCTCAACGCGCAGGGGTTCATCCCCGTCATCGAGGCGGCGCGCCGGGACGTGACGTCGGCATGGCGGAAATTCTATCCCTGGCCCGATTCCTACAGCCGCTATGTGCAATACATCTGGAGCCGATACCAGGCGAACAACTGCCTTTACAGCCCGGTGCATTTCGACTGGCCGGAGATGACCGCGCCGCCGGAGGCGCTCAACGCCGCGGCGAACCGGGTCATCGACCGCTACGGTCCGCCCCCGTTCGGCACGCTGGCTTCCTGCAACGCCTCCGTGTCGAGCCTGCTGAACTTTGGCGGGCCCGATCGGAACCGCTGGCTGACGTTTCATCAGATCGGCAATTTGCGCGAGCACGATGCCTACTGGTATTTGACCGAGATTTACCGGGCGACGCCGGCGCGGCCGGCGTTGAACGGCGAACCGTATTATTCCGGCATGGCGGACAAGCGGTATGAACTTTACAAGTACGGAGCCCCGGGCGGCACGGAGACCGACGACCGGGACGTGCGCTCCGGGATTTACGGCAGCTTCCTCTCCGGCGGATTCGCGGGGCATATCTACGGTTCCGAAGGAATCTGGGGTGCGGACATCGAGCCGGGTTCCAGCCCGTTCATGTGGGAGGCGTTCCAGTGGAATTCGGCCAACCAGATGAAACACCTGCCGCGATTCGCGATGTCGGAGGGGCGCCGCTACCAGGATCTCGTGCCGGATTCCAATTTCATTTCGCCCAGCGAAACGCACGTGACGAAGGGATTTCTCGGCTGGGCGTATGCGGCGCGAACGCCGGATCGGAATTATTTCCTGGTTTACTTCGAGAAAGATTGTCCGAACGGCTCGCGCGTGCGGGGAGGGGAGCCGTTTGGTCAATACCGGGCGTCCTGGTTCAACCCGCGAACGGGCGACTGGACCGACGCCGGTATGCTGAAGGCGAATGTCTGGGGCTGGATCCAGCTGCCGGATTTTCCGGCGAACGACGATTGGGGACTCAGGTTGGTTAGGGAGTTATAGAGTTTGGGAGTTTGAGAGTGGCCAAGGCTCTCGCGTGATCAATTCTTAAACTCCTAAACTCTTAAACTCTTAAACTCTTAAACTGTCCTCACGCCGTTTGCAGCGCCATGCTCTTGTAGCGCGGGGGAGCTTCGTCGGCCGGCGCGGCGCTGGAGAAGGCGAGGTAGATCAGGGTGGGGAAGTAAGTGATCGGCAGGAGCAGCGGGAGCGCGAGCCAGGAGGCTTTGTTGCGGGCCTTCACGATGTTGATGCACCAGACCACGTGGGCGACCAGGGGCGCGATGGGCGAGATCAACACGAGCAGGCTGCCGCCGAAAGTGCCGGTCGCGGCCAGGATCGTGCAAATCGCCGGGGCGAGGATGGCGGCGAACCAGAGAGGCGACATACCCGCGGCCCGGAACAGCGGGATGAGCTGGAACCCGGGAATCCAGATGAGCAGGCCGGGGTCGTAATTGGATTTGATGCAAATGAGCCGCAGGCAGAAGCAGGTGAACAGGTAAATCACCAGGGACACGGCCAGGACAATCAACAGGAACTGCAGCACGAGCTTGCGAAGATCCTGCAGGCTCATTCCCGCGGGCAGTTTCCATTCGGGACCCTGCCCGGATGCCGCGATGCTGGCATGTTCGTCGGCCGCCTCGCGAGCAGCCACCGTGGCGACCTCGTTCGTGACGGCCGGCTCCGGCGTCGTGGCGTAACCGAGCTGCCGGCGCACGTCCATCGTCAGGTCGGTGATCTTGACATTGATCATGCCGTTGGCGTGCAGGATGAAAACGTAATCCGCCGTCTTCGACGTCACCGTCACGTTCGTATACGTTCCTGTCCTCGTTTTAAGCACGTCGAATTTCTCTTCGACCAGCGTGCCGCCGAACAGGCTTTGCACCCAGACCACCGCCGCCAGGGCCAGTCCAAAACGCCACGGACGATACCGATAACTGCCGGCAATATTCATAAACTGTTTTTTTGATTGTCGGATCTACCGCGCCGCATCGACACGCTCCGAGGCACGAACCATGCCACCCGCAGAAGTGCGGAATGCGGAATGCGGCGGAGCGGGGCGAGACTTGGTGGGGCGAGACTCCGTCGAGCCCTGATCCGGAAATGGGGTGGTGGAGTCCTGGAGTTGTGGAGTGTTGGAAAAGACCGCGGAGCGCTCTCGGCGACCCTCTCAATACTCCAAACTCCATTACTCCATCACTCCAGCCTTTTCGAGGGCTCGACGGAGTCTCGCCCCACCTTGATTTGATTTTCCCCCGCGAACCCCTCATGTTGGCAGGATGCGCATTTCCGTCGTGGTGCCCGCTTTCAACGAAGAGCGGCTGATTGCCGGGACCCTGGCTGCCATTGAGCCGGGCCTGGACGCATTTCGGCGGCGGTGCTGGGAGGTCGAGCGCATTGTGTGCGACAACAATTCCACCGATGCCACCGCGGCGATCGCGCGGGCCGCCGGTGCGACGGTGGTTTTTGAACCGGTGAACCAGATCGCCCGCGCCCGCAACCGCGGCGCCGAGGCCGCCACCGGGGATTGGATTGTGTTCATCGACGCCGACACCCATCCGCCCGCCGCGCTGTTCGAGGACGTCGCGGCGGCAATCGAATCAGGCCGCTGCATCGCGGGCGGGGCGACGATCCGTCTCGACGGCCATTATCCCAGGGCGGCGGCAATCACCGCGGGATGGAACTGGGTCAGCCGGACGGCGCGATGGTTTGCGGGATCGTTTGTGTTCTGCGACGCCAAGGCCTTTCGCGAGGCGGGGGGATTCAGCGCGCGGCTGTTTGCCGGCGAGGAAATCGATTTGAGCCGCCGGCTCAAACCCATCGCGCGCCGCGCCGGCCGGGAGATCCTCATCCTGCACCGCCACCCGGTCGTCACCTCGGCCCGAAAGATTCACCTGTATTCCACCCGCGAGCACCTCACGTTCCTGGCGCGGACGGTTTTGGGCGGCGGCCGGACGCTGACGAACCGCGAGGCGTGCCACACGTGGTACGACGGAAGGCGCTAGCCAGTAGTCGGTGGGGCGAGACTCCGTCGCGCCCTGACTGGGCCCTGAGGATTATTGGATAAATGGATTTATGGATTATTGGAGGGCTCCGCGCGACAGTCTTCCCATTTATCCAGAAATCCATGAATGCAACAATCCAGTCTTCCAGGGCTCGACGGAGTCTCGCCCCACCGGCCCGCGAGGATTCCGCATTCCTCATTCCTCATTCCGCATTTGAATGGCTTGCCAATCCGGGCGGCGGTTTGTTTAATGCCGCCGTGCTACACCAGCAAACCCTCAACCAGCCGGCCAGTTATTCCGGGGTCGGACTTCACAGCGGCAACCGGGTCACAATGACCGTCCTGCCCGCACCCGCCAACTCGGGCATACGGTTCCGGCGCGTCGACTTGGAGGGCAAACCGGAAATCGAAGCCCGCGTCGAAAACGTCATCGAAAACAACCGGTCCACCACCCTGGCCAAGGGCAACACCCGCGTCCACACCGTCGAACACATCCTCGCCGCGCTCGCCGGATACGGCATCGACAACGCCGTGATCGAGCTGGATTCCAACGAGCCGCCCATTGCCGACGGCAGTTCGCGCGAATTCTGCAAGATGATCCAGGCCGCCGGCTTTTCGCCGCTGGCCGAAAAAATCCAGCCCTACACCCCGACGGCTCCGATCGAGCTGCGCATGGGCGAGGCCCTGATGACGCTGTTCCCGGACGAGGGATTCAAGATCAGTTGCACCAGCTCCGACAAGCACGGCCGGTTCACTGAGTTTTTCAGCATCGATCTCAACCCGCGGAGCTGGGAGAAGGAAATCTCGCACGCGCGAACGTTTTGTTTTTACGAGGAGATCGAATACCTGATCAAGAACGGCCTGATCAAGGGCGGCAGCCTGGAGAACGCGGTGGTGATCCGCGACGACGCGGTGCTGACGACCGAGCCGCTGCGCTACCAGGAGGAGTTTGTCCGGCACAAAATTCTCGACATCATCGGCGACCTGTCGCTGGTGGGGAGGCCGATCCGCGGACACCTGATTGCGATCAAGCCGAATCACGCGTCCAATTGCGAAATGGGCCGCCTGATCAGCGCGCAGATGCGCAAGCCGCTCGTCGCAGCCCAGGCGTTCGGGCCGCCGCCGGCCGCCGGGGCCGAGGGCGAAGCCGCCGCCGCACCGTCGGACTCCGGCGACAACGAGGAAACCATGACCATCGAGCGGGTGATGCAAATCCTCCCGCATCGCCCCCCGTTCCTGATGGTCGACAAGGTCACCAGCATCGGCGAAAACCGCATCACCGCGGTCAAGAACGTCACCATCAACGAGGATTTTTTCAAGGGCCATTTCCCCGGCCACCCCATCATGCCGGGCGTGCTCCAGCTCGAAGCCATCGCCCAGGTCGCCGGCATTCTCACCATGAAAAGCGGCGAAAGCCTCGGCCAGCTCGCCTACTTCATGTCGGCCGAGGACGTCAAATGGCGCAAACCCGTCGTCCCCGGCGATGTCCTGGAAATTGAAGTCGAACTCACGCGGTCCCGCGGCAAAATCTGCAAGGCCAAGGGTGTCTGCAAAGTCCGCGGCGAAATCGTGAGCGAAGCCGCCGTCACTTACATGCTCCGAGGCAAAGCCTGAAACGCCCCATGATTCATCCCACCGCCATCGTCCATCCCAAGGCCCAGGTCGGCCCCGACTGCGAGATCGGACCCTACTGCGTCATCGGCGAACACGTGACCCTCGGCGCGGGCTGCCGCCTGATTTCCCACGTCGTGATCGACGGCCACACCACCCTCGGCCGGAACAACCGCATCTATCCCTTCGCCAGCGTCGGGCTCCAGACGCAGGACCTCAAATACAAGGGCGGCCTGACCCGGCTCGAGATCGGCGACGAGAACACCATCCGCGAATGCGTCACAATCCACAGCGCCACGAGCGACGGTGAATCCACCGTGATCGGTTCCCAGAACAATATCCTTGCCGGATCCCACATCGGTCACAACGTGGTCCTTGGCGATCGCATCATCGTTTCAATGGCCGCGCTGGCCGGCCACGTCATCGTCGAGGACGCCGCGCTCGTCGGCGGCCTCTCCGCCGTCCACCAGTTCTGCCGCATCGGCACCATGGCCATGATCGCCGGCTGCGCCAAGGTCGTCCAGGATGTGCCGCCCTACATGCTCGTCGACGGCAACCCCGCCGAAACCCGCGCCGTGAACAAGATCGGCCTCGAACGCAACGGCGTCACCGAGGACGCCCAATCGGCGCTGCGCCAGGCGCACAAAATCCTGTTCCGCGACGGACTCACGATCCCGAACGCGCTGTCGAAGATCGAGTCGGAGCTGCCGCCGCTGCCGGAGGTGGCGCACCTGGTCGCGTTTTTCCGGAACAGCACGCGCGGGGTCACGCGCTGAGCGCATGGACCTGCCGCCGCTCACGCCGGGCACGCTCTACCTCGTCGCCACACCCATCGGCAACCTCGAGGACATCACCCTGCGCGCCCTCCGCGTCCTGCGCGAATGCGACCTGGTCGCCGCCGAGGACACCCGCCACACCGGCCGCCTGCTCCAGCATTTCCAAATCTCCAAGCCGCTCCTGAGCTGCTTCCAGCACAACGAAGCCCGCCGCGGCGGCGAAATCCTCGACCGCCTCCGCCAGGGACAGAAAATCGCCCTGGTCACGGACGCCGGCAGCCCGGGAATCAGCGACCCCGGCGAACGCGTCGTGCGCGCCGTGCGCGAAGCCGGCCTCCGCGTCGAACCCGTCCCCGGCCCCGCCGCCCTCGTCGCCGCCCTCACCGCCAGCGGATTGCCCACCGACGAATTTCATTTCGTCGGATTCCTCCCGCACAAATCCGGCCAGCGCCGCTCCCGGCTCGAAGCGCTTCTCCCCATCCCCGGCACCCTCGTGCTTTACGAATCCCCCTACCGCATCGAGAAACTGGTCGGCGAACTTCAGGCGGTCTTCCCGGATCGCACCGTGGTTCTCGCCCGCGAATTGACCAAAAAATTCGAGGAATTCCTCCGGGGCAAACCCGCGGAGCTCGCCGCGCATTTTCAGCAACACCCGGCCAAAGGGGAATTCGTCGTGCTCGTCGGCCCGGCGCAGTTGTAACCAGTTTGGGGGTTTAAGAGTTTAGGAGTTTGAGAGTGGGGAAATCTCAGCCGCGTGAACATACTTTCCGGCGCAACTCTTAAACTCCTAAACTCTCAAACTCTTAAACTGACAACTCAAACTATTTGAATTCATCACACGCCTGAACCAAACTTCGTCCGATGAGAATCTCCCCGGTGAGCACCTGGATGCTCATGGCTATGACCGCGCTCGGCGCGGAGCCCGCCATCTACCGCGATGGCTGGATCGATTTTGACAAGAACGGCGCGAGGGACGTCTACGAAGACCCGTCGCAGCCGGTGGATCGGCGCGTGGACGACCTCCTGTCGCGCATGACGCTCGACGAGAAAATCGGCCAGCTCCTGCAGGAACACCGCGAACAGGACGCAGTGAAACAGTTCGGCAGCCGGCTCCGCGCCGGGGCCATCGGCTCGTTCCTCGATGGATCGGAACTGATCGAAACTCCCGGGCCGCGCAATGCGCTCCAGCGCGTCGCCGTCGAGGAAAGCCGGCTCGGCATCCCGCTGATCTTCGGCCACGATTCCATTCACGGCTTCCGCACTATTTTTCCCATCCCGCTCGCGATGGCGTCGGCATGGGACCCGGCGCTGTTCGAACGGGCGTCGGTCATTTCCGCGCGCGAGACGGCGGCGGTGGGGATTGACTGGACGTTTGCGCCGATGGTGGACCTGGCCCGCGACCCGCGCTGGGGCCGGATTGCCGAGGGTTACGGCGAGGATCCCTGGCTGGGGACCTTGTATGCCGCGGCCGAGGTGCGCGGATTCCAGGGCACCAATCCCGCCGCGCCGGACCGGCTGGTCGCGTGCCTGAAACACTACGTCGGTTACGGCGCCGCCGAGGGCGGGCGCGATTACAACACCACCGAGATTTCGGAATACACCCTGCGCAATTTTTATCTGCCGCAATTCAAGTCCGGCGTGGACGCGGGCGCCTGGACGGTGATGAGCGCGTTCAACCTGCTGCCGGGTTCGCCGGCCAGCGCGAACCGGCACACGCTCACGGAAATCCTGCGCGACGAATGGCATTTCCCGGGATTCGTCGTGAGCGACTGGACCGCGGTGGAGGAACTCATGCCGCACGGCGTCGCGGGCACCGGGGCCGACGCAGCCCGGCTCGCACTCGTGGCGGGCGTCGACATGGAAATGGTCAGCTCGAATTATCCGAACACGCTCGCCGCGCAGGTCAAGGACGGCCGGATCCCCGAAAGCATCATCACCGAGGCGGCGCGGCGCGTGTTGAAAGTAAAATTCGTCAAGGGCCTCTTCGAACACCCCTACGTCGATGAAACGCTCTACAAAACGGCGTTCCTCAGGCCCGACGCGGTCGCGCTCGCGCGCGAAGCCGCCGCGCGCTCGTGCGTCCTGCTGCGCAACGAACACGGCATCCTTCCGCTCGGGCCCGGCTCGAAGAAAATCGCCCTGATCGGCCCGTTCGGCGACGCCACCGGCGACCTGCTCGGCTGCTGGGCCGCGCGCGGCCGCGCGGAGGACGCCGTGTCCATCGCCGCCGCCCTTAAATCCCGCCTGCCCTCCACCGCCGAACTCCGCGTCGTTCACGGCTGCGATGCCACGTCCACCGGCCGCATGATCCACCTGCTCGACGGCAGCCAGGTGGAGGACCGGACCGCGCCGCCGGCGGGGCCGGGTCCGAGCATCCCGGCAGCAGTGGCTGCTGCGAAGTGGGCGGACACAATTATCCTGGCACTGGGCGAGCCCGCCGGCTGGAGTGGGGAGAATTCGAGCCGGTCGAGCCTCGACATCACCGGCCGCCAGCAGGAGCTATTCGATGCGGTGTGCAAGTTAGGCAAACCGGTGATTGTGATTTTGATCAACGGCCGGCCGCTGGCCGTCCCGGCGCTGCAGGAGCAGGCCGCGGCAATCCTGGAAGCCTGGGACCCGGGCGTGCAAGGCGGCCCTGGAGTTGTGGATGTGTTGTTCGGCGACGCGGAGCCGCAGGGGCGGCTGACGGTGTCGTTCCCGCGCAGCCTTGGCCAGGTTCCCGTGTATTACAATCATTACAACACCGGCCGGCCCGACATGGGCAAATACGTCGACGGACCGCGCGAGCCGCTTTACCCGTTCGGGTTCGGGCTGGCTTACACGGCGTTTGAGTGGAGCCCGGTGACTCTCGGCAGCGCGCGGTTGGAGGCGCACGGGAGTCTCAGGGCGTCCGTCGCGGTGCGCAACACGGGTTCGCGGGCCGGCACCGAGGTGGTCCAGCTTTACGTCCGGGCACCCGCCGCGCCCGATGCACCGCGGCCGGTCCGGGAATTGAGAGGGTTCAAGAAGGTGAAACTCCAGCCCGGCGAATCCGGTGTTGTGGACTTTGAAATCAGCCCGCACGACCTGGGTTACGTGGACGTGTCCGGCAGAAACCAGGTGCAACCGGGCAGCTATGAGCTGTGGCTCGCGCCCGATTCGGCTTCAGGGAAACCCGTGGCCTTCGAATTGGCGCCAGCCCAATGAAGGGAGGGCCGGCGTCCCCGCCGGCCCACGCATGGCTGGAGACGCCAGGGCCGGCA
>JAXMHQ010000034.1:0-50735 GCA_046346665.1 Verrucomicrobiota bacterium
CCAGCCGACCCTCGTCACGACGCTTGACGACAGCGGTCCCGGGTCGTTGCGTGAAGCGCTGGCCGACGCGGCGGTCAACGACACCATCCACTTCGCCGTCTCCGGCACCATTGCGCTGACCAGCGGCGAGCTATCCGTTCCCAGCAGCGTGACCCTTCTCGGCCCCGGCGCCGGCGCGCTGACCGTCAGTGGCAACAACGCCTCTCGTGTGTTTAATGTCACCGGCACCAATGTCACGATCAGCGGCCTGACGATTGCCGATGGTTTCACTGACCAAACCGGCGCGGGCGTTTACGCGGCCGGCGGCCCCGGCAGCGTGCTCACCCTCAGCGGTTGCATCATCACCAACAACAATGCCAACGATTTTGGCGGCGGCCTTTACAACAGCCCCGGCGGGACGATGACTGTCAGCAATTGTGCCATCGCCGGCAACAGCACGACAAGGTCGGGCGGCGGCATTTACAATGACACCGCGACTTTGAAGGTCATCGCCAGCACCCTCAGCGGCAACTCGGCAATAATGGGGGGCGATGGCGGCGGCATCCTGAACTACGCTGCGCCGGGACAAAGCGCAACGCTCACGGTCAGTGGCAGCACACTCAGCGGCAATGTGGCTGGTCTGGGTGGCGGCATCGGCAACATGGGCGTCGGCGCCAACGCGACCGCGGTGGTCAGCGCCAGCACGTTCAGCAGCAATGTCGGCCCCTTCGGAGGCGGCGGCATTTACAATTGGGGCCTCTTCGGCATTGCGACGGTCGAGATTGGCGACACCATCCTGAATGCCGGAATTTCGGGGGGGAACTTTTACAATGACAATGGCGTCGTCACCTCCGACGGTTACAACCTCAGCAGCGATGACGGCGGCGGCTTCCTGACCGCAACCGGCGACCGGGTCCACACCGACCCGAAGCTCGGTCCCTTGCAGGATAACGGCGGGCCGACCTGGACGCACGCCTTGCTGGCCGGGAGCCCGGCCCTTGACAACGGCAAAACCAACGCCGTTCCGGCCCTGGCGTCCGCGACGGATCAGCGCGACCTGCCGAGGCCGGTGGACAATCCCTATCTGGCCAACGCCGCTGGCGGCGACGGCAGCGACATCGGGGCCTATGAAGTCCAGGGCAGCGGCGGCTATGACATCGATACCGACGGGCTGCCTGACTTCTGGGAGCTGGCCTGGTTCGGCAACCTCAGCCAGTCCGGCACGGACGACTCCGACGGCACCGGACAGAACAACCTGTTCAAGTTTACGGCGGGGCTTGATCCCACCGACCCAACATCGGTGTTCAAGCTGCGGATCGAAGCGGTGGCCGGGCAGCCGAATCAGCGGCACCTCATCTTCTCGCCCTGGGCCGCCGGCCGCACCTACACTCCGCAATTCACGACCAACCTGGCCGTCACAGCCTTCGCTCCGTTAACCGGCTACGGCGGCCCCACAACCAACGGCACCGAAGTCACCATCACGGATCCCAACGCCGGAGTGCAACAGAAGTTTTATCGGATGCAGATCTCCGTGCCGTAACCATCCGCCATCATCAGCCGCAGGCTGCCGGGAACGCCGTTGTCCCGGCAGCCTGCCGGCGATTCCATCAGAACCGCCAGTCCTTGCACCTCGAAAGCCCGGAGGAATCGCGGCTTTCGATTCCTTCCCGGACCGAATCATGTTAGTTTGGCGCTTCAACCATTTAACCCTTTTAACTTTCTTAACGTTTTAACTCTTTAAAGGCATGAATGCTAAAACGATCACGGACGCGGCGCGCAAAACGTTGGACGGAACGATGTCGTTCCCCGAAGTGGTGGGCCAGCTGCTCGCGGCCGGGGTGGAATATTACCACGTGGACTACGTGGGGAAACGCAAGACGTTCTACAGCGCCGAAGGCGAGGTGGTCGTCACCCCGCTCGACTTCGAAGGATTGCCCTTGGTCGCACCGGAGTTCGATGTCGCCGCGCTCCGGGCCGACATCCTCGACAGCCAGCGCAACGGCCAGAAGTATCGCGATTTCACGCGGCGCGCGATGGAAGCCGGGACGCAAGGCTATTTCGCATTTCTGCGCGGCAAACGGGTGACGTATTTCGGCCGCCAGGGCGATCAGCACACCGAATGGTTCCCCGGTGCGGAACCGGGAAGGTAGAATCCAGATTGGCTCGCGCGAAGGACGCGATGGAGGCGAAGGAGGGACGTTCTGAATTGTTCTATGTGTTCTTTTGCGGCGAATAAAAATCCAGAATTCAGGATTCAGGAGCTTGACCCGCCTTCGCCCAGGCTGCGGCGGGCCGGCGCGAATTGACACGAATTATCACGAATTCCCTCCCGCAGAACTCCCCGAGTCAGGCTTGGCAACGGCCGTTGCCGTTTTAACCCATTTAGCTTTTTAACAGTTTAACACCAGCAGTTCGAACAGGAGGTAATAGAGATAAAGGAGAAAGCAACTCCTGGACTCCCAAGCTACGTAGGAGTCGAGGTAACGAGACTCTGACATTCACTACCAACAGCAAGGCTCTTCTAACCACGGAACACACGGAACACACGAAACCGTACACGGATGCCCCGGGAGGGACGCCGTCCCGGCGTCCCCAACAAAAGACCTTTTCACAGGTGGCAACGGAGAGAACAGAGAGAATCCTAATACTCCCAAGCTGTCGGTCCCGCCGTTTTAACGATTGACAGCGCTCGAGCATGAGCGTCCTATAGCATTCATTCACAACGCCCCGGCACCCGGATGCCGGATTACTGATTTTTGCTTATGAATATTCTGAATGCACTACTTGCGGCTTTCTTAATCACGGGTTCCGCCCTTGCGCAGGAATTGACCTGGGCCCAGTTGGTGCAGCGGCCGGATCTTTGGCCGTCGGAGTGCACCCTTAAAAAAGGAATGCAATTTCAAAGTGGCAAATCCGTGCGCGCCGGACAGAAAGTGAACGTCCTGGAAATTCATCCCGCCGAGCTGGTCGTCGGGACGACGGAAGGCCGGCTGAGCTTCGCCGTCAGACCGGACGATACCGATGCGCTGGCGACCGCGAATGCGGCCTACGCCAAAATGACGCCGAACCAGCGCAATCTGACCTACGCCACGCTGCTCAAGCGGCCGGATCTGTGGCCCTGGCAATTAAAACTGACCCAGGCGTTCGATGTGGGCCGGCGCCGGTGGAACAAGGGCGACGTGGTGTACCTGATGGCCGTGGAAAAGGGTGAGCTGATCGTATGCCCCGCCACGTTCGATGTGCACACGGAAATCAAGCCCGACGAGAGCGACATCCTGATTTATGCGCGCCGCTATGCCGATGTGCCGGGCGGGGCGCCGGGCCGTCTCGCCGAGGAACTCCAGGGAAAACTCGTCAATGCGGCGTCGGGCCAGCCGGCGCCGCTGGATACCAATGCCCCGCCCCGTTATTACGTCATCTATCACGGGGCGCGGTGGTGTCCGTACACGCAGAAATTCACGCCCGAATTGCTGAAGCTGTACAAGGAAATGAAGCCAAAGCATCCGGAATTCGAGGTCATTTATGTTCCCGCCGAAAAGTCCGCCGCCGAACTGCAGCAATATGCGAAGGAGATGGATTTTCCCTGGCCTGCGGTGAGTTATCAGCGGAAAAACGAGTCGGCCGTCCTGGGGTGGATCCTGGGACGCAGTTCCACGCCCGAACTCGGGGTGCTGGACCGTTACGGGAATGTGGTGATCGACAGCGCAAAAGTCGACCGCGACACCGCCCTCAAACAACTCGCCGCCCTGTGGAACAATCCGCCAGACAAGTAGGAGTCGAGGTAAGGAGACTCTGACATCCACTATCAACAGCGAGGGACTTTTAACCACGGAACACACGGAAGTACACGAAACCAGACACGGATGCCCCGGGAGGGACGCCGTCCCGGCGTCCCCAACAAAAGACCTTTTTACAGGAGGAAACGGAGAAAACAGAGAGAACTCTCAAACTCCCAAACTCCCAAACTCCGTAGGAGTCGAGGTAACGAGACTCTGACGTCTACTATCGAACAGCGAGGCACTTTTAACCACGGAACACACGGAAGTACACGAAACCAGACACGGATGCCCGGGAGGGACGCCGTCCCGGCGTCCCCAACAAAAGACCTTTTTACAGGAGGAAACGGAGAGAACAGAGAAAACTCTCAAACTCCCAAACTCCCAAACTCCGTAGGAGTCGAGGTAACGAGACTCTGACGTCCACTATCGAACAGCGAGGCACTTTTCACCACGAAACAACCACCTTCGCCCAAAGGCTACGGTGGTCAGGCACGAAAGTGGATGCGTACTCGGCTCAGGGGCGGCGACGGCCCGTCGCCGTTTTAACCCATTTAACTTTTTAACGGTTTAACACCGGCGGTTCGAACAGGAGCCAACGAATAGGACGGAGATTAACGTTCGGCAAAGCCAGGTCGAAAACCGCCGCTTCATTTGCCCGAAGGGCGGACGGCAAACCGGATGTCGGCCGGGGTTTCCGTGGAACGATTCAACCAGATCACCAGGTTGGTGCCGGTCGGCGTGACCCGAAAGCCCTGGCGGAAATCTTCCCGGGCAAGCTCCCGGCCATTCCAGGTCGCCGCTATTTCGCCGGGTGCATTCCAGTTTTCGACGACGAACGCCGGATGGACCAGCGGCGAGGCCGGACTGGCCTTGACCTGGAGTTCCAGTTGCGCCGGCGCCCGGGTGTCCAGCCGCGCAAACCGGTAGGCCCTTTCCCCGAGTTGATAGCCTTCGGATCGATAGCCCGCCGACGTGACCGTCGCCGTCGGCGGTTGACGCCACGAACGCGCCAGCGAAGCCAGCGCGGCTGCGGAGCCGTCGGTCATGCCCGCCAGGGCAAATCGAGTGAGGGAATTTTCCGTGATGACCACCGCGTTGGTATGAACCGAGCCGTAACCCCAGCCTTGTGTCAGGCACGAACTCTTCGGACGGCCGTTCTCCACGAACGTGATGGAGCCGTCGGAATCGATCAATTGCGCCGCCGGCCAATGATGCCAGCACGGCAGGAACCACGGCCACGGTTCGGGATTCGTCCAGGGGCCACCGAACGCCTCGTCCGGCGGCGCGATCATAAACGGCTTCCATTTCGTCCGGAAATTATGCCGCTGAATCACCGCCGGGCCTTTGAAGGTCGCATCCTTCGGGCCGTGATTCCCCTCGCCCATGGTCATGACGGTTTCCTGTCCGTCGAGGTTCGCCACGGTGAGCGGCTCTTCCTCATAAACATCCCACGGCATGAGGCCAGGTTGAATGACGGAATTATCCTGCGCATAGGAATGGTTCGACACCGGCGTCGAACTCCAGAGCGTGGTGCGCCGCGCGTAAACCGCGTCGGGATAAACGGTGTAATAATCATCCACCCAGTCGGACCAGCCGGTGTTGGTGTCGGTGTTGATATAATTGCCGTTGTAGGAAACCAGGGCGTGCCGCCAGTGCAAGACCACGCACGCCGGAGAATTTTCGATGATGCGCCAGGAGGAATGCTCGCTCCGGCGATCCATCATCGCCTCGTGGCAGCCGTCCTTGTCCCACGTTTCAAACGCCTCGAACTGCTGGCCGATGTTGCCGCCATCGGGATAAAAAACGGGATACATCGTGCCGTTCCAACATACCAGCGTGCAGGGATTGTCCGCGAACCGGACGAACACATCCTGGTCCTCGCCAAACCGGCGCGTGCGATCCCAGTCCTCGTCATAAGCGAACCGCGTGTAAAACGCCCCGAAAGCGCCGGGCTGATCCTGCGCCGTCGGCATGCGGCGGAATTGCAGCGGCTGCGGCGTCGCGGGATGGACGCCCTGAAACTCCTCCTTCACTTCCGCCGATGACAGCGCGCGATCATACATTTTGATTTCATCCAGCAAACCGTCAAAGGAACAAAAATGCGGCGCATTGTTTGCCGGCCGGGCCAGGAACAGCGGCAGCACGGGCTCCTGTGTGCGGCCGATCACCAGTTTTTCGCCCGATGCCGGAAGGAAACCGCCGCCGGCATTGGTTTCTCCCGCCGGCTCGCCGTTCAAATAAAGCCGCAGCGTGCCGTTGGTCGAAACTGTTCCCGCCACGTGCGTCCATTTCAACAGCGGGATGGAAGGATCCGGCCGGGCATTGCCGAAGTGCGCCGTGTTGGCCTGGTCGCCGCCTTCACCGGCGAACCGCAATCCTTCGTGCAATCCCGGCAGCGCGGTGCGGCTTTCGCAGCAGACCCACTTGCCGCCGACCGCCGCCTGCAGTTGGAGTTGCCCCTGATAATTGATCCCGAAATAAAAACCGCTCGCGGCGTCCCGCTGGGTCATGATCGGGCAGTAATTCCAGGGGAACGTGCGCGGCGCAATCCAGGCCTCGACGGTGAATCCGCCGTTGGTGAACGCGGGAACGCCGGAGGCCGGGCGTTCGATGACCGTGGCGAATTCGTCCGAGCGCAAAGCCCTGCCCCGAACGCCCTCGGCCCAGCCGTGATGCCCGGTGAGGGCATCCAGTCGGCCGGAAACCTGGTCGCGCGCCGTTTCATTGTCAAACGTCCACCACGCGACGGGCGCCAGGTTCGCCGCGTTCACAGCCACGGCGCTGAAAAGCAAGACCGGGATCAACTGCCAACCGCGTAACCGGGGATGTTTCATGGTTCTATCAGGTTCAAAAGTATTGGCCGGAGTTCCTGGAACAATCTCCAGCACTCCGACGCTGCCGTCGCGCGCCGGCACGGCTTCCGCAGCCTGCACGACGCGGTGGTGGAACGGGCCAGGATCGGACACGGGCACAGAGAATACCCTGCCGGCGCTTTTCATGTCCAGCCGCGGCGGAATTTGGGGTGCGCTTTGAAGTGAGGGTCAGACAGTCGGGAGGGACGAGCTACTGCGATTCCCATCCTGATCTTTATTCTTTTGTTGGGGAACTCGCAGTAGCTCGTCCCTCCCGTGGACGGGGCGCGGACGGCGCAGCGCGCCGTCCCTGCCAGCAAATCCGATGCGGCAGCGCAATTCACCGGAGCTGGATTCGATGAGGTCACACTGTTCCATCAATCCATCCGGATAACCGCATCTCCAATTATTTCACGCTTCAATGCAATTATTAGTTGCGTGACGACTAACCTGTGTTATACGTCTATGCACGTTCGATGACTGCTTGCTTACATAGATCAACCATGAGTTGGCCGACGATGCCGGTCCCGATGATTATTGGGACGCGTCGCAGCTCGTACAACCCGGGTTATGCGTCCCTGGCGCCGGTTGGACATAAATCCGCGCGTAAGGGGCCCGTGTAAGCAGGTAATTCGAAATAGATTTCATCCACCCTGCTTACTGAAAGGTAAGCGGGGTTTTTGTTTTCCCTGCGGTCCCGTGAGGATGAATCAACAGCGATGAACAACGGACAATCTGTGAACATGATCGATACGGCATCCAGGTGATGTCTTTTGGCGACAATTGGAATTTGGCGAGGACGAGCCATGGCTGGTCACCGGCGAGGTGTGCCCATGAACGATCCGTCGCAGCGCCGGCCAAAACGAAACGACTTTTACATAGCAAGGGCTTGTCAGGAGGTGTGCCCATAAACACCGAAAGAACCGCCGTGAAACCGCGGGTTGGTATCTCACCGAGATAGCAAGAGGTGCATGCTCTATCTTCAGATGAAATGACTTAGCCGGAACGATTCAGTTGAAAAGGTTCTTAACCACGGATAAACACGGATGGACACGGATAACAAACTTCCGAGCTCGGAGAATCTAACCCAGACTAAACGGTAAATTGAAAGCACCCCCGGAAAACTGGCTTTCACCATTTTGTATCCGTGTGAATCCGTGTTCATCCGTGGTTTAAACTGAATCCTTCCGGCTTGGCCGCCTCTATGCAGTTCAAACAAAACTCAAACTCACGCAGAGACGCAGAGGACGCGGAGGGCCGCAGAGAATTGAGTTAGGCAACTCGCTCATGATTCGGTGACCCGGAAAAAGCCGCCAGCTCTCTGCGAATTTCTGCGTCCTCTGCGCCTCTGCGTTTATCCCCTCGGATTTCTACTGCATAGAGACGGGTAAGGCCCGTTAAGCAAACACCCTGGCGGATGTCGTGTCTTTTGCCGCTATCACATTTCTTAACCCCCGAACGAAAGGACAAACCATGAAACCCGTGATCCGTTACCGCAGCCAGTTGCTCCTCCGCAGGAGCTACAAGCCCGACCGCACCCTCCGAATCCGCCCCGCCAAACTCGAGATCGAGTTTCGCCCGGTCCGATTCGGAGTGAAACCCGAGATCAAAGTCCGGAAACCCGATTCCTCCTGAATCCGGGTTCGCCACGATGGATGCGCCCTGACTCCGCACCCGATGCCGCCGCGTCTTTAAAAGCCGGCGGCAGAAGCGGACACGGCGCGTCCCGTGGCCTGGACGGATGATCCCCTCAGTCGAGAGGTGTTGAGCGCCTCTCGACTTTTTCTTTTTGACGCCGCGGGTTCGAATCCGGGCCCCGGCGCCCGCCCGAAAACCGCCCCATCCGCGAGCGCCGAACCGCCCGCCAACCCACATGCAAACCACAGAAAGACCCGACCCATGAAAGATCCCGCAATCAATCCACCGCCGCCATCCGGATCCGGCCGCCCACGATCCGGCTGGAAGCGGCGCACCAGAATTATACTGCGTCTTGCGGCCCGGAGACTCCTCCGGGTCGACCTCGTCAAACCCGATCCCAATCCGAAATCGAATCCCATCCGCTGGGTGGTGTGATCACTGGAGCATTTCGAATCCCGTTGGCTGGTCCGTTCAGGCACTTTACAAAACCGCGGATGCCCATGACTTTTCCCGGATCTTGAACCACGAAACAACCACCTTCGCCCAAAGGCTACGGCGGTCAGGCACGAAAGTGGACACGAATGTCCGGGAGGGACGCCGTCCCGGCGTCCCCAACAAAAGACCTTTTACAGGAGGAAACGGAGAAAACAGAGAGAACTCTCAAACTCCCAAACTACGTAGGAGTCGAGGCAACGAGACTCTGACATCCACTATCAACAGCGAGGGACTTTTAACCGCGGAACACACGGAAGTACACGAAACCAGACACGGATGCCCGGGAGGGACGCCGTCCCGGCGTCGCCAACAAAAGACCTTTTACAGGAGGAAACGGAGAAAACAGAGAGAACTCTCAAACTCCCAAACTGCGTAGGAGTCGAGGTAACGAGACTCTGACACCCACTATCAACAGCGAGGAACTTTTAACCACGGAACACACGGAAGTACACGAAAGTGGACACGAATGTCGGGGAGGGACGCCGTCCCGGCGTCCCCAACAAAAGACCTTTTTACCGGAGGAAACGGAGAAAACAGAGAGAACGCTCAAACTCCCAAACTACGTAGGAGTCGAGGTAACGAGACTCTGACATCCACTATCAACAGCAAGGCATTTTTAATCACGAAACACACGAGACACACGAAAACGGAAGGAGCACTCCATGACGACGACACAACACGATAAAGCCCGGCGATTTCAGGAACTGCATCGAACACCCGGGGCATTTCTAATTCCAAATCCATGGGATGCCGGCTCGGCCCGGCTGCTGGCCGGCCTCGGTTTCGAGGCGTTCGCCACGTCGAGCGCCGCGGCGGCGGGCGTCCTCGGACGACGTGATGGTCGCATGACGCGGGACGAATCGCTGGAAAACGCCCGGGTCATTGTCGAGGCGACGGATCTGCCGGTCGCGGCGGACCTGGAGCATGGGTTCGGTGACAGGCCGGAGACAGCGGCAGAAACGATCCTGCTGGCGGCCGGGATCGGGCTGGTGGGCGGTTCGATCGAGGATGCGCGGGCCGACCGTGAAAAACCGATTTACGACATCGCGTTGGCGACGGAGCGCATCGTGGCCGCCGTCGAGGCGGCGCGGTCGTTGCCGTTCCCCTTCACGCTGGCGGCTCGCGCCGAGAATTTTGTGCGCGGCAATCCGGACCTGGACGACACCATCCGGCGGCTGGTCGCCTATGAAAAAGCGGGTGCGGACGTGCTGTTTGCGCCCGGGCTGCCTGATCTGGCTTCGGTGCGCGCCGTCTGCTCTGCCGTCTCGAAACCTGTGAACTTCGCCGTGGGCGGTCGGGGAAGATCCTTCAGCGTGGCGGAGTTGGTGGATGCCGGCGTGAAGCGCATCAGCTTCGCGGCGTCGTTCTGGCGCGCGGCGATGACCGGGCTGGCGGACGCCGCGCAGGAAGCGCTGAACAAAGGAACGTTCCACTACGTCGATCGAGCCCTGCTCACTACGGAGTTGAACCGCTACTTCCCGGAGTAGAACCCATCTCATAAACAGGCAAGCCCGGAGTGATTCAGTTGAAAAGGCTTTTAACCACGGATAAACACGGATGGACACGGATAAAAAACTGCCGCACTCGGAGAATCAAACGCAGACCAAACGATGAAGTGAAAGCCCCCCGGAAACTGGCTTTCACCATTCTGTATCCGTGTGAATCCGTGTTCATCCGTGGTTTAAGCCGACTCTCCCGGGACGCTGCGTGGCCTGTGCGGCAATTCGCCACAAACGCCTGGTTGTTTTCCGGCTGACAAGAACGGTGGATTGGCAGGTGCCGAGTCGATGCTAGGATGGGTCCGCGGCCTCAACCCAAATTGAGTTTTATGCGCCTGTCCACTTCCATCCGGCTCCACGTCCCCCGCCCTGCCGGCCCATCGCTGCTGGCCGCCGCGCTTCTCACCCTGGTCGGCCTGACATCGCTCACCGCGCATGCGGATTTCAATCCGCCCACCGACGGACTGGTCTCCTGGTGGAAAGGCGACGGGAACGGGCTGGATAGCCGGGGTGGACACGACGGCGTCCCGACCAGCGACGTCGGCTACGTCCCGGGCAAGAACGGCCAGGCTTTCAATTTTACGGCCGGATGGGGGAGCAGGGTTCATGTGACCGACTGCCCGGCCTTCCGGCTGAACTCGCTTACCATCGCCGCCTGGATCAACCCAAGGCGCGTCGGCGACATTTGGACCGTATTGCAGCGCGGAGACAATCGTTCCGGTCTGGACCCGTATGGGCTCGGTCTTGGGGGCCCGGACCATAGTATCGGCTTCATCATCGGCGACGCTTCCCAGAACTCGGCCGGGATCAAATACCCCATTACAACTTACCAATGGCACCATGTTGCCGGCACTTTTGACGCCTCCACCGGGCAGATGCTGCTGTACCTGGACGGTGTTCAGGTGGCACAGACAACCACTTCCGTCCGTCCCATGCTGGATCTTGATACGGGCTCGGATCCATCCATTGGCATTGGCAACTGTTCCGGAAACGCCAATGCCTTTCCGTTCTTCGGCTACATTGACGATGTCCTGCTTTATTCAAGGGCCCTGTCGCCGGAAGAGATTCAGTTGCTGGCGCAGGCACAGTCGGCGCCCCAGATCCTGACGCAACCCAGCGGGGCGATCGGGTACTGGGGTGGTGGCGCTTCGTTCGCTGTCGAGGCGACAGCGCTTCCCGAGCCGACCTACCTGTGGTTCAAGGACGGATTCCCGATTTCGTGGGCGACGAACTCCAGCCTGGTGCTGCACGACCTGGATTTCACCGACGCCGGCAATTACGCCGTCCAGGTGAGCAACTCGATCAGCAACGTGATGAGCGCGCCGGCGACGTTGATCGTGGATCCGGCAAACGTGACGATTGGCGCCCATCCGTACCTGGCAATCACAGGCACCGTGGGCAAATCGATCGGGATCATCTACACGACGAACATCTCAGCCGGGTCGACCTGGACATCGCTGACAAACTTCACCTTGACCAGCCCATTACAGGAATGGACCGACACCAGCGTCGACCTGACCAAGGAACCGCAGCGCTTCTACCGCATCATCGCCCTGCCCTCGCCGTGAGCGGCGCGGCTGCGCGCCGCATAGCCAATAGCTGATAGCCGATAGCCAAGGGGCTGCGACGGTTCGTCGCCCGTCCGTTCCGTCCACATCTGAGATCTGAAATTTCAGATTTAAGATTTCAGAAGTTAATGCGCCGACCATTTGCTGCCGATCGTAATCTGATCATTGTCGCCGATGCCGTTGCAGCAATTCAGCCAGAGCTTCGTAGAGGTCGCCGACGGTCCTGACCGTTTCCCAGCGCTCGTCAGGAATGGTAAGACTGAATCGCTCCTCCAACATCATTGTAATCTCAATGATTGTGAGCGAATCCGCTCCAAGATCATCAATCAACCGGGCTTCCGGTTTCAACTGCTCGGGCTGAACCTCGAGCTCCTCGGTAAGGATCTCTTCGATGGCGCGGGCGTGTTTCTCAGAAAGAATGCTTTTCATGGCCTGACAATATTGCGGCCGCGTAATCTTGATAGTTGAATGATCATTGGATACATTACCAGCCAGTCATGTTTTCCAAACTCTTCGCCGAAAGCGGCCTCTCGTTGGATCGGTTGAAAGCTTTTCTGGCGGTGGCGGCGGCGGGCAGCATCGTCAAGGCGGCAGCCGGCGATCCGGTAAAGCAGAGCCAGTTCAGCCGCCAGATTAAAGAGCTTGAAGACTTCTTCCGCATCCAATTGGTGGAACGGCACGGCAAAGGGATCCGGCTGACCGCCAGCGGGAAGGAACTCGCGCGCATCTCCCGGTTCTTTCTCCTGGGCCTTTCGAACTTCCAGCGTGGGTGTTTGACCGAGGAACAGACATTCCGCGTCGGGGCAAGCCCTACGGTAATCGATCAGTTTCTGGTCCCCCTGCTCTCGCAACCGGGCGTTGTCCAGGGAGACACCCGTTACCTGCTGGAGCGTGCCGGTGAGGATGAAATCGAACGGCGCCTGCACGACCTGACCCTCGATTTCGGGGTGACGACGCGGTCGGAGATCAGCCGGCCTTTGCCGTTGAAGGAGGTTCGAAAATGGCGACTGAAATTGTGGGTGCCGGAGAAGCTGCACAAATCGGAAAAAGCCGCTCAGTTGGCATTTGCAGAAGGCCGGTTGCCGCTCGCCGTTGCCGAGAGAGATCTGGCTCCCTGCGATACGGGCTTTCTCGATCAGCACGACCGACGGTTGACCTGCGACACATTTCTCGAAGCCATGGCTGCAACAAAGGAAGGAGCGCTGGCCTCGGTCCTTCCGGATTTTCTGGATCCGCGCGGAAAGGGTTCACCGATGCGGCATGTGAGAATCCCGGCGCTCGAATCGCGGGTATTCCACTATCGCCTTGCCTGGAACCCTCGTTTACTGCGCCTGAATCCCCACGCCACCCGCCGCCGCGATTTCCTCCTCGCCGGGCTATCCGGCAAAGCGCCGTGAGAGATTTGGTAGGGCGACAACCTTGCCCGTAGTCACACATTGCAGCTGGCTTGGGGCCTTCTGGAGCTGCTGAAGGTTCAGCTGTGACCCTAGGTTTTCGCGGGAAAAAGCGAGCCCGTTCTGGCCGAAAAACCGGAGCTGGAACGGATCCAACCGGCTATCACGCGGCTCGATTGCAGTTGACCGGACTTGAGTTCAACGGGAGAACTTGGCAGATTCGGCCCACGTGACGAACCCCACGGCAAATCAGGACAAAGGAAAGCTCGCGAGTAAATGCTGTCGTGAGAAAACAAACCTTTCTGCCGTTTCGTTGTTTTCTGGTTGCGGCGGGAGTGATCTCGGTCTGCGAGCGGCGGGAATAGAGACACTTTGGGCGAACGATTCCAGCGAGTCGGCCTGTGAATTGTATGAGGTCGTCACAGCCAAAGGTGTGATCAATCCGGGGAATGTTGAAGGCATCAAGAAGTTTCCAAAAGCTGACATCCTGGCGGGTTGCTATCCATGTCAGGGCTATAGCCAAGCCGGACGCAGGACGGAATCAGATCGCATCAATTACCTTTATCAACACTTTGACCGCGCCTTGCGGCAAGTGCGCCCGCTAGCCTTCATCGTCGAGAATGTTGACGGTATGCGATTCTCGCATAACGAACACCTCCTGAAGAACCAACTCGTTCGTTTCCGTTTGGCAGGCTATCGCGTTGCCTGGCGGGTCCTGAATGCGCGGGACTATGGTTTGGCCCAAAATCGCTCTCGTCTCTTTATCGTTGGAATCCGCAGTTCGGAAGGCAAGGCTTTCAAATTCCCCAAACCCACTCACGGAACAACTGAGATGCCATATCGCACGATGCGTGATGTGATTTGGAACCTGCGAGATGCTCCGGTGGGTTCCTATAATGAGGAGCCCTTCCATTGGTATTACTTGTCACGAAACCGCAGGCACGAATGGGATGAACAAGCGCCTTGCGTGGTTGCGCACTGGCGGCACGTCGGGCTGCATCCTGACTCGACACCCTTGGTCAAGATTAGCACAGACTGTTGGGAGTTTGCGCAAAAAGGATTCGCGAGACGGTTCAGTTATTTGGAGTGTGCTGCATTGCAGGGTTTCCCGAAGCCGAAGGCGTTCCGCCGCTGCACCGTAGAAAAGAGATTCAGAGCAATCGGAAATGCAGTGCCGCCGCCTTTATTCGAAGCAGTTGCTTGCGCTCTCAGTTCGCAACTTCGTGTGTCTCAGCAATAGCAAACGCCATTTTGCGATAATCAACTAAAGCATTCTTTTTCACGGAGGCAACAGAGTCTGCATTCTCTTCGGCGAGCATTACTATTCGCGTTCGGTCAATGGGCACTCCGGCAAATTCCGCAACGTGCTTCAAATGCGCATCGTTAGGAATGTTGAACGGGACAAAGAAGCACCTCATTGGCTCGGCAAAGGTTGGCCCTTCAAACCAAGCAGCTAAACGCTTAAGACATAAGTCTCCGAATTTATTCTCCCAATCAGTCCACCCACAGGCGCATTGGCCCAAAACAAACATACTACAAGCTCGACGATCACCGAACGGCTTCCAGACGACTACATCCAATCCCGCATCCTTCAAATCCCGAGGTTTCGGATTTGTCGGTAAATAGCTCTTGGGGTGCCACGCAAACTCGTTGCAGAGCCCGTGCAACTGTGAAAATAGTCTGGCCGGACCGCGTTCACGTCTTTCGAGTCGGTGGGATGGCCATCCAGTCCGAAATCCCATGCTTCCCGGCCCTAGATATAACTTAAGAATATCGCGGGCGATCCACTCAAAGACGACTGTTGGTTTTGGCAAACTGGATACTTTGGCTGTCGGACTCAAAGAGGTCGCCAAGCAAATCTCGTACACCCCAGTGGCGCTGCCTCGATACTTCAGTCCGCCGCCATCAATTAAGAAGGGATAGCCACTTCCAAGGCTGGCTACGCGGTATTCAATTTGCTCAAGTGCTGCCCCAACAATCCTCTCCGATGCAGCTTCCCGTTTGTCCCATTCAGGGGTGTCCCCACCAAATTGTACTGCTTCGTCATCAACCTCTCCAGAAATACGTTCGTCAAAGGCTGAATCTTCGATACTTGCAGCACCGCTCAGCATCGCCCGCCGTTCTGCTTGATCAGCATCACGAGCAGCACGCAAGTGCGAGTAGCGGAGTTCCCAATCGCTAAGGTCCACAGGTTACTCCTCCTCGTTACCGTCTGTTCCGACAGCAATCTTAAACAGGTCGCCTGCTATTTTCCTTGCAGTAGGAATCGTCTGTTCCTTGCACAATTTATGAAGTTTCAGCGCTTCATCTGTTCCAATTGCCCCCTCGACAATAAGTCCGCTCACGGTTGTGAGACCTTCCGTTGCACGCACGAGTCCCTCACTTATCCTATCAGACGCCGAGCGGCCTTCTTCAATCACCTGTTTCAGGCTTCTGCCCTGCTTGAGCTTCTCCCTGAGATCTGGGCGGTCTACCGCTTTTGCCAGTTCTCCAAATTCGCGAGAGTCACTCATGGCCGCAGGAGAACCCTTAAGTTTGTTTCCAAACATAAACAGCATCAACGCGCCAGCATCATCGAGTTTGCTTGTCGGAATTGGCTTGTCTGATATCACACGCCGATCTTCCTTGAGTCCAGCGAACTTTCTAATTGGGCTGTATCCTAACGCCGTGTAAACCCATGAAAATGGATACTGTTTGTTGCTGCCACGCCCACGCCGCAAACTCTGCTCGGGTTGAAATTGGCCTGTAGACTCCAGTTGCTTGACAAACCGAAGCCCTTCGACGAGGCGCGTAACGGTGTCGCTGTCATCGCCAATCATTTGGCTAATATCCGAAAGACTATACCCGCTAGATTGGCTGGTCTTATCTGCCCAAGCGGCCTTCGCGTATGAATCCCACGGTAAGGAACCAGCAATATGGCGAATTCCAAGGTAGGGTAGAACCTCATTAAAGCCCTTTTTTCCTTCGTAAACAATTACAGGAACCGGCGAAATTGCTGGGCTGCCCTTCTGTTTGTGAAGAGCTGAGTATCGATCGTAAAGACCTTTCTGATCTTTAGCGCGTCCATCGTTGGTCAAAATCAAACACGCAGCAAGTCTTCGATTGCCTTCAACGACCTTGATTCGCTCCCCGACTGCCTCCCTCAATCCAACAAGAGGTTCTGTTCCAAAGTATCCATTTACAGAGAGTGAGCTAAGGACATCCTGAACGCCAAATGTAGTCACGATGTGATTTAGCGCAGCCTTTTCATCCGGCAACTCGCCAACTTTTGCGCCATAGCGAGGGTTGCGTAAATCGAATTCCAGATCCTTTAATGCGACAAACTTGACCGGGTGGTCTGGAGTCGCGCCAGCGTGGTCATTCATTTTCGCCATGATTGAGTTTAATTCATGTTCGCAGAAACCTGCAATCCTCCAATCAACACATCGTTCTCCGGGTCGGGCTGGCTCATGTGTAAACGGAGCACTTCTGTGCATGTTGTTTCAGAAATCCTGAATCAGGCGCAAATTGCTTTGGTAGTATAAGTTGCGCGCCGTCGAAACTCTCCAGCCAGCGCACCGTTTCGTTATCGCTGTCGGCAACTTCGCGGAGCTGAGCAGAAAAGCGGATAACGTAGTCGTCCTCTATCCACATCAGATGCCGGTCAAATGCGCGGTCATGAAGCGCGTTAAGGCAAAGCCCGTTTCGGGGGTTCAACCGATTCTGCACATCCTCTGCCCACGGGATGATATGGCTAGCAGTCAGCAGTGGTTGGACCGTAAGGCCGGTGACGCAGCATCGAAAATTATAGGCCGAAAGGATACGGTCGCGGAAAAAGCTCTGGTTCACGCGCACGCGAACAGTGGCTTCGCGCTCGCGACCGGCAGGCGGCAAATCACCAGTGTCGATGTTTGCAACTTTTTCAATTGGTTTGCGAAGCCAGTCAGCCAAGAGGCATTCGCTTTCAAACACGAATGATTCGGGTCGTTCGGCGAATTCCTCCCAAACATCTGCTTCGCCTTTCGCGCCGTGGCTCATGCCCTTAATACCGCGCGCCTGCAGCGCCGGGTCCAATCGCGCAAAATTGGAAAGCTTCAGCGACACAGAGCCAACGCTGCGCCGGAGCATCCGCGCGAGTTCAATGATGCGCGGGTTCTGCATGTGAATCTGCCCAAATGGGATTTTGCAGTACAGATTGAAGGCCAGGATATGTTCCGCGCGCGTCCAGTTTTTGTGTTGCGCAGGCATGACGCGGAGTGTGCGCCGAACATCTACTTTCGTCAATCCGCGCCGTCGATTGCTTGGGCCATTTACGGTTCTCGGGCTCAGCCCGTGCGCGCGCATCGAATTCTTCTGACCAACCTATTAGGTTCCAGATCCTGTCTTTTCCCTTGCCTTCCCGCGACCCGGATCAATAATCCCGTTGGACTTCGCCGAAACGAAGACCCGCCGATTGTTTGAAGCGGACCACGAATCCGCTGGCGTAAAACAAACGAGCAAATGCTGTTCTCAGTGATAGGGCGTACAGGTCGTGCTGTTGCCCGAAAAGGTTTCGGCCTTCATTGAGAACAGCATTTTTTGTCAAAATGAGAAATCAACCACGTCGATCGCACGGGGGCGATCGAAGCTGTGCTTCGGCTCCCAGCAGGGTCATTAGCCGGGAGCAAATCAAACACATTCAATGGGTCCGCCTGGTCCTTGACGGCCAATCCGCGGACGGTATTGGGTTTCTGAACGATGAACTGGTCCGGCTTCAAATGGATCTCAGCCAACCCTTCGGGCTCGTCGGCGCCGTGTCGGTCGCTGGCTCGGTCCGCGCACTGCTCGATCTCGCCACGTTGGAGGAGCAGGTGGAAGTGGACGTCGAAATGGTCAGTGTTGCCTGGAGGCGGTGGCTCCAACTACTGCTGCGCGGCCTCTCCGCGCAGCCGGTTGCAAGTTGATGGTTAAAAGTTGAAGGTTCTCGCGGGCCTGAGGAACCGACGAATCCAAAGGCCTGCTTTTTAGACAGAATGAACAGAATGAAAATTGAATGGTCTTCCCTTCGCCCCCGTCGCGGACTTCGCGCGACCCCATTAAACTAGTTGCCGGTTGCAGGTTGAAAGTTGAAGGTCAGCCCGCCTTGTTCCCGTCCTGAATCCTGCTGAGGTTCCCCCGCCCGGGGCGTCGGACGCTTTGAGCGGGGGAACAGCGGTGCTGGGGCCGCCAAAACCTCGAAACTACGTCGACATGCGCGCGACGGCGTCGCTCCATTCGCTGGAGCCAGTGCTGCCACCAATCGCCCGCGCACGAATATTATACGTCGTGCCCGGTACCAGCCCTGGCAGGACAATCCGCCGGGCCGCAGTGAAGATCCCCGCATCCTGCCACGTCCCGTTGCCGTTCGCATTCGTCTGCAGATTGTAGGATTTGGCGTTCTGGATGGGCGACAACCGCACGAGCAGTTGCGTCGTGGCCAGATTTTCAACGGTCGTGATGGACGGTTTGTCGAGCGGCGTTCGCGCCCGATTGGTGCTGCCCGCCAGGAATCCCGACGTCAACAGCGTCTGAAGCTGTTTGCCGGCGATCGATTGGACGTAACCGGCCAGTTGACGCAGCGCGTCCAGCAACGTTTCGCGTGCGACATTCTTGGCGGCGGTGAGCTGGATCCCGCCCTGCAACGCGGCCTGGACGGCATCGTGGAAATCCGCCACGCGCTTCGACAGATCTTCCAACGCGACCGGTGGGGCCGGGAACGAGGCGTTTTGGGTCAGGGACTTCACAACGCTACCCGCGAATTCCGCGAGTTCGGAGTCAGGGTACGACGCAAACTCCAACGACACCCTATAGTTTGCTTTCATGTTTATCCTTTCCCATTTGGTTCAGGTCGAATGCGACGATGAGACGGGGAAGCGGTCTTGCATTGTACATGCCACCTCGAAAAGCAGTCGAGAGTCGAGGGGCGAGAGTCGAGGGCTTTGGGGGCTTGGCCGTCTTCGCCAGGCTACGACGTGCCCTGGGGTGTTAAGTGACGGTTAGGTAATATGGTGGTGGGGGTAGTCTAAACGCACCATAGCCCCCTTTGTCTTCCGTTAAAATGATGTTCCTGGCTTCTTTCGTGTGTTTCGTGGTTAACCCGTTCCCTTTTTGCGTTCTGTGCGATCTTTCGCGGCTAAAGGTTTTCAGTCAGGAGGTTAAACACGTGAAGGGAACTGGAGCGTCCATGCCTGGGTGTCACACACTTCGTTGCAACACCTATCATTGTACTATGGTGGTTTGTCTGTCGGCTGACCAGGTCTGAAAGTCGGCGGGGAAAGTTCCTTTGTTTGAGCTTTCGACGGCAACTTTTGCCGGGGGTTAACCGGCTGCGTTTCAATGGCTACCGGAAGCACGCCTCAAACAAACCTTTGTTCGTCTCTAAAGTTCCCTTGTTCGTCGCGGAAAAACCTTTTTCCCTCGCGGAAAAACATTTGTTCATGACGGAAGAACATTTGTTCGTCATGGAAAAACCTTTTTCTGTGACGGAAGTTCCTTTGTTTATGATGGACAAGGGAACTTTGCTGGCGAATCTTGGTCAAATCCTCACCGAGAGCCATTATTTGCCGGGTAATGTTTGCCTGTTCTCCGCATTCCCGGGAATTCGCCAAACACCCCCTTGTTTAGACAGAATGAACAGAATGAAAATTGAATGATCTTCCCTTCGGGCGGCTCTGCCGAATAGCCAATAGCCAATTGCCGATAGCTGATAGCCGACCGGAGTGATTCAGATTCTGGCTCCTGGATTCTGAATTCTGGATTCTCAGCGGCTTCGCCGTATAGCCGATAGCCAATCGCCGATAGCCAACGGATTCGCGCGGGTTCGAGCGGCGATGGCTAGTGCGCCGGTCATCAGCAGGGAGGCAACCGCAAATGTGGTTCGCATCCCCCCGGCGACGGCTTCCGGCCGGGATGTCGCGGGATCTGCCGAGCCCGAGGCCCAGGCGAACACAGCACCCATCACGGCAGCGCCGGTGATCAGACCGAGATTGCGCGACAGGCTGAGCAAACCGGAAAGAACACCCCGCTCATCCCGCGGGGCACCCGTCATCAGACCCGTGTTGTTCGCGGTCTGAAACAAGGCGTAGCTCATCGTGACGAGGACGATCGGACCGAGATAGCCGGCGATGCCGTACCTGGCCGGGAGCAGGGACAGGGCGGACGTGCCGAGCATCATGCCGACGAGTCCAACGATCGTGACAGGGCGGCTGCCGAGTCGATCGACGAGGCGGCCCGCCGGCATGCCGGTCAATGCCGCGACCAGGGGGCCGACCGACAACGCCACCCCGACTCGCGCGGGTTCGAGTCCGAGGGATTGCAGGAGATAAAACGGGCCGACCACGAGTGTGGCCATCATCACGGTTGAAACGAGCGCGCTCATGGCGAGGCCCGCACTCAGCACCGGATCCCGGAACACCGTGAGTCGAACAATGGGCGAGGGATTCCCGGCTTCGACGAACAGAAAGAGCCCGGCGCCGCCGGCGGCTGTCAACAACAGCGCGATGTTGGCCGGACCGAAATGCCCCCGCCCAAGCGTCATGGCCAGGGCATACGCAGCAAGCGTCAGAGCCAGCAGAAGCGTCCCGGTGGTGTCGAAGTCGGACCGATCCCTGCCCGTTTCCCGCCGATCCATCGGCAGGAAGCGGGACACGAGGACGAAATTGAGCAGGCCGAGCGGCACATTGATCAGGAAGATGATCTGCCAGCCGAGCGACGCGACCAGGAGACCTCCGAGCGACGGTCCGAGCGTGGTGCCGATCGCCGACATCATACCGAGCAATCCCATGG
This sequence comes from Verrucomicrobiota bacterium, assembly GCA_046346665.1. Lineage (GTDB taxonomy): Bacteria > Verrucomicrobiota > Verrucomicrobiia > Limisphaerales > JAXMHQ01 > JAXMHQ01. The sequence goes on from JAXMHQ010000034.1 coordinate 20,987, forward strand.
CGGTCCCGGTCCGGGCCCTGGGAACGGCGTCGCCGGCCAAAGCCACAGCGAGGGACATCATGATCGCCGCTCCGAGTCCCTGGGCGGCCCGGGCGGCGATGAGGAACCAGAGAGCGGGAGCGATCCCGCAGAGCAGCGAGGCGGTCGTGAAGAGCGCGACGCCCGCGAGCAATAACCGGCGCCGGCCCAGGATGTCGCCGAACCGGCCGACGGCGACGGTCGACGCGGTGATCGCGAGGAGATAGGCGAGGACGATCCATTGCACTCCCTGGAACGAGGACGAAAAGACGCGGGACAATGTCGGCAGGCTCGCGTTGGCGATGCTGGTGTCGAGCGATGGCATCAGCATGGACAACGAGAGGCCGGCGAGGGCCCAGGTGGCGGAACGGGTCCGGGCCGGTGTTCCGGCCAGGCCTGTGGATTTCACTGAATCAACGGTCATCATCATGCCAACAGGATGCGCCGCTTTCTGACATGGCGGAAGACGCACCGTTTGCACTTTATTCGTGCATGAAACGCCATGTGTGGATAATGTGCTTGCATGGTGAGGCCCGATTACAACCTTCTGGTCACGCTCGACGTGTTGCTTGCCGAGGGCAGTGTGGCACGCGCGGCCCGGCGAATGCGGCTGAGTCCGTCGGCGATGAGCCGCGCGCTGGCGCGATTGCGCGAGGCAATGGGAGACCCTCTCCTGGTCAGGGCCGGGCGCGGCCTCGTCCCCACCCCGCGAGCGCTGGCCATTCGCGAGCAGGTGAACCGGCTTTCGCGGGAGGTGGAATCTGTGCTGCGCCCCGCTGAGAAACTGGACCTCGGCCAACTGGTTCGAACCTTCACTCTGCGGACCAGCGAGGGTTTCGTGGAAAACTTCGGTCCCGGGCTGATCGCGCGCGTTCACAAGGAAGCGCCCGGGGTGCGCCTGAGGTTTGTGGCAAAGCCGAACAAAGACAGCGCCCCACTCCGCGACGGGAGCATCGATCTCGAAACCGGGGTTGTGGATGCATTGACCGGCCCGGAACTGCGGGTCCAGGCGTTGTTCCGCGACCGGCTGATCGGCGTGGTGCGCAGGGGGCATCCGCTCAGCCGCGGCAACCTCACCCGCGCGCGGTATGCCGAGGGCCGGCATATCGCGGTGTCGCGCGAGGGTCATGAACGGGGTCCGATCGATGAGGCTTTGAAATCATTTGGACTGGAGCGGCAGATCACCACGGTCGTGGATGGTTTTGCGACGGCGGTCGCCCTGGCGCGCGGTTCCGACATGATTGCGACTGTTCCCGAGCGGCATACGGGAAATCTGCGGGCCCGGATGCATAGTTTTCCGCTTCCCATCGCCACGCCGGGATTCATCGTGTCGCTCCTTTGGCATCCGCGACTGGATGCCGACGTCGCGCATCGCTGGCTGCGGGGATGCGTGCGCGAGGTCTGCGGGGTTAGCCAATAGCCGATGCAGGTTGCAGGTTGAAAGTTGAAAGTTGAAGGTCAGCTCGCCTTGTTCCCGTGTATCCCTTTGCGTGGTCGTGCCCTTCGCGCAAGCCCATTCTGGCTCCTGGATTCTGAATTCTGGATTCCCCAAACACCCCCTTGTTTAGACAGAATGAACAGAATGAAAATTGGATAATCTTCCCTTCGCCGCCCTCGCGGACTTCGCGCGAACCGATTCAGATTCTGGCTCCTGAATTCTGAATTCTGGATTCTGGATTCTTAATTGTGGAGCGTTTTCAATAAAACTGTAGCCGTTTATTTATCCGCAGATTTCCCAGATGAACGCAGATTATCTGTGAAATCTGGGTAATCTGCGGATGTTCCTCCAGGCGCTTGCCGGCTACGGTTTAGCTTGAACTGCCCTAAGCCCCCGGAGATTGGCGTCAATTCGGGTTCATTCGCGTGAAGATCTTTCCGGCTTCTTACTCGCCCGGCCGGCTCGTGTGCGCGGCAACTGCTGGAGCGACGATCGATCTTTCGATCACCGGCACCGGCCCACGGCCGTGCCAGAGCAAGGCAATCTTTCGACTCTTCGGATCGAACGCACAGATCTGGTCCTCCCCGAGCTGAAAGAGCGCCTTGTCCGAAGGCAGATGCACGGCGTTCCGAACCATCCAGGCGCCAAATGGTGTCTCGTATGAAAATCGCACGCGTTCGCCGGTTTCCTTGTTCGTGGCCTGAAGTCCCTCGATCGGCCAAAAACCGGTCCAAAATTCCCATTGCCCTTCCTGCCCGCTCCCAAGAGGCTGCGCTTGGCCAAAACTGAACCAGGTGCCCTCGTACTCGGGCGGATTCGTGTGCGTACTCCGCCAATCCGGCGCCGCCTCAACCTGCATGTTGGTTCGGATGACGACGAAGTGCGGGCTGTGATCCTCCCGAGTCTCAAGCCGCGCCACCAGGTCCCAGTTATTGGTATCCAATGTGGCCGCTCGAACGAACAACCGGTCGTTGGCGTCCGTGGAATGCAGGTCATAAATGAACTGCTCGGTTCCTCCCGCCAAATCCCTCCTGTAAACCTTTCCGTCCTTCGGCCCGATGAAGTACACCTGCACCGAACCGGGGAGCGAAAGATCCGAGGGAGAGACAATGTTCATCCTGGTGTAAAGCGAAGTGCCGCTGGCCATCCAATACCAGCCGAACAGAAGAACGTACGATGCGCTTTGAAGCACAACGGAAGCCCGCACGCTCCGTCGAAACCAATCGGGTTTGCCACGAAAGCACCACGCGATGAAAGGCCACTCCAGCAGTACGGTCATGCAGTAGGTCAGGACCACCATGACCCAGAACCATTTCCATGCGTTGTTCAGGTCCAGGGGCAAGGCCTGAACGATGGCACCGCGCAGGAAGAATCCGCCAAACCAGGCCGAGGCGTAATTGGCGAAGATCATGACCGCGGTACTTTTGACTTTGGGCGCGGAAAACAGCCAGGCGAGCAACAATCCCTCCCCGAGACCGATCATCGCATTGCCGACAACCAGGTGTGCCATGCCCGCCCACATCAGCGGGGTCCCGGCGTCTGCCCAGGCGTGCTGCGGACAAGCCAGAACGCCGAGAATGGTAAAAACAACAATCAATTCGCGCTTCATATCAAACGGCCTTCAATTGGGTGTGCGCGGTTCCATGATCAGGAATGCGGCAATTATCAATACTCGGCGGCTGTTCATGGACAGGCGATGCTTTAGCATCGTCACTTTTGCAACGTCTTGCTGATCGCGGCGGCGAGGTCTCGGGCTTCCTGCTCGGTGAACGAGCCCTCAATCTGGGCCAAGCCCCCGGCAATCTCCGCTCTGATGTAGGGAGCCGAATAGAGCCGGCCATCAATGACAATCGCCAACCGTTTGCCGATGTTCTGGCGTGTGACTTCCGCAAAACGCTGCGCACCTTTTTCGGTAAACACTAAATCAATTCGCGGAGCGCCTGTGGGTGTGTTCGTGCTGACGGTGGCGGACTTCAGATCCGCCTGGTCAAGCAACACCGCCTTCTGGACGGAAAATATCTCCGGTTGTCGGTTGCCCGGGGAGCTCTGGACCAGGGTCATGCGCTCTGTCTGGCTTGAAGAGTTGTCAGCGACCAGCCGCATCTGAAAAACCTGCGCTGTGGATGAATCTGCGGCGAGCGCTGCCAGACCGACAAGACAGCCCGAAACCACACTGATCATTTTCTTCATAATGTTTTTGTGATGGTCGAATTGCATGGAGACGCCAGGCCTCCAGGCCAGCTTAGCCACGGGGCCAACCCGCCCCGTGAGTGCCACCCCAATGTGTTGTGCCGTGAGTTTATGTTTTGAAGCGGCGCGATGGTCGGCACCGGGCGGTTTTAGCGGGTTTCATGGAGTTTCCCGATGGGGCTGGTGATCGCGGTTCCAGCGAACCAAAGCTGCATCGTTCGTGTCAACAAAAACAAAAGTCAGCGTCGGCGATTCAACATGACCATCACAAAAGGCGACATTCACCCTACCCTGGTGGCGCAGGGACGCCCTCCCGTTCCTGTCGAGCGTGGAAAGACTTTGGCGGGTGAAAAATACGCCGCCGTGGAAGCTGTCCCCAATCGCCATCATGTCGCTGGGCACGATCACTTCCGATTCCTGAATCGGCTCGAACAGGATCGTCTCTGAAACGAAGTGCCCCATGAGCCCATGCCTGTTCGTGAAACTCGTCCAATAACTACCGTCGGTGTTGTATCCATACGACACGGCATTGGTGTCGAACCTGGACCACCGGGCCGATGGACAGTTCCAGACACCCTGCCGTACATACTGGCGCATGGGTTTTGAGATATCGAATCCGCCCCGCTCAAGCTGGGCTTCCCAGGGTCCGGCGCTGATGCTGCCCTTGCCGCCGACGCCGGAGGGATAGGCGTGGTTGTCCGCGACAAAGTTCTGCAAGGCGAGTCCGAGTTGATGAAGGTTGCCAATGCACTGCGCCTGCTGCGCCTTCCGCTTTGATTGCGACACGGCCGGGAGTAACAACGCCGATAAAATTGCGATGATCGCAATGACGAAGAGCAACTCGATCAAGGTAAACGCGCCGTCCGCTCGTGTCGTCTCGCCCGCTGTCTCACGGCATGTCATGATGTCACGGTAATGAAAATCACGAAAAGTCCCGGACAAGCACGTGTTTCATCAGGGGGCTTTTTTCACAATCACCTCGACGTGCGGCGTATCTGAGACGGATTTAACCGGACTGGCCTTCAGCAAGTAGGTGTTGCCCAGCTTGGCGTCCAACTCAACGTCCGCCCCTTTCATAATCGTTCCCCACGACATTTTCGTCGTGCACGTGACTCCGATTTTGTGGGCGCCTGGCTCAAGCCAGACTTTGTCGCCGATTTCATGATCGTTAATCAGAATCGGCTGACCTCCGTCCACTGTGCAGATTTGCACAGTGGAATTTCCGTCGGACACACCTTTGACAAGACAGCGCGTCGGAGCTGCGGAGTACTGCGGAGGCAATGTGCCGCACCCGGAAATCACGGCGGCAAACAGGATGATGAGTAATGTGTTCATGGTGCGTGCGACAGGTTCGCCCCAAGCTCCCGCTCAGGCCAGCGACCAGCGTAGTCATGCCGTCGCGGAGTGAAAGCGGAAACCACGCCGGCGACTGCAAACGAGATGTGACGCGCCTGGCAGCCAACGATGCCGACTTGCTGCGAGCCCTTCCAATCCGTCACCGCCCAGAGCCCGCAGTAGATGACGAAACCGGCAATGAAAGCCTTTAACCGCCGCTTCGTGAAATTTCCCGCCAGTTTCATGTCGCTGATAAAAAGTTGAACAGTTAAAAGGTTAAAAAGGTTCATAGCCGCCAAGAGGCACAAATGTCACAAAGGGAAGCCGCTTTGATTTTGTGCCTTTTGTGCATTTTTGCGGCTATGGATTTTCTTGAATGGCTTGCTCCGGCGAAGTCAGAAACTACATGGAACGTGGTGAAGCACGTGGGACGTGGTAAATCTCCAGTCGGCCGTTCAGGACGATGCCGCCCCGACGGTGACACAGCCAGGAATAGAACGGATACCCCAAAAGACCGGCCAAAAAGCCGGAGATCGCGATACTCACGGCCGATGCGATGAACTTTAGAAACAGGAGCAACCATACCAAACTCGACAAATCGTCCGAATGCGCCGGGCCATAAGCAAGGCCGGCGAGAAAGGCCAATCCAAAAAGTACAGCCGGGATTGGCACGCAACCGATGGAGGCGATGACCGACAGCTTGATAAATGAGCCCAGGGACAATCTGCCTTTGGCGCAGGCTGCCAGCACCTCGGGCTGCGTGAGTTCAACACCCGGCACCAGCGGGAGCTGGACGGGCACGAGCAACTCGCGGTCAACGGCGCACGCCGCCACGTCATCCGGGTATTCCCGGCCGCAATAGGGACATCGTTTCATAGCGATCGAAACCGGCTGACGCTTCCGGTCGGACAGAGACCCAGGGGCGCGCAGGGCCGACGGATCTAGAACCCATCTCATAAATAGGCAAGGGGTGCGCTGGAGGCTATTGGGCGTCTGGCAAGGCGCGACGAAGGAGCATAGCATTCACGGCTCTGTGACTGAGGAGCAACGCCGCCAGACGCCCAATAGCCTCCAGCCCGCAGGGTTGCCGATCTTTTGACCTGTTAGCTGCGTTGCTCGTCAGTCGAAGATCCATTCGGATATTCCTCCTTCCTCGCGCCTTGCATCAGGTCAAAACCTCTGGCAACGCACCCCTTGCTCTATTTGCTGAGATGGGTTCTAGTGTGGAAGGAGGCGCGCGATGGTGGAATGCAGACGGTAGGGACGCCGCGCTGCGGCGTCCCGCCCGCGTATCAGCGGGCGGAAAGCGGAACGGCGCCTGGCATGCCCCTGCAACGTTGCGCCGCTGGACGCGGCGCGACGGCGCAGCGCGCCGTCCCTACCCGCGATTCAGAGGCGTCGGCCCTGCCGGGGCGCGGCGTGAATTGCCTTGTTGGACAGATGACTTTCAATGTTTGGGCGCCCACTCTTTCAGGAAGGCCAGCACCTTCCGAGGGCTGTGATGGTCGCCTTCCTCCAGGGTGACCGCGCCCTTACCAGTAAGCGAGTCGGTTCCGCGTTGCCAGAAGAAAACCCCCGCAGGAGTCTTGCCGTTTGAGAGTTTAGGAGTTTAGGAGTTCTTTTCTCCGTGATCTCTGTTACCTCCTGTTCAAACTGGGGGTGTTAAACTGTTAAAAAGTTAAAGGGGTTAAAATCTTCCTGTCCGATTTCGTGCCTGGGAGCAGCAACGCCGAGAAAATCGCGATGATCGCAATGACAAAGAGCAACTGGATCACCCACCGCGTGGAACATGGCACGCCGACGTGAGCGGCAGGGCGCCGCTGCCGCGGCGCCGGCTGTGCGGCAGCGCGGCCCTACCATTCTGGATTCTGTGTTTCTGCTACTATTTCCTTGCAAATAAGCCCATCTGTAGTGCAATCTACCTGTGTAGTATAATCTTTTATACTACATTTTTATCAGAACGTGATTGTCATACCCTAACCCGCGTTATTATGAAGACCACCCTCTCGGCCCTGAGCGTTTGTTTGATAACTATTTGCAGTGCAAGTGCGTCGGTTGAAATCAAATTGGATTTCACCCAAACTGGAGGTTCCTATACCCCGGGTTGGGATCCGGTGTATGCCAATTTTCTGGCGGATACGCCCACTGCATCGATCACCGATATTGATGGATTGGGTTTGAACTTCGGGTTCAATCACGTGGCGGTTTATGACAACGGCAATGCGACGGAGTCGCTGACGCGTTCCGGGTTTTACACTTATCAGAATGACACTCTCGATCACAGCTTCACCCTGAGTGGTCTGGGAGTGGGGTCGACGGTGACGCTGTATGCCTGCGCGGCGTGGGACGGGAATGGGCGAGGCGGTTATGTGTTCTTTGGCGACAGCGGCGCCAGCGGGGTCCAGGCCCAAACGGTCGGGGATCCGGGAACCAGCGGGACGGTGGCCAACCTGACGCGAATCGGCTCGCTGGTGGTGGATGGCAGCGGGGTGGCTTCGGGTGCGCTTTTTGGCGCGGGCGGGATCGGCACCCCGACAGAAGGCCAGGTGGGCGGGTTTATTTTTGAGATCGAACCCGCGTCGGTGCCGGAACCGACGACGCTGGCGTTGAGTGTGCTGGGGCTGGGCGGGTGGATGGTGTCGCGGCGCCGCAGCGCTTGAGCCGTCGCGGCCGGAACGATTCAGATCCGAGTTTTAACCACGGATAAACACGGATGGACACGGATAAAAAACTGCCGAACTCGGAGTACCAAACGCAGACCAAACGGTGAATTGAAAGCACCCCCGGAAGACTGGCTTTCATCATTCTGTATCCGTGTGAATCCGTGTTCATCCGTGGTTAAAAGCCTTTTCAACTGAATCGTTCCGGCCAAGCCGGAACCCTGGAAGAACATCTTGAAGACTTACCGGATCATTTTGTGTGCGCTGCTCTCCTGGCTGAGTGAGACCGAAACCCTTCGCGCCGGTGTTTCCATCCTGACTGCCAGCCAGGCGGCTTCGACGGTATATGTCAGCAACGGCAGCAACGTGGTGGCCTTTGCCGGCCCTGCCTACGCGCCCCGGGTTGGCGAGTATTTCGGCAAGGGATCGGCGCTGGTCTTGCCCTTCCAACTTCCGACACTGGCCCCGGGCGCCCAGTTTTCGACGGCCGACTTCAAGGTGTGGCTGTACGACATTGTGGGGCAGACCAACGTGCCGTTCAGCGTGGATCTGTATGGGCTGGCGGCGCGGGGCGCGAACAGCGTCCTGGCTTCGGATTTCTATGCGGGCGCCGCGGTTGATCCGGCGGCGACACTTCTCCAGTCCGGGTTGTTCACGCCCGGCACGGTGAATGGGCATGGATCGATCAATCCCACCAATCCTCCGGCTGTGGTGACCTCGGGCGCGGGCGACTCAGCCCTCGTCAGCTATCTCAATGAGCAATACAATTCGGGCGCCGGGGCGGGCTCGTGGATTTTTCTACGTCTCAGTCCGGCCGCCACGGTATTCAGCGGCAATTACGCCTACACACCGCTGACTTCCAGCGCCGGCGAAAGCTATGCCCATCCGGTGATCGAATACACCTCCAGTTCCAGCGCGCCGCCGGCGCAGACCAATAACCAGACGATTAACCTGATCTTTCCGGTGCAAGGCCTGGCCTATGCCAAGCTGAACGTGTCTCCGGCGCCGCTCAGCGTATCACCGGTTCCTTCCGAAGGGGTGGGCACGCCATCCGTGCGCAATCCGGTCGACACGGTCATTTATCAATACACTTTTGCATCGAACACCCTCGTCACGATTTCGAAAAACCAGTTCACCGGTTCGGAACCCAACACCGATATTCAACTCAGCACGGTGGATTATTCGGGCCAGACCTTGACCGGCCAGTCCGTCAGCACCCTGGCCCTGGACGGTGCCAACTGGAATGTGCAGGTCTATTCCGTGGGTTCCACGAATCCGACCAACCTGGGCTCGCTGATTCCGGATCCGTACCAGGCGCCGGCCGCGCCGGCTCTTTCGGGCTCTTTCCGGCTGGTGACGCCCACCAACCTTGCGATGGTCACCGACACCCGGTCACCGACCTTGCGCTGGGCGCCGGTCCCTGGCGCCGTCCGCTACGATGTTTATCTGAACCTGAGCCTGACCAACTACGATTGGATGGCGCCGGGCGCGTTGCTGGATCGGTTCAGCCATCTGGCGACGGCGAGCAACACCTCTTATGCGCTTCCGCAAGCCCTGCCGGACCGCTGGACTTATAATTGGTATGTCGTCGCCACCGATGCCTCCGGCAACACCAACCGGTCCGATCTCCACACCTTCGGCCTTTATCTGCCCGCGGTGACCACGGTCCAGGACGGGATTCCGGTCATCAACGGCATGCGCGATCTGAATCGGGACGGAGTTATCGAGCCGTATGAGGACTGGCATAATCCACCGGCAATGCGCGCGGCGGATTTGCTGTCGCGGATGACGCTTCACGAGAAGGCGATGCAGCTCTTTTTCAACGCCCAGGTCTATCCGGATGCCGGTTTTGCCTTCGGTCCGTTCCAGGCTGGCGACTTGTTTGCCTATCAGTTGGCGGCCGCAAGCAACCGGCTGGGCATTCCGTTTTTATCGGCCGGCGACACCATTCACGGGTTTAAGACAACCTATCCGACGCAGCCCGGCCTGGCGGCGACGCGCGACCTGGACATCCTGTGGGCGGTGGCCGACGTGCAGCGGCGCGAATCGGTGGCGATCGGGTATCGGGGCACGCTCTCGCCGCTGGCGGAGGTGGGGACCAAGATGCTTTACCCGCGCATCCAGGAAGGCGGGGGCGAGGATGCGGACCTGGTGGCCGGGATGATGCGGGCGATGATTGTCGGGTTGCAGGGCGGGCCGGAGGTCAACCCGGGATCCATTTTGATTACGACCAAGCATTGGCCGGGGCAAGGGGCCGGCGGGGAGAGCGGCGTGGTCTATGATGGAACGACCATCCATTATCACATGCGGCCCTGGCATGCGGCCATCGAGGCGGGCACCAGCGCCGTCATGCCGGGTTATGCCGGGTGCGCGCTGCTCGGGCCGGAAGGTTATGGGGCGGGCGACAATGCCTCCATCATCGGGTATCTGCGCACCAACATGAATTTCAAGGGACTGATCTGCACGGACTGGCTGCCTTCGGGCAACTGGGTGCGGGCGGCCGCGGCCGGCTCCGATGTGATGGGCGGGGCCGACCCGGCCCAGATGGGCACATTTGAAACCGATGTCGCCGCCTCACGCATTGATGAGTCGGCGTTGCGCGTGTTGGAGTTGAAATTCCGCATGGGCATCTTCGAAGATCCCTATGGAGCCAACCTGGCGGGCGTGGCCGCCTGGCACACGCCCCAAAACGTCGCCATCGTTCACCAGGCGGCGGTGGAATCGCTGACGTTGCTGAAGAATGACGGGGCGTTGCCGTTGCGGCTGGCGCCGGGGAGCGCCCTCGTGGTGGCCGGCCCGCGCGCGAACGATCCCTCCTGCATGGTGACCTGGCGCAGTGATTTTCATAACACCGATTTTGGCAGCAAAACCATTTACCAGGCGATTGTGGCGCGGGCGGCGCAGGAGGGAATCACGGTCTACAGCAACAGCGCCCCGGCGGGCGTGACGGTTGGGGCGGCCATTGTCGTGGTGGGCGAGAGCTATTACACGCATGGCACGTATTGGGACAAATACAGTCCCTGGCTGCCGGACGATCCGATTGGCGCCGCCCACGATCTGAACGACGCCCCGCAGTACGGCCTGATTCAGGCCTTTCGCAGCAACAACATCCCGACCACCACCATTTGTCTGTTGCCCCGGCCGTATGTGTTGACCAACGTCTGCGCCCAGAGCGATGCGCTCATGGTGGTGTATCGGCCTGGGGATGAGGGTGGCCCGGCCATTGCCGAAACGCTGTTCGGCGATCATCTGCCCATGGGGAAAACGCCGTGGCAATTGCCGTTGAGCATCACCCAGGTGGGCACGGATGACTCCGCCCATTGGTCCAGCCAGCCTGACAAGTGGGATTTGCCGTTCGATATGGGCGCCACGGCCGCCGAGCTGGCGTCCATTCGGACCAATATCGCCGCCGGCCTGCCGGTGCCCCCGACCACGGGCCAGCCGCTGTTCCAATACGGATCCGGCATTCAAGGATTCGGGCTCAGCGATGCGACCCCGCCGGCCATGTTTAATCTCCTGACCCCGGCCGATGGCCTGGTGGTCACCGGCGCGCTGCCGGTTTTTACCTGGGAAGCCGCGAGCGATCCGGAAACCGGCATCGCGCGCTATGAAATTTATTTGGACGGCACGCTGGTTGCCATGCTGCGCAAGGGCACATCGTATACGCTGGCCAATGCCTCCTGCGGCAATGGCGCGCATTCCTGGCAGGTCAAAGCCTGTAATTGGGCGGGGGGCGTCACCGGCTCAGCCACCTTCGGGTTCACCATTTCCGACAGCGATCCGCCGGCGGCGTTCCTGGCGTTGTTCCCCGCCAACGGGACACCGGTCACGGCGCCGACGAACCTGGCATTCTGCTGGGAGCAATCCACCGATGCCGGCACCGGTATCGCCGGTTACACGCTGCAACTCGACGGCGCCGCTGTCGCCAGCGTGAACCCGGGCAACTATGTTTCGCCAGACAACAATTTAGCGTTAGGCAAACCCGCCTACGGCAGTTCCACCAGTTTTGGCACCCCGTCGGCGGCCTGTGACGGGGACCTGGCCAGCCGCTGGTCGAGCGATTGGCTGGGCGTGACGAATGCCAACGCCGAATGGTTCACCGTCGACCTGGGGGGCGTCTACTCGGTGCGGGAGGTGGTGCTCAAGTGGGAAGCGGCCTATGGCAAGGAATATCTTCTCCAGGTTTCGAATGACGGAATCGACTGGACCACAATCTGCCACAAGACGGGCGGCACGGGCGGTGTCGATGACCTGGCGGGGCTCAGCGGCGCGGGCCGTTACGTGCGGATGCAAGGCGTGACGCGCGGCACTGGCTATGGCTATTCGCTTTGGGAATTCCAGGTGTTCGGCCTGGGAACCGAACAGGTGACCGTGCCCGTATCGGCCGGGACGCACAACTGGCAGGTGCAGGCCGTCGATGGCGCCGGCAACGCGCGTTCCAACAGCAACGGCGCGCTGAGCTTCAGCGCCCTGACAGGATTCATGTGGTGGCAGCTTCAATATTTCGGCTCCACCAACAACCCGCAAGCCGCGGCCACCGCCGACGCCGACGGCACGGGTCAGAACAACGCCTTCAAATATGTCGCCGGCCTGAACCCCACGAACCCGGCCGAGATATTCACCCTGCGGATCGGTGTGAGCAACAGTGTGGCCAGCCTCAGCTTCGGCCCGGTGATGAGCAACCGGCTCTACAGCCTGCAAGCCTCCACGAATCTCCCGGGCGGCTCCTGGGATGAGCTGTGGAGTCTTTCGGCGGCGCTCACCAACCGCGGGCAGGTGACCTTGCCCGATGCCGCCCCGGACGGGGCCGCGCGCTTTTACAGGGTGCGGATTGCGTTGCCATAGCGGCGCGGTGCGGCTGCGCCGAATAGCCAATAGCGGACGGCTGGACGCCGTATGGTCAATAGCCGATCGCAAATAGCCAAGTTAAACGGTTCAGATTCTGGCTCCTGAATTCTGAATTCTGAATTCTGTCCCTTGGAGATTAGCGTCAATTCGAGTTCATTCGCGGTTGAGGCCTCATCAAAATGGCATTTCAGAGTCTCGTTACCTCGACTGCTACTTGTCTTACAGGCGGTGCGGCGCGTTATGCTTCAACAACGGTTAGGGACGAGCGGCGGGCCAGCCCTGGCGGGCGAAGAATGACTGGAGTTCGCGGCTGATGCTGTCGGCCAGGCGGCGGGCGTCGGCTTCGACGGATTGCTGGTTGGCCCCGAGCAATCCGAGCACCCCGCCGGCAGTCTTGCGGGCCACCACCGCGCTGGCCCCGCCCACGGGACCGGCACCCGGACGCGGCGAACTCTTCACCGTCGCGTAAAAATCATCCACCAGCTCCGGCCCTTGGGGCGTGGTTTCAAACGCCTGCACCAGAACCCGGACCTCGCTGGCCCCCACGCCGAACCCAATGATCATCCGCCGCCGCTCGCTTCCCTGGTCGATCGAAAAGAACTGTCCCTCCACCGTGAGCGTTCCCGCCGCGGGCGCGGCATCGTCCGGCGCGGAGGCCACCGCGTTGTAACCGCGTTTCCGGAGATCCTGCACCACGTTCGTCGTCACCAGCCCGGCAATCGCCTGCGCCAGCCGCAATCGTTCCCCGGCATCCGTCTGTTCTCCCGACAACTCCTGCAATCGCAGCCCGATCGTGTGATCCAGCGTGACCTGGTCGGGCGACACGGAGAAATCCCGGACCCGGATGACGGCGGGCGCGGGGAGTCGGTTGTGGGTGGATTCGGCGGGGGTGATGCGGGTGCGGGCGCAGGCGGGCAGGAAGAGAAGCGCCGCGAGGGCGGCCGCGAGCGTCCAGCCGGATTTCCGGAAACAGCGGGTGAAATTCATCCGGAACCCTAGAACTCCTCTCACAAATAGGCAAGGGGTGTGTGATCAGTTCAGGTCGGAAAGATGCAATTTGAAGCGGGTGTCCGGCCGCATCCGGGGCTGCACTTTGGCGCACACGACGCCGGGCGGATGCTTCTGGCAGGCCGGGCAGATGCCGAAGAACACGACCTCGTGGTAAAGGCGGGCGTAACCCTGGGCTGCGGCGATTTCGTTCTCCAGTGCGCCCACCGATTCCGAAGTCGGCAGTTCGCTGATGGCGCCGCAGCAGCGACAGATGAGATAGTGGCTGCTTTCGCCGGGGATGTTCAGGACGAAATAGCTGATCTTGTTTGGCAATCCGACCTGCCGGATCACCTCCAGTTGGCGCAACAGCATCACGGTCCGGTAAGCGGTGGCCGCGTCACACGACCCTTGAATGCCTTCGGCCCGGGTCAGCTCGTCGAGGCTGAAGGGAACACGCTGCGAAGCCAGAAAGCTGATGATGTTTTCGCGGATGGGGGTTAGCCGCATCTTTGCATTGAGGCAAACCTGCAATGCCCAGGTTTTTCGCTGCTCGACAGTTTTCATGGGGAGTGGGTTGCCGCCGTTTTTTCGCGCAATTCCTTGATGCGTTGAGGGACGCCCTCCTCTCCGGGCGAAAGGGTTTCCACCTGTTCCCAGTACGCGATGGCGAGGGGCACATGGCCCGCCACCTCTTCGAGCTTGGCGAGGTGGCTCAAGATCTGTTCAAGGATGAATTTGTCCGGGTTGGGCTTTGAGGGTTCCTGCTGCTTCCACGAATTCAGCGCGTGCAACCAGATGTTCCGGGCCCGGTTCATGTTCTCGGGGGACGAGCATTGGATGCTTGCGCCTTCGTACGAGAAATACATGCGGCCCAGTTCGAACTGCAGAGCCGGGTGGTTGGGCAGGTTTTTCAACCCTTCGCGCAGAACCATTTCGGCCTCGCGCGGCTTGTTCATCCGGCGGCGCAGCCAGTAGGCCGTGACGGTGTAGGTCAGCGGGTCTTCGGGGTCGAGTTCCTGCGCCAACTTGAGCCACGGCAGAATCTCCCGCACCTGGCCGCCATCGCTTTCCGCCAGGTCCTTGGCGCCGGCCTCGGAACCCGAGGCTCCGCCCTGGTCGAGATGCGTGTGACGCGAAGGGAAGAAGTTCCGGCCGAAGCGGTCGATGATGTCGCGGGGACTGCCGAGAAACGTGTTTTCGTCGCCGGTGTTTTTGCTGCCGGTCGCGCCTGCGTCCTCGGCCATGTGCGCGGTTTTGAACGACTCGTTGTTGTCGAAGATCGTCGGATACATGCCGCTGTGGAAATACACGTCGGCCTTGCGAAAAAAATGCGCGGCAAAGAGTTTCCGTCCGTCGCCGATGAGCCATCGAACCGGGCTGAAATCCGCGGCGCGATTGCCCTGCCAGCACATGAACCAGCGGTCCAGTGAAGCCGCCAACCCGGCGCACACCACGAGCAACAGCACGCAACACAGGGAGATAACGCGGGGCGATTTCATTGGAGCGACTTTCTCCGGAGCACCAGCCAGGAGCCGAATAAGACCAGCATCATGTAGAACAAGGCATAAGCGACCGCGATGCCCCAGATGTTCCAACCGATGAGAGGCCAGTTATGAACGATGAGGTCGCGCACATCGAACAGTTCCAGGTGCGGGATGGCGTAATAGAACCCGCTCGTGATCGTGCCGGTGACCTCGTTCATCTGCGACGCCACTTTGTTCAAGTGCCGTCCGATGAACAGAATCCCGCCCATGATCACGAGGCTGAGGGTGACGTTTGCCGCCACGGAACTCAGCACGAGCGAGCCGAGGAGGGTGCCCGCGACGACAATGCCGAGCATGGCGCAATGCAACGACCATGCCTGGAAATAGTTTCCAATCGGCCAATGATGCTCCTTGGTCGCGGCCACCAGGCCGAAGAACAGGTAAAATGCGACCAGCGAGAGGCAGGTGGCCAACCAGCATCCGAGAAATTTCCCGACAAGCATTTGTCCCCGGGAGATGGGTTTTGCCATGAGCGGAAAGATCGTGCGGCTTTCCCGCTCGGCGGGAATCTGCCGGGCGGTTGTCGCCACCGCGATGAATGCGGATGAAATCCAGATCAGCGCGAGGCAGATCTCCTTCAGATAGCGACCCACCTTGGGATCGTTGAAGAAGTTCACGGATCCCATCACGCCGGTGATGAGCACCGTGAGAAAGAACAACACGTAGAAATCCTTGCGCCGATACATTTCAAGGAGGACCAATTGGGCGACTGCAAAGGCGTTTTTCATGGTTCGATCAAAGGACTTCCGGCTGGTAGCCGACGATCTTGAGGAAAAGCTGTTCGAGGTTGCATTGATGTTCGCGGGCCAGGTCGGCCACGCGGCCTTCCACCTTGAGTTCGCCCTGGTGCATGATCGCCACGCGGTCACACACGGTTTCCACCTCGCCGAGTTCGTGCGAGGAGAAGAACACCGTCTTGCCTTCATTCTTCAGGCGCTGAATGATCGCGCGCACTTTCATGCGCCCAAGCGGATCGAGACCGCTCGTGGGTTCGTCGAGGATCAGGAGGTCGGGATTGTTGATGAGCGCCTGGGCGAGGCCGACGCGTTGTTGCATGCCCTTGGAGTAGGTCTTGATGAGGCGTTTGCGTGCGTGTTCGAGTTCCACCAGTTTCAACACGGCGTCGATGCGCCGCTCGCGCTCCGCCTTCCCGATGCCGAAGATGCGCGAGTAGAAGCGCAACAACTCCTCCGCCGTGAGGAACTTGTAATAGTAAGTCATCTCCGGCAGATAGCCTAGGCGCTGCCGGGCGATGGTCTGTTCCACATCGACGCCGAAGATGCTGGCGCTCCCGGCAGTGGCCCGAACGAATCCGAGCAGCACGTTCATGGTGGAGGTCTTGCCCGCGCCGTTCGGACCGAGAAACCCGAACACTTCCCCCGAATGGATCGCCAGTGTGAGGCCTTTAACGGCCACTTTGGTCTGTTGCCCCAGCTCGCGGGACCTGTATTCGATGCGCAGGTTGCTGAAGGTGATGACGGGTGGGCGATGCGCGCCGGCGCTGCCGTTGGGCTGGCCGAGTCCGGCGGGAACCACCCGGGCTTCCCGCGGCGGGGCCGCGGATTCCTGCGGTTTGCGGATTGTTTTCATACAGGATGGAGTCTGTCCTTGGATGCAGTTTGCATGGGGTGCGGCCGCCAAACGCGCAAGCGGCTTGCAGAAACGGTCCTTGTTGGAATTCCCGTGTGACGCAACCTTGGTTTGAAACCAAACGAAAGGACCCACGGTGAGCGATTGCATTGAACACAAGAACCATTCTCACAAGCACGGCCCCGGCTGCGGGCACGTCGCAGTTGAACACGAAGGCCACACGGACTACCTGCATGACGGCCATCTGCACCATGAGCACGGGAACCATGTGGACGAGCACGTGATTGCGGTGGATGCAGCGCACCCCGATGGCTGCACTCACGGTGCGGCCGGGCATCCGACAAACCACGTTCACGGGCCCGACTGCGGACATCCCGCAGTGCCGCACGGCGACCACGTGGATTACCTGGTCGAAGGCCGACTGCATCATCCGCATGAGGGCCATTGTGACGATCACGGGCCGCTGCGGACCGTGAGCTGATCTGGATCTTTTGATTCACGGGTAATTCAGGGTCCCTCGGAGCTGGTAAAACCGGGAGGCGGCGGCCGGGACGGCGATCGAATCGCGGACGGTTACGGTCTTAGCGGTACCGTTGGTGACGACGCTGAAGACGTTTGTGAGGTTGGTCCACGGCCCGGCCGGGCTGTTGGCAGCGACCGGGGCCAAGGACACATCGGTCGCGTTCGTCGCCCAGATATACCTTAGCGCGCCGTAGCTGGTTCCCGCGTTCGTGACGAACGTGAGCGCCGGCAGGTTGGTGCGCAGGGCGACATTCGGATTATTGCCGAACGCATATTCCAGCACATTCACGATGCCGTCGCCATCCGGGTCGGCGCCAGCACCGACGATGCCGGCGCCCGTGGCCGGCAGCCAGTTGGTGGAAACCCACTGTTCCCAGGCTCGCAGCGGCAGGATTTCAAAGGCCCAGGTCACGTTGCGCCCGGTGATGTAAGTGCCATCGGCGGCAAGCTGGCCGGAATAGCGGAAGGTGACGCGATAAAGTCCATTCGTGCTGAAAGCCCAATTGTAATGTTCATGGCTGCCGGTGGACGGCGTCATCACGTTGTAACCCGGCGAAACAACGCCGTTGGTGCAGATGAACTTGATGATCGGGGGCTGGCCGAAGCCGGGATTGGCCCAGGCAAAAAAATTGCCCGGCCCATCCACGGAAACGAGTTCAAAGCTCAGCGGCCCGTTGAAAACGCCGGGCGGAATTTCCTCAGTGGAGATGCCGACATAAGGCAGATTCGTGTCCTGAGTCTGCGGCAAAATCCAGACGGGCGAGCCGGGCTGGCCCAGGAAAGTATAATAAGGATTGTTGGGAATCGTGAGCTGGGCACCACTGCCGCCGACGATGTAAAGGTATTTGTTGGTGGTGACGATGTAGCCGTTGGGATCAACCTCGTAGGAAACATTGTAACGGACCAGCGTGTTCAAGCGATTCGTGCCGTCGGCGTCGGGTTCGTAATCCGCTCGAAAATCCATGTGCTGAAAAGTGAGGTAAAACACCTGGTCCTGAACGTGGAACAGAAACGCCACGGCGCCGCTGCTGGTGCCGGAACCGCCCGCCAGGTTGCCGCTGGCGGCAAAGTTCAGGACGTAATCGCCCGGCGCGCTGAACGCCCAGTTGAAAAATTGATTTGTTCCCGTCGGCAGCGTCACCTGATCGGCGGCGGAGAGGCCGTCACCGGTGTTCATCAAAACGGTGGGATTGCCATTGGCGTCGGAGTCGTAAAGCGAGAAATCGCCGGGGCCGCTGATGCTTTGCAGCGTCAGTTTCACCTGGTTGCCCGTGAAAAGGCCGTTGGTGATTTGGGTTGTATCGAAACCGAGATGCAAAAGGTTGACCGTTTTTGTTTTGGGAACAATCCAGACGTTGGATCCCGCGTCGCCGAGAAAGGCCCAGCCCGCGTTGGTGGGCACAAGGCTGTGCGCGTTGGCTTCGACCCACAGCAACAGATTTGTCGCGGGCGAATACGTCACGCCGCCGAGCGTATCGCGCAGATTCAATGTCCATTGGCCGGAACTGTAATTGACACCGATGACCGCCTCCCCCGTCGCCAGCGAATTGGTCTGGGCGTGAAGTGCAAGAACGGTTTGAGCGGCGGCAAAAAGCAATCCCGCCCGGCGAAGGAGGTTCGGTTTCATGGGATGTGGTGAAGGGACGCGGCGGCGGTTGATTTCACCGCCGCGTCCTGGTTTTCATGATTTGCTTATTTGCGTCTCCGGAGAGCCAGCAATGCCGCGCCTCCGAGTCCGCACAGGGCGAACGTGGTCGGTTCCGGCACGGCTTCCACTTGGAACATGAAAGTGACCGGCCCGGTGCTGACCAGGCTTTCATCCGGGAGTTGGGCGTCGCCTTGGAACGTCACCTCATATTCACCCGGCTCGCTGAAAGCCCAGTTCACATGGGTATGCGCGCCGGTCGCAATGGTTTCCTGGGAACCGTTTCCGCCGGCGAACCACTGTGTCGGATTGCCAACGCCGTCAGTAGTGTAAATGGAGAACATTCCCGGACCGGACACGTTTTCCAGGGTCAGACTCAGTTGATCATTTAGGAACGTTCCCGACTCAATGCCTTCCGCGCCGAATCCGAGGAAGAGCAGACTGGGGTTTTGCACTTGTGGCAGAATCCAGACGTCACTGCCGGGGCTCCCGAGAAAACTGAAGCTTGGATTACCTGACACCGTCGTATGCGCGCCGGGCAAGGCGACCAGGAAGGTGTTGTTAACGTCGTAATCCTGTTCCGGCTCACCATAGGAGATACCCAGGGTAAACGTGCCGCCGTCGTAACCAATGTCAATGTCCGTGTGTCCCTCGGTGAGATAGGATGTTTGCGCCTGAAGCGTCAGGCCCGTGGTCATCAGGGCCGCCAGCCCGAGCTGGCGGATGTGGCCGATGGGATATTTCCGTTTTACTTTCATGTTTTGTTCTTTTGTTTTTGGGTTTCGTTTCTAGTGCGGCACGGCCGCGACAGTTTGGTTGTTGTTGGGTCGGGAAAGTTGCGCGTGCAGACCCGGCGGGGTTGGCTGCGGCTCGCGTTCCTGCAAATACACTTCACGCATCCGCGCATCCGCCAAATCCAGCGCGGCGGCGGTCACAGGCGAATCGGACGGCAAACCGGCGGCGACCATTTCCGCGCGCCGTTCATGACAGAATTGCAACCAGCGTTTGCCGTAAAAGTATTTCGCGCCGGGATGACCGGTCAGCCGTTCACGCCCGGCATCGAGTTCAATCAAAAGATTTCCCAGCGTGTTGAGTGCGGCCGGCGCGTTGTCCGCCGGGGATTTCCATTCGCCCAGATACAACTGCACGACACTGTCCGTGCCGCGCAGCAAGACATCCTGATTCAGCGCGGTATTTTTCTGATACGCCGCGCACCGCGCCGCGATGGTCTGCCAATTCAGTGCCGCATCGTCCCGCAGGCCTACCAACGCCAGCGTCGGCGATTCGGTATCCAGCGCGTTGCAAAAAAGGCAGGTGTGCGGAAACACGTTCTGGAATGTGTCGGCGATGACTTGAAACTGGTGGGGCGTGAATTGATACATCGCCAGCCATTGGCAAAAAACGCCGCCCGGACGCAGCGAGCGGCGCACATCGCGGAAATGTTCCACGCTGTAAAGCCGTGACTCGCCCGGCGACCACGGCAAAAACAAATCGCCGATGACCATGTCAAACCGGTTTGGCGCGGCGGCCATCACCGTGCGCCCGTCGTCAATCACCACCTTTGCCCGGCTGCGCGTGACACCGTGATTGAATTCGTTGAAAAAGCGGTCCGCCGCGCGCTCCACCAGTGACGACAGTTCCACCACCGTGATGGAATTGAGATTGGAATGCAGCAGCGCCGCGCCCGGTGTGATGCCGGTGGCCAGCCCGATGAACGCAACATCGCGCGGCGCGGGATGCAGCAGCAACGACAGATTCGCCTGTCGCTCCTCGCTCGCGATCGCGTGCGAGCCGCCCAGCAGGTATTGGTTGTCCATCAAAATGCAGCGACCCAGCGCGGCATTTTCCACGACCGCCACCGCGCCTTCGCGCCCCGCGCGATGGTCAAGCAACTGGAGTCGATGATGCGTGTTGACCAATGGCAATTCACGCAGGCCGAAAAGGATGAGCAACACCCCGCCTGCGGCTGCGCCGGCTTGAGGAATCAGCCAGACAGGGCGCCGTTGATCCCGCAATGCCAGGGCCAGGCCCGCGAGCACGTAGGCGACGGCCGTCACGCCCAGCGACACATGAACATCGAACGCCGGCAGCAACACTCGATAGGCGGTTTCCGCGCCGATGACGCCGCCAAATCCATTCACCGCCAGCAGCCAGCCAAGTTTTCTTCCGTCCACGTCCCCCGCCGCTTCCGCCGCCCACGAAATCGTCAGCGGGAAGATCAATCCCGCCAGCAGAAAACCCGGTCCGAGTGAAATGAACGCCAGCAATGCCAGCTTGATGATGAATTCATTCACAGACCCATTCATGCCGAGCACGTTCATATGTTCGACGATGCCCATGAAAATCATCGGTCCGAAGGCGAGGGCGAGGGCGGCGGCGGCCAGTGCGCCGGCAACCAGGGATGAGATTGGCAGTTCCGGCCAGCGGCGGCGCAAGCGCGGCGCGAGCAATGCGCCGAGTGCGAGCGATAAAATGATGGCAAATAAAATCGCCGCCGGCGCGTAGAACGAAAGTGTCGCCACCAGCATGAACATCTGGTTCGCGACCACTTCCGCCGCCAGAATCCCGGCACCCGAAAAAAGCGCCACGGCCAGAATCATGCGCGGCATTGATCGGGCAGGGACGCCGCGCGGCGGCATCCGGACAGCACCGCGCGCCGTCTCGACTTTTCCATCCACCCACCATGCGCCCGCCGCCACCGCCACATTCAGCGCCATCGCCGCCGCCATCGAATACGCCGCGCCGAGCGACGGCAGCAGACACAACACGGCGAACAGCAAGCCGGCCGCGCCGCCCAGGGTGTTGAGGGCGTAGAGCCTCACGCCGTCCGTCTCCAGCCGCTGTGTTTGGCGCAGCAGCGCGTGACACAAAAACGGCAACACCCAGCCCATGCAAAACGACGGCGGCAGCAGGATGATCGCGGAGAGCAGGGTTTTGACGGTCAAACCCGGCCAGTGCACAAGGTTCTCCATTCCAAGCGCCGGCCAAATCCAATCCGTCCATTCCGGCAAAAACAACACCGGCAAGGAGAACAGGGCGACGCCGAGTTCCGCCATTGCAACCGCTCGCCACGGCCGTGCAAGGCGGCTGATCCAGCGCGCGGCGCAAGCGGCTCCCAGGCCCAGCCCCAGGAAGAAACATCCGAAAACGCGACTGGATGATTCCGTGCTCGCGCCCAGCAGATCGATCATGCGCCGCGTCCAGAGCAGCTCATGCGTCAGCGCAGAAGCGCCGCTGACGAAAGCCAGCGCAAAAGCGATCTGAAGGAGACGGCGTGGATTCACGGTTGCAATGATTCGGGTGATTTCAATGTTGTGTCTTGATGCGGAAGAATTCCTGGTCTTGCGTGTTCGTCCGTGTGATTTGCTTCGTCAAACCGCTGCCGGTGAATTGCGCGCCGGCGTTGCCCCACGGACCGATGACATTGGTCGCGGATTGCAATTGATAGAGTTGGCTGGGAACGGTGGACAAGCTGAGGACGATGTTGCTCGGCGCACTCTGCTGAATCATGAGAGAGGGCACGGCAAACGGCGCAACTTCGAACACGATGTTGTTGGTGCTGGTCAAAACGCCGTCCGTGATGTTCGTGCCGGTTACGGTGACGCCCAAAACGTATTCACCAGGCGCGGTGAAACCCCAATTGTAATGCGCATGAGTGGGAAGGCCGAAACCGATCACATCGTCATCACCAAGGCCGTTTGCCGTTGTCCAACCAACGATGGGATTTCCAAACGCGTCAGTTTGCCACACCGAGAAATTGCCGGGACCGGAGAACGAACTTAGCCGGAACGTAATCGGCGGGATAAACTGATCGTAATGCAATTCATCCGAGCCCAGGCCGAAGAACGGCTCGCCGGCCACACTGCTTTGGGAGATATACCAGTTGGTCTGCCCGGCAGTCGCGCCGAGAAACGCATACGCGCCGTTGACCTGGCTGGAATTGAGAACGAGGCGCGTATTGGCATTGTTTGGCACGATGACATGAATGGTTTCGGGCGCGATGGGGTAATTGGTGTAGATCGCCCCATTCAAAATGGTGTCGGCGCCAAAACGATAATGAAGGTTCCAATCGCTGTCTTGATAGCTGACGGACAGGTCGGCATGTCCGGCCATGTAGTTGGTGATGGTGTCCGCCTGTGAAATATTAACCGCAACCAGAAAGGCAACCGTCAGAACGCTTGCCGGGTTCATCGGAGTTTTAAACAGATTCATAAGGTGCGAGGTTTTCGTTCAGGATTTATTTCGGTGGCAGGGCGAAATTATCGCCCGCCTCAATGCGTTTTTTGAGAATTGCTGCTTTGACGAATTCCACGTGCATGTCGGCGAACAGATAGTTGGCGCCCGCGCCGTGGCGGTTTGGCTGGATGTCCGCCAGCACGCTGCTCCAGCCAGTGGTCAACCAGCCTGAAGAATGCGTGTGATCCTCGCCCGAGCCGTAACCGTTGCGGTTACTTTCAAAGACAATCATCATCTCGGTGGGATGTGGAATCGCGTCCAGCTTGGAATAAACCGGCACATCCGGACGGATGTTTCCAAAGGGATCCAGAGCCTGAGAAACGTCGGTGTATCCGTTGAGAACGTAACTGGTGCCGTTGTTGGTCAGCCGTTCCATGCCCTTCGGGTCGGACAGGCAAATGCGGATCTTATCCACTTTCCCCACGTAAGGTGAGAGGGAGAAGATCCACGAATTGGTCAGGAGCGCGTGCGCGGTGCCAGGCAGATAACCTTTAAGGTCGTCATCGGCATACATTTTCATCGCCACCCCGATTTGCCGCATGTTGGACATGCAACTGGTCTGTTTGGCTTTTTCCTTCGCACGCACCAAAGCGGGCAACAACAAGGCCGCAAGGATGGCGATGATGGCAATCACCACCAGCAATTCGATCAAAGTGAACCCGCCGCTGCGGTTCAACGCACGGCTCGTTTTCATGATTATGTTTTTCGATTTGCGACTCGCGCACGGCGAGTCCGGGCACGAAAATCCCGAAACGGACTGTATGGAGGAAAAGTTCCTTTCCAGCGATGGGGCCATTCGCCTACGCGAAGTGCCGCCCCGGAAAAGACCGGCTAGGAATCAGGAGAGGGATGCGGGCGGACCGCAACTGAGAGGAAGGAAGAACTCAAACGAAAGGAAAACCGGAACGGGCTCGAGAATCACCGTCACGGGCATTTGCGAGGCCGCCACGGCATGAATTCCACCCGTGTCCGGGGAATCCACCTGCCCGCTGAGCAGCATGGTCACCGCACAATGATGCTTGGCGTCGTGCGAATCCGGGTGAAACAGGTGATGCAATGGCTCATATTGAGTCATCGCATGCACAAAGAGGAACAACCCCAACAGCAGCAAGGCGAAGACACGCCTGCCGCCAAGGGCATTGCCCGGACTCATGTGTGACCATTTCTTCACCAGGACATTAGCTAAGCAAAAGTCGTGCACACTGACAACGGCCATTTGCGCAAGTGACTTGCAGATTTCACAGAAAGGAGCCGGCTACACGCGAAACGTGACGGGGCGCTGCGAAATCTGCAGCCATTTTTCCACCGGCGGCCCCCATCCTGTGCCCGCGGAAACAGCGACGCTCGATTTCTGCAAACCTTGGCGCCAATTGTTGAAGGTTCAGATGTGACACCAGGTGTTGCGCCACCTCACCCCGGCCCTCTCCCCCGTCCCGGCGGAAGGGGAGCGCGGCTCCGCCCAATAGCCAAGCGAAGCGATTCAAATGCTGGCTCCTGAATTCTGAATTCTGAATTCTGTCTGTACAATTAGAGTCAATTCGGGTTCATTAGAGCGTTTTCAATAAAACTGTAGCCGTTTATTCATCCGCAGATTTCGCAGATGAACGCAGATTATCTGTGAAATCTGTGAAATCTGCGGATGTTCTTTCAGGCGCTTGCCGGCTACGGTTTAGCTTGAACTGGCCTAGCGTTCATTCGCGGTTGAAAAGTTGCCCCTTTCGGCGCCGTTCACGCTTGGGATTGGGGGGATGCCGGCGGTTTATTGGTGCGCTATATTGTCTGACGATGACGGTTCTCATTTCAGGCATCGGTATTGCCGGGCCGACGCTGGCGTATTGGCTTTCCGTTTATGGCGTGCAATCGACGCTCGTGGAACGCGCGCGCGGTCTGCGCACCGGCGGTTACGCCATTGATTTCTGGGGACGCGGTTACGATGTCGCCGAACGAATGGGAATCCTTCCGGACATCCGCCGCGATGGATACGAGATCAAAGAGATGCGCATCGTCAATTCGAAGGGACGACGGATAGGCGGCTTCGATGTGGACGTCTTCCGCGCCGCCACGAATGGGCGTTACGTGACCATCGCCCGCAGCGACCTGGCCAGGAACATTTATCGCACGATCGAAAGCCGTTGCGAAACGATCTTCGACGATAGCATCACCGGGATCAGGCAAACCGGGCGTGGCGTGAATGTCACTTTCGAACGCGCGCCGGCCAGAACCTTTGACGTCGTCATCGGCGCCGATGGACTTCACTCGGCCGTCCGAAAGCTGGTGTTTGGAAATGAAACCCGTTTTGAGAGCTTTCTTGGCTACTCGGTCGCAGCCTTTGAAGCGGCCGGCTACCCTTCCAGGAACGAAGACGCTTACATCGGTTATGGCGCGCCCGGGAAGCAGGTTGGGCGTTTCTCCTTGCGGAATAATCGCACGCTATTCCTGTTTGTGTTCGCGGACGCCGGCGGGAATCCCGTGGATGCCCGTGACACGGAGGCCCACAAGAGGGTGCTGCGCTCCCAATTCGGCGGTCTCGGCTGGGAATGTCCGGAGATTCTTGCGGCGATGGACTCCTGCGACGACCTGTATTTCGATCGCGTGAGTCAGATTCAGATGGACAGATGGTCGCTGGGCCGGGTCGGGCTCATCGGCGACGCGGCGTTTGCTCCATCGCTGCTTGCGGGCCAAGGGTCAGCCCTGGCCATGACAGCGGCGTACGTGCTTGCCGGTGAGATGAAGAAGGCCGCCGGCTCCCCCGAACGCGCATTCGAGCGCTATGAACAATTGTTGCATCCGCTCATCCTCGCCAAGCAAAAGGCGGCCAGGAAGTTTGCCGGATCTTTTGCGCCCAAAACGCGCCTGGGACTTTTCGCGCGCAACCAGGCGACAAAGGTGCTGACCCTGCCGTTCGTCACGAAGCGGGTCATGCGCTCAACACTGCTGGACTCGATGGAGCTGCCCGAATACTTCGAAAACGCGCCCGTTCTTGCCAAACCCACTTGAACGCTCAAACCATCGGCGCCGGCATTTTCTCACAGCAGAGCGTGTCACCGGGTCTTTTGACCTCATCCATTCCAGTCGCGAACGCACGCGTCGGCCAGACGCAGAATCGCCTGAGCCCGCCAGCGTGCAGGTCCGCCTGCCGGCACCGCAAAATAAGCCGCAGCGGCTTCAGGGCGGGGGCGCTTGTTGATCGGGGAACACCAGTTTGGACGTGTCGAACCCGAGCGCGGCGGCCCGGGAGATGAGCTTGTCTTTGAGTTCAGGATGGATTTCCGGCGTTCGCGACAGGATCCACAGGTAGGATTTGTTCGGACCCGAGATCACGGAGTATTGGTAATCTTTTTCGTCGAGCTCGAAGATGATGTACGACCCGTAGAACGGGCCGAAGAAGGATACTTTCAGGTAGCCGATGTCGGGAGATTTGACGAAGAACGCTTTGCCCTCGGCGGATTTCCATTCCTTTTTGCCGTCCGAATAGCCGCGGTTGACGACGCGCACGCCGCCGCCGTCGCGCGGGCTGTATTCGGCGGTGACGTGGCTCAGGCCGCGTTCGAAGGAATGGTCGAGGCGGGCGATCTCGTACCAGCGTCCGAGGTAACGATTGAGTTCGAATCCCTGGACGGGCGTGACGCCTTTGGGCACGCCGGTGCAACCGGTGAGAATCCAGGCTATCGCCAGGCAGCCCGCGGAGGACAGGACGGTTGGCAATTTCATGGGTATGAGGATGGCATATCCAACGCCGAAAATCGAGTTAACCACGGATGAAGATGGATGTTTTTATCGCGGATGACGCGGATGGGCGCGGATGGGGGGAGGTGTCTTCATTTGAATCCTGTCTTCGAGCGAGCAGATGGTTTGGTAGGGCGCCGCTCCGCGGCGCCGGGCGCGCGGGGCGCGGGCCGACCACATGCCAACTGCAAATTAGGATATCCCCCCTCCGCCACCAAAGAGAACATGAGAATGGGCGTGGCTGGACATGGCCGGGTCGGCGGGGCAGCATGGAGGGATGGCAGAAGAAAACTCCGAGCGTCTGGACCGGCTGGAAATGCACGTGGCGCACCTGGAGCGGCTGGTGGAGCAATTGAACGGCGTGGTGATCGAGCAGGGCAAAGTCCTGGAGCGGCTGAGCAAGGAGATCCGTAGGCAATCGGGGACCCTGCAGACGCTGGAACTGGAGCGGGTGAAATCCAACGTTCAAAAGCCGCCGCATTACGAGTGATCCCGCGCCTTGCGAGTGCGGTGATGGATGGTTGGATTTTTGGATTGATGGGACGGATCGAGGACGAGGCTCGTATTTTCCATCACTCCAAAACTCCGATACTCCAACACTCCAATGCCTCTGTCAGGGCTCGACGGAGTCTCGCCCCACCGGTAGGTGGGGGTTCGGTAGTTTTAACGACATGACGACCGGCTCATGGGCGCTGATACTGGCCCTGCTCTTCTATGAACGTTTTCTCACTTGCACGAGCCCGCATTATCAGCGGGGTCGCCCTGCTGTTTGCGTCCCGGGTTCTGGCGGCTGATTCGCCGAGGATGGTGGAGGCATTGGACGACGATTGGCGGTTTCAGACCGGCGCGCCCACCAATGCGATTGCGCCCCATTACGATGACAGTTCGTGGCGCCGGGTGGATGTGCCGCATGATTACGTGGTGGAGGGAACTTTTGAGCGGACCAATCGTTTTCCGGAAGCCGACCAGGGTCGCGGCGGATGGTATTGGCTGCATGGCTATCTCCCGGTGCAGCCTGCGACCTATCGCAAGGCGATTGAGATTCCCGCCGGCGCAAAAGGCAAACGGCTGTGGCTCGAGTTTGACGGCGTGTTCAGCAACAGTCATTACTGGCTCAACGGAAAGGAAGTGGGCAGCCAATACAGCGGCTACACACGTTCCAGGTTCGACATCACGGACGCGGCGGACTGCGGCGGCACAAACATCCTGGTGGTGCAGGTGGATCCGCGCTACGACGGCTGGTGGTATGAAGGCGGGGGCATTTACCGGCATGTGCGCCTGGTGACCGTGGACCCGGTTCACATCGCGCCCGACGGTGTGTTTGTGACGTCCGCCGTGGCCGATCCCGGTGACGGCGTCAGGGCGGACGCGATTGTCTCGGCGGGCATTGAAGTGACGAACTCGGGATCCGCGACGGTTTCGGGAATTGTTTTGAGCGAAATCCTGAACGCGGAAGGCCGCGTCGTCGCTTCGGCTTCGTCTTCACAGGAACTGTCGCCCCACGGCCATGCGACCGTTCCGCATCGGATTCCGCTGGCGCAGGCCGATCTTTGGTCGGTGGAACGCCCGCGTTTGTACCAGTTGCGCAGCACCGTCCGGGTCGGGGGCAAAGTGACGGACCAACTGAGAACGACATTTGGCGTGCGCCAGGCGCGTTTCGATGCCGATCGCGGATTTTTTCTGAACGGCAGGAAGCTCAAACTGAAGGGGGTCAACATGCACGAAGACCACGCCGGGGTTGGCGTGGCGATGCCGGATCAACTGTTCACGTGGCGGCTGGAGCGGCTGAAGGAGATGGGCTGCAACGCCATTCGGTTCTCGCACAACCCGGTGGAGCCGTTCCTCCTCGACGAATGCGATCGCCTCGGCTTCGTTGTCATCGCCGAGAACCGCCATTTTGGCGACACCTACGCGGATCAATCGCCGAAGGAGACTCCCGCGGTGGAGCATCGCGATCTCACGTCCCTGGTGATGCGCGATCGCAATCATCCGAGCATCATTCTCTGGTCGCTGTGCAACGAACAGTGGATTCAAGGCACGCCCGAGGCCGCTGCGATGGGGCGGGCGATGCGGGAGCGTGTTCATGAACTCGACCCGACCCGGCCCGTGACCGCGGCGTTGAACGGCGGTTTTGACAAGGCGGAGGGATTGGCGGGAGTGCTCGATGTCGTGGGGATCAACTACAATCCGGGGGTTTACGACGGCGTTCACGCGTTGCGTCCGACGAATGCGATTGTCGCCACGGAAATCGCCAGCGAAGTGGGCACGCGCGGCGTTTACGCGACGGAACGGTGGGAGGGTTACCAGGGGGATCGCGAACGCGGTTACATTGCGGCTTACAGCACCACCGCCGGGCCCGGCGGCCAAACGGTGGAGAACGCGTGGCCGCCCATCGCGACAAACGATTTCATGGCGGGCGGGTTTGTCTGGGCGGGATTCGATTACAAAGGCGAGCCGCGGCCGTTCGAGTGGCCTTGCATTAATTCGCACTACGGATTCCTGGATATCTGCGGCTTTCCCAAAGACAGCTATTATTACTACAAAGCCTGGTGGACATCGGATCCCGTGTTGCATTTGTTTCCGCACTGGAACTGGCCGGGCATGGAAGGCCGGGACATCTCCGTCTGGGTTCACAGCAACTGCGAGGAAGTGGAATTGTTTCTGAACGGCGTGTCGCTGGGCAAAAAAACGACGCAACCCCTCCGGCATCTCGAATGGAATGTGAAATATGCGCCGGGCACCCTCGTCGCCAGGGGCAACTTTAAAGGCAAAATCATGGAGGCAGTCCAGGAAACCACGGGCGCGCCGGCCGGCATCCGGCTGACGGCGGATCGCACCACGCTCGCCGGCGGCAAATCAGGCATCGCCCTCGTGACCGTTGAGGTGGTGGACGCAAAAGGCCGGCTCGTGCCGGTCGCCGGCAATCGCATTCATTTCAAAATCGAAGGCGATGGAAAGATCATCGGCGTGGGGAACGGGGATCCGAGCAGCCACGAAGCCGACAAAG